>JAPLNL010000092.1 GCA_026692905.1 Planctomycetota bacterium
CAGCAATTCGTTGCTCGGGAGGGTGAGGCTCCTGCCGAACCTTTGCACCGTTGGCTCGGCAGGAGCCTCGCCCTCCCTAAGGTTTTCAATGGAATTGACTTTGCAAAGATGTTTACAGCGGTGGGGTGAGGCTCCTGCCGAACCGTGGCGTCGCAAGCTCGGCAGGAGCCTCGCTCTCCCGAAATATGCCTTATTAACCTAATGGCTGGTTTGGCAATGAAGGGTCACTCTCGGCGATAGCGAACCGCTTTGGCACACTAGCCTAGTCGAGCATGCGTTACCGTAGCGTCCACTGGGTGTAAGCGTTCTGGCTGCCAAACTGTCGATGCCAGTGCTGCGATGGTTTTGTCCCGAACCAGCCGTAGGCATAGGGCGAGGCTGGTTTGGATTCGATAGGATTCTTGGGTGCCACGTAGGTATGAGGCTGTCCTTTATTGCCGTGCGTCGAGGGTCTAGGCAAGATGAGATAATTGGTTGAGGGGTGGCCCCACAACGCATCAGCGGACGTTCCGCGTTGAACGGGGCCGGATTGAACGGGGCCGGATTGAACGGGGCCGGATTGAACGGGGCCGTCTTGCGAGCTCGCGATTCCGGCAAACAAACACGATTCAGCGAATACGATGATTGCGAAGGTCTTCATGTCGAAAACTCTTACTTGACAGGTCGAAGTGAAAAGGATGTTGAGGGTGCCTGCGATGGTGGCGCTGATGTCAATGGACGCATAAGAGTAGGTGAGGTTGTATTGATGGTTCCTGGCGGCAAAGTCAAAAGATTGGGTTGATAAAACGTGCTTTTGCAATGTTGCATGGGACGAAACTCTGTCCCGCAATCAAACAGCGATTCCGAGGCCCCCACAAAAAGAGTCCCGTTTAAAGGCATCAAGTTGAGCATCCTCCGAAAGAGATCAATTTTGACTTTCTTTTCAAAGTAGATCGCGACGTTCCGACAAAAAATAATGTCAAACAGATTTGGGAATTGAAACGGTGCGAGCAGGTTGAGTTGTTGAAACCTAATGAGACGATGAATCGAATCGGTGATCTTGAATCCGCCGCTGACTGGAGAAAAATACTTGCTCACGTATTGCTTTGGCAATCCACGCTCCATCTCCATTTTGGTATAGATACCCGTTCTCGCTTTGGCCAAGGCATCTTCCGAAATGTCTGTCGCAAGGATTTGGATATCCCAATTATGCATGTCCGGAATCATCTCACAGATAACGATTCCGATAGAGCAGGCTTCCTGCCCGGTGCTAGCGGCCGCTGACCATACTCGCAACTTCCTCTTGTTTTCTTTCAACTTTCCGTCGAGCATTTCAGGTAGTGCCTTAAACTGCAACGCCTCGAATGGACTGCTATCGCGGAAGAAAAACGTTTCGCGAGTCGTCATCGCTTCGACAAGTGCCTTTCGAATTGCCTCGCCCGACGGCTGCTTTGCTTTTTCGATCAACTCCATCGGCGATTTGAACGCGAGCTGTTTTACGAGCGGCCCCAGCCTCGCTTCGATCAAATAGCCTTTGGTGTCATCCAAGGCGATACCACACAAGTCTTCGATGTAGTCGAAGATGAATTCGACATTGGTTGGAGTTAGCTGCATAGTACGCTTTGCTTAGAAAGAATTTGGACGATTCTCGATGCAACGGCATTCAAGGGAAGAATCTCATGTGCGAGGTTGTTTTCCGCTATTTGTCGGGGCATTCCATACACCACGCAACTATCGGGGTCCTGAGCGATCACTCTTGCACCGCTTGCGTGCAATCGTTTGCAGCCCGCCAAACCATCGCTTCCCATGCCTGTTAAAATAATTGCAAGTGCTTCCCCTCCCACGCAGTCATCCACCGAATGGAAAAGATAATCCACACTTGGTTTGCAAGAACCGATCGGGGAATCATTGGTTATTCGAATCTTGAAGCCCATTGGATTTTTTTCGACCTTCATATGTTTTCCGCCCGGAGCGATATAAACCTTTCCATTGAGTGCGACTTCTCCGTCGACCGCTTCCACGACAGGAATTTGCCCGTTTCGGTTCAAATGCTCAGCTAGACTTTTCGTGAATAAGGGAGGCATATGCTGCACGATGAATATGGGAACCGGCAAGTCACCCGGAAGACCTTGAATCAACACACCTAAGGCTTGTGGGCCACCAGTCGAGACACCGATGCAAACGCATTTGGGAGTCTTGATGCGACCATTCTTTGTCGGCTTAGAAGCAAAGTAGGCCGTCTGCTGAGTTCTGACGCGACAAGCAACTGCCGAAGTGGCTCGCTTCCCGCCTCGCGTTCGGACGGCTAAGACTTGATTGAGAAGCTGTGTCTCAAGGTCTTTTTTGTTGGCAGCGAAGTCACTCGAATTTGGCTTCAGGATCATATCGAGAGCGCCAATTCGGAAGGCCTGCAAAGTTTGTTCGGCGCTCTCGACCGTCTGCGAGCAAACCATAATGACTTCGGCGCTCAGCTTGCGACGTTTGATTTCCTGGAGCGTCGACAAACCATCGCGACGTGGCATTTGCATATCGAGGGTTATCAAGTCAGGCTTGAGCCTGTCGGCCATGGTCAAGCAGTCTTCGCCGTCAAACGCAGCACCGACCACCTCAACGCCAGGAATTGCTTTCAGGATATCGGTGATCATTCTTCGATAGAGGGATGTGTCGTCAGCGACGATTGCTCGAAGGGGAGTCACCCCGGTACTTAGGTCGCTCGACATAGAGTTCATCCTTTTCCATCCGATTGAAAATCATTCCTTCGACGAACTCACTCCACGAGCCGTCCTCCGTTCAAGACCAAGGTGGTAGTAGGCACATTCTATTTGCCGTCCGCTATTCAAAAACCATCGTTTTTTGACGTTACGGCATACGGATTGTGCCTACTACCTTGATCGCTTCGTTATCGCTAACTCAGATCGCGTTCTTGACGTGAGTGTACTCCTTGCTAGGCTTGATTCGGAATTGGCCGATCAAGCCGTTCATCTCAGAGGCTAGTTCGCTAAGCCGAGTACCTGCATCTCGGGATTCGTCAGCTCCCTCTGCTGTTTGCATCAGAACGCTGTCCACACGAGTGATGTTCTGGGTGATTTCACGGCTGGCCAAGGCAGTCTCGGCAACACCGCGAGCAACCGACTCTGCAGCCGAAGCGGTAGTGCTTACGTTGTCCGAAATCTGACGTGTCGTGATACTTTGTTCCTCAACAGCCGAAGCGATCGTACGCGATACTTCATTGACGTTGGTGATCACCTTGCTAATCTCTCGAATCGATTCAACCGCTTCCGAGGTCGATGCCTGCATGGCTTCGATGCGGGTACGAATGTCGTCGGTGGCTGCTGCCGTTTGCTTTGCCAGTTCTTTCACTTCCGTGGCAACCACAGCGAAGCCCTTGCCTGCCTCACCAGCTCTCGCAGCTTCGATCGTTGCATTGAGTGCCAGCAGGTTGGTTTGTTCGGCAATGTCCTGGATCACTTCGATGACTTTGCCGATTTCGTCAGCGGCTTCACCTAGGTTCGAAATTTTGTCGTTGCTGATTTCGACAAGGCTTGCCGCTTGGCCGGCGACGGTCGCACTTTTTTCAGCATTTCGAGCGATTTCGCGGATCGTTTGATTCATTTCTCCGACACTTGCAGCGACCGAACGAATCGTTTGGCTCATGCCGTCGGTGCTGTCTGCAACTTCTTTCATGTTGACTGACATTTGCTCGGCCGCAGCACTCACGCTGGCGGACTGTTGCTTGCTGTCGGCAACGCCACGGGAAAGTTGTGCCGAGGTGGACGAAAGTTGGTGCGAGCTGCTTGCAAGGACTTGCGAATTGGAAGAAATCGTGCAAACCATATCGTGAATTCGGTCGGCGAACGAATTGAACCACTTGGCCAACTCTCCGAGTTCATCGCCTCGGTTTGCGTCCAATCGTCGTGTCAAATCCCCCTCTCCTTCAGCGATATCGCGAAGGGTTGCGATGGTGGCTTTGATGGGAAGCATCAAGTTGCGAACGATCCACCAAGCGAAAGGAAGAATGATTGCGGTGGATAACAACGACAAGCAAATGCCCCAGAACAAGAGAGCTGTTTGAGCTTGGTTGGTCGCTGCGGCTACCTTTTCCACAGCCGCAAGTGCTGTGTCGGTTGGCTCTTCGGTTATGACGGCCCACTTGAGGCCTAAAACATCAATCGGCGCGTAACCGCTAATCGACGGCTTTCCTAGGTAGTTTGCCCCCTCCATTACTCCCGTTTGACCGTTCAGAGCCAAGTCGATGGCTTTCGATTTCATTGTGCCATTGGCTGGGGTCACGAACGCTTTGATCATCGTCCGATTTTCGGTATCAAGCTTGCTATCGGAACGAGGTAATCTATCGGAAGCAACTAGGTACGCTTCCCCTTTCTCGCCAAGGATATTGCCGACGTTCATCACTTGGTTGACGCGGTCAATGGGCATTTGAATCGCAATGACACCTACTTTGCGGTCCTCATCAAAAATAGGACAGGCAATAAAGCTAGCGGGCGCTTCGTAGGATGGGCTATAGCAAGCGAAATCGACAAGGGCTGGAGCATCCTCTTTACCTAGGTTGCTTGCTTTTCGGAAAGCCTCCGCCAAATTTGTGCGAGAATAGGGACCATTGTTCAAATTTGTCGCAAAGTCTACTTCTTTGAATACCGTGTAGACAACATCGCCGCTTTCAAGATCAATCAAGAAGATGTCGTAGAAACCATACTGCTCCAGCACATCGCGTAGGTAGGGGTGATTTGCTTTGTGAGCCGTGTCGTACTTGGTGCCAAACTCGGTTGCATCCAGTTTTTGCTTGCTGCCGAGCGGATTAGGGTTTTGTGAAATGAAACTATGTTGCAATGCAATGGCAGAACTATTGAGCTGCGAGAACTTGCTATCGGTATCGTAGTTCTTGCCAGGATTGTTTTTGCTGTATTCTGCTGCAAATACGGATTGGTAATACGAACGCAATTGCATCTTGTCATCCGACAATTCCACACCGCTGTCTTTGCGATCATCAATGAAGGAGCGGAATCCCTGTGTCAAGCTGCGCACGCTCGAAGCGATCTGATTCGATCTTGCCATCGATCGAATTTGGCGAGCTGCGTTTTGAAAGTAGTCCGTGATCTGGCTTTTTTTCACATCGCAAACAGCGAGCAACTTATTGTTCGCAGCAAGGTCGAGACCCTCGATCGAAATGTCGCGAACCTGCGTGGCTGCGTGCTTTGCATTCGAGTAATTGACCGTTGCTAAAATTCCCATCGGCAGCAAACTGCACGCGAGGAACGAGGTAAGGAGTTTCGTACTAATTTTCATGACTTGTGCCCCGAATGGAATGGAGTGTTTGAAAAATGATCGGCAAAATATTGACAACTAGGCAGCAGCTCGAATACCGGTTAGCGAGGCAGCCAATAATTCACGTGGTTCCACCAGCATGACTAACTTGTTCTCCGTTTGGTAAACCCCTCGAATCAATCGAGAATCTACCAGTGACAGATTGGATGGGGTGGGCGTGATGTCCTGAGAGCCGATGGTCAAAATATCTGCAACCCCATCCACCCAAAGCCCAAACGTTTCTCCCTCGCATTTCAGGATGAGATTGCGATTGCGGATTGTGTTTGGTGACTTGGGTAGACCCATCAGGGTTCGCAGATCGAGCATCGTGACGACCTCGCCTCGAAGATTCATCACACCTCGAACGCACGGATGTCCCAGCGGGACCCGAGTCAGATCGAGGTTGCGATTGATCTCTTGAACAAAGCTGATATCCAAACCGAGTAACGATCGGTCGCAATAAAAGGTCGTGTATTGAACGATGCCAGAGTTGGTGTTTTTTTCTGTTGACATGGGATTGAGATTTGAAAGTGAATGAACTCGATTTACGTTCAGGACGCCCTTGGCTGGGCCGTTCTTGTTGGACAAGGAATGTTCGGGCTATGCCTTTTTCTAGGTCTTGGCCAGCATACGGCGAACTGCGTCCATCAATCTGGCAGGGTCCATTTTGACTTGGTACTCGTCGATTCCAGCTTGCGTTCCCCGGGCTTGATCGTCTTCACTGGCTAGGCTAGTGAGAGCGATAATTGGTAGATTGGAGCTTGCCGCGAGGGATCGCACAGCCTTGGCTAGTTCGAGTCCATTCATTCTTGGCATTTCGATATCAGTGATGATTAAATCTATGTCATCAAATATCGTTTGCAAGTGATCCCAAGCATCCTGACCATCGACCGCTCCGACCACTTTGTATCCGTCGCTTTCCAAAGTTCTTTGAACATGGTTACGGAAGAAGTCGGAATCTTCTGCTAGCAGGATCGTTGGCATTTCTTCTGATTCTGCGGCTTCTACAACGCCTTCCGATACAAACCACTCAGGATGCTTGGCTCGTGAAAGTTCGAACAAATCCAAAAGACGGGTTGTGTAGCCATCGATCACGGTCGAACCTGGCACACCAGGTTCCCGCAGCGTCTTCGAATCCATATTTAAATGAATATCTCGAATATCCCGAAGGATTGGCGCGATCAGCCCAACCTCGCGGTCGACGATGCGAAACACGATTACAAACAGGTTCGCAACGCCTTCTTCGGGAGGCAAGGCGTTGATGCTCTCCTCCACTCGAATGAGCGGCAGCGAGTTTCCGCGATAAATTAGCAGCTTTTGATTTCCGATGACTCGAACATCGCTTGCCTTGATCCGCTCGATACGAGCAACCATAGCCATCGGAATGGCAAACTGTTCTGTGGAATGGTTTGCAAACAAGAGCAACCGGTGAACTTCCTCCGCACGAGCATCGTCTTCATCCGAGATGGAATCTTTAACGGAGGACTCGATATTGCGTAGATTGCACTGCATCGCGATCCCAACCACGTCCAGAATCAATGCCACGTAACCGTCACCTAGGATCGTTGCTCCGGCCAAGTACCCAAGTTCTTTGACATGCTTGCCGAGTGGTTTGACCACGATTTCTTCGTTGTCGTGCAATGTGTCGACGAGCAAACCATATCGCATCTGCCCGGTTTCCAAGACGAGGATGTTGGCGCTTTTGGGGCGTTCACTATGCTCGTCGACCGTGCGTAGACCGAGGGTACTATCTAGCCGTACTAGCGGCAGAAGCGCTCCTCGCAAGCGGAGGACTTCCGCCCCTTTGACGCGTCCAATCTTGGTCTCCATGTCTGCTTGGGGCACGCGTACCAATTCGGCGATGCTCGACTGGGGAATGGCGTAGCGTTCGCCGGCACAGCCGATAATCATCGACGGGATGATGGCAAGAGTGAGTGGCAGTGTAATGTGGACCGCCGAGCCCTGGTTTAAAGTGCTTTCGATATCGACGGTTCCACCCAACTGCTCAATATTGGTGCGCACCACGTCCATTCCCACGCCTCGACCGCTTACGTCTGTGACGGCGGCAGCGGTTGAAAATCCAGGTGCAAAGATCAATCTAAGCGATTCGCTGTCCGTCATCATCGACGCTTGCTCACCCGTGATCAGCCCCTTCTCAACTGCCTTTGCCTTCAGCTTGGCAGGGTCCATTCCGCCGCCGTCGTCTTCGATACGAATGCAGACCTTACCCGCTTGATGAAACGCTCGCAGTCGAATGGTGCCCATCGCCTGCTTGCCTTTGTCTGCCCGTTGCTCTGGACGTTCGATACCATGGTCAACACTGTTTCGGATCAAGTGGGTAAGTGGGTCCCCCATCGCTTCGACGATCGTCTTATCCACTTCGACTTCATTCCCCTCGATTTCTAGGCTGCATTCCTTGCCGAGTTTCGCACTCAAATCCCGAACCACGCGAGGGAACCGACTAAAGATTGTCCCGATCGGTTGCATGCGTGTTTGCATGATGGTTTCTTGCAACTCGCTGGTGACTTGATCGACCCGTGATGCGATGTTTTCAAGTCCTTCCTTTGCCCCGATGCTTACAGCAGACAGCAACTGATTTCGGCTTAGGACAAGTTCCCCGGCCAAATTCATTAGCCGGTCAAGCAGTGCGACATTGACACGGACGAAAGCATCTGCAGGACGAGCTTGTTTGGCCTGAGAATTTCCGGATTCTTGATTCATGGCTGGCTTCTCCGCAGGCAGACTAGGCGCCTTTTTTGATATGGTTGGTGGAGCAGGTGTGGCAACGACTGCTTCTGGGGTGAGTTCGCAATCCTTCAGCAGTGCTGCGTCGTAGTTGATGTACGAATCGATCGCTCGTTCGGTCTCAATTCCCGAGTTCTCGATGACTTGTTCGTGTGGATCTGCAGACCCTTCGGCGTCGCTTCCGCTACCATCAGCGATGGCTTCCAATTCGTTCACAAACGAAGATACATCTACCGAGTTACTATTAGACACGTTGTCGACGAGACTACGCAGTTGGTCCGCAGCACGAAGCATCGCGTTGACGATAGGAGACGTCGGAATCAATTCTCGATTCCGAATCATGTTGAGCACATTCTCCAGGCTGTGTGCTAATGCATTGACCACGGTCAGCCCAAGAAACCCAGCCGCCCCCTTGACCGAGTGGATGCCGCGAAAAACCGTGTTGACTAAGTTCGCATCGATGTCAGCTCCTGCTGCCTCGATCTGCAGCAGCTGCCCTTCCACCTCCGCCAAATGCGAGGAGCTCTCGACGACAAACTCATGTATCAACTCATCATCCTGAAACATATTGCGCTCACTGCGTGTGTTTAGGTCCTAAGACTCGGCAGCCTTGAAGGAATCGCATTAGGGGAGGTTTTCGCGATCCTTTCGAGGTGCGTCGCCATATACGTACGAGAGGGCGAATCGAACCGTTTTTTCCCGCCGCACAAGAGTAGCTTACGCAATCGTGCATGGGCACCTATCCCCGAGTTCTTTCCTGTTTTCGCCAAATCCTCAAAACGTCTTTTATGTTTAGTTGCGTCGTGCAGGGTACAACAATCATTCGTGTAAAACGCCCCTGCAACAAGCACAACCTAGTGAACTGAACTTGAGAATCACTAGCTTGCAAGTCGTGTTAGAAAAAGCGGAAACCGCCTTTGACCTAAAAGTCCCTCGAAATCGTCAATTTCGATTTGACTGTTCCCGTCTGTAACCAACATTTGTCCGTCCGACATTTTGGACACTTCGATTCATGTTTTCCCAATGTCCCGTCCATTTGCCGAGTAGCAGAACGTTAAGAGAGATACTATGAAAGTACTAGTTGCAGACGATTCCGGAATCATGCGCAAAATCATTATCCGGTCCTTGAACTCCGTCGGCGTCACCGACATTGTCGAAGCAGCCAATGGTCAAGAAGCCATCGACAAGTACAAAGAGACACCAGTGGACCTGATTTTGACCGACTGGAACATGCCAGAGAAAAGTGGCTTGGACGTAGTGGTGGAAATCCGTGCTACGGGTTCTCAAGTGCCAATCATCATGGTGACCACCGAAGCTCAAAAGGGACAAGTCATCTCGGCTATCCAAGCTGGTGTTAATGATTACTTGACAAAACCATTTGAAGCGGACGACTTGCGAGCGAAACTTGACAAGTTCGTAACTGTCTAACTCTAGCTGGTCCTCTCCTGGCGAACCAACCCTTTTTTATGGTGCCGTTTTTTATGTCGACCATCATGCTGCTTGCGAGCCTAAACATTTCTGAAAAGCGAGCGAAGCTGATTCAGCCGTTTGCGAACTGCACCAAGGATGTTTTTTCGATGATGCTCAACTGGGAAACTGAGCTCATCGGAATCTACACCAATGATGTTTTCCAGTCGAAGTACGACTGTAGTGGATTCATTGGTGTGTCAGGAGCCCTGCAAGGTTCCATCGTCGTGAGCGTCGACCAAGATGTTGCATTTGCCGCTGCCCACTCGTTTCTGGGCAATCGCCCAACGACGATTAACGCAGAAGTGATCGACATGGTTGGAGAATTAACAAACATGATCGCTGGCGCCAGCAAGGACCGGATTGGCATCCCAGGGATTACTTTGGGCCTACCGACCGTAATCACCGGTAAACAGCACACGGTTTCCTTCGCAAACAGCGCACACGTCGAAATCCTCCAGTTCTCGTCGCCACACGGTGAACTGACGGTTGAAATCGGCGTGCGTGGTCTCTAGGCTGCTCGATAGAGGTGCTCTCGAGTCGGAGGCATTCCTGAAATACCCTTGGCCGCCTTCTTGTTTGCAACGACTTGGAAGATCTTGATCGAACCAGCTGTAAAGCCTACCGAACCACCTGCCAAATAGGCGACCCACAGCCGATATCTTTCGGCTCCTACCAGCTCGATGGCCCGCTCCTTATTGGCCGACAAGTTCTTGCACCAAAAACGCAATGTGATTGCGTAATGGTCACGCCACGATTCAACGTCGTTGACTTCAAAGCCTGTCTGCTCCAAAAAGTCCGTTGTCATTCCAACCGGAATCAACTCGGAGCCTGGGAAGATGTACTTCAATAGGAACTTTCGCTCAGGTCGAATTCGCTTTACCAATTTCTGCGAAGACTTTGAGCTTCGGGCAATCGCATGGTTCAATACCAAACCGCGATCGCGTAACATCGAATTGATTTTGCTAAAGTAACGGGGATAGTTAGCAGCACCAATGTGCTCGGACATACCGATACTCGATATCTTGTCATACGTCCCCTGATGATTGGCGTAGTCGCAGATCTCAACGCTAACCTGGTTAGACAATCCAAGCTCCGCAATCTTCGCCTTGGCATAGTCGTGCTGCTGCTGAGACAGCGTAATCCCGTGAGCTTTTACGCCATAGTGCTTGGCCGCGTGGCAGATGAGGCCTCCCCAACCGCATCCAATATCCAACATCCGATCGCCAGGCTGAAGCTGGAGCTTGCGGCAAATCATGTCCATCTTGTCGTATTGCGCTTGGTCGAGTGAGTTGGACCAATCTCGAAAATACGCGCAGGTGTACATCATCTCTTTGCCGAGAAACAACTCGTAGAACTCATTGCCGACGTCGTAGTGAAATTGAATGTAGTCTTGATTCTTGCGTTTGGATTCTACGCGACCGACGCTATCTTTCTGGAACCCTTGCTTCAAGTCCGCAATCTGCGTCTTGGCGAACAAAAACGGAAGTGTCTTTTTCGCTAGCATAAGCTTGCTGATTTTACGTAGCCGCTCGCGACTAGAATCGCGAGTTTTCAAAGCTTCGGAGATGTCGATCAAGTCGCCCCCCTCGAAGTCGATATGTCCGGTTGCGTAAAGCCGAATGAGCATCTCCAACGTGGGCCGCCGCATCATGGAGCCGATAACGCCAGGCCCGGCAATTGCGATTATGTACTTTCCGTCCGCATTTGGTCCCAACGGAACCACCTCTCCATTCCAAAGTCGCACAGAGACGTTCAAATTGAGTGGTTCGGCGAGCGAGTTCAGTAGGTCCTTAATCGACTTCAACTGAGAATCGGCGGAAAATAAGTTTAGCATGCAAAGCGACTCCGTTCTAAGCCCTGGAAACGTGGCGGTTCTCCTTCCCTGGAGAAGTCGGGAGTGTAACCCATTCCGCAAGAATTTCTAATAGCGAAATTAGGCCCGCCATGACGTCGTATGGAAGCACTTAGGCGAGCGGCGAGTTCCAAGCGAAGCCAAAATCCCAATCAAAACACAGTGCAAAACCCCTCACCCCCAACCCTCTCCCCTAAGAGGGGCGAGGGGAGCAAAATCCACAAGATGTGGGTAAAGATGAGGATTTCATCCGTGGATTTCAAATGCCACTGCTCCGCAGTTAAGCCCGTGACTAAAGTTTCTTCATTAACTCCCCAACTTTGTCCTCGAAAAGCTTCTGCCATTCGGGCCCGATCAAACAGTCGCAATCTTCCTGTGCGTAACCCGTATTGCGCCTTTGCTGAGCGGTTGGCGTGTAGTAGATGTAGCCGTTGGTGTAACCCGCGACAAACGTAAACCGATGGGGCGAGGACTTCTTGATGTTCAGTCCAATCTGGGTAGTCAACTCGCCTGGAAAGGTCGTCAGTACAAAGTCACCGACTCGCAACACACCGACCTCGGCTTCCAGCGTTTCGGACTTCGCCGCTTTGTTTTGTTCGAGATGCATCTTCAACAAATCGAGATTGACATTGAGCCGAGTCAGGCGTTCCATCGTTTCGATATTCTCAAGGTAGGCCGCCATGTTGTCCTTGTTTTCTGCGTCCATTTTCAGCAAGTCGTCGCGACCGTTGGCCGCGTCCAAAAGATATCGGTGTGAATAGTATGCGGGGAACTCATCCGAGACTTTGTACTGAACAGCCATTGGAAGGAACGTCTTGAAGTTCAGACTGGTTCCGCGAAGCGACTTCAATAATCGAGCTTGTTCTGACTCAATGGCCTTGATTCGAGTCTCCATGTCCGCCGCCCGAGGAAGCGACAGAGGTTCATTGAGTATTTGCATCGCTACGTCCGACTTTGGCTTGATGGTTTTCAGGCCTCGCAACACGCTAAGCCCAAGCATATTGCCAAGCGGCTCCGAATCGCGAGGATTATGAACACCTTTGTACACGATGGGATTCACGTCACCTGCACAGCCTTGCACAAAGAAAGCCATGATCTCAGTCCCCGCATTCTCCTCGATGACCTTGGAAGCGAATCCCGGGAAATCTGCTGTGCTTGCTTTGGACGGAACTCCAGCGATAGGATGGCATGCGAAGTTGTAAACGACGGCAAGTGGACTACCGTTCATGCGATCCAAACGCAGCAGTCCGACCTCCGGATCGATTGGCCCGATGGCCTTTACATCTTGATCGCGGGGCATTGAGTATGCATGCCGAACGTCCGTTTCACTTCCATCGGTCATGAGCAAGCGGCGGTTTTCCATGATGCGTCCTTCCTGGCTAACACCAGCACCAGCTTGCACTGGAACGATGGAAGACCACGCGCTCCGAACGGCCTGGATCGTTCGCTGTTCTACGTCGGAACAAACGATACCGTGGCAGTGACTGGCGTTGACTATCACGCTCGATGGTGGAATCCCGAGTTCGCGCTGAAGCTCTGTGCGAACGTTGGAAAGATACTTGTCGCTAATGTGTCCGATACCACCAATCGCAACGGCATCGACGGTAATCAAGATAGCTACTTTTTTGCCCTGCTTCATCACGAGCGCTTTGACAAACAGCGGGTCATTGATCGGCTTGGTTGGCTCGGAGATGTCCGCCTTGCCAACTCCTGCCAGGAGCTCCTCGGCGAGTAGATTAACATCGTGGAGCGGAATAAGGGTGAAGCAAACGATTAAGAGTGCGAAAAGGGAGGTCTTGTGGAAGTTGCGAGTGGACATGAGGTTCCCTTTTTCGGATGACCGTTAAACGAAATTGCAAACATAAACGAGTATACAAAAAAAGAGGGCTGGTCTTTCGACCAACCCTCTTTTGATTTTTGCAAACGAAGTAGATCGTTTTGAGCAATTAGTTCGCAGGAGGCGTTTGGATGAGGAGACCTTCGCTGCCCAAGCCACCCTTGAGTTCGACTTGTGGTTTGTCGGACTTCGGCTGTTGAGCTTGTTCCTTTTCCTTTTCGGCTTCAGCCAAGTGCTGTTCTTCGGACCAATCAACGCGTTTGCGTGACAAGCCGATCTTGCGTTCTTCACTGTCGACTCGCAGAACCTTCACTTCGATTTCATCACCGACCTTGACGATATCTTCTGGGTTCTCAACCTTGTGATCGGCCAATTCCGAGATATGCAACAGGCCTTCGAGCGAATCTTCCAGCCCGACGAATACACCGAAGTTGGTGATCTTCGTAACCTTGCCGCTGACCAACTGTCCTGGTTGATACTTGGCGGGGATGGTGGTATTCCATGGGTCGTCATCAAGCTGCTTGAGACCAAGTGCAATTCGGCGACGGGTTTGGTCGACGCTTAGCACGCGGCAGCGAACTTGTTGGCCCTTGGTGAGCAACTCGCTTGGATGACTGATCTTGCGGGTCCAGGACATGTCGGAAACGTGGAGCAAACCATCGATCCCTTCCTCGAGCTCGATGAACGCACCGTAGTTGGTGAGATTTCGAACCTTGCCAGTGACTTGAGCGTTCTCTGGGTACTTTTCCATGACGACATCCCAGGGATTGGATTGTGTCTGTTTGATACCTAAAGAGAGCTGTTGGCCTTGAGCGTCGACACCAAGAATCTTGACGTCGATCTTGTCGCCGATTTGGACCATTTCGCTTGGGTGATTGATGCGGCGAGTCCAGGACATTTCGCTGATGTGCACGAGCCCTTCGATACCTGGCTCGAGCTTCACGAATGCACCGTAGCTCATCACATTGACAACTTCGCCAGGGATTGTCGTGCCGACAGGATACTTTTCGGCGATGTTGGTCCAAGGGTTGTTTTGCTTTTGCTTGAGTCCCAAAGCGATTTTTTGTTTTTCGCGATCGATTTGCAGAATCTTGACTTCGATTTCTTGATCGATCGAGACCATTTCGGTTGGGTGACCGATTCGTTCCCAGCTCATGTCGGTGATGTGGAGCAAACCATCGATACCGCCAAGGTCCACGAACGCACCGAAATCGGCGATATTTTTGACAATACCCTTTCGGACTTGACCGATTTCGAGTTCGGCCATGAGGTGTTCGCGATCTTCTTCGCGTTGCTTTTCGATGAGCGATCGTCGGCTGACGACGATGTTGCGTCGTGTTTCGTCGATCTTGAGGACTTCGCACTGAACCACACGGCCGATGTAGTCACCGATGTCGTTCGGGCGACGGATGTCCACTTGGCTAGCTGGCAAGAAGACGGGCACGCCGATATCGACGAGCAAACCGCCCTTGATCTTGCGAGTAACGGTACCAGTGACCACTTGGCCTTCCTGGACCGAAAGCATCATCTGTTCCCATTGGATGATCTTTTCAGCTTTTCGCTTGCTGAGGCTGATCATAGCCCGAACGTCTTCTGGGGCTCCGTGTTGGTCTTCGACTTCTTCGATCAGGACCTTAACCGTTTGGCCGACTTCCGGTGGTGGCTCGTGCTCGTCCCACTCGTTCTTGTGAATAGCACCCTCGCTCTTGAAGCCGACGTCGACCACGACGAATTCGTCGTTGATTTCGACAATCTTGCCCTCGACAATTTGGTTGACATCAAATTGCTTGTTGGCGTCTAAGAGTGACTCGTCAAACAATGATCCGGCTGCATCGCCGAACATCATTTCGAGTTCCTGCTCCAGGATATCATCCTCTAGGGAGCGAATGAGGGTACGATTTACCATGCGTTAAAGTCCTTGGGTATGCTAGCGGGAGGATTCGGCTAGACGCATGGGAAAGAGAAACAACCGATTAAAGATCGATTTACGTGAATCCTTCTTGGCGATAAAGTTCTGAGACCGACTCTCGACGCAGCGTAAAAAAAAGTGGAAATCTGTTGATTGAGGGTCGGGGCAACTTGCCGAAAACCTGAAAACTCACGCAACCTTGGGCCACGAAGTGTAACAATGTTTGCGGAGGACGGCAACAGCGACTCACCTGTGCAACAGCCAAGTTTGCCTTTGTTTTGATGAAGTTTGCAGAGCAAGTACGAGATTCAGTTCCCGCCGATCCCTAAACCTTTTCCAACCCTTTTCCCAATCTAAGAATTCTCCTTATGACCGTAACCAGCCCTCTTCGATACGCAATTGGCGGTGACCACGCAGGATTTTTGCTCAAGAACGATGTGGTCAAGCTCCTGCTATCGCAAGCGATTAACGTAATCGATTGCGGTACCCACTCGGGCGATTCCTGCGATTTTCCTGATTTTGCAGAAATGGTTGCAGTAAAGATCTTAGCCGGAGAAATCGATCGTGGGATCTTGGTTTGCGGTTCAGGAGTTGGCGTTAGCGTGGCGGCGAACAAGTTTCCCGGAATCCGAGCTAGTCTTTGCCACGACACTTACTCCGCTCGCCAAGGCGTCGAGCACGATGACATGAATGTCCTCTGCATCGGAGCACGGGTCATCGGCCCCGAATCTGCGTTCGAAGTCGTCCGGTCGTTCTTGGGTGCTCGCTATACTCCGGCTCCCCGCCACGCTGCTCGATTGGCCAAAATCGTTGATATCGAGCGCCGCGTTCTCTCTGGCGAGTTTTCTCACGGCGAGCACCAAAGCTAACGCGGAAAGCGGTAAAGCGACTACCCAGAGCGGTGCTGGCCCCATACCGAATCGCGATGAAATCGAAGCGATTAAGGTCGCGGTCGTATAGCCAAGCGATTGGGCAAGGGTCATCGACGCGACTCCCATCACCGTGGGATTCAACCGATGGGCATGTTCGTTGGCCGAGATCTGAAACGGGCAATTCAAAGCCAACGCAATGGCGCACACTCCGAAAACGCCAAAGCCCTGCGTAGCCATCAAGCAGCCCGAAAACAGCAGCACCCAACCGAGTGGGCCGACAAATAGCAGCTTCCGCTTCATGCTCGGCAGGAAAGGCATCGCGATGAGGACGCTGATTTCAACTGCAACCGCCACCGCGAAAACAAAGTAGCCAGCGTTTCCGTACGTCGTTGTTAGAAACTCGTGTGCGTACAAACCGTAGGACATTTCGCAAATCGCGACCATCCAGACCAACAGCAACAAACCGTACCAATCCAACCGCTCGGATGGCGAGTGCGTTTTGACGGAAGGTGCGTATCGAGTTTGGGACGGCAACGCATGATGTGTTTTCGAACTGGTTGATTCGTAGGTCGATTTGACGTCAGGAATCAGTCGCCACGCGAGGAATGCAATGAGCGCATGAACCACGCTGACCGTTGCCCCGATAAACATGTGGTAGTCGGATACGGCTTCCGCACTGCTGCTCAACGTGCCCATCAATACCAATGCCACCATGTACCCTGCGGAGCCTGCCGCTCGAACCGTATATGCGTGGTCGCCCATCGTGGAGACGCCGATGTGATTGAGCAATGTCATCGTGCTGGATTGCACACAGCCCAGCAATAGCATGCACATCGCAATGTCCAAAACTGGCCCAAGCAAAACATTGCCTGTCGTGGTCTGGTGGAGTCGCCACCCCATCAGCAATTGCAATACGGCCACACCTAGCGCTGAACAAAACAAAACCAATCGCGGCGACTTGGTCCACCCACGCGATTCCGCAAAACGGAAGAAGTAGTATGTCGCGCAGGCTGCGATTGGCCCAATGCTGGCGACTAGGCTGGCGGACCCGGGAGTAAGAACGTTGCGCAAGTGTGTCTGCAAAGGGAAGGAACTAAATCCCAAGGCAAGGAAGTGCACGAAATAAGTGGTGCCAGAAAAAAATATCGAAGCGGCCGTTCGTTCCGTCGGCAAAGAGCTCGTTGTCACAGGTTGTCCAAATTAATAGTAATGCTGCCCGATCCATCCATGTCCGCTCTATCTTGCATCAAGTCGCCGGCTGAGTCCAGACACATTTAACCACAAAAAGTCTTACAGACACGATGCAATTTAGGACTAGAAAAAGCTGTCATTGGTTCGCTTTTCCGCAACAGCGGTTACGACTCCCTTGGGTTCAGAATAAGGCTCAGGGTCATGCCTCAAGGTGGAAAGTGAACATAGAGCCTAGCCCGGATAATCCACAACGCTCGATTTGAGCCCCAGGCGCTAGCGGCGCTAGCCGTCTCACTTTTGAACCCAACAAAACGCTTGGGGGGAATTGGGAGGGCGAGGCCACCGCTGTAAACATGTTTCCAACAAGTTTACCTAAGCAATTCATTGCTCGGGAGGGTGAGGCTCCTGCCGAGCCTTTGGACCGTTGGCTCGGCAGGAGCCTCGCCCTCCCTAAGGTTTGTGGGGCGAGGCTCCTGCCGAGCCACTATTGAACGCGGAAAGTAGATCGCTTTGCAGCTAAGAATTCTTTTGATCAGGACAACGAAACCGGTTCACCTCGGCACTGCGAAGTCTCAAGTGTTTGGTTCGGCGCTGCGTCGTTCTCGCCCTCCAAAGCCGAAACGAAGAGGGTTTTAACTCTGCACGCATCAACTTGATCACATCGCCTGGCGTCAGTCCAAACTGGGTTTGAATGGCATCGAATGTTGTTCGATCCTCCCAAGCCATTTGAATGATTCGATCTACTTCGTCGACCGTGAAAGCCATCTTGCCCCATTTCCAGTTAGATATTGTTCCTGTAGGAGATTATCTAACTAGGTCAAGCACGCAAAAACGAGTTTGGTGAAAGTCGTCAAGACTTTCGGTTTTACTTGGAACGAAACTCTTGACGAGTTTCGCTACGGGGCATCGTTCGCGGAAATATTCCCAGCGGTTTCACCAATCCCAGCGGTTTCACCAATCCCAGCGGTTTCACCAATCAAGGCGGTTTCACCAATCAAGGCGGTTTCACCAATCAAGGCGTACTCATGACGAGAGGTGCGAGTTGCCTCGCCAATTAATCCGCACCGTCAGAACGCTGGTATCCGAGTCCGGTCAACACCCCAATCAATTCATCCGTTGTGATGTATCGGCGGTGGTGTTCCACTTTGTAGCTGTCAATGGCCTCAGCTAACTGGCGACCTTCTCGAGAAAGGTTATTGTACGAATTGCCGAACTGCCGCCGTTCGCCGCGTTCGCCGCTACCCGATTGTTGTCGTCTGTCCACGAATGGAACTTCCGCGACAGCAGGAGTTGGAGTGACTGGTGTTGCCAGGCTCATTGTACGTTTGTTCCCTTTCAAGGCGTAGACTGATCGTGGTTAGGAAGCCAACCCAAACTTAGGTTACGAAGGGAGAATGGCAAGTTAGAATTTGAAAGAATACGTCATCACCGGAATGCTAGCTCCCTTGCTTAAGCGAAATCACGGTTGTGATGACTATGCAAAGAGTAGCGGCGACCATGAAAACTTAAGTCATGTACAGTGCGATGCTTGCCAGAAAAAAACAGGCGGTAGAGTCTCCCAGAGGAGTAGAGATTCCCAGAGGAATAGTCCTCCGAATCGTTCCGGGATAAAAAACCGTTCTAAGCTCGACCGCGGCTCAGCCGTGTTGTCGGTCGGGGGTCGGGGGGGGCCGGTTTCCCCATTGCCACTTGCTTTAGTACATCACGAAACGAATTGGAGATACTGCCAGGGTGGTTTGCTTCGCAAAGACCTGCGAGACGTTGCACTTCGTCAGCATCCGTGATTTCGCCAAGTGTCTGGGTTTGGCCAGGTTGGTGACTGATCAGTAGCAGTTTGCTACCGAACCGAACAACATACATTTGCTGCCGTGGGGCCATGGGGGTTCTTCCCATCACTTGAACCACATCGCCCGGCAGCTTCAAAAACGAGGTCGGTTGTGACTTTTTGACCAACCAAGCTACCAATAGAAAAAAACTCAGAACAACCGCGAGAGACAGAAACACAGAAACGGCATTACCCCATGAGCTTTTGGGGCGTTCTACACTCCCGGCCTTGTCTTTGGAGGACGGACGGAGCTCTAATGGCCCTTGCGAATGGCTTGTGGATGCAGCGAATTTAGCGGGTGCAGACACATCGTTATAGCTTGCTTGAACAACTTCGTCGCTGCCCTGAACCTCTGGAAATGAGTTCTGTGCCATTCGATTTGGTGGCTGAGCTGTGCTTGCGATTGGGCGAGGACTTGGTTTACGTGGTGGTAGTGGTAACGGATTGAATTCTCGCTGGCCGTCGGCATGGGTGGTTGACTGCGGTAACGGTGCGGATAGCGGATTGGGCTGATTGAGGCTAAAGCCAGCGGGGCTGACCCAAGTGGGCTGAGGTTGCAATGGAGCGATCCCTCTTTGATCTTGAGCAGCGAGCTGGGGACTCATGAGATACCCGAAAACCAAGGGCAAGATGAGGCTCAGAGCCCATCGATAATCCAGTGAGGGAACGAGTTTTTGCATAGCGATGGCCTAGTGGACTGAGTCGCTGCCGACGAGTTCAGCCACTCGAACGCAGAAGTTATCGTTGAGTACCAGGACTTCACCACGTGCAACCAATCGCCCGTTGACATAGACATCTACGGGATCGCCGGCCAGCTTATCAAGAGTTACGACGGAACCTTTGCGCAGCTGTAGGATCTCGTCGAGATGCATGCGAGTTCGTCCGAGTTCGATCTTTAAATCGAGGGTGACATCGCGAAGCAGGTCCATTGAGACTTTTTCGGGGGGCCCACCACTGCCAACGAGTTCCTCGAGGCGGTATTGCTGCATTTTGGGAGCACGAAGTGTATCCTCGACTTCGCGAAGTGCCGATTCCGCTTGATTGAGAAGCGATTCGGTATCAATTCGGTTTCGACCGGCATTGGCTTCGGTCGATGCAGCGTCTGCAGCGATATTGGATTCCGACATGGGACACATCCGTGTGTGTGTGGGGCAAAACTACTCTTCCAATACTTGGTACTTGGAAAATCCAACGCTGAGGAGGATGGCTTCACCAAGCAATTCGGTACTTGTCGCTAAAACCCGGCGTTGAATCAAGCCCAGTTGGTTTTCCTGGAGTTCCTGCAGGGACGCGTTTCTTATTTCCAGAAGCATTCTGGCACGAAATCGATGGACCCTTTCTTCGTACAATGCTTTCAAATGCTCCTCGTCCGCCTTTCTAAGAGTTCCAAAAAGCTCGAATTCGACCCGATAAGTCTGGTCAGCTCCGGGGGGAATGAACGATACGCCGAACGGATCGCCGAAGGAAAACTCAACGATGGTGTCCTTGTCGTCGTGGGCTTGCTCTTGCGATTTTTTCGAATCAATCTCTTGAGCGACTGCGATCAGCCTGGATTCGGCAAGAGCAGCCACCTCTTCACCCGAAGGGACCATGAAAAAGAAAACCACGGTTTCCGCGACGATGATGAAGCTGACGAACGCACCAATTAGCAGCTTTCCTTTGAGTCCGCCACCGCCTTTCGGTTCCGACGCACCCTCGGCTGCATGGCCTTCTTTTTCATGCTTTGATGGAGCTTCGGTTTTCGGCTTTTTTGGTGCTGACATGGTTTCACGACATGCAAAGTGGAAATTCTAGGGGTAAATCGCCTTCTCAGAGTCTAGAACGCAAAAGGTGGCAATGAGGCAAAGTTTTCGTTCCAAGGTGGAATATTCGTAGGGATTGCACCGGACGCTCCAATCGTGTCGATTAGCGACGTCAAAGGGCTGTTCTTTCCTGAAAATTTGTTACATTACTGCTGCGATTCTCCAGTGAGGGGAGTTTTAAGTTGATCAAGACGAAAATAGGGAAGATGATTTATGCGTTGGGAAGGCCGGGAGCAATCTACAAACGTGGAGGATCGACGCGGTATGGCAATGGCCGCCGGAGGCCTCATTGCCGGAGGCGGCGTCGGAACCATCGTGTTGATGATCATCATGATGTTTCTCGGCGGCAACCCTAAACAGTTACTCGAACAGGTTGGCGAACAGCAGGAGCAGTCCTCTCGCGCGAAGTTAACTCCCCAAAACGACCCGGACGCTTCCTTAATGGAATTCGTCTCGGTCGTTATGAAGGATAACGAAGACGTTTGGGGGAAACTCTTTCGCGAAGAGCTTGGAACCCGTTATCGGGAGCCGAAATTGGTGGTATTCCAAGGTCAAGTCAATTCGGCATGTGGTCAGGCAACAGCCCAAGTTGGACCATTTTATTGTCCGGGCGATAGCAATGTCTATTTGGACTTCGATTTCTTTCGTGAACTGCGCACTCGTTTCCACGCTCCGGGCGACTTCGCCATGGCTTACGTCGTCGCACACGAAGTCGGACACCATGTTCAAAACCAGTTAGGGCTCTCCTCCAAAATCCAAGCCATGCAGAATCGTGCAGGCAAGGTGGAAAGCAATGAACTCAGCGTACGACTCGAACTCCAAGCGGACTACCTAGCCGGGGTTTGGGCACATCATGCTCAAGCAAGCAAGAAAATTCTTGAGGCAGGTGACGTTGGCAGTGCCATGACGGCCGCCAATCAGATCGGTGACGACAAGCTCACGCAGGGCCGCGTCCGAAAAGAAAATTTTACGCACGGGACTTCGCAACAACGGGTCAAGTGGTACTCTGCCGGCTTGGCATCAGGTGACGTTAAAGGGATGATGAAGCTGTTCGAATTAGATTTCGACAAGCTGTAGATATCGACCACGCTTGGGCGAGAAGCAAAACACAGCCCGCAGAGAACGGTTTGTTGACTTGGTCGTTTAACAGTCAACCGTAGGTGACCTGGTATAAGAATTGAGTACGCCTTAGGCTGCCTGTTAAACGAATTGCGTTATTTTTACCCGAACATTGAAGCGATGGACTCGTGTATCCCGTCGCCCCAGTTGTGTTTAGAAAGTAGCGATTTTCGCATGGCCATTCGGATCCCGGTCGTAATCAGCCAACACGAACGTCGTGCCGGCTCTATTGCCGACTATGAAGAGCAATTGATCACTCGTATCGTCATGGAGAGCGGACTCGATGCGACACTGATTGCCGATCTGAAAGCCATCGAACACGATACCACCGACCACCTTTGCATCGAAGGTCTAAAGGGGGACTTTGCACTTGCAACTTGGGAATCGACTCAATACGTATGCGAACATTTGCATCGCCTTGGTGTTCCATCCCTTGAGATCCTACCAGTCGACGGCAGCCCTAAATCGCATAGCGGCGTGGAAAGTGTTCCGGCCAAAAAGATTTTCTTGATTTCGCTAGCGACCAATGTGAGTATCGATACCACCATCAAAACGCTGAAAGATCTGCTCCAATCGCGATCGACTCCCGTATTCTCAATTGGAGCGTTGATTCATCGTGCCCGAACAGAAACGGCAAAATCTCCTTCGGAAGCAAGACCATTTGCTCATTCGATTTCTCAACCGATAGAGAGAGCAAAGCCCGAGATCGCAAAGCCCGAGATAGCAAAGCGAGTCGATCAGCCTGCATCTGTCACATCTGCAGAAACAGATGACTTTCCTAACTTGGATCTGTTAATGGATGAGTTGGACCAATTCAATCTTTAGGCAACACGTAGCACGCCGCGCAAGCTAGTGAATAGACTATGCAACACGTAGCACGCCGCGCAAGCTAGTGAATAGACTATGCAGCACGTAGCACGCCGCGCAAGCTAAGCACTTCGGCATGAGTCTTCAAGTGAAACAAACCTTTAGCCATTGGGCGCTAGCCCCGGTGTTCCACTTGACATTCGTCGAGAACCGGGGCTAGCGCCCATCGGCTCATTAATACGAAAAAAAATGCGGATGTGCTTAGTGAATAGGCTATGCAGTTCACTAGCTTGCGCGTCGTGCTAGGGTCGTTTCGATGCCGCCGCTCGCCTTTCCGAGTTTCACTATTCTTCCTTGAACGATGCTGCCATGGGTAACTTGATTCGATACGGTGTCACGAAACGATGGTCGGATGCCGTTGTCGTTGGCGGTTTGGGATATTTTGTGGAGGTGCCAGACCATCCGGAGGGCTCTCCTCGCGACCAAATCGAAGAAATATTTCGGCAGGTCGAGACTAGGTTGCAACAAATGGGCAGCGACTTAACTCGACTGGTTCAAGTGTTGGTTTATTTGCCGTTTCCCGAGGACTTACCGCTATTCAATGAACTTTGGGACGCTTGGATTCCAATGGGGCATGCGCCGTGTCGAGCTTGCACTCACCCACAGCTTGCAGCACCAGGCTACCGAGTGGAATTAGTCATAACCGCAGCGATTTAGTATCGAGCGGAGGGCAGACAATCGCCGTGAAGCGGGTAGAATCATGGCTTCGCAGTTTGGCTGGTTTGATTTGTCCCTAAGGAGTACTTGTTCATGTCATTGGTTCGTTTTGCCCGCATCGCGGCGATTGCCTGTAGTTCTGGAGCAACACTTTTGGGTTCGTCGTTCTTGTTAGGCGACGATTGGCCGACCTTTCGGGGTGCCAAGAGGACAGCTGTCGCTACCGATTCGAATCTTCTAAAGTCGTGGCCCGAAGGTGGCCCGCAGCTTGTTTGGGAGGCCAAAGGTGCAGGCCGAGGATACTCCAGTTTAGCCGTAGCTGGCGACAAGATTTTCACTTTGGGGGACGCTTTGTCCACGAAGAGCGATGAGGAAGAATACCTGACGGCTTACGATCGTAAGACAGGCAAACAACTTTGGGCGACCAAGACCGGCCCTGCTTGGAAGGAAATGAAAGAAGAATGGCATAATTCCAGAAGCACCCCTTCGGTCGATGATGGGATCGTTTATGTCGTCACACCGAAAGGTGTTCTGGTCGCATGCAACACCGCAGACGGGAAGGAAGTCTGGCGCAAGAATTTGGTCGATGACTTGGGCGGCAAGAAAGACGACCCATGGGGATATAGCGAGTCCGTTCTGATCGACGGCGATAAGGTCGTGTGCACGCCTGGTGGCGTTAAAGCGACGATGGTTGCTCTCAATAAGAAGACCGGTGAACTGATTTGGAAGGCCATTCGTCCCGAGGACCGAGGAGCTGGGCACGCATCGATCGTCATTTCGGAAATTGGTGGCACCCGCGTTTATGTTCAAACAACCGGTGGCGGGGCGCTTGGGGTTTCGGCTACGGATGGAAAATTGCTTTGGTCCTATCCGATTGATAAAACCACTGCCGTTTGCCCAACGCCAATCGTGCGGGGCGATCTTGTTTTTTTCACAGCAGGATACGGTCGTGGCGGCGCGTTGCTCAAGCAAGTAGTTGATAACGCTGGCGTCATAACTGTTAAAGAGATCTATGGACTCAACAACAAACTGAACAACAAGCACGGCGGGGTAATTCTGATCGGAGATTATCTTTATGGTGATTCAGACGATAAAGGACTGCCATACTGTGCCGATCTCATGACGGGCGAAATCAAGTGGGCTGAACGAGGACCAGGTAAAGGTTCCACAGTCGTGATCGGCGGCGGCGACATGCTCTATTGCCAATTCCAAAGCGGTGAAATCGCTTTGGCCAAAGCGGATCCAGCCAAATTCACCGTCGTTAGTCAATTCAAAATTCCAGATAGCGGAAAACGTCCAAGTTGGGCGCATCCAGTCATCGTCGATGGCATGCTCTATGTTCGATCGCTTGATCAGATATTTTGCTACAAGATTTCTAATTGAGAGTAGATTGAAATCCGGTGGTGACTTTTGGTGTAGAGCTTAGCTTGGGACTCTTTCCCAAACTAAGCAATGCGGCTAGTTTGATTGGGCTTGAACTGCGGAGCAGTAGCGCGGTGGACTCCAATTACACCTAGCACGACAATACCTAGCACGACAATACCTAGCACGACAATACTTAGCACGACAATACTTAGCACGACGCGCAAGCTAGTGAATTAGATAATGCATTCACTAGCTTGCGCGTCGTGCTAAGAACGAGCGAATACTCTATTCCGGTATCAACTCCAAGCATACGACTTTGCCTTCACTACGAACGTATAACAGGCCATGCGAGAGGGCAGGTGGCGCCCAGCTCGGTGGCCTCAACAGGGGCTTGCCGTCCCTGGAGTCTCGTATCTGATCCAATTCCATTTGCGCCAAAACGGTAAGTTTATCCTTATTCAACTCAAGCAATTGCAAAGAACCCTCTTCCCCGAGCAAAATCAAATGATTGTCGACAATCAATCCCGTCATGCGATCATGATTTCGCTTGGTCCATTTCACTTCGGGGGTCCAACTGCCAGCCTCGACAGCAGCTTCGTTTAGGAGCAGACAACGCAAGTCCGTGTCCGGTTGATTGCGGCCACTGCTACCAAAGAGAACGTTTCCGTCTAGCATTGGGGTCGACCAATGGGACCGCATGGCCTTGTTTTTGATTCCTGTTCCATCTATCCAAATCGGTTTTAGTTCCCTGTCGGTCAATGATAGCAAAGCGCTTCCTCGCTCGTATGCCTCGGAGATGAAAATTCGATTTCCCCATACGACTGGAGAAGCCGCGTTGACGCTTTCTTGGATCGAAGCTCTCCAGGGGAAAAATCTCATGTTCGAACCGTCGCTCGGGTCAAACGCCATCAGTCCTTCGCGAACCAAAGACAAACAAACATCGCGACCGTCGATTGAACGAACGATCGGCGCTGAGTAGCTTGCCGAGTAGTTGCCAACGCGATAAAGTTCTTTGCCAGTAGCCTTGTCAAAAGCGACCATGGCGGTTCCGTTGGGTCGTGAGGCTTTGCTACCGCCAATCATCACCAGGAGCTTGTCCTGGTAGACAAGCGGAGAAGCTCCAACGCCAAAAAAATTCTGCTCGACATTGTAGATTTGGTCCGTGTCGAGTTTCCAAATTGGAGCCCCATCGGAAACAGATATGCAAGCCAGCGTACCAGCCACCCCGAAAACATAGACGCGATCGCCATCCACAACAGGGCTGCAGCGGGGGCCATTGTTGTAGCCATAAGCGTCTCGATACTGCACGGGGGATTCCCATTTCCAAATCGGTTTTCCGGTCTCTGCATTGAGGCAACTTAATCGCTCAACGTCGCCATACCTATCGAATTGAAACCAACGACCGTCGGCTGCCACACCATTTCCGTAGCCCATTCCCGTGTCCGCAGTCCAAACCACTTTGAGACCGGATTTTGGCCACTCGGTCAGGATTCCAACTTCGGAGCTGCGAGAATCGTAATTGGGGCCAAGCATCCTCGGCCAATCCATTCCATTCTTTCGCGTCCACAGTGATCCCGTTTCCTGAACCGAAGTAGGAGAATGGGTGTCCGCTCCACAACCCGTTGTGGTCGCTAGCGAAACGGCGAAAAGAAAGGGTAAAATTGAGATCGAAAAACGACGCATTTAGGAATACTCTATAAGTTATGGAAGATCTCATCATCA
The DNA here is from genome assembly GCA_026692905.1 of Planctomycetota bacterium. Classification (GTDB taxonomy): domain Bacteria; phylum Planctomycetota; class Planctomycetia; order Pirellulales; family Pirellulaceae; genus JBKCUI01. The sequence goes on from JAPLNL010000092.1 coordinate 26,532, forward strand.
CCGAACATTTGATCGTACCGGCAAGCGAGTTGGAGTTGGTTTTCGCGCGAAGCAGTGGCCCTGGCGGTCAAAATGTAAACAAAGTGAACACCAAGGCAACCCTTTGCTGGAACCTATCGGTCAGCACCGTATTATACCCGACAGCCATGTCCAGGTTGCGCGTCTTGGCCGGTAACCGATTGACCGAAGCGGGGGTTTTGCAAATCACTAGCCAAGTGCATCGCGAGCAGCCAAGAAATATTCAGGCTTGCCGAGAGCGACTGAAAAATCTGATCCTAGAGGCGATGAAACCACCTACAATCCGAAAACCGACGCAGCCAACCCGCGGTTCGCAGCGTCGTCGCATCGAAGACAAAAAGAATGTCGCCCAAAAGAAACAAAACCGCTCGACCAATAATTGGGATTAATGATCTGTCTGATCTGTCCGATCTGTCCAAGGGATTACCTTAAATTGAGGTTGGTGCGTACAATGCCAACCCATGAAACAAGACATAAACACTCCACCCGTCGATCGCGATTCACTCGCTTCCGAGTATCTCGATCGACTTCTCTATCCGCCGTACCCTGTCCAAGAGGAGGCGTTGCTAACTTGGTTTGCTTGCGAGCAAGGGATGCTGGTCTGTGCTCCGACGGGGACTGGAAAAACTCTTATCGCCGAAGCGGCCATTTACGAAGCGCTTCGGACTGGCAAGAAGTGCTATTACACCACGCCATTGATCGCCTTGACCGATCAAAAGCTCACCGAGATTCAAGAGACGGCGGTGCGGTGGGGCTATCCTGCTAGCAGCATTGGATTGGTAACTGGCAATCGCCGTGTGAACCCCGATGCACCCGTTCTCGTCGTGGTCGCAGAGATTCTGCTCAATCGATTGATGCAAGATCCGGAGTCCTTTGATTCGGTTTCCTCTGTTGTGATGGACGAGTTCCATTCGTTCAATGATCCGGAACGCGGAATCGTTTGGGAACTAAGCCTTGGTATGCTGCCACGCCACACTCGCATCATGCTTCTATCGGCAACCATCGGCAACAGCGTCGAGTTTTGCAGTTGGCTGATGCGGGCACACGGTCGCAACATGGAATTGGTTCAAAGCACCGACAGGAAAGTCCCGCTTCAATTCGAATATGTCGACGACGCCTACCTCGATGAACATTTGGAGCGAATCGCAGAAGGTGACGAAGCCAAACGAAGAACTCCAGGCTTGGTCTTTTGTTTCAACCGCGATCAATGTTGGCAGCTCGCCGAAGTACTCAAGGGCAAGAAGCTGATCGACAAAGAACGGCAAGCGATCTTGACCAAACGCATCGAAGCCTACGACTTCACGCAGGGTGCCGGGACGAAGCTCAAGCAAGTGCTCATCCGAGGAATCGGCGTCCACCATGCTGGCTTGATGCCGAAGTATCGCCGGATCGTAGAACAGCTCTTTCAAGAAAAACTCCTGAGTATTTGCGTATGCACTGAGACGCTTTCGGCTGGCATCAATCTTCCAGCTCGCAGCGTCATTTTGCCGAGCATCGTCAAAGGGCCATGGGGTAAAAAGAAAATTGTCGAGCCTAGTTCTGCTCAGCAGATTTTTGGTCGAGCAGGTCGACCTCAGTTCGATTCGCAGGGTTTCGTTTATGTTTTAGCGCACGAAGATGACGTCAAGTATCTACGATGGAAAGCTCAGTACGAGCAGATTCCAGAGGATACCAAAGACCCAGGGTTGCTTCGAGCTCGCAAGGCCCTCAAAAAGAAGATGCCGACCAAGCGAGCGGGAGAAACGTATTGGACTCGCGAACAGTTCGAAAAACTCAGGCTGGCGCCAGCGGCCAGACTCGCGAGCAAAGGACTCTTGCCGTGGCGCTTGTTGGCTTACATGCTTTTGAATTCGTCCGATGTGCAACCGCTAAGAGATTTGGTTGGACGTCGTTTGTTACCCTCAAATGAGATTCCACAGGCGCAGCGGGAGCTCAATCAGATGCTCGTTACCTTGTGGTCCGCTGGTTATATCGACCTATCGCCAAAGCCGACGCCGATTGCAAATGCACCTTCGAGCAAAGATGCAAATGGAAAGGAAAAGAGCAAAGCTGAGCCGGATCGTAAGCCCTGGATTGCGTTCTCGGTCGAGCCCGATGCGAACGCTGTGGACGCGAGCGAGGTTGTCGATGATGAGGAAGATGAAGTCGAAGCAGCCGTCTCGATTGACGGGGCCGAGATTCGTTACGAATTGGATACGTATCGCCCTGAGAAGGCTGTGCCAACCGAAAAGTTGGAGTTGCTTGTTCAACTGCGAAGCGTGAATCCGATTTTCGGGTTGTTCATGATCGACCTGTTGCAGCATGCCGACGAAGCCGAACGCATTCAGGCTCTGGAAAGCGTCTTGGAGTTGCCCGCCAACATCTCGAAACTGGTCGCTTGTCCGCCGCCTGATATTATCCCATTTGGTCCACTCGCAACGAATGTATTGCACCCGAAACTACTTGAACTCGGCTTGGCTGGCTCGTCTGAGCTGATGGGGCAGTGGGAGAAAAAAGAGGAGCCTGATCTTGAGAAGCTGGCATCGGAGACCGGTGGTACTTCGCGAACTTGGAATGACAAATGGGAACCGCCGCCACCTCCCGCTTTGGCGTTGGCGGAGAAGATGCGGCGGCTCTTCAACCATGAATTTCCTCGCGTTCACGATTTGTATACACGTGGAGTTTGGGTGGTAGGTGAGTTGCTTGAATTCAATTGCGAATTCAATAAGTACATTTTGGCCAAGGGGTTTCAGAAGCAAGAGGGGCTCTTGTTCCGCCATGTGCTTCGATTCATTTTATTGGCCGAAGAGATCAGCCAAATCGCTCCCGAGAGCACGAACGAGGAAACTTGGGAAAAGCCTTGGGATGCGCTCATCGAACGATTGACCGAATGCTGTCGACAAGTGGATGCCGAGAGCACAGACAAACTGCTTCAGGACGATCGAGAGGCGACGGCTCTATTGCGTTCGGCGGCCAAGAAATAGTCGACGTTGGCTAAGCTGCTGGCCGCATCGCGATCGATGGCCAGCGTTACGTTGGGGTGCAATTGCAAAGCGCTAGCGGGGACTGACGCAGTGATAGGCCCCTCGACGGTATCCCGAATCGCCTTTGCCTTGCCGGTGCCTGTTGCAAGCAAAAGGATCGTTTGGCCTTCGAGGATGGTTTGGATTCCCATGGTAAGTGCCGTGTGCGGAACATCTTGGATACTACCGAAATAGCGAGCGTTGTCTTGGCGTGTTCGTTCGGTCAGTGTTTTGACGCGGGTGCGTGAACCGAGTGAGGAACCGATTTCGTTGAATCCGATGTGGGCATCGGCGCCGATACCGAGAATCTGGAGATCGATACCGCCTGCCTGTTCGATTTGCAGCTCGAAGGCTTCAGCGCTCTTTTGCAGTTCGACATCGTGAGTGATCGGGACATGCGTCATCGCGAGATCAATGTCGATATGCTTGAAGAGATTTTCGAGCATGTAGTAATGGTAGCTGCAAGGGCTATCTGGTGGGACGCCGATGTATTCGTCGAGGTTAAATGTTTCGACGTTGGCAAACGTAATTTCGCGACGAGCGTTACGAGCGATCAGTTCACGATAGAGGCCGAGTGGTGTACCACCGGTTGCCAGTCCGAGTACGGCGCCAAAACCTTTTGCATTGCGTTCCTTGAGCAAGGTGCAGACTTCGTCTGCAGCGAATTGGGTTACGGATTCAGAGGATTCTAAAATGACAACTCGCAAAGAAGCGTTTCCTGATAGAGGTGTAAGGAAAAAGCAGCAAAGTCTGCCTCCCTCTGGGAGGGGCGGCCAGAGGCCGGGGAGGGTGCGCTGACTTGTGCTATTGCACCTGGCACTTTACCCTCCCCTCGCTTCGCTCGACCCTCCCAGCGGGAGGGTGTCTAAACTCGAATGACGAGACGTTGACTATGGCACAATAGATGAGCCTACTACAAATTACTTGTTCTTCAAGCCGTCGATCATCTTGATGAAGTCTTCACGCATCTTGGCGATCGTATCTTTGGGGCCAGTGGCTTTCACGAAGATCAAGGCACCATCTTTTTGTTCGAGAATCGCGCTGAGCATCTTGTAGTTCTCTTGCTTCTTCACCGGGGTATTTGGCCCTTTGGATTCTTTGAAGGTGCCTTCGATTTCGACGATGTGCGCTATCGTCTTGTCGACGTCCTTCTTCTCGACTTTTGTGTTTTCCTTGGTTGCACCTTCGAATTGGCCAATCCATCGTGCGATGTTGGGCTCGACGCCACCGCCAGCTGATGAAATAGTGATCCGAGCAGTTCCGTCACCTTCAGCTGGAAACCGGAACTCGTTGTCAATCATCATGCCTGGCGGAACAGTCTTCCATGATTCAGGTTTGGTGATGACAACTTTGCCGCGACCGATTTCCAGTACTTCGGCTTTCGCAGCCGCTTCCTTTTTTTCTGTTTTGTCTTGGCAGAGGGCGGGTTGAACGAATACGCAAAGGGTTGCAAGAGCCAGCAAATTTCGCCAATTCATCGATAGATCTCCAGTAGGATGTTGGTTTTGACGAGCGGCAGGATAAAAACTCTCGATCTGTAGCTGGATTCGCCAGTATTCAGCTTGTTGTGAATTCTGGCGAATCCAGCTACGGTAGTTTTCTTTCCGCCGTCCGCCCTAGGGGCTGTTTGATAGGGAAATATTGGGGAGAATCGAGGTTTCCAACTCGAAAACGGGCGAAGGCTCGGTTTCTCAAGTCTCCCGCTTCGATACACTATACGATTGCGACCGAATTGACCAGTATCGCATCCTCACTTCAGGAACGTATTTCAGGGTTCAGCATGCCGACCGACTACCGCTCACAAACGATTGATGCTGCGTTGCTAGACGATTTGTCACATCTGGTGCGGCTTGCGATTCGGGAGGATCTCGATCGAACAGGCGATCTCACGACCTTGGCTTTGGTCCCACAGGGAATACAGGGTTCTGCCGTGATTTTGCCTCGTGTGGCAGGTGTGGCTGCTGGTGTGGAGTTGATCGAAGCCATACTGCAGGAGTTGGATTCACCGATCACTTGGACTCAGCATTTGGGGGACGGCGAGCGATTCGAACCCAAGCAGCCGATTGCGACTCTGGCAGGAGAGACTCGCGATTTACTGACTTGCGAGCGAACCATTCTGAACTTTCTCGGTCGGCTCTTTGGAATCGCAACTTTGACGAGCCGATACGTTTCCGAGATCGAAGGAAGCAAGGCTCGTGTTTACGATACTCGCAAGACGACGCCGGGTTGGCGCCGACTAGAGAAGTATGCGGTTCGATGTGGCGGCGGTCGGAACCATCGTTTGGGTTTGTATGACGGCATCTTGATCAAGGACAATCATCTTGCATGCCGAGCCTCCAAGGATGGGCGGTTGCTCGATCCGGGAAAGGCCGTGGAGATCGCTAAAAGCTTTTTGGTTAGCGGTGCTTATCGATTTGAGGCTCCGCCTATGATTGAGATCGAGATCGATCGCGTTAGTCAATTGGAGTCCGCGTTGAAAGCGTTTCCAGACATTGTGTTGCTCGACAACATGAATTGCGATCTTTTGAAGGAATGCGTAGAGATACGGGACCGTATGGCACCTTCGGTTGAATTGGAAGCTTCTGGCGGCGTCAACTTGGCCACCATTGGCAACATTGCGTTAACCGGTGTCGATCGAATCAGTGTGGGAGCCCTCACACATTCGGCCATCAATTTGGATTTAGGGCTTGATTGGATATTGAACTAATGGCGAAACACAACTTTGAGGCAAAGAAATTTCGAGTCAAAGAGGGAGAGTCCATCAAGCTCAGCAAGATCTCGACCAGGGCGGGCAATGAACTTGTCAAGAAAGCGGATGGCATCGAGGCGTTGAAGGACGACAACACAGCATTGCAGGAGGCCCAAAATCGTTTGTTTGCTGGCGGGCAACGATCTTTGCTCGTGATCTTGCAGGGGATGGATGCATCCGGAAAAGACGGAACGGTCAGTCATGTGATCAACGGCGTCAATCCGCAAGGAGTTCGGATCTACAGTTTTCGTGCTCCAAATACGGAAGAAGTTCAGCACCATTTTCTGTGGCGCCCGATGCGATTTTTGCCTTCACGCGGCATGATCTCGATCTTCAATCGATCTTATTACGAAGAGGTCATGGTGGTGCGCGTCCACCCGGAGTTTCTTGGCCCGCAAAATTTGCCTCCGTTCAAAAAGCCGATGGATCTTTGGAAGCAACGCTACGAGGAGATTCGGGTTTTTGAGCAAACGCTGGTTCACAGTGGAACGAGCGTACTCAAGTTCTACTTGCATGTTTCTAGAGAGGTACAAAAGACGAGACTGCTTGAGCGGCTAACGCAGCCGGAAAAGCGATGGAAGTTCAACGAGCGGGACTTAGAAGAGCGCAAGCTTTGGGAAAAGTACGAAGAAGCCATCGAAGATGCGTTGCCAGCCACGAGCAGGAAATCGACTCCTTGGTACATTATACCAGCGGACGACAAATGGTATGCTCGAGCTGCGGTGGCTGACATCATCGCAGGTCATTTGGAGTCGCTCGATTTGCAGTATCCGAAAGTCTCTCCGGAAGACGAGGCTAAATTCGCATTGCTTGCAAAGCAGCTACAAGAGCAGGAATAGATAAAAATCGGTATGATTCAGTGCGTCCTCGCTGAGGTTTTATTGGCCGTTGGACGCTAGGAGTCCGTCTTGCCTTGAGCCCAACAAAACACTTGAGGGAATTTGGGAGGGCGAGGCTCCTGCCGAGCCATTTAAGGATCAAGCTCGGCAGGAGCCTCGCCCTCCCGATGAAATTGCAAGCAATTCCAAAAGAAAGCGAGACGGCCCCAATCGCAAACAAACATGTTACGTCGCAAGTTTCAAATCATTTGGACTGAAGAAATGCAAAACCAACGGATGGGTTCCTCAATTCGATACCGAGCCGAGATCGTATTCGTTGCGTTCTTGGCTGTAATGGCGACCCAGTCAGGCCAATCGATTGGTCAAGTTGGCAGGCCACGTCCGCGGATGGCTCAGCTGAGCATGGAGGTAGCGTTGATGTCAGCCCCGCGCGAAGTCATGGTGCTCTTGGACGAAGCCGAGGAAGGCATCAAAAAAGAGCAATGGGGGGAAGCAACCTTTGCCTTAGGGATTTTGCTCGGGCTTGAGGAGTCACGCCAAGCGGACCTCACCGGCGCGGATTTCTTCATTCTCGATGAATACGTTCCGATCGGGCCGGGTGAGATTCCCAAAATACCTGGTCAGCAGGTGCCGGGGCAACTCGCTCCGGTTCAACCGCCAAAGCAACCCGAGGCCAAGACGTTGAACGGTTCGAGGTCGACGGTTTTCAAACGCGTTTATGAGCTCATCGAATCGCTCCCAATTGAAGCGACCAAGATCGTGGATTTGCGGTACGGAACCCAGGCTGAGCAGTTGTTGGAAGATGCGATTTCTCATTCGGACTGGGAGCGGGTCGCTTCGGTTGCGAGTAAATATGGGTTTACAAGCGCTGGTCAAGATGCGAGCGTGATTCTGGGCCAGCACTGGCTTCGCAAAGGGGACGCACGACGGGCCTCGCGCTTGTTTAGCAAAGCGTTCCGACAAAGGAGTGCGGCGGAGAGGTATGGTCCTGAGCTTGGAATCCTCGCAGCCTCAACTCTTTACAGTGCTGGAATGGAGTCGGAGGCATTGAGTGTTTTTGAGTCGACACGGACGCAATTCAAGCAAGGCGAGTTCAATTGGAAAGGAACGAAGGTCAGTTGGGATGGGCGGTCGTTGCTTTCGAAAACCGATTTTGACAAAATCGAATTGTCCGGTCAGCAGTCCATCGAGCGGGTCATCAAACAGCCATACTATCAAAGTGGAATCGCAACTCGGAATGCAGACACCAATGCGGGGATTCCACTGCCTTTCTTGTCGTGGCATGCGGAGCTCCATGAGTCGGAACCTCACAAAGAGAATCTCGAACTAACGCTCAAACAAAAATTGCCAGATGGTCGATCGAGCCTTATTCCATCTAGGTACCCGATCAGTGTGGGACCGTGGATCATTACATCGACGTACGACCAGCGGATCGTTGCAATCGATGCGTTAACGGGAGTTCTGCGATGGAAGTGTGACTACAGCGGGATGCCGATGGGCTTTGCTATGGATCGGTACCTTGGGCGTGATGGCCATTCCTATAACTTGCCAGCACCTGACTATCTTGCCAAGCGGGTTTGGGGAGAAACGCTGCTGGGAGGTATTTCGAGTGACGGGGAGCGAATCTACAACATTAGTGAAATGCCTGCGTTTGACATTGCGGAGAGTTTTGCGCTTGGTCCGAATGCTCGAGTTTCGAAACCCAAAGGAACGCCAAGTTACAACGTCTTGCAATGTTGGAGCGTGAGAGACGAAGGGCTTGCGAAATGGGAAGTGGGGGGACAAAAAAGCACAACGGAACCAAAGCTTTCTGGTACGTTGTTTCTTGGTGCTCCGCTTCCACACGAAAACGAACTGCTTGTGCTTGGCGAGTTAAACAGCGATCTCTTTTTGCATAGCATCGAGCCGGAAACTGGCAAGCTGCGATGGCGACAACCGCTTACGACAAATTACGGCACCCTGGCCAACGACCTATTGCGCAGAAGCACTGGTGCGGTCCCGGCTGTCGACGGTTCCATCGTCATCTGCCCAACCCTCTCGGGCTATTTGGTTGCGTATGACAAAGCTAGTCGCTCGATATTGTGGGCGTTCAAGTATCCGATTCGACCGGACCTATCCACATCCAACCAGGCGAGTGCCTTTGGTGGCCAAATGGATTTGGCTGACTTGTCCCCACTGACGCCGAGGTCCGCCGACAATTCGGTCGTCATCAGCGACGGAGTTGTGCTTTTTGCCCCCGCCGACGGACTTGACGCATATGGTATCCAGATCGAAGACGGCAAGTTGCTTTGGAAGCTCAGTAATTCTAGCAATGCTCCAATACGCTACATTGCGGGAGCTTGGGACAATACTGCCGTAGTTGTGTGTCAGCAGTCGGTGGTGGCGGTAGATCTCAAGAGCGGCAAGAGCAAGTGGCCGAAGATCGATTTCCCTGAATCGCAACAAGTCATCGGCCGTGGCGTGCGAAAGCAGGGAACGTATTTGGTGCCGATTTCCGGTCAAAAGATATTGCAAATAGACTTGCTTAAGGGAACGTTGGCAGACTCCGTGCGCGTCGAGCAGCCGCTAGGGAACTTGATTTCGGTTGGCGATCGTTTGATATGCGCAACGCCGTTCGAGTTGGATTGTTATTCGGTCCGTGAAGCCTTTCAGACTCAGCTGAAAGATGAGCTTCAACGCAATTCGACTTCGGTCTCGGGGCTTGCTCGCCAAAGCGAATTGGCGTTGGCCAAAGAGGACTTTGATGGTGCGTTAGATTACCTTGAGCAAGCTAGGAAGATTGATCCAAACAATTCGGATGTTATTCTTTTGATCAACAAGGCTGGGATGGCTGCTTTGACTGCGGACTTTGACAAATACGCCAGTCGTGTAGACCTATTGGGCAATCTTGTTGTTGATAGGGACAAAGCTCCTTATCTTCGGTTGCTCATCAAGGGATTTCAGAATCAGGGGCGAAACAAGGAGACATTGGCAACTTTGTTTGAAATGTCTCATTTGCGAACGTCTCAACGACAGGAACAAATGTCCGGGGTTGCAAATATTGAATTGTCCTCGCAATGGTCGATCCAAGAGGACCGATGGATTTCAACTGAGTTTCGCAATGTGATACCCAAACTGACCTCGAAGGAATTGGAGGACCTGAAGCCACAAATCGCGTTGGAAATAGAATCGATGCGGACCTTGCCGTCCCATGTGCGAAGGGTCAAACTTCAGCATTTTGATTCCATTCCCGAAACGGAGGCGATAAGACTGGAATCAGCCAAGACACTTGTTTTGCAAAGGGATTTATTGCAAGCGGAGCGGATGTTGGCTTCAGATCATTTGTTCGATGCGGCGAATTCCAGCGGCATGGATGCGTCTGCTCGCCGCGACATCTTGGCAAGTATTTACGTTCGCAACAAGCGTTACGACTTGGCTGCAAAATATGTCGATGAGGTACGATTCAGAGAACTTGTTCGTGATTTGAGTGGAGTGCCCAAGGACGGGTTGGTTTTGCCTAAGGCTCCAGCCGCGTTAACCACGCCAACCAAACTTCTCTCCGAGTGGCCAACGGGCAAAGTGAATGTGTCGGTTGAGCAAAGCGAAGACGTGCCGCTGAACCGGGCAAATCGAATGGACCCGACAACATCCTGTAAGTGGAAGACAAGAATTGGCGACGCACTTTCCGGTTGGGAGATCAAGTCGTCAGGAGTGAATGTTGTCTTTACGAATTCTTCGAGCGACATGACCTTTCAGGTTTACGTCGATGCAGGAAATCAAGACAAATTTGTGGTTCCTACAGTTCATTCCGTCGACAGTATCGTTCTTCTCGAAGTCAACCGGCAAATCATTGCGGTTGATACCCTAGCCGGTTCGATGCGAGAGCAAGAGAGCGATTTATGGCGTCAGCAATTTGATTTGGAACTGCCCGAAATCGAAGGAACTCGGGGGCAACGAAGTTGGGGATTACCAAACAACAAAGGGTCATTCAAGGTTGCGTCCGTTTCCCGGAGCGGCATTGTCGTCTTATCAGACGATGAGCTGATTTGCTGCGATCTTATCACGGGCGCGAAGATTTGGACAAGAAAAGGCTTTAAGGGGTGCAGCTTTGTTTCGGAGAGCGAAACGCTTTTGGTCCACGATCCGAAGAGTCGTTCCGTTCTTAAGCTGGATGTGCGTGACGGAGCAACCTTGAGCCAGATTCCGCTGGAGGGAGAAGGCGGCCCTGCAGTCGCTTCCATTGGACGCTACTGGTTGGTTAGCAGCGATGCGCCTAAACAGCTTGGGCTCAAACTGGTTGATTCAAACGACGGCAAAGTTGTATTTAGTGGTGAGTTTACGTCTTCTGCAAAAGTAGCTTTGGATGGGGAAGCAGGCGTAATCATTCTCAAGGAAGGTGGTGAATTGACTTACTGGAATTTAGTCGACAGAAAAGAATTTGTGCGCAAGATTGACATCGACTCGAAATTCAGGCAAGTTTCCGTTCAGCGTTTTGGCGAAACGATGTTGGTGATGCTCGTCGGAATGGAAAAAGAACCTGTGAAGCCGAAAATCAGTCCGGATGCGAGCGATCCCAATTTTGTTCCCGTCTCTGGTCGTGTTCATGCTCTGTCGGCCAAGGATGCTTCCGACGTTTGGCCGCAAAGTTCGTTTGTTTCCAACTTCTCGTTCCCGATCAATCAGATAAGGAATTCGCCCGCGGTGGTTTTTGTGCGAATGTTGAATTTCAGTCGTGTGGCAAATGCTGCCAGTATTGACTGCATGTCCATTGCGGTTGTGGATATTCGGAACGGTAGGGTGTTGTTTAGCAGTGATGAAATTCTTCCAGCGACTCGCGGTCTTCCTTTTGCACAGGAGATTTTGGCCGACGAAAACACGATGAAGATCGATTATTCGGGTGCGAGTGTGGAATTGAACTGGACGACAACTGCTGAATCAGAAGAGCCGGTTTTTGACTTTGGGAATTTTCAATACGCTGATTTGAAAAAGAGAATCGAAGCAAGAATCTTGGGCGCTAAGCCTGCTGCTGACTTGCAGCCACCTCCGTCGTTCGAGTCCGCACCTGATAAATGAGAATTAGCTCGCTTCCGCGTTATTACCGCAATCTTCGTCGGTGGCAAGAGATCATCGTTGTTTTGCGGCGTTACGGCCTGGCTGATTGGCTTAGCCATTTGCGAGTCGACTTTATTCGCGATTGGTTAAAGGATGATCAAGGAGTTCCGCTCTCAAGCTACTCCAGAGAAGCCAGGGTAAGAATGGCTTTAACCGATCTTGGGCCTACTTTTATTAAGCTTGGCCAAGTTCTATCGCTTAGGCCTGATTTGGTCGGTTCGGAACAAGCTGCTGAGTTGCAGCAATTGCAGTCGCAAGTTCCTGCGGATTCGTTTGCTAAGATCAAGATGGTTGTTGAAGCGGAGCTTAAAATTCCAATCGATCAGGCTTTTTTGGAGTTTTCCGAAAGCTGTATCGCTTCCGCTTCGATTGGGCAAGTGCATGCAGCAAGACTGATTGATGGAACGCAGGTCGTCGTCAAAGTCCAGCATGTCAACATTGAGGCCAAGGTACACGAAGATCTTGAGGTGCTTCGTGGATTGGCCATGCTAGCGGAACGAATTCCCGAATTTGCGGTCTGGCAACCACGAGGAATCGTGGAGCAACTTTCCCGATCGCTTAAGCGTGAGCTGAGTTTTTCGCGTGAGCTTTCCAATTTGCTCATGTTCCAGTCGACGCTTAAGGACTGTCAGGGAGTTGTTGTTCCTCACGCTTATCCCAAGCTTTCGACAGCGAGAGTACTCACGATGGAACGTGTGGAGGGAGAGTCCATTAACTGTCTTGGATCGTCCGATGCGCTCATTGGAGTCGATCGAAACTTGATTGCAAGACGTGTCTCTGAGCTTTACGTGCAATCCATCTTCATTCGTGGGCATTATCACGCAGATCCGCATCCCGGGAATATCTTGGTCCAAGAGGACGGAACGATCGCAATTCTAGATTTTGGAATGGTCGGTCGAATTGATGACTCGCTTCGCGGCACGATTGAAGAAATGCTATGGGCCGTTTTGCAGCAGGATTCGGCCCTTTTGACTTCTCTGATCAAGCGCGCGGGCAAGATTCCGGCATCGATCGACGACGCGCAATTGTCGAACGACGTGGCAGACTTGATCGCAACCTACGGGTCGCAACCGCTCGACTCATTGGACTTGAGTGGAGCGCTCAACGATGCGACAGACATCTTGCACCGTCATCGGATTACATTACCGAGTCAAATGGGAATCCTCATTAAGACTCTTGTCACGCTTGAGGGCACTCTTCGATTGACTTCGTCGAGTTTTAGCATTCTGCAAGCGATCCAGCCCATGATGGGGCAGCTGAGTCGATACCGATTTTCACCGCGTCGGCACGCGAGGCGGCTTAGACGAATGTATGTCGAGTTCGAGGGTTTAGTGGAACGCTTGCCCTCTCAGATCAGTTCTCTAATGGAGCTTGTTCAAGAAGGAAAGCTGGATGTTCAGTTATCCCACCGTGGGCTTAGTCCGTCCATCAATCGATTGGTGCTTGGATTGTTGACGAGTTCCCTTCTGCTTGGCTCTTCCATTTTGATGGCTTCAAAAGTTCCTCCGTTGCTTTTTATGGAAGGTGGGCCGCTTGGATTAAAGGACTTATCGCTCTTAGGGGTTGTTGGATTCGTCATCAGTACTTTAGTGGCATTCCGGATACTGTTGGCTATCAATAAGTCAGGACATCTTGACCCAACTGCGGATGAAAACGATTCGAACTTGTAAGCGACGCAAGAGCGTTCGCTAAGGACCCATATCGCGATTAATAGACTCTTTCCATACGGCAGCGGATCCATTCACGACGATGTGAGTAGTCTTTTCCTGTGTTTTCGTCGAATCCGGACAGTTGACGCTCGCGATGTTCCGCTCATAAATTGGCACTCAACCGTGATCGTAGTAACGACATTGTGTAAGTGGCTGAGGCGGATATTTGGGCCAGTTCGATGGTGTTGAGTCAGATTGGCAAAGCATAAACACGGAACCCTTGCCGGAGACAATCGACCTGTGGCTGGTGCACTTCAAGCAAATGGAATTGGCCAAAAGCGGTTGCCTTGCGGCCAATGCGTCAGCAGCTTTGTCTTTCTCCGCTTGTTGGCTTTTCCATGCCGAGTTTTCGTCGTTGGTAGGCTGTGTGTTCATGTTGAAGGGATTTGGTTCCGCAAAACTGCGACTTATCTGCGTCCCGGTATCGCTGTGGTGGGATCGTCAGGCCAAGAATGCTTTGGATACCTTCGCTTGAGTTCTTTCTTGACAATCGGATAGCCGTTCGCCCAGAACGACGCTAAATCTTCGGTTATCTGCTGCGGCCTCATGTTGGGAGAAAGCAAGTGCAACAGCAAAGGGACTCGCCCTTTTGCGATACGTGGAGTTGCTTTCATGGAAAATACTTCTTGGATCTTGACCGCCATCGTGGGTGGTTTCCCCAAGGCATATTGTATCTTAATCCAACTTCCGCTCGGAACTTGAATTTTGGCCGGGGCCTCCTTTTCGATTGCTTGCCATTGCTCGCTAGCAAAGCGAGATTGAATCCAATCGATCCAAGGAGCGGCCCGAAGTTCGGTCAATGAGCGACGATCTTGGCATAGTTCCTTGGCGACGTCCTGCAAAAAAGACTCTCCCAACTCCGGTAGTTCTAAATCCGGCAACCACAGGCGAAGGCAATTGACACGCTCCACTAACCCTTGAACACGATCGTCATCGATCGGAAACGCTTGTTCCCAGTTCTTCAATGCTTCACGCCAAAGTATCTCGGCGCAGTGTTGCATGTCGGTGATGGCTGTCGGGGTTTCGTTTAACACCAGATCCAACCATTTTGTATGCCGCCTTGCGACAACCTGCTTTTGACTGGGATGGAAAAACAACTCCTCACTCGACAGAACCTGCTCCTTGGGCAACCAATCCAAGTCGATACGACTTGCTTGTCGAACGGCGGCATCTCCTGCCCCTGCATCGATGTCGATACACAAAAAAAGCTCCGCCTCGGTAACTCCGCTCTGGTGGGATAACGCGACTCCTTTGCCGCCAACCATCAGACCATGCGGTTTGCCAACGCTCCTTCGCTTGGCCAATCGATCCGGATAACCAAACAGCATAGTCTTCATCAATACCTCAGGGGCATGTGATTGTTGACGTTCGCGAAGAATGCTAGTCCCCTTGAGAACAGATGTGCACTGTTCTTGAAGTTGCTGTGCTGCATTGACAATCGATCGAACACCAGTCCGATGCAGTGTTCCAAATGGGCTCTCGCAATGGTGGCCGTCCAGGAAGTTCTCTAGTGCAACGAGTCGTTCAACGCAATCGCTATCCCATCGCTTGGCCGACCGAGTGGAAGCGGTCCGGCTTTGTTGAAACGGGTCTCGTTCCGAAAGCAATGCAGCCATCATGCAGGTGCGTTCATAGCATCCCGACTCAAAACCGGCGATGACCATGCGTGCCAGTCGCGGATGGGTAGGCAAGCGACTCATGGCCTTGCCGATCTCGGTGATCTTGTTCTTGGCGATGGCTCCAAGTTGTTCGAGCAGACTTCGAGCTCTGGCTACTGAGTCCGATCGTGGCTGCTCTAGCCATGGAAAATCATCGCTTTCTCCCTCGCCCCAGGCAAAAAGTTGCAATACCGCTGAAACGATGTCAACGCGGCGAATCTCGGGTTCTAAAAAGGCTGATCTAGCTCGTTCCGATGCATCGCTCCACAACCGATAGCAGATGCCAGGTGCAACGCGACCTGCACGTCCAGCACGCTGAGCCGCAGAGGCTTGGCTGATGTTCTCCAAGGCCAAACGGTCCAATCCGACATCAGGGGAAAATCGCATCACTCTGGCCAGTCCACTGTCTACAACGATGCGAATGCCTTCTAGGGTGAGCGATGTCTCCGCCACGTTGGTGGACAAAATGATTCTGCGTTTAGTGCCTGGTTCAATCGCCCTGGCTTGGTCTTCAAGCGTCATACCGCCGAATAGTTGCATGACCTCACAGTCGCGACCCAGCCGAGTTTGCGAGAGGGCATCAAACGTTCGCTGGATTTCCCCCATTCCGGGCAAGAACGCGAGTACATCGCCATCATTCATTTCGGCTACGTCCCGAATCGCATCGACCATGCGATCGGAAAGACTATCTTCCGGTCTTGTTGGGCGATACCGTATGGCGACAGGAAAATTCGGAGACTCGACTCGCACGATGGGCGCGCCATCCAATTGCGATTGGATCAAATGGGAATCGATCGTGGCGGACATGATGACGATCTTTAAATCATCGCGCAACGCTTGTTGTACTCGCCTCAACATTCCCAGCAGCAAATCCGAATCGAGCGACCTCTCGTGAAACTCATCGAGCAAAACGATGCTCGTGTCCGAGAGCCCAGCGTCGTCCTGCAATTTCCTGAGCAAGACCCCCTCGGTCGCGACGATCAACTGCGTTTCACGCGAAACTTGAGAATCAAAGCGAACTTGGTATCCGATTCGCTCTCCGATCCGACTGCCTTGCTCCCAAGCGATTCGTTCTCCGACCGATTTGGCAGCAATTCGCCTGGGCTGCAGTAGGTAGATTTTTTGCCCAGCAGCAAAGGGCAAATCCATAAGAGCCGGTGCCACTCGCGTGGTTTTGCCAGTTCCTGGAGGGGCTTCCACAATCGTGATTGGATTGTCTCGGACGTATTGGCAAATCGAAGACAAATGTGCGTCGATGGGCAGCGGCTTAAGCATATCCGTACTTGGTCGCGTAGCTGTGCCATGCCGTCATGAACTCTGCTTCCTCTTCGGGCGTCGATCCAAAACGATTGGTTTTGTACTCTTTTTCCTGTTCTTTTCTATCTTTGAGTAACGGCTCAATTCGGTCAAAGCCACCGAGATCGAGTTGGTCGTAGATGCTTTTGCAAACCGCGACAGGATCCTTGGCCAAATCTTCGTAACGAACGTCGATCAACTGTTTTTCGCTCAAACCCACTCTATCCCGTTCGAACGAATCGTACATGGTGGTCAGCGACTTGAGGACAAACTCTTTGAGTTTGTGTTGGTATTCACCGACTTGAATGGACTGCACTTGATCCAGTGCGTTCCAAAGTTTCATGGTCGACGGAAACAGCTTGCGTGGGTCTCGAACGATATGCACGAACTTTGCGTCAGGGTACAGTGATTTGAGAATGCCGATTCTACCTGTATGCGGTGGGCTTTTCAAAATCAATGGCTTTTGGTTTTTGTAGGTCAGTGCCTTGAGGAACCAATCGAAGAGATACTTCCATCGCTCCAATTCCTTGGGGCTAAAGCCATCAGAGGCCAAAGTGCTTTGATAGGGATAGTCATGGCACGGAAAAACGAGTCGCAGATAGGGGGTTGGGGCACCGAGGTTCATCAGCGCAAACTCGTCCTCTTGAGGCAACGACCAGCCGGCTTTCATGTTGTCCATCGGTCTGCGGTTTGGGATAAGCCAATTTCCGTACCGTGTAACCAAAGGCTCTGTTAGCAAAAAGTGAGCTGGAGCAAAACACTCAAAGGTCGTCGGCGACGCGAATCGGTCGTCAAAGCATAGGAGTTCGTGCAGCAGAGTCGTTCCGCTCCGCCAGTGTCCAAGGATAAACAAAGGTGGTCCAGTAAGCTTGGTCTGCGCTATCTTACGACCGAATAGCGTGTGATGTAACAGCCCCAAAAGATCGGAGAAAGGCATAAACGCCGTAACGCCCGATGCGATGTGCAAACGTGATGGCGATACCTTAAACGAGTTTTTCCATAACAAGGGTAGCCAAACTCGGGACGGCATGCCGTGCCAAAACCGCGGCGAGAGTGTTGGGTAGTGGATGGTTTGGGGCGATTCGATAGAAGCCATTCGACGAAGTCGTTTTTTGTACTAATGCTGTTAAACAAAGGGTGCGAATCCAAATCCGTTTTGGGGCCCTTGATCGCGTACATTATCGCTTTGAAACTCAAAACGATATAGACATCGCATAGGAATCCTGAGTAGTTTCCCAAATTGTTCCCGGATTTTCTCAAGTTCTCGAGTTAGGGCAAAACTGGATGGATTTTTGGACCAAGCTATTCCTGCGGCACCGACATGCCATCGTTCCAATTGGAATTATTGCTTGCCTAGTCGTCATTTTGGTCCCACTCCCACCTGCGTTGCTGGACGTGCTGTTGTCCGCAAACATTGCGATCGCGGTCGTCATCCTCTTGACCACGATCTACATCGAATCTCCTCTCGAATTTAATATTTTCCCAGCGATGCTCGTAGCGACGACGCTTTCCAGGCTGGTCCTCAACTTGGCAACGACTCGACTGATTTTGACTCGGACGGGCACCGAAGGAATCGACGCGGCGGGCCATGTGATTCAAGCTTTTGGCGAATTCGTGTCCGGGGACTCGCTCGAGGTCGGTATTGTTCTATTCATCATCATCTTTTTGATCAACTTCATCGTTATCACCAAGGGTGCGTCTCGAATCGGCGAAGTTGCCGCTCGATTTGCATTGGACGGAATGCCTGGTAGGCAAATGGCCATCGATGCCGACTTGACCGCAGGGGCAATCGATGAAAAAGAAGCCCAACGCCGTCGAGAAGAGGTTACCAAACAAGCGGACTTCTACGGTTCAATGGACGGTGCTAGCAAATTCGTCCGGGGTGACGCTATTGCTGGTATCGCCATTACGCTTCTCAATATCGTGGGCGGGCTCTACATGGGCTACATGTACTCGGGAATGACGCTCTCCCAAGCGGCAAACGTCTATACAAAACTCACGATCGGTGACGGTCTTGTTAGCCAAGTGCCAGCATTTTTGATTTCGTTGGCAGCCGCGTTGCTGACGACCCGTAGCACGCAGAAGTCCGACTTCTCAGGCGAATTCCTGCGTCAAATCTTTTCGCGACCTCAAGCCCTGATCATCTCGGGCGTATTCTTACTTTTGATGACTTTCACTCAATTGCCGGCGGTGCCGATGGTCACGATGGGTGGCGGGTGCATTGGGCTAGCGATCATCATGCAACGTCAGAAAAGAGAAGATGCCAAGGTCGTCGAAAAGAAGGGGAAGGATGCGGAGATAGCAAAAAAGGCGCCGCTTGAAAAGAAAGTCGAAGACTACCTCGAGGTCGATCCATTGCGGCTCGAATTGGGAGCCAAACTGATCGTTCTGGCGGATCCGAATCGCGGCGGCGACCTGATGAAACGGATCTCGACGGTGCGCGCTACGTTGGCAACCGAAATGGGAGTTCTGCTCCCAATGGTGCGAATCAAAGACCGAATGAGCTTGCCCGAGTATGGCTACGAGCTCGAGATGTCCGGCAACCGTATCGCCACGGGAATGCTTAGGCCAGATCGTTTGCTAGCCATTGACACAGGCTTGACCAAGGGCGCGATCATTGGGGACGAAACCACCGATCCAGCATTTGGGAAAAGAGCGGTTTGGATCGATCCGCGTAATCGCCAACAAGCAGAACTATATGGCTACCAAGTTGTCGAGTGCGGAGCTGTCCTGGCAACGCACGTTCAAGAGACGGCCAGGAAACATGCCGACGAATTGCTAACTCGCGAGGTCACGAAGCAACTCATCGACCAACTCAAGAAGACATCAGCGACCGTAGTGGACGAGTTGATCCCGGGGCAAATGAAGCTAGCCGACGTGCAACAAGTGCTTCAAAATCTGTTGCGAGAAGATATTCCCATTCGGCAATTGAGCATTATCCTTGAAACGCTTGGCGACTACATCCATCGAATCAAGGACCCAATATGGTTGACGGAATATGTTCGGCACCGATTGGCGAGAACCATTTCGCATCGCTATCGTGACAGCACAGGCGTATTGCGAGTGGTAACGCTCGACCCAGCCATGGAGGATAGAATTGCGGCTGGCACCGAGCAAACCGACCGAGGCGTATTCATCCGCATGTCACCAGACTCCATTTCCAAGACATGCGGTCGAATCGCCGACCAGGTACGAAAACTCGATCAACTCGGCAAGCCGCGGTGCATTGTTGTCAGTCCCAAGATTCGTGTCCCGCTTCGCCAAATAACTCAAGAAGCGTTACCGGACCTTCGGGTACTTAGTTACAACGAGATTTCGCGTGATACCAGTGTTGAGTCCATTGCAATGGTCAGTGACTAAACGGTTCCTAGAGTCAGGAATTTTCTAATGAACAAGCCCATCCGTATCAAAACCTTCCGCTCGAAAACGCTTCAGGAGGCATTTCAAAAGATCAGAGCCGAGTTTGGCCCAGACGCATCGATTTTGGAAACGAAAACATCGAGGTCCGGGCTCTTTGGCCGCTCGCGAATCGAGGTCACTGCAAGTTCCCAAACCAATGCATTCGAGCTCGACACTACGGAATCGATTCAAAACGACACCCTCGCGCCGTCTGAAGATCATGATCGGCTGAAATCGCGAAGGGACGGCGAACCTGAAATCGAGGCTTTAGAACGCACTGATGATTCTACCGGCACGGAAGCCGAATTCTCAAGTTCACGCTTAACTCCAGAAGCGACCAGCGAATTTGCTGCCCCTGAGCGAGTGTTAGGGCAAGTGTATCAAGAGTTGCTTCATGCCGGCATCGATCCTGGTATAGTAGGGCAATGGATCGATACGGCTCGTGTGTTGGACAATGCCGCGGTAATGAAAGACGTTTGGACCTTGCGATCGGAATTGCTGGGCTGGATTCGCGATTTGGTCCATGCCGCTCCGCCATGGAACCTCGAAGACTCGCGTCAACAAGTGCTTGCATTTGTCGGTCCACCAGGGGCAGGAAAGAGCACAACTCTTGCAAAGATCGCCGCTTATTTGTCGATGGAGTTAGGTTTTTCTGTCGGCGTTCTGACAACGGACAACAAGCGACTCGGCTCCAATTTTCTATTGCACAACTACGCGGACATACTGGGATGGAAATTTGAAGTCGCGGAAATGGAAGACCAAGTACCGTCTTGCATGTCCAATTTGTCCAGTTGCCGTTTTGTCCTGCTGGACACAGGTGGATGCTCACCGAACGAAGAAGAATCCTTGGAGCAACTGGGGCAAATTCTGGCGATGGTCAAGCCGAATGAAACGCATTTGGTTCTATCGAGCACTTGCAATGTTCGAACGTTTTTGCGTTATGAGCGGGCGTTCGAGCCTTTGGCTCCGAATCGATTGGTTTTGACTCGGCTGGATGAATCGGGGGGCTTAGGCCCACTTTTTTCGTGTTTGCAAAGCAGTGGTCTTCCGGTCAGTTTTCTAGCGGATGGTCAGAAGATACCCGCCGATTTGATTCAAGCGACCGAGTTGCGATTGGCTCAACGAGTCATGGACGTCGCTTAGGCACGATGAATACAAGAGCCGTGAAGCGCAACGCTGTTTCGCATTTTGTAGCGAAACTCGTCAAGATTTTCGGTGGTTTACGCAATGCAGCCGAAAGTCTTGACGACTTTCGCTACAGAAAAGCCCAATTTACATTGAGCAGAATGCGAACCGGCCTCCAAGGTCGGAATGACATGTTTGTGTCGATCGTAATGGCAAATTCATTGCAGCTTCTCTCGTAAATGAACTGGGAGTGCCGCCACTTCTCACCGCATGTTCTATTTTGATTAAATAGACTCTTCCGTTGTTTTGCCTTCTCGTCATTCTACTCATCCTACAATGCCTAAGATTTCAGCCGATTTTGCTACCGATTTTGCCCAAGAGACCGCCACCCAAGTTCGTCGTGCCGCCTTTGTCTGCGCCCTGCAAACATATCGCCTTGGAGCTTTCGGGGAAGCGAGAAATCTCTGCCTCGAACTCGCAGAAAAATCGAGTGCCGATTCCGATTTCCAAAACCTATTCGCTTCGCAAAGACTTCTTGCCATGTTGAACCGTAATGCTTCCGTTATGGAACCCCATTCTAACGCCCGCATTTCTGTCGTATGCGACACGGAGCTTTCATCTTCGGCATTGCGACAACGCAATTTGTTGGATGCAACCCGTCTTCGCCAAATGGGCGAAACGTCCGAGGCGGCAAAGAAAATGCGATCGGTGTGTTTGGGTTTAGGAGACTGGCGTAGTGTGGATGAGTATACCTCTTCGGCCTTTGTTGAGCTCGCTACCATGGCTCGCGAAGTGATGCTTGAGACGCCTCGCTGCCAAGAAACAACCTACAGCGAATACGAGCGACTCTATCGCTGGGCTTTGCGAAACGCCAAACGCATCGCTCAGCAATTTGAGCAGGAAAAGCCGCATACCTATCGTGAAGAAGCTTGGGAAACCGCTTTGTTTGGAGGTGGTGGTCATGCAGCTGGATTGACTCTTCGAAGCCTGATGTCCAGTCTGCTTCGAGCCCGTGCTTTGAGCTATGTGACAGAGGAGATTGCAACCTTTGCTGCATGGGATTCCATGTGCCATGACTATGAATTAGGCGTTCTTGAAATGCCCAGGCTTGAGCGAGCTCGCTACGATGAATTGCTCTGCCGAGCGCAAACTACGACATCAATCAATCCTCACGCTGTTTTGGCGGCGTCGAGCCCAACGATTGAAAGTGGTGATGGAGCGGACGAACTTGAAGCATCGTTGGAAGATGTCCTGACCGGGGTGAGCTGTGCGTTGGTTCTGGATTTTCAACCAATGTAAGCTGACCAAATGAAGCGATACCGATGCGATTTTCTCCCCCCTCGCCCCGTTTCGGTGCAAAACCCCTCAACCCCAGCCCTCTCCCCTTAGAGGGGCGAGGGGAGCAAGGAAAACGATGTGTACATCACCCTCCGCGGTGTCTTTCCAATCGTTGTGTCAGGTCTTTTAAAACTTCCTCCCAACGCTCGGCTGCTTTTTCGAAATCCGCCGGCGCCCAGCGCGATTCCTGCGACTCGGCTAGACGGGATTTGATTTTCGCGTCTGGCCACACGGGAAACTGAGCGCTATTTCCCATGGTCAGCCTGGATTCCACCTTTTCGCTGACCAAGTAGTCAGCCAGGAGTGAAGCGGCCGCTGGATTGGGTGCTTTCTGGAGTACGCTGATCGTATTGGGAATGAAAAGAGTTCCGAAGCTATTTGCAGCTTGATCTGGGAAGACAATTTCGATTGGATTGCCAGAGTCCTTTTCAACGATGGCGTCGTCCGTATCTGTCAGGCCCCAGTCAAGTTCGCCGCTGCTGACAGCCAATGCCACTTGTTTGTTGCCAGCTAACACAATTGCGTTTTCGATCCAAGCGTCCGACCATCGGTTCCAGTCCAGTGATCGCTCTTGGTTGAAATAGGCGGCGCTTGTGTTTCCTTGGCTAAGGATTTGTTTTTCGTGAGAAGCGATGACTGCCATGTGTGTTGCCGTGGTTCCATAGATGGGATTCGCCAGTCCACAGCGATGATGCCACTTCTCATCTGCGAGCTCAAGCACACTTTTGGGCCACATTGCAGGATCCGGGAGTTTCGTTTTGTTAATAATGAGCACACGGGCCCTAGCTGCGAAGCCAATCCAGGTTCCGTCTTTGGACTTGAACCCCTTCGGCCAATTGTCAGGGACTTTCCATCTTCGACTCAAAAGTAAGCCTTGTTTTTGGAGTCGAATCGTGTGAATGATCTCGTTGTTCCAAAATACATCGCATCGCGGACGCTCTTTCTCCTTTTGGATACGCGTTACCAGACCAAGAGTTTTGGAAGCTTCCACGTCAAATTGTCTCGCGATCTCGGTGCCCGGATTCGAACGTTCGAATGCATCGAGAATGGGAGTAACGTATTCGCGATCCGAAGCGGAATAGAGAACCACGGACTTCTCTCGCTGAGGGACGCAGCCAATAGCAAACAAAACATGTAATACGAGGGAAATGGGTAGCCAACCCATGCTAAGTCCATTCCACAACCGGCCGGCAGAATCGTAACAGTCGCTACAAAGTCTCAGATTAAGGTTGGATTTTGAAGACACGATGGCAATTTCCTACAGAAAGCTTTGCGGGTGAATCGCCGTCGACCTAGGCTAAATTGTAGGACGTTTCATCATCATTGCAGAGCGTCTTACATCTCCCTTCCCCCGTGGCGAGGTTAGCTCTCGTTGAGCTAATCTCGCCATTTTCGTTTGTATCCCGCGTTAAAGCAACCGTAACCGAATCACAGCTTTGCTAAACGAAATTCGGCGTCCATGCCAAATGGCTACGCTGTCCCGCACTCGAAAAATGCAGTCGACATCGCATCCACCCTGCGTCCAGTGCAGGACATTTCGTTTAAGTTACTTGGTCTGCAGGCTTTGTTCGAGGAACGGCACAAGCCGACCAGCGAGTTATTGCATTTTTCGGGAGGGCGAGGCTCCTGCTGAGTTGTAGACGCATATGGCTAGGCAGGAGCCTCGCCCCACCCCTGTAAACATGTTTCCAACGAGTTTACCTAAGTCATTCATTGCTCGGGAGGGTGAGGCTCCTGCCGAACCTTTGCACCGTTGGCTCGGCAGGAGCCTCGCCCTCCCAAAGCAACACAGTCTCCCAAAGCAACACAGTCTCCCAAAGCATAAAGTACGCCTACGGCTGACTGTTAAACGACTGAATTGGCTAACTAGGCTGCAGCTAACTGCAATTGGCCCGATTTAGCCAAGATACCTTCCATGAATTCTTCGAAAATGCGGATATCGAGAGCGCTTGCCGCTGCGGATTCAGGGTGGAACTGGCAGCCAACCACCAGCCAATCGTCGCTGTTGCTTTCGATTCCTTCAATTACGCCGTCTTGGCATCGAGCTGTGACGCGGAAACAATCGGCAAGTCGGTCGATGGCCATATGATGGCGGCTGTTGACACGAATTTCACCTTCGCCGTACACGCGACCGAGGATGGAGTTGGACTCAACGACCAAAGAGTGTCTGTGATTTGGGTCGTGAGGGTCTTTGTGAGGGATCGCGGATGGCATATCGATCGGGAGGTGATAAAAGAGATTGCCCCCTTTGATGACATTGATCAGCTGGAGGCCAACGCCGATGGCCATAAGACTCATTTGACGATTGGCGATCTCTTGTGCCAAGCGTCGGTCAAATTCTTCCCGACGAGCTTCCATTGGGCGAACGGAGCTGTGGAGCATGTATCCGTCATTGCGAGGATCCAAATCGCCGCCACCGACCAATACAAATCCATCGAGTCGATCTAGCAACTGTTCCAATTGGGCTGGATCAGATGTTGGGGGTACCAATACTGGAATTCCACCTGCATTGGCAATCGAATCAAAGTAACCTGCAGCGAGATAACAATAAGCTGGAGTACCTTGATTGGTAGCACGAAAGTCGCAGTTCAAACCAATAAGCGGCCGTTGGTTCATAAGATAGGATCCTCCTAAATGAAAAGGTGACGTGTGTCGCTATGGACTGAGAGGACCGGTAGTTCCACGGAAGATGGAGTAGGCGATGCCGACTCGAATTCGCATTCGCGATTCAAACAACTTGAACCAGGAATCCCTCCTGGATAAGATTGACTTGAATCGATAAGAAATCTAAACCACTCTGGGGTGACAAAGACCTTGAACGAATCCTTCGTTTGCAAGCTCGCTTGAGTCCAACTCCTTATCGTTCGACTTCGATCCCTCGATCTCGTGGATTAGTGACGGGTACTAATCCCCGGGGCGTTAAGCAGGAAATTAGTCGCAAATTACCCAGATTGCAAACGCCTTACTACATTTAGTGTGTGTGTTAAATGCTAGCACGTAATTGTGTGCTAGCACTCAAGTTGATTGTGAAGAGAGAAAGCGCAAGAGGACGGGCTTGACCCGCCAACGTCGCAAATGCTTGGCGTCCGACCATCGACCGCTGCCTTCGCGACCACAGAGCCCAATCACTAGCTTGCGCGTCGTGCTAGACCAGTTTAGTTCACTAGCTTGCGCTTCGTGCTAGACCAGTTTAGATCACTGGCTTGCGCGTCGTGCTAGACCAGTTTAGTTCACTAGCTTGCGCGTCGTGCTAGACCAGTTTAGTTCACTAGCTTGCGCGTCGTGCTAGACCAGTTTAGTTCACTAGCTTGCGCGTCGTGCTAGACCAGTTTAGATCACGCTAGACCAGTTTAGATCACTGGCTTGCGCTTCGTGCTATACCAGTTTAGATCACTGGCTTGCGCTTCGTGCTATACCAGTTTAGTTCACTAGCTTGCGCGTCGTGCTAGACCAGTTCATCGAGTTGTTTCACCAAATCGCCGAATTGAATCAGTGCGACTTCGACGGGCTCCGGCTTTGTCATGTCCACTCCAGCTCCCTTGAGCAAATCGAGTGGGTCTTTTGAGCAACCGCCCTTAAGAAAGCTCAGGTACGCATCCAGTTCTTCTTTGCCTCCCTCGAGCACACGTTTGGAGAGTGCAATCGCGGCGGACAAGCCGGTCGCATACTTGTAAACGTAAAAAGCCCTGTAAAAATGCGGGATCCGGAAGCATTCCAGCGACAGCTCTTCGTCGATGACGAACTCTGGGCCAAAGTAGGCGCGAAGCAGTTCTGCGTAAATCGCCTTGAAGCTGGCTACAGTGAGCGGTTCTCCATTTTCTGCCATGTCGTGCGTGATCTTCTCAAATTCTGCGAACATGGTTTGTCGCACGATTGTGGCTCGAATACTATCAATTTCGTGATTGAGGATGGCTGCCTTTTCTTCTTTGGTCTTGGCGTTTTTGACCATGTAATGAGCGAGCAATTGCTCATTAAAGGTGCTCGCTACCTCGGCGACGAAAATGGTGTAGTTGTAATACTGGAACGGTTGATTGGCGGCAGAATAGAAGCTGTGCATCGAATGCCCGGCTTCATGCGTCAATGTAAAGACGTCATTGAGTACGCTCGGTTTGAAATTCATCAGGATAAACGGATCGGCATCGTAGGTGCCGCAACTAAAGGCACCGCTCTGCTTGCCTTGATTGGGATAGCGATCGCTCCAGCGACCGCGAAGCCCCTTCTCAAGTGCTCGGCCGTATTCAGGCCCAAGCGGCTCTAATGACTTCAGGACGACCGAGACCGCCTCATCCCAGGTGTGATGCGATTGCTGCGCAGCCAACACCGGAACATAAGTGTCGTAATGGTGGATGTCAGCCAGCCCCATTTTGCGACGGCGCATGTCGAAGTAGCTGTGCACCTCTGGAAGCCGATTGCGAACCGCCGTGATCAAATTGTCATAGACGTTCAACGGAACATTGTCCGCGAACAACGAACTTTCTCTTGCGCTTTGATAATTCCTGGCCTTTGCATAATAGACGTCGCCATGAATGCTCCCGGCCAAGGTTGCCGACAAGGTGTTTTCGTGGGCTTGGAACTGTTTGTAGTACTGGTGAAAGGCTCGTTTGCGAACATCTCGATCGGGGGACAACAGGAAGGAACTGAACGAAGCGTTGGTCAGTTCGATCGAGTCGCCGTTTTCGTTGACCAATTCGCCGAACTTGAGATCGGCGTCGTTGAGTTGGCGAAATGCCTTACTGGCCGTTTGGGCCATTTCACCCTGCATGGCCAGCAGGTTCTCTTCGGGTTGGCTGAGAGTATGCTTTCGATACCGATTGATGCGTTCTAGGACCAGAGCGTATGGCTTCAGGCACTCCTCGGTCATCATGGCGGCCATGCGTTCGGCTGGTATCGAGAGGATTTCAGGACGGATGAAGCTGGCCGCTTGGCCGGCTTTGGTGGCTAGGTTTTGATAGCGAGCGACGAAACCTTGATAGTGACTATTCCCTTGATCTTCGGTTGTTTTGAGAAAAGCGTAGGTTCCTAGTCGCTCTCCTAGGCGGTCCAGTTTGACATCAAATGTCAAGCATTGAGCGAGCACTTCGGCGGATTCGCCAAGCCTGCCGGCGAACTGAGCAAAGCCCCCGATCTCCTTTTCGAATTCGGCCATCACCTCTAGCCAAGAAGCGTCTGTTTGGAACAGACTGGCCAAGTCCCACGTGTCACCCTCGGGGACTTCGGAGCGTTTTGGATTGGATTTGGCGGTTTGGCTCGACGCGGTCATGGCAATGGGTGGCTTTCGTTGGGAACTAGTTTGGCAGAATTCTCGTTGAACTGTTCGTTGTACGCGTACTCGCAGCCCTAGCACGACGCGCAAGCTAGTGAAATCAAGGGTGGATTCACTAGCTTGCGCGTCGTGCTAAGTATTTGAACGACGGACTGTACCACTAGAGTACACGGATACGGTTTTTTTCGGCACCCCGAAATCCCTGTCAAAAATCGCGTAGAATCTGGGGAGAGACGAGCGGCGGAATGAAAATTACCGTAGCGGAATTCGTAAGAATTCCGAACTGGCTGAATTCTTACGAATCCAGCGACGAATGGAACCAAGATGCGAAAATCGGAACGTGCCCAGATTGTTCAAGCCCGACTGGAAAGTCTTTACCCACATACGCCAATCCCTTTGGACCACAAGGATACATACACCCTTTTGGTGTCGGTACTCCTCAGCGCTCAGTGCACGGATAAAATGGTCAATCGTGTGACCCCTTCACTCTGGGCTTTGGCTGACAATCCACATGACATGGCAAAGCAAACCGTTGAAAGTATTCGGGAAATCATCAAGCCCTGCGGACTGAGCCCTCAGAAGTCCAAAGCGATCAAGGAGTTGTCCGTGATTTTGGTTGAACAACACGCCGGCCATGTGCCCGAGTCCTTTGAGGAGCTTGAGTTACTGCCTGGCGTGGGACACAAAACGGCGTCTGTCGTCATGAGTCAGGGCTTTGGCCATCCAGCCTTTCCCGTCGACACACATATCCATCGACTCGCTCAACGATGGGGGCTTACCAATGGCCGTTCGGTGGTGCAAACCGAAGCGGACCTGAAGAAGCTATTCGACGATTCGATCTGGAACAAACTCCATTTGCAGATCATTTTCTATGGCAGGGAGCACTGCACGGCTCGGGGTTGCGATGGAAACGTATGTGGCATCTGCACCGAACTTTTTCCAAACCGGAAGAAAGCCGTTTTGACGAAGAAATAGCATCGCCCATGCAGAGTCAATCCATTCGGCCTCAGTCGCCTGAGTCCAAGCGTCCTAAACGTTGGTACCGACCTTTTGTCGACCTGGTGTATCCCCGCATTTGCGTACTATGCGCCAAGCCTATTGTCGACTTGGACCTGGAATCGCTTTGTGTCCATTGCGAATCGCAAATCACTCCGACTACGGTGAGTTGCCTGCGGTGCAGTGCTCCATTGCCAGGTGCCGGCTTTACCAAGTCCGATGCGACTAAAAAGAAATGCTACTATTGCGAGCGACGCAAGTGGGCCTTTCGAAAAGCCTATTGCTATACGGCCTATTCGGGGGCTGCTGCTCGGGTCGCCAGAAAAATCAAGCAACCTTCGTGTGAGCCTCTGGCGATTGAATTGGGAAATCGCGTGGGGCTATGGCTGCGGACGCTGGAGCACTTCGATGCGAAGCAATACGACTTTGTGGTCCCGATTCCGCAGCATTGGATTCGACGAGTGATGGTTCGATACAATCAGGCCGAAGTCCTGGCCGAAAATGTGGCTCGCGAATTGGAAATTCCGGTGCGTCGCAACTGGTTGTATCGAACGCGTTTGACGGACAAGCAGGGAACAAAGACCATTGTCGAACGTCGGACGAGTGTAACGAATTCGTTTGGATGCAAGCGAGCCGGCGAGCTGAAATCGGCCAAAATTCTGATTGTGGATGATATCGTCACAAGCGGAGCAACGGCCCACGAAGCAGCGGCGGCTTTGCGAAAGTCAGGCGCTGCCCAAGTCGACATAGCAGCCTTTGCGCGTGGAGTCGGCAGTTTCAATCAAAAGATTGCTACGCATTGAAGGCTCAGGCGAGCTTTGGGTTCCAATATAACTAGCACGACGCGCGAGCTAGTGAATTGGTTCGCGATTCACTATCACGACGCGCAAGCTAGTGAATTAGTTCGCGATTCACTAGCACGACGCGCAAGCTAGTGAATTAGTTCGCGATTCACTAGCACGACGCGCAAGCGATTCACCAGCACGACGCGCAAGCTAGTGAATTAGTTCGCGATTCACTAGCTTGCGCGTCGTGCTAGGGTAGTTTTCATGATGGCGCATTACGTCACAGAAAACAGATCCGTCAAATCCAATTTGGCTGATGATAAGCATGTTGGCGAAAGAAACTGCGGAGCGACGGCGATCTCGATTTTTTGGTACGTTTTACCATCCCTTTCTGAAGGGACATGGATGCGCGACGAGGGCACGTCGACGACCCAATACTCTTGAACACAATTCTTTGATTCAATCAGGCTTTTGAGGTCAAGTACTCAACGGGAATCGGAATCCCTTTTAAAACCCCTTCGACGACGATGTTTCGTTTGACTATCCCCTGGAACCGGCAGACGATCAGACGGGGCTTGCGAACCTTTAGAAGCTCGCACATGACAATGAGTCGATCCCCTGGTACAACGGGATCTCGGAAACGAACATCTTCAAGGCCGCCGAAGCCGACCATGGAATTGCCGAGCAATTCGTATTTATGGGAGCAGTAGCAGCATACTTGCGCTACCGCCTCGAGCATGACGATCCCGGGCATGAGCGGCATGCCTGGCATGTGGCCTCGCACCCAAAACTCTTGATCCGTGATGTCTTTGTAACCGACACACGCAACCCGAACCGGGTCCTCATAGACAATTGCCGTCAGCTGTTCCATTTCGAAACGCTGAGGATTGTATTTTCTTATTTGCTCGATGTCCGCGACAACGTTGTCGAAGTCGATCGTATCTGGATCGATGATGAAGTCTTTAGTGACCACAGAAGGACTCCGATAAACCCCACTCGTGCGGTGACGAGTGGCTCGCTAAAAGCTCTTTAAGGAAACAAACAAGCCTTAGGTGCGAACTTTTCTTCGCTTGGACTTTCGAGCCTTGCTATTGGCTGCACGCTGTCCGTGATTAGCCTTCTTTAGTTTCCGGTGAGGTTTTGTCATGATCCTGGGAGTTTTGAAAGGGTAAGGGCTGGGTTTCCCGAAACTGGAATTGCAACGGGACGGTTAGAATACCAAGAAAGTCAGCCCGTGCAAAGGCAATTTTGACTTGCCGTATAGTGGCATGCAGGCATACTATACTCTTGAAACGGTAACTAACGCTACGAAGCCTATTCGTCTGGAACTGGATTCGTACTTCAATTTATTCGCACTTTGGTTTTGGAGTCAGAAGATGGCAGTGATGGTATCAGAAGAGGCTGCTTTGGAACTCAAGCGAGCTCATTCCGAAAGCAATCTCACCGAGGACACATTTGTTCGAGTTGGTGTATTGGCCGGCGGTTGTGCAGGTTTTGAGTATTCTTTGAGCTTCGACGACAAGTTTGACGAGCAAAAAGACAGCCAATACGATCAACATGGCGTGAAAGTTGTCGTCGACAAAAAGAGCGCTCTGTTGCTCGACGGCGCCGTGATTGGCTGGCACAAGAGCTTGGAGCGACAAGGATTCACGTTTGAAAATCCCAACGCAACCAAGTCCTGCGGCTGCGGAAAATCGTTCCAGTAAGAAAAGGTAAAAAGTCGGAAAGACGGTTAGGATTCAGCATTTGGCTGAATCCTTTTTTTTTGACTTTTCGTTTTTGGATTTTTTTGCCACGAAAAATCACAAAACGCACAAAAAAGTGCAGTTCTCGTTTTGTGGATTTTGTGTCTTTTTGTGGCGAAAAAATTGCGATGCTGGCTTAACGCACGTAGAACCAAACAAGAAGACAACCCCGATAGAGCTAGTGAAAGTCAAAACGATTCAAACTCGCTTTGATGCCCTAGCACGCCGCGCAAGCTAGTGAACTGGCCTTGACGCCTTAGCACGACGCGCAAGCTAGTGAACTGGACAGTAAATTCACTAGCTTGCGCGTCGTGCTAGATACTTGGGACCCTGCCGGTCGCTTTAGTCAGCGCGTCGCGGAGTACTCTTTGCCAACGAGTCGCGGATTTCTCGCAAGAGGACGACGTCTTCTGGGGTTGGTGCAGGAGCGGCCGGAGTTTCTTCCTTCTTCTTCTGAAGCGAATTCATCAGTCGGACCATCATGAAAATGGCGAACGCAACGATGAGGAAATCAAGCGTGGTTTGTAGGAACGGACCGTATTTCAATAGGTCGGGATCCGTTGATTCGATGATTGCTTTTCCTGCGCTATCCAGGACTGGAGCGCCGTTTTCCATCTTAGGAAGGTCAATTTTCGAGCCGAAAAGGTGCGAGTATTTGAGCGACAGGCTGTTGAAGTTGGCTCCTGACTTGGCCGTCAACAGGTTCAAAGGGGGCATTACAATGTCATTTACCAAAGAACTGACAATCTTTCCAAACGCTCCACCGATCACCACTCCAACCGCGAGGTCGATAACATTGCCCCGCATTGCGAACGCTTTAAACTCTTGTAGCAAACCCATAACTTCTTCTCCAGACTCCTAAACGAAAATTGAATCACGACTATGAATGCGTGCCTTGAAGTTTGATAGCTTTGTTATGCCTACTTGCATAGCGGTGCCGTAACAAATTCGTCCAAAATCTACCCAAACTACGAAGAGCCCCTAGCTACTCTTGTTACAACCCATAGGCTTTTTGTATGCAATAAGCCTATGTTTATGAAGAAAAACACCCTGTGCCTGGCTGTTGCGTTTGTGTTGATAACCACATGCGTCGGTTTTCCACAACAGCCTCAATCCAACTCGCTCTTAGCCCTCTACCAGAGTGCTAGGAGAGCGTATACCGACCGCAATTTTCAAAAGTCCGCCGAGCAGTTTCACGCCGTCGCTGAGCAATGTCCTGGTACCGAACTAGCCATTCAATGCGAATATTTTGCTGTCATGTCAGAATGGGCCACGGACCCTTGCGATGGCTGTGCTAGCAAACTTTCCAGTTGGCTCGCCAAAGCAAAGAAGTTTCAAGACGAAGCAATTGCAACCGGGAGGTCCTTCGATGCCAAACAGCTCTTCAAATGGACGGACAACGCCGAACTCGTTCACGCCAAATGGGACCGGCAGAAACAACGCTTTGAACTCGCCGAACAACGCCTGAAAAAGCACCTAGGATTTGGCAAAGTCAATGCGGTGGAGGGAGCGGAATCTACCAGTTCGAAAACGAATCCGATCGCGTGGATGGAACTCGGTTCGCTCATGCTCGAACAACGACAAGATTACGCTGGCGCTCGAACTTGCTTTGACAAGGCAGTGCAGGGCACGAAAGAATCCGAGTCGACCCACTGCCAAGCACTAATGGGTTGTGCGGTAACCTGTTGGTATGACAAGCAATACGCTGAAGCTCGAGCGTTCCTCGACCGACTTTCCGATCAGAAGCTCGACGATGATCTCACGCTTCAAAGTCAATTGCTCAAAGTTAAGGTCGCAAAAGCCCTCGGCGAAACCGTGGACGTGGTCGAAACGCTCTCGCCTTTGATTCGCATCGCCCTCGCTAGCAATCCACCAGCGGCGACTCTTTACGAGCTCGCTATGGCCCTCATTGAGTCGGGTGACAAATCGAATTCGAACGAGATTTTGTTGCAACTCGTTCATCGTTTTCCCGAGAGTCCGATCTCGATTGAAGCCCGAGTGCGGCTTGCTCAAAACGCTACGGAGAAGAAAGCTTGGAAAGAAGCGGCTGATTGGTCCGGCCAAGCGCTGGACATGGGCTGCAACAAAGAGCTCCATCCCTATGCGTGCTGGATACGCGGGCAAGCGCGATTTGAACTTGGGGCGTTCGAAGACGCCAAAGCGGACTTGGAAGCGGCCGTTAGCAATCCGTCGGGAAATATCCAGCTTGACGTGAGCGTCCGATTCCAATTGGCGGAGACGCTTTATCATCTACAGCGCTGGCCCGAAGCCGACACGCAATGGAAATGGCTGATTCAACTCGCGGACGCAAGCGACGCTAATGATGCTAGCAACGAAGGCAACGCTAGCAAGCCAGAGTGGTACTCAGTGGTCCTACTTAGGACGGCAGAATTGCTAGCGTTGCGAAAAGAGTGGGATGATGCCGAAAAAATCGTTTTGAGGATTCGTAACGATTTTCCCAAATGTAACCGCGCCTGCGAAGTCGATTACCTTTTAGCTAGATGTTTGCTCTCTAAGGCCGACTTCGATGCTGCGCGACAAGCGCTTACGTCGATTACACAGCGAACACGGCCGACCTCCGACGAGTTGGCGGCACGTGGGCACTGGATGACTGGCGAAACGTACTTGATGCAACGCAGGTACTCAGATGCGTTGGCTGCATACCGCGAAGTGTTGCAGTTGCCAAAACAAGAGTATTGGATATGCGCGTCCCTGATGCAAATTGCAGAATGCTGTGAAGCATTGCGAGATCCGCAAGGTTCCAAGGATGCGTACGAAACCATTATCAACAACTACAGTCAGAGTCCGTTTGTTTCGATCGCCAAGGAACGACTGGACAAAATCAAGTCGATTTCAGTCGCCAATCAACCACCAAACGTACCCTCAGGAACCAAGCGATGATGATGCAACTTCACTCCATCGCGAAATACGAGAGGTGCAACGGGTTCCAAGTTGCCTCGGCAATCTTTGCCTGGGCCGTACTGACTTCTCAAATGAGTTTAGGGCAACCGCCCCAAATGCTCCCAGGCACGAGACAGGCACAGCCAAGCAACTCATCGCAAAACAATGTTCCGGGCGGAAACAA
Organism: Planctomycetota bacterium; assembly: GCA_026692905.1. Lineage (GTDB taxonomy): Bacteria > Planctomycetota > Planctomycetia > Pirellulales > Pirellulaceae > JBKCUI01. The sequence continues at coordinate 60,630 of JAPLNL010000092.1, forward strand.
TGGCGGGGCGCGACAATATAATGCATTGAGTCCGCAGTCGCCTCCGAGCGGGTTTTCGCAACCAAGCGGTCAACCATCGAGCTTTGGACAGCCCAACGCAAGACTCGCTGCCAATAACTCCTCGAACCCATTGCCATCTGTCAACGCGGGGGCAGTCAGCCTTACCGAGGTGTCGGCCAAAGAGGCAACGATTCCAACTCGCAATCTGCTGCAGATGTTTCACGATGGCGGGTTGATGATGTATCCGATTGCGCTATGCTCGTTCGTACTGACCGTTTTTTCTTTTGAGCGTTTCATTTCCCTTCGGAGCGGTCGCGTTATTCCACGGCCGTTTGTTAAGCGTTTGATCGAACAACTTCAGCAGGGGCAGATCGATCGCGAGGAAGCCTTGGAACTTTGCGAACGCAATCCAAGTCCTATCGCCGCTATCCTTTCCGCCGCGGTAAAAAAATACGGTCGACCTGCCGTCGAGGTCGAGCAAGCTGTTCTTGACGCGGGCGAGCGTGAGAGCAACCTATTGCGCCGCAACATGAGGTTGTTGAACGCGATTAGCAATGTCTCTCCACTGCTCGGATTGTTGGGCACGGTGCTTGGAATGATCCAAGCGTTCAATGACATTGCCAGTGCGCAAGCGATGGGCCGTCCCGATCTTTTGGCTGGCGGTATTAGCCAAGCGTTGCTGACAACGGCCGCGGGATTGCTCGTCGCCATCCCGGCCTACTTAATTTACATGTTTTTCCTCGGACGCACCGACAAACTCGTCATGGAGATGGACAGCTACGCTCAACAGTTGGTCGAAGTCGTCAGTGCCGAAGGCTTGCATGAAAACGACTCGACGCGAACTAGAACGCGAGCTCGTAAGGCAGCTTAAGTGAACTCCGATAAATCGAAATACCCGTAAATCAACCTGGCTTGCTCATGTTTTTCGCTCGACAGTAACGTAACTACAAAAAACGTGTATTCCTTCACTTTTCAAAGGGTTTTGTTATTCCGGAGGGTGAGGCTCCTGCCACTCCCAAACGGTTTTGTTATTCGGGAGGGTGAGGCTCCTGCCGAACCTTGGCGTCAGAAGCTCGGCAGGAGCCTCGCACTCCCAAACGGACTTGGGGGATTCGAAACTTCACCCTGACGACTAGCCGAAGCAACCTTCCGTAATTTCCAAGCCCCCATTCCAATGACTTGAGAAAATTCGATGCCACTCAAGCTCAATCAAGACGAACTTCCAACGATCAATCTGACCAGTATGATCGATGTGTTGTTTCTGTTGATTATTTTTTTCATGGTGGGGACTCGTTTTACAGAAGACGAATCCAACATCAAAATCAACTTGGCCAAAGTCGCGCCCAATGGCTCGATGATGCAAGGCCCGCCAAGCAAAATCGTTTATGTGGCGGCCGACGGTTCCATTCAGTTCGAGAACCAACGTGTTACCCCCGATCAACTTGCTGCCATACTCACGCAAGCAGTTAGAAACTATCCAGACACCTCCGTCCAATTGAAGCCCGATGCCAAGGTGGAGTACCAGCCTCTGAGCGCGGCGTTGATCGCCATTCAGCAATCGGGAGCTCGCTTTCATGGACTTGGAAATGCAACTTACCAAATGCCGACTACTCGTCGTTAGGTCATGATGACAACGTTATGGGTACCATCGATAGCCGCAATCGGAGACCTCAGTAGCGGTCGTATCTGGGCGATCGTTTTGGGCGGATTGCTAGCCGTTGTCGCTGTCACGCTTTTGATCGCCTCGTGGACAAAATGGGGGCAAACCAAGTCGTTAACCAAATGCATTGCGTTGGCATTTCTTGCGCACATTTGGCTCCTCATGTACGCTTATGGAACCCGAATCGTAACGCCTGGCTTCGGAGGTGGTTCGCAGGGTGGGACTAGAACGGAAGCGGTGGCTTTTACTGCTCCTCTGTTGATGATGGAAGAGATACCAACGCCAGAAGATAACGCAACCAAGGATGTGGCGAGGGAAGACGATGGCGAGAAGGAATCGACGCCAGCTCCGTGGGAGGCACCGCTTCAACGCGAAGAAGTGTCAAACAAAACGCCGATCGACAACCCTACTCGAGAAACGTTGAAGCTGCCAGAGTCGATGGCTGAGTTTCCGAAGGAGATTCCGATGCCGAAGCCTGAGAGCTTCGAGCCAGAGCTGCCGCCGATGGAGTCGATCGAGCAAATTGCTGTTCTCGCAGCAACGTCTGCGCCTGCATCAGCTGTTCCATCCGCTGTGCCGCCAAACGCATCTGTTCTTGCCGTGGTTCCGAACCGTTTGCCCGTTAAGCCATCTGCACCTCAGAAACGAATCGTGGATCAACAGCCGGTGCCCAACAACTATCAGATGCGTTTGTCTCCGATGCGACAGCAGTTTGCGATGCAGAATGGAGGCGACGTCAATACCGAGGCTGCGGTCGAGCGCGCGTTGGCTTGGTTGGCTCGCGCGCAGGGACCGGATGGTGGTTGGAATGCGGCTGAGCACGAAGCGGGTCGCGAAGCTCCTGTCAGCCTTGGTCGCAATGATATTGAGAACCGTCACAACGCTGGACTCAAGGCCAATACCGCAATGACGGGACTAGCGTTGCTCGCTTTTCTAGGAGCGGGGCACACCCATACCGACGGCAAGTACAAAGACGTTGTAGCGAATGGTCTGCGGTATCTTCGATCTCAACAGCAGTTCTCGGGAGATCTTGCAGGTAGAGACCAAGTTGGCCACGAGCCGACGGTTCGATTCGCCAGAATGTACAGTCACGGCATGGCCTCGTTGGCAGCGACGGAGGCCTATGGAATGACGGGCGATCCTGCATTGTTGGACACCGTCCGGAATTCCTGCAAGTACACCATCGGCAACATGAATAGCCGAACCGGAGGCTGGAGATACGAATACAACAACGACGATCCAGGTGACCTAAGCCAATTTGGATGGCAAGCCATGTTGCTCTGCAGTGCGGAGAATCATCGAACGATTGTGCTTCCGCCAGAGACCCGATTGCTGATGCAAAGATTCCTCGATTCGGTAAGCACTGGCCGATTTGGTGGGCTGGCTGTGTACCGACCAAAGTCTGGCCAGATGGCACCTCCGGAACAAGCGACTCCAGCTATGACAGCCGAAGCGATCGCATCTCGACTCTTGCTGGGCTTCCCGCTTTCGCAACAAGCAGCAGATGAGGGACAGCGAATGATGCTGAGCAACTTGCCCGGTACGAGCGAAGAGAACCTCTACTACTGGTACTATGCGACGCTTGCTATGTATCAATTGCGAGGCGATGTTGAGAATGCCACAAATAGCAATACGGTCTTTAGGTCAAATAAGGAAGTGGCCTGGGAGCGATGGAACGAATCGCTTAAGCAACAGCTCTGCGTCACCCAAGTGCCTCGCGGGCCACTCGAGGGCTCGTGGAACCCAACTTGCGTATGGGGCAGACATGGTGGTCGCGTGTACTCAACAGCCGTCGCCTGCATGTGTTTGGAAGTTTACTACCGTTACTTGCCGATGTACAAAGCCGACCAGTTCGCGAATCAATGGCAGCCCGCTCGGCGATAGTACGCCATGAAGCATCTTGGGCTGCCAAAAACAGCGGCTTGGGTAGCGAAAGTCGTCAGCCCCGTGGGCGTTTGCAAACAGCGTCTCGACGATTCTGCATTCGGCAACTAAGATAGAGCTCGAATCGTACAGAGTGCTGCCATTTTGCTGCACCGACCGAAACGACCGCAAGAACAAAGATCTTTGAAATGAAAAACGAATCCTCCTCCGCGAGGCTGGCGCCCGAGCTGCTAGCCCCGGCAGGAAACTGGGAATGTATCCACGCAGCGATCGAAAACGGGGCCGATGCTGTCTACTTCGGACTTGATGCTGGCTTTAACGCGCGTGCTCGAGCGGTCAACTTCTCACTCGAAGATTTGCCAAGTCTCATGCAGCTGCTTCACCGACGCGGCTTGGTCGGTTTCGTCACTCTCAACACCCTCATTTTTACTGACGAACTGGCTCAGTTCGAAAAGCACGTAGCCGAGTTGGCTTCGGCTGGTGTTGATGCCGTGCTAGTACAGGACTTGGGCGCAGTCCGACTCATTCATGAAATATGCCCTGAATTGAGTGTGCATGCCAGCACTCAGATGACCATGTCTTCGGCGGAAACCATTCGAGCCATTGAGTCCCTGAACGTAGACCGCGTCGTCCTTGCTCGAGAGCTCTCGATTGCGGAAATTCGCAAGATCACGGCGGCAACGAATATGCCGGTCGAGACATTTGTTCACGGTGCGTTGTGTGTCTCGTACAGCGGCCAATGCTTGACCAGTGAATCCTTGGGGGGCCGCAGTGCCAATCGTGGCCAATGCGCACAAGCCTGCCGATTGAACTACGACCTTCTCTGCGATGGCGAACATCGGGAGCTAGGGGACAATCGCTACCTATTGTCGCCGCAAGACTTGGCCGGATATGCTCACATTCCCGATTTGATTGACGCGGGGGTTTGCTCTCTCAAGATCGAAGGCCGACTCAAGACACCAGAGTACGTCGCCAATATCGTTGGTCATTATCGCAAAGCTATCGATGCAGCTATGGCGGGCAACGAGGTCCGTTGGTCGAATCAGGACAAGCGTGAAATGGAGATGAGTTTCTCACGCGGCTTCACACCAGGTTGGCTCGAAGGCTGCGATCACAAACGACTTGTGCCCGGCATCACGAGCGCCAAACAGGGCGTTCGCGTCGGCAAGGTGATCGCGATCAAAGGGGAGAAATTGGTGGTTGACCTCGAAGCCCCATTGATCAAAGGGGACGGGGTTGTGCTGCAAGGAGATCGTATCTCGGGAACAGAAATCGGCGGACGCATTTTTCAGGTGTTTGTCAACGGTAAGGCCACCGACTTGCCCAGCCAGGGACGAGTCGAATTGGCTTTTCAAAATGGTCTCTTTCGAAATGTTGAAATCAAATCGGGGCAAACGATCTGGCAAACCGATTCTCCTCAATTGAGTAAACGCTTACGAGCAAGTTTTGCGTCCGAACAGTTTTTGCGAAAGCTCTCGATCGAACTCGCGATGAATGTCCGAACAGTTTTTGCGAAAGCTCTCGATCGAACTCGCGATGAATATCTCCGTGGGAGTGCCGATCGCGGCTCAGGTGAGTTGGCTGAACACTACCGGTGTAACACAAACGCTGGAGCTAACGACGGAGCATGTGCCAGCAGAGGCCAGAAAGCACTCGATTACCGAGGCCGAATTGCGGCAGCAAATGTCTCGGCTTGGCAATACTCCTTACGAGTTAACGTCACTAAAAGCATTGATTACCGGAAACCCGATGGTTCCGCTAAGCGTATTGGGGGAATTGCGAAAGCAGATGGTGAGTGAACTGGATCGGTTGCGCACGGCCCTACCACTTCGCACTATATTGGATGCAGGTGTCGCAAAACGTATGGTGGGGAGGCTCGACGATAGGCCGAACCAAATAGTAGCGGGATTGGCGGAGGATTCAGCAGACGAGTTGGCGGTTGCGGAGCGACTGCACGTGTTGGTTCGCACCATGGAGCAGTTGCGACAGGTTTTGGGTGAGGGCCAAAAGACAGTTTATGTCGAGTTTCAAGATATACGCGAATACCGAGAGGCGGTAGCCGCGGCGCGTGAAGCCAACGCAGCGATTTACCTTGCGACGCTTCGGATCCAAAAGCCCGGCGAGCAGGGGCTTTTTAAAGCGATTGCCAAGCATGATGCTGATGGTTGGCTGGTTCGCAATTTGGCTGCATTGGATTTTGCGATTGAGAATCAAATTCCTGCGATCGGCGATTTTTCACTGAACGTAACCAATCCATTGACAGCCGAATGGTTGATGTCGAGAGGGCTAAAGCGAATCACGGCTTCGTATGATTTGAACCGCGATCAGTTGAATGAGTTGGTTCAAGGGATGCCTGCTTCCTGGCTAGAAGTGGTGATTCATCAGCACATGCCGATGTTTCATATGGAGCATTGTGTTTTTTGCACTGTGCTTTCGCCCGGCACGAACAAGTCGAACTGCGGCCGCCCATGCGATCGACACGAGGTTAAATTGCGAGACCGTCTTGGAGTGGAGCACGTTTTGCACGCCGATATCGGTTGCAGAAACACACTTTACAATGGTCATGCTCAGAGCGGTGCCGAGGCAACGCCAAAGCTACTGCGCATGGGAATTGAGCATTTTCGAATTGAGCTTTTGCGCGACGCGCCGGCCAATGAGACATCGCGGTTGCTTGGTCTTTACAGGGACCTATTGGCTGGACGAATAGATGGTCCAACGGTTTGGAAATCGCTGAAGGCCGAGAATCGCGTGGGGGTTACACGCGGGACTCTCGAGCACCCACGGAATCCCCTGGCAATTCTCTGAAGTCGGTTATCCAACGCTGGTTACAGCCCGTCGCCTGCGTTGAGATTCCGTTCTCCTCTTGGAACTACGAACAGGGCGTTGCTCATCGGTTGAATCGGGAACGGTAGCGACCTCTTGAATCAAGATTCCGTGCCATCCACTAGCGTAGGTTTCAAAACCTGCGGATTTGGCTTGGCCGATGTAACAGTTTGTCCCGCCGACCTCAGCAACGACATGTCCCGCTTTGCTTGCGAAAAGTCTGCTGCGGCCCCCGAAATCGATTGCATCGTTCTGCATTCGTCCCTCAGAGTCAGCAAGTATGTGGCCGGTCGAATCTACGATGCAGATACGGGTTGTGCGTTTTTCTTCATCGCTCAATGCAACATTGCGAACGATATCGCTTGCAAAAGTTTCCCAGTTGAAAACGATACCAAGAACACCTAGCACTCGACCGTCGACAAGACCATTTTCGCGAATCGCGGCGGAAAAGACCACGGACGGGCGATTGTTAACAAAACTGGAATTGTGAACGGAATGAAACCCATATTCTCGTCCTGTTCGCGTCTGCATCGCGGTTTGGAACCAGGTGGTGCCAGAGGCCTCGGTCCCAACAGATCGAAATAGATCGGGGCGGCCATTTGCGACGACTTGTCCGGCGGTATTGCAAACCAGCAAGTCCGAATAAACGGTGTAGGACTCGAGGATTGTTCGAAGGCGTTGTGAAGTATGTTCCACTGATTTAGCGGATTTTTGAGCGAGTGCATTGACGACACTGGCGTCAGTAGCCCACCATCGAACGTCGCAAGAACGCTCGTACAAGCAACGGTCGACCAAGTCGATGTTCATGCGTGCTAAGTCGCTAAGTCGCACACCTTTGAAGGAAGCGGACATCGACTCGCTAATCTTGGCAATGCGCGTCAGGGTTTTCCTGGAGCGTCTCTTTAGATTGGCTACGACCGTTGTTGAGGTGTTGGACAATCCCGCGATTTCCATTGCTACAATGTTGAACGCCTTTCCGGCATCTCCGGCTCGGGCTGCTTCTATTCGGGCATTGAGAGCAAGCACCCGAATTTGATCATTGACACGATCGATTGCCGAGATCGTTTTATCCATCACCGAGTCGAGCGTATTGGTTAGACTTGCGACGACTTCTGGACTGAATTGTTCGTTGTTGTTGTCATTGTACATGTTTGGCACGCTTTCAATTGTGGTTCGTTGCGAAAGGGGAATCGCAATAGTCGGGCATGGCAATATTGCAAAATGCTGCAGTCGTGCCAGACGACGTAGAACTTTGCCTACAAGTTGTGATTGTCAAGTTTTTCACGGTTGATTTGTTTGGCCTTTCTCTGAGCGCGTCATAACCCCTCCGCATTTAAAAAATAACACCTAGTTTTTCTTGGGATTCGTCCATTCAACCCATACAGTGCGCACACTTTACGGATTCTTTTGTTTTTCAATACCCAGAAGCCCCCTCCGTTCATGCCATCGCGTTGAGGGGATTTCTATCCAAGAGCAATTTGAAATGAGTGACACCCCAAACGCTTACGTCAAACAAGACGAAGAAGACGCGGAAATTTTTGCTGAGTTCATAGCCGAGTCGCTCGCAAACTTGGCGTTGGTCGACCAAAATCTCTTGCTTCTGGAACAAGGTCCGAATCAAGAGTCAGTGAATGAGCTGTTTCGAGGAGTGCATTCTATCAAGGGCTCTGCTGGCTTCTTGAAGCTGGATTCTGTCCAAAAGCTTGCTCATGAATTCGAGACTATTTTTGACCAAATACGTCACAATCGGATTCAATTGAACTCGGAAGGCATCGATGTCATGCTCCGAGTCAACGATGTTCTTCGAAGCCTTTTAGAAACGCCAACAACGCAGATGGACATTCAGCCATCGATTCAAGAACTAAAACGCTGGGAACTCGCTCAGTCAAGCAGCGGAACGCTTGAGCCACGCGAGTGCATGACGCCAAATTTAGAAACCGATGTCACTGATCGGGTTGACATGACAATCAACGAATTGGAGCTTTCTGCAACACAGTCCAATGCGCCGCGTTTGTCTCAGCCTCACAAGTCTGAAAGTGTGAATCCCGCTGCCTCAAAAACAGAGCTCGCCGGCCAACGATCCATTGAAGCTCCCATTGCAAGTCCGAAAAGCGGCAATGCACACGACACTTCCATTCGCGTTCCAGTTGCCGTTCTCGAGGAGCTTGTAACCCTTGCGGGCGAGTTGGTTCTCTCGAGAAATCAGCTTCTGAGAATGATCGACTCTTCAAAGCTGAAGGGTTTCCTTGGAATCGGTGCACGCATCGATCAGGTGACGACTGCCATGCAGGATTCCATCATGAGCGCTAGAATGCAGCAGGTCTCACTACTGTTCAACCGATTCCCAAGATTGATTCGCGATCTCAACCAAAAGCTTGGCAAACGATGCCGCTTGCTAATAGAGGGAGGCGACGTCGAGCTTGACAAGACCATTCTTGAGGCGTTGGCAGACCCGCTAACTCACTTGCTTCGTAATTCGCTCGACCACGGAATTGAATTGCCAGAAAAGCGAGTGAGCGTTGGCAAGAACGCAGAAGGGACTTTGCAACTCAAGGCATTTCATGAGGGAGGGAAAGTAAGGATTATCATTGAAGATGATGGAGCTGGCGTAAATCGGGATCGTGTGCTTCAAAAAGCAGTTGAACGCGGGCTTGTCCATGCGGATATGGCACACCGAATCTCCGATCGCGAAATCGTGAACTTGATCTTTAAGCCAGGATTTTCAACTGCGGAAGTCGTTAGCGATGTTAGCGGTCGCGGCGTTGGTATGGACGTTGTTCGAACCAACATTGAAAGAATTGGTGGAACGGTCGACGTAGAAAGCGATATGGGTAAAGGAGCTCGTGTCCATATCACCCTCCCGCTAACTCTCGCCATTATTCCTTCCTGGATCGTGCAGCAAGACGATTTTCGGTTTGCAATTCCAGAAGCAGCTGTCATTGAGTTCATTAGCCTGACCCCATCGGATATTGCAGGACGACTCGAGTCCGTCAATGACTGCGAGACCATTCGCTGGCGCGGGGGGTTGCTACCGCTAGTGCGTCTTCGAGAATGTTTGCCGGGCCCTTGTCGGACCTCGAAGCGTCGTCAAAAGATAAACAAAGTCGTCGTGATCGAGACTGGGATTTTTCAATTTGGATTAGCCGTAGAACAGGTCTGTGATCCTGAGCATGTTGTGGTAAAGCCAGTTGGAGAACATCTAGGTCAGTGTGGCTATCTAGAGGGAGTTGCGGTGCTAGGTGATGGGAATGTTGCATTCATTCTAGGCATGCAGGGAGTCGCAGAGAAAGCGAAGCTCGGCGTCAAGGTTGAGCCAGTACCGGATGAAACAGTCAAGATTGATGTTTCTCGAAGCGAATCACAAGCTGCTGTCATTATTCGGCGTGCCGACGGCAATACTGCGGCCATACCTCGCATGGTGCTTCAACGTATAGAACGCGTAGACCCGGACCGCATTCAAAAAACAAACGGCACGTTGATCATGCCTTATCGCGATCAACAACTGCATGTCATCGAGCTTGATTCCGGAATTTTGAACCATGTTCGAGAGCAGCATCGCGACCATTGCTATGTAGTCGTCTTTAACATTAGGGAAACGGAGATTGGTCTCTTGGTTTCTGAGATTCTCGATATTCGTGATATCTCAACTACCGTCTCAATGAACGAATCGGTTCACCGCGCTGTTTGCGGGACCGTTCTTGTCGACGACGACGTGGTCGAACTCTTGGATGTTTATGCATTTGCAGATACCATCTTAAATAAGAGACTCAAATCAAGCCAAATGGTTGAGTCATCGACAAGGGTAGGCACTGGCATAGCCCTACCCGAGGTTCAAACAATCGACCTCAGCGATTCCGCTGTGGACTGGTCCAGATTTACGGTATTGCTTGCCGAAGATACCCCGTTTTTTCGAAATCAAGTTCGGAAGTTTTTAGAACTTAGTCGCTTCCAAGTGCGTATAGCGGACGACGGAGGACAGGCTTGGGAGTTTCTTTCTAATCCGAGCAACAAAGTCGATTTGCTTTTGACCGACATCGAAATGCCGGTTATGGATGGCTTTGAACTGGCATTGAAGGTGCGATCGACTCCTCGATTACAAGACATGCCGATCGTAGCGATCACAAGTTTGCACACGGGCGCCGCCCAACGTCGAGGGCGAGACGTCGGCATCGATGACTGGCAAATCAAATTGGATCGCGACAATCTCACCAATTCCATTCGCCGGCAACTCATCACCGGTAAACGGCAGCCCATGAATTATGTTATGGAGACAAAATGAACAAGCCATCCAAACCGCACGAATTAATGACATTTGAGATTGCCGAATACGTATTTGGAATCGACATCAATGATATTCAAGAGATCAATTGCCATGCAGTGTTGAGCCGAGTTCCAGTCGCTTACGATGCTGTTGCTGGTGTGATCAATCTCAGAGGAGAGGTGCTAACCGTTTTGGCACTAGGAAGAATGTTGGGAATCAAGTCTCCCCCACCAAACGGTGAAAGAGCAAGCTACGTCGTAGTGAAGTCGACGAGCGGTAGAGTGGCGATTGCCGTGGACAAGCTCAAGGACGTAGAAACGATCCCAGCCAAAGATCTAGAGCATCTTCCTTCCAATTTTCGGCTTTCCAATCAGCATGTGTTCCGTGGGCTAGTCCAGCGGCAATCGGGCATCTTGCTTGTTCTCGACTCTTCGAGAACTGCCGAATTAGGCATTGTCCAGACCGTCTGATCTCGTGCTCGACAAATCGGCACTCTTGAGGAGTGCTGCGGGGTCCATTCGCACGACGCCCAAGGTAGTGAACCATATATCCATTTCACTAGCTTGCGCGTCGTGCTAAGCAATTCGGCTCGGGAGCTAAGCCTTAACGTACTGTTCTAGCTTTTCTCGCAAGACATCGTTCGTAAAGGGCTTATTGAGATAATCGGTGACCCCAGCAGCAGAAGCTTCGTCAAAATGAACGTTCTGCGATTGTGTCGTTACCATTACGATCGGTATGGTCGCCCCTGACGCCCTCAGGTCCTTTACCATTTCGATCCCATCTTTCTTGGGCATGATCCAATCGGTAATGATCATATCGAACCGGTCCGCATTGTACTTACTGATTGCTTCAATTCCGTCGCTTGCTTCTGACACTTCGGTAACTCCACAAGCAGTGAGCGAGCGAATAACGACTTTGCGCATGGCATTAGAATCATCGACAACGAGCACTTTCATTTTGACCCTCAGGACATAAGTTTTAGTTGGATCCTCTTCTCGCCACTTTTGGGCGATCGCCATCGATGCTGATGGCCGAGCGTTTGATTAGCTAAAGGTACTCTTGGTTATGCCGTCGGCTCATGATGCAGCAATTGCAACTTACTAGGAGATTTCTCATCAATAGTGTTGCGTTTGAAACGCATATTCCAATTGCACCGTTTGAGCCGCTTTTGCAATTTTCTCGTTGCCGCAGGAGACGCTTTTTGCTCAGGTTGGTGAAAAATAGAGACGTAACGAACCAAAAAAGTCCCAAGCGAGAGAGTTGAACAATTGTCGCCATGGTTCATGAGCAGAAACAATTGAGGCAATTGTTTGGCACTCGCAAAATGAAAGAACGGCTGGTATCCTGGGATACCAACCGTTCTTTGTTATTTTTGGCGACTGGGAACTAACTAGAATCGCATCGCAACTCGGAGAGACAGATTCCGCGTTGCGAAGACTCCAGTTCGTCGTGTCGATCGTTTTGACTAATTAGCAACCGCAAGCTGGTGCTGCACTGCATCCACAATCAGAAGCTGTTGCACAGCCGCTATTGCATCCGCCATGGCATCGCAAGCCACGGAGCAAGCCACGGAGACGGCCGTTGAACAGGCCGTTGCCCGAACCGATTCCGCTGCTGGTTGTTCCGCATGCATTGCATCCGCTGCTTACACCGCTACCGCAGGATACTGTTACTGGGACTTCTTCGCAGATAGTCTTAGCAACACACTTGGTGTAGGTGTAAGGAACTTGAACTTGTACGCACTTAGCAACTTTGACTGTTGTGCAGTAAGGGACTGCTTTGCAAACGGTGTAAGGTACTAGTTTGGTGCGGCATTCCTTGACCATTTTGCAGGTCGTGTAGGTGTAAGGAACGCTCTTTTGTTCGCATACCATGCTGCAAGTTGTGTAGCAGACGTCTTTGACTTTTTGCTCGCAAACCATTCGGCATGTCTTGTAGCAAACAGTCTTTTGACGGCACTCTGGAACCATACGGCAAGTTGTGTAGGTGCAAACCTTGGTCTTTGGCTCGCAAACGATTGTGCATGTCTTGTAGCATACAGTCTTGGTGCGGCATTCTGGAACCATTTTGCAAGTTGTGTAGGTTACAGTCTTGCTTCGGCACTCTGGAACCAATTTGCAAACATTGTGAGTGACCGTCTTGGTGCGGCACTCAGGAACGCATTTGGTTACAGTGTAAGGAACCACTTTAGTCAAGCACTCAGTTTCGTACTTTACGCAGTTGATTTCTTTGGTTTCGCAGGATGGAACCCAAACCTTCTTGCAAACTGTCTTTGGTGGGCACTGAACGCACTCTACTCGGCAAGCGCCAGGGCAGTAAACGTTCTTGCAGGTCGATGGATCAAATGTCCAAGTGCCTGGCTCACGAACAGTCTTTCGAACGATTGGTCCTGGAACTTCTTCCGAAGTCGTTTGCCAGCTACCGCCGTTGACAGTGATTGTCTTGGTGTAGTTGACAGGTTTGGTGACTGTGTAGTTGACAGTTCGTTCTTTGGTTTCAGTAACTGGAACCATAACCGTGTAGTTGATGACTTGCTCACGGGCTTCCATGACTCGGTTCATCACTGTGTAGTTGACAACCTTTTCGTGCGTTTCACGAACAGGAGTCATCACGGTGTAGTTCACTTCCTTGGAGTGTGTTTCGTACACAGGTCGTTTGACTGTGTAGTTAATCACCTTCTCATGGGTTTCGCGAACTGGAACGGAAACGGTGTAGTTGATGACCTTGCTGTGTGTTTCGTACACTGGGCGCGATACGTTGTAGGTAACTTGCTTTGTGTGCGTTTCGTAGACAGGTCGTTTTACAGTGTAGTTGCGAACACCGGTGTGTGTTTCGCGAACTGGAACGTTGACCGAGTAGGAAACTTCCTTTTGGAGAGTTTCTCGCTCGTATCGCACGCTGTTTACCGTCTTGTCTTCGTATACGACTTGGTTAACGGTTTTCGTACCGGTAACTGTTTCTGGTTCGTAGACGGTCTTCTTGACGGTTTTCATCACGGTGTATGTCGAAGGACCACAGGAGTCAACAACATTACATCCGCAGTTTTCGTAGCTGATCGCGCCGTTATAAGCAGCTTGAACAGCACCAGCATTGAATGCAGCCATCATCGCTGCAATCGCTGGAAGAGCCAATAACTTCTTCATTCTCATTCTCCCTTGAACGTTTGCAAAACCACGCAGGACACTAGTATCAGACGGGACGATGCTTTGCGGCTCGCCACTCCGTTGTTGTTCGTTCTGTAGTTTCGATTGCCCAAAGAGTCCGGCTGCTCCGCAAAGGGCTGCCAACAAATATGCTCTGGTCGATCCCGTCCATGGACGCCCTCGCATCGCGGTCTTCTCTCACGTCTAGTTGCGGCTCTACGTGACGGAAGTTTTGCGTGCTCGGAGCGACTCGTCCGCTTGAACTCTTTTCGAGGGCGTTCTTGACGAGACCGGAGCAACCAGCCCCTGGGTGGAACTGGACTCTTCGTGCTGGGAAACTACTTCCCGACAGGCGATTTAGATCGACTGGTCAAGAATCATGGACCAGGAAAAATGAACAGGTAGGGTAATTTAGACGACGTATGCCACAATGCCCTACAATCACTAATGACTTTAACGATTAGTGCAGTCGGAAGCGTTTCGTTCAAGTCAAAAATGATGTGGCGCTTGCTCGGAGTGCAAACGAAAACAGGGGACCTATGGGTCCCCTGTTTGTCAAAATTCTCGATTGCGCCGCGGCTGCTTAACCAAGCTGATTGAGTAGTTTGTCGAACGCAATCGAAAGTTTCTCATCGGTATCGTAGTTCCCTTGAGCGATTGCCTCTCGCAAGCTTGCTACTTTGTCGGCGCGGAAGACTTCTCCGGACGACTGTGCGCTGGAAACGCCGAGCGCTTCAGGGGATAAATCAAGCTGATCGACAGGGTTTGTCAATTCAGGTGCTTTCGCCGCGGTGGATGCTGCAGGAGCATTGCTCCGTCCAGCCGATTTTGCAGCGTCAACTCCAGCGAGCGAAAAATTTCCAGAAATTTGCATTTGTGTCTTCTTCCCTGTTTGATAAGGACTCTTAGCCCGATCGAATGATCGAGATTACATGGACTGCTACCGTGCTGACAAGACGAGAATCTCATTCTCGTGCCCGATCCCTTTTTCCAACGCAGTCCGTGTCGCAGATAAGACCATCCGAATCCATCAGGTCAAAGCGACTTTGCGAAGACGCTGCTTTCGAGCGAAAGCATACCTGTTTATCGGACGACCTATCCAACCAGACCAGCGAATCCTATCCCCTTACTTGTGTGATGAATAGCCAAGCCGCATTGTCTAGATCGATTTTGCGGTTTAACGAAACGTGACTGTTTTCTACGGTTGCCATCTTGCAACCCTTTGTACCTCAAAGCAACAAACATGCCAAAGCAGTTTTGCCTCTTGGTAATCGCCCAACAATCGATTTATATCCCCCAGCATACCAAAAGAGCAAGTCAAAACGCGACATAACGAATTGCCATCATTCATGCGACGTAAAGTTTTTGTCGGTCTTACAACAGACCTGCACGTTTTTTCAAGCAAGTTCAAAATCCGTATTCAAAAAGTCGGAATCGCGATTGACCCGAAGGGATGGTCGGGTCTATCTTACCGCCGTCGCAGTGATCAACCGCGACCGACAAGCGATTCCTGTCGCTTCGAAAAGAAGTCCGATCTTTCAAAACAAAAAAACAAGTCCACTGCGTTGGATTGGCGTTTTGGTTGGGAGCGATGCTTTGCAACTGAAATGTGAATCACGTTCAGGCATTAGCACACGGATGTGCAACTGCCAAGCGATAGACAAGGTGGATTCATGCGGGTGATGCACACGGATGTTGTTATTGCCCGCTCGAAACCATGCTCCCGGAAATGTAGCTCTTGTCCTCAGCCCCCCTAGGACTCGTTCACTTCCGGGAGCTTTTTTTTTGCACGTAGCAAACAATTAATTCTTTGACCGAGTTCCAGGACGGAGCCTCGGAAAGAGCATCAATCGTGAACCAGTTCGTGTACCGACTTCAGCCGGTTGAAGCTGGTTGACCAACTATTCCTATTCGGAATTCCCATCGTCTTTGTCATGCTCTATTCCGTCCATCGCAACCGATGCAACGATTCGCTCGAGATACTCTTCAAGAATAGCTGTCCCGGTTCGAATCGTTAGTTCAACATCTAGGCTCCAGAGTTCGTATTGTCCGATTCGCATCGAATCAATCTTTGCTAAGTCTTTTCCAGAGCAAAGTATCGCGTCGCACGTTACATCGCATTCGCTTGCTTGTTTACCTAATAGTTGGATATCCTGAGCTGAGTAATTGTGGTGGTCAGGAAAAGCAGTGCTTCCAACCACATTCGCTCCACATGCACGCAATGTTTGCATGAAGCCCTGGGGATTTCCTAAACCGCAAGTTCCCAGCACGTTCTTACCGCAAAGCCATTGGATATCCCGCGTTTCTCCGTTGGCATTCCGAAGTCGGACCGGCTTGTGTTCAGACTCCAACCAAGCGGCTTTTGGATTATAGCGTTGAACGCGGGTTCGGATTTCCGCTAGCTGCTGCGGCTCAACTTGATCCGCGCGCGTTGCCATGACAATGTCTGCACGTCGCAGCGATCGGAGTGGTTCACGCAAGAGTCCTCGAGGCAACAAATACCCAAAACCGAAGGGTTCCCTCGCGTCTAAGAGAACAATTTCTAGATCACGATGGATTTTCCGATGTTGGAAGCCGTCATCCAGCAAAAGCATTTGCATCCCGAGCTCTTCGGTCGCGATTTGCGCTGATGCAAGCCGATCGGGCTTTTGCAAGTGGGGAACGTCGGGCAGCAAAACTTCTAGTTCTTTGGCCTCATCGTTTCGTCCATCTATGCCTGCTCCAAATCCGCGGGACAGGATTCCAACGCGTATGTTTCGATCGCGAAACCATCTTGCCAACATTGCAACTGCGGGCGTCTTGCCTGTACCACCTGCGGTTAGATTTCCGACCGATACGACAGGAACAGTGGTCTTTCCCACTTTTTTCCAGTTCCGATCGTACGCAAGATTTCGCCCCCAAATCACCGCGGAATAGGGTTGGCTCAAACACCACAAACCGGCTCGCATCACGATCGAGCTCAACGAGTTGGAGCGGCCTGACAATAGTTCTTCTACACGTCGCATGCGCCGATAGTCGTAACTGGAAGTGTGAATTCACGGAAGGAGTCGTTCTTTTCCGGACGCTGAAGCGCTTATCATACGCGATTCTAAGCCTCGAAACATCGGCCCCCAGCCTGCGTCCTCCTTTTTTTAGGGAACCATGCCCGTCTGTGAGGAATTTTTGTCATGTTCCTCGCTGACGTGTCGGGTTACCTGGGAATGCTCTAGCATTCATCTTGCCGGAATTCTAACCTTCAAATTCATTGGCTTTTAGCCGTCAATTCACAGACTCGCACTCCTTCCCCTGAGATCGAACGATGGACATAACTAGCTATTGGAAGAGAACGACCTTGCTTGGATGTTGCCTAGGCTTTTTGGTGTTTCTTTCGACGCAAACGACTCCTAGCTGGAGCCAGGGTGACGGAAACGGACTCGCCCAACCATCCGCTCTGTCAATCCATCAGCAAATGATGACGGCAAACCGCGCAATTGCACCCGCTCAAGTTGCGTCAGCCGGAAATTCCATGATGGCTAGCGTAATTCTTTCCAGCGGAATTCAGCAATTGGCCGTCCTCGACCATACCAAATCCTCCATCGCCGTTTATCATATCGAGCCCAATACCGGCGATATTCAACTCAAAAGTGTTCGCCGAATTGACGCCGATTTTGCGCTCGAAGAATTCAATTTGAGCGAACCGACCCCTAGCACGATTCGCAAGAATGTTCGATAGATTCGACGAAGCTCCGATTTCCAAACTGATTGGATTCAACGTACTCCCTGCCACCGAGGAAGACAAAGAATTAGGGAAAGCCCTTGTCGAACTTGAAATCGATGAGAGACTGAACAACCCAATGGGAAGGGTTCACGGAGGCGTGCTAGCGGCACTCTCGGATGCCGCCATGGGGATCGCGTTTGGTCGAACTCTGGATCCAGGTCAGGATTTTTCCACGATCGACCTACACATCCATTTTATGCGTCCAGTGCGTGGCAAGAAATTAGTCGCTCGCGGCGAAATGATTCAGCGCGGTCTGCGAATTGGATACGTTCGATGTGTCGTGACCGACGACCGTGGCAAAGAAATTGCAAGCAGCTCATGCAGCTGTACAGTTTTGGACAAAATGTAGGTTCCCTACCGAAATTCTGGCTTTCCGCACCTCAGCGAACTTGGGACTCGTGCCCAATGTTTGCAGCATGCTTGGCGTGCTAAAAAATCTTCGCCGGCTACATCGCCTGCGACACAGCCGCTTACTCGCTTAGCTTTCTCTGCAAAACCTCAACCGCTTTTTCCAACTGTGGATCTTCTTTCAAAGTCGGGTCGAAATTCTCTTGGCCCCCAACTTCCGTAGGCGTTTCTGCATTCGAAACCGAAGCATCGCGTGGCCGACCCAGTCCATTTTCCATTGGGTCGGCTCTTTTTCGCATGCGTTCGATGGCTTTCATCGATGCTTCTTCGCTCAATTTGACTTCGCATCCTTCGTCGGGTGAGACCCCCCAAACATCTTCGGGTTTGGCCAACTTTTCTCGATGAATGAGTCTACCACTCGGTGGGTAGTAATAGGCTGTCGTCATTCGCATCGCAGCCATTCCACCGTCGAGTGGAATGACATTTTGAACACTGCCTTTGCCGAAGGAGCGATTGCCAACAACGGTGGCACGACACCGATCTTGCAAACAACCGGCCACCACTTCGCTTGCACTTGCAGAATGTTCGTTGATCATGACAACGATCGGAACCGTGCTCGCAATCACGGTTCCCGGCGTGGCGACATAACGCTGATCTATTCGATTGTCCCGTCCTCGAGTGCTAACAATATCGCCGTCATCCAAGAACAGATCGCAGATATCCTTGGCCGAGACCAGCAGCCCCCCTGTGTTGTCTCGCAAGTCGATGATGATACCCTTACATTTGCCGCGAACCAACGTAAGTCCGGCCTTCAATTCGTCGGTGGTCTTTTCGCCAAATAAGTCCAGACGCAGGTAAGCGATCTGGGGATCGGCCTCCATCGAAAAGTCCCAAGAACCGTCCATTTTTCGTCGATCACCCAAAACAGATTCTACCTCGATCTTCGCCCGAACGATCTTCAATTCCTTCGGTTCAGGCTCACCGACTCGTTCGATCTTGAGCGAAACCGAAGTCCCCTCTTTTCCGCGAAGTTTTTGCGAAACCGCCTCGACCTGGGATTTCTCTGAATCCACTCCATCGATTTCCAAAATGACATCGCCAGGTTGAAGACCAGCTTTGTAGGCTGGAGAATTGAATAAAGCGGTCACGATGGTCAATCGCTCTCGACGTGGTGGCCCGTCGAGACTAACTCCCAATCCGCCAAACTCCTGGTCAAACACGGCCTGGAATGGTTTCAGTGACTCGCTGGGGATGTAGCTCGAGTACGGATCTAAAGAATCAATCATTCCCTTCATCGCAGCTTCGTACAGTTTCTTCTTGTCCGGCTTCCTGACATATTCTCGGTCGATGATCTCCATCGCAAAGCCGAGATCGCCAAGGTTTCGAATGCGCTGCGCGTTGCCGTAGCAAAACAGGCATACGATGAACAGAATCATCAAAAGTCGAAGGTTTTTCGCAGTCAAGTTGTTCGCCTAACGTCATTAAGAAGTGGGATAGGCACCCTCCCTCTGGGAGGGGCGGCCAGAGGCCAGGGAAGGCGAAGTGACCTGTGCAATTGCTTCTGGCAATTCACCCTCCCCTCGCTACGCTCGACCCTCCCAGAGGGAGGGTGACTACTGACCGAGGGGCAAATTCCATTGAAAACCGTATTCTACAGGAGTTCGGGGGAAACGTAGCAGGTACAATTGAAGTTGTCCCACCCATTTCACGTACTTCCACGCGAATCTTATGCCTGCCTACCATGTTTTGACCGCCATCCTGGTCATTTCCAGTCTTTTCGTATGCCGACGCGCTTTGTCGGACCATCCGCAGACAGAGCCTGGTCATTCCGTCCACGCAGAAGCGTTTAACGATGGGCCGAGGCAAGCCGCCTATTTGATGAGCGGAATGGGCAACGTTCATTGGGAGATTTCCACCAAGAACCCAATGGCTCAACGCTTCTTCGATCAGGGAATTATTCAACTTCACGGGTTCTGGTATTTCGAAGCCGAACGTTCATTCCGTCAAGCGGCTGCGTTCGATCCTGATTGTGCCATGCTTTACTGGGGCATGGCTCGCGCAAACATTGAGAATCCATGGCGTTCCAAGGGCTTCAGCGAACAAGCGATGAAGAAAATCGCCAATGCGCCGGACAAAGAAAAACGCCTTGTCGAAGCGTGGAACAATCGCGTCAAGGATACCAAAGCGGAACCTGTTGCCGACGAAGATGGAAAGGCCAACACGACAACCGAAAAGAAAGCCGCTACCAAAGCAAAGAAACGCGAAAACGAGGAGGAAAGAAAAGATAAAAAAGAACGCCTCAAACGGTACGCTCAAGACTTGGAGGCAATTGCTTGCGATTATCCGGATGATATTGAAATCAAAGCCATGCTGGTTTTGCAGTATTGGCAAAACAATGGCTCTGGCATCGAAATCCAAAGTCACTTTGCGATCAACTCGATCTTATCGGATATCTTTCACGCCAACCCAAGACACCCAGCGCACCACTTCCGTATCCACCTTTGGGATTACCGGAAAGAAAAGCTAGCAATCGATGCTGCGGCCAAATGCGGTCCTAGCGCACCGGGCATCGCTCACATGTGGCACATGCCAGGGCATACTTATTCGCGGCTTCATCGCTACGCCGATGCCGCTTGGCAACAAGAAGCCTCGGCCCGCGTGGACCACGCCCACATGATTCGCGACCAGGTTATGCCGGACCAAATCCACAACTATGCTCACAACAACGAATGGCTCATTCGCGATTTGATGTTGATCGGGCGTGTCAAGGAAGCAGTCGATCTCGCCAAAAACATGATCGAATTGCCCCGTCACCCGAAGTTCAACGTTTTGTCCGGCCGAGGCAGCGCTTCCCTCGGACGAGAACGACTTTTGGGTGTTTTGTCGACCTACCGTCTATGGCCGGAGCTTATCGAGCTCTCGAATTCCGCGTACTTGGAGCCAACCGAAGACGAATTGAAACAGGACGAACGAAAAGCTTGGATGGCAATCGCTTACTCTCAAGTCGATGACAAACCTCGGCTGCTGAAAATGCAAGGCGAATTCGCCAGCTTGCTCGAAACATTGCAAGCCAAGGCTAGTGAAGGGCGCGATAGCTTGGAATTGTTGGCTGAAAAAGAGGACAAAGACAAAAAAGAAGAAAAGGACAAAAAGAAGGGGGCTGCTAGACCTCCGAAATTGCTTGAACCATACGAACTGAGTCCGGACCCGTTCGGCGAGGAGAATGATCCAAGTTTACCCAAGATGCCGAGCAAGGACATCGATGATTCCAAAGCGAAAGATTGGTCGGACGAGCGGAAGGAAAAAGCGAGTGATCAAGCGGAACTCGAGTATCGAATTGCCAAGCTCAAGCAGCTTCAGTTCGCGTTGGAAGCCTACGTTGCCGCAAGCCAAGGTCACTATCGAAAGGCGCTCGACCTTTCTCATCAATGCCGCCCCATCATCAACTCAATGACGCGCATCGAGTGGCTTTCCCAAGCCGGCTACCCGAAGAAAGCTCTCGATCGCATTAAGAAGCGTATCGAGGAGGGGCCGGGAGAATTGCTACCGATGGCTATCGGGGTTTGGATCGCAGCCCAAAACAATCGCGATGACGAAGAAGTTAGAACGCTAGCTAAGCAATGGTTGTTGGCATTGTCACCCATCGCAGCTTCGGCGGATTCGGCATTACCTATGCTCGAGCGAGTTCTTCCGGCGGTCGATTGGATTGGCGAAAAAGGAAAGTGGCGCGTGCCTGGTCCAGCTCCAACCGACGTTGGCGATCGTCCGACGCTTGATTCGCTGGGGCCTTTTCGATGGACCCCATCTTTGGCACCGGTTTGGTCTGCTACCGATTCAGACGGGGAAACTCGATCGACAAAGCAGTTTGGCAAAC
This sequence comes from Planctomycetota bacterium, assembly GCA_026692905.1. Classification (GTDB taxonomy): domain Bacteria; phylum Planctomycetota; class Planctomycetia; order Pirellulales; family Pirellulaceae; genus JBKCUI01. The sequence goes on from JAPLNL010000092.1 coordinate 82,380, forward strand.
GTCCGCTGGTTATGATTTTTTACCTTGGCTTTGGTTGCCTCCATTGCGCCGAACAGCTCAAAGAGTTTTCTCCGATGGTTGAGCAATTTCAAACAGCCGGTATCGATGTCGCGGCCATGAGCACTGAGACTTTGCCCCAACTTCAGGCGGGGTTGCGGAAGTACAGTGGAGAAATGCGAATTCCTTTGATGGCGAACCCGGAAGGGGACATATTCAAAGCGTTTCGCTGCTTCGACGATTTCGAAGGAGTTCCGCTGCATGGAACTTTCTTGATCGATAGCAACGGCAGAATTCGCTGGCAAGATATCGGCCACAAGCCGTTCATGGATCCAAAATTCCTTCTCGAGGAATCAACTCGACTCCTTCGTCTTCCTTAACGCTGACACTCTATGTCCTCGACCGGTAGCGAAACTCGTCAAGAGTTTCGGCGGTTGTCGCAATTTCACCGAAAGTCTTGACGACTTTCGCTACACTTTCCAGCTTGCCGCTGCTGGCGCTTGGGAACCAGCGTTGGTGAGTGTATATTTGTGTTTTGAATGCTTCAGCCTGTCCTTCGGAGCGTTTTGAACACCTTTTTTAACCATTACCGGGCGTTTTCGATGTCGGAATCCACTGTTGCCACCTCGCTCCCAGCCATTACTAAGCAACTCTACATTGAGACCGTTGGCTGCCAGATGAATGTCCTCGACAGTGAAATGGTCGTGGCAGCGCTGCGGAAATCCGGATACGGCATAACCAAGAAGGCGGAGGATGCCGACGCCATCCTCTTCAACACTTGCTCGGTCCGCGAGCACGCCGAAGAAAAAGCCTACAATAATCTCTTCCACCTAAAGCAGCTAAAGCTAGCAAATCCGGAGAAGATCATCGGTGTCATGGGTTGCATGGCTCAGAAGGATCAGAAAGCAATCTTTGACCGCGTACCCTTCGTGGACTTGGTCGTGGGCCCAGGGCAACTTCATCGTATTCCTGAACTGATAGCCAACGCACAAGCGGGCGAAAAACAGCAACTCGCGGTTAGCCTTTCTCGACGCGATGGCACAGTAGAGGACATCAAGCGGTCGCATGAAACCTTCGACCCATTGCGCGATCCGGAAATGAGACCCACTCCTTTCCAAGCCTACCTTCGCATTCAAATTGGCTGCGACAAGTTTTGTACGTACTGCATTGTTCCAATGACACGTGGGCCCGAACAAGGGCGTGCGCCAGATCAAATCATCGCAGAAGCGAGAGTGCTTGCTGATCAGGGGTGCAAGGAAATTGTACTACTTGGTCAAACGGTGAATTCCTATCGCTACATCCAAGGGGACAAAACGACTCGACTCTCTGACCTGCTTCGTTCGCTGCATACTATCGACGGGATCGAACGCATCAAGTTTGTAACGAACTATCCAAAGGACATGACTCGGGAACTTTTGGAAACAGTTCGTGATTTGCCCAAGTGCTCGCCTTATTTACACGTCCCAGCACAAAGTGGGAGCGACAATGTTCTCAAACGCATGAAGCGAGGTTATACAACCGCAGACTACTACGCGATGATGGACCGGATCAACGAGATCATTCCAAACGCAGCTGTCTCGAGCGACTTCATCGTGGGCTTCTGCGGCGAAACGGAGGAAGAGTTTCAGATGACCGTGGACCTCGTTCGCCGCTGCCGATTCAAAAACAGCTTTATTTTCCAGTACAGTGTTCGACCCGGAACCAAGGGTGCCGAAATTTACGAAGATGATATTCCTGACGATGTAAAGCACCGTCGTAATCAAGAGCTCCTCGAGGTTCAAAATCAAATCTGCCTAGAGGAGAACATGAAGTTTCTCGGTAAGACGGTTCCTATCTTGGTCGAGGGGCCGAGCAAATGGTCGGTTCGAAAAGAACAGACGGGCGATTTGCGACAAATGACTGGCCGAACGCATTGCGATCGAATCGTGGTATGGGAAGGGAATGTTCGGCAAGCCGGACAGATCTTGCCGGTTCATATCGATGACGTTTTTGCCTTCACGATGTTCGGAACGGTAGAGACAAAAGAGATCGTCCCTGAACTAGTGCAGATGCGCCTCTAGCTAGCAATGGCGAGTCACCCTCCCTCCGGGAGGCTCCTGAAGGGTCGAGCGTAACGAGGGGAGGTTGAAGTGCGAACGCGGACTTCACCGACACTTCACCCTCCCCGGGCCGAAGGCCCGACCCTCCCCGAGGGAGGGTGACTTAAATGGGCCTCTTCGTTCGGCGTCACGATCACGTTATCGATAAAGAACTCGGACACGGATGACTTGCCAAATAGACCTGGGCTACCGATCGTGTTCGGCAAAAGATCCTCAGCCTCGATGGTCCATGCCTCGGGTTCGGCTTCCGCTGTCTTCCAGATCTTGCCCTTGAGGATGGCTTTGCCATCCTTGTTCTCGCTTCGGAATTTCAACGTGTACCAAGTCTTGGCTTGCCACTCAAAGGGAATCGTTTTGGCGAAGCGTTGTTCGAGCAGAGAAGCCCAGGAGCGAATCTGGAGTTTCTGCGAGCCTTCGAGCGACAGAGTGTAGCGCTGGTTGACCACACCCATATCCGGCAGATTCTCAGTAGGAACGGTATCCTTCTCACCACTTGCATAAACCTCAGCGCTAATGGTGTAGTCATGTTCGCTTGGCTTTCCCAGGAACGCTTGGCTGCGTGTTCCCTTTGGGATTGTGCTTATCTTGACCAGCCCATTGCCTCCAGTGGGTAGTTCAATCGGCTTGTGTCGATAGGCAGCACCTATCCAGAATAGAGGCACCTTCTTGTCTTCAAAGTCATATTTCCAAGGTAGCGATGGAATAACTCGGGCTCGAGCAATGCTCTTCAGTTCTCCGGAGGTGGCAGTCAGGATAAGCCCAGCACCGGTCGAATCGGCGGGTGCTGCGTAGGTCATATCATTGACTTCTCCGCCTCCCTCGACAACGATTTTTGCGTCCGTCAGGTTCTTGAGATAACGTCCCGCCGCATTGTAAGCCCGAACCTGCAATTTGGCCTTCTGACCGGGCGAAAGCAACATTTCGACAGGGCAGACTTGGATATGGGCGATGGTTTTATCGTCCGTTGTAGCCTCGACTGCCATCTTGGGCATGGGGTCGGCAGTGACTTTGGCTTCCTTTGCACCGATGCAATAAAGCGCCTTGTTGGTTGGCAAATACAGTCTGCCATTTGCGATCGCAAACGAGCCGAAAACCTCTCCGTCCTTGAGCCGTGTGTTGCCCAATACTTCGATCCCGCTTTCCGTCGGCTTGAGCGTGTAGATCTTGCCACTGTTTTCGCCAATGTAGATTTTGCCTTCGGAGACAACGGGGGAACCGAACATAATGTTCCCAAGTTTCTTCTCGACTTCGATCGCACCGGTTTTGGCATTGATTCCGTAAACAATACCGCTGTCTTCTGTGAAGTAGACACGTTCGCCAATCTTGACCGGCGAGCTACGTCCTATTGCTTTGCCAGGTACCTTCCAAAGAAGTTTGCTCTCTGGAATATCGCCAGTCGTATTCCCATCGAAAGCGAAGATTCCACCGAGGGTCGTTCGGTCTGTTTCGTTTTGTTCCCCGTGGGCACAATAGACTATCCCATCCTCCACGATCGGTGACGAGTTAAGTCCGCGGGGGGATGCCTGATATTTCCAAATCACTTTCCCTGTTCGAGGTTGCAAAGCGTAAACCGCTCCGTCAGCCGCTCCAAAAACCATAGCCGCTTGTCCATTGAGAACGGTGTAGATGGGGGTGCTGTAAGTGGTATCTTCAGGGCGAGGACGAGTGGTCATGGTCCAGACGGGTGCTCCAGTAACCTTGTCCACGGCTATGATCCGGTGGGCGGGAACTGCAGTATCTCCCCAGCCTGTCGTAACACCTGAGATAATCATCAGGTCTTCGAAGATGGTTGGGAAGTTTGTGCGCCCACCGTACGTGGAAAGCATCCCATATTGCTCGAGCATGGACTTTTCCCAGACAATTTTCCCGGTCTTGCCTTCCATGCATTGCAGCGTGCATCCAGCGCCGAGCATATAGACATTGTCCGTTTCTGGGTCGCCGATGAGACTTGCCCACCCAATTCGCTCGGACGGGAAGTCCGACAAGAAAACGTTGTGGATGCTTTCCCAGATCAACTCCCCGGATTCAGCATCCACGCAAACCGTCTTTTCCGCCTCTTTCGTGGTTTCTGGCTCGGAACGGCAGATGGTATACAATCTGCCGTTCATCACGATGGGTGTCGCGCGAGTAGCGAAGGCTTCCTTTCGCCAAAGCTGGTTTTCGCCATTAACCTTGAACGTGTCGGGAAGTCCCTTTTCGAGGGAATGGCCATTCTGAAGTGGGCCTCGCCAGTGGACCCAATCGGTTAGCTTTCCTTTGTTCCCCGTAGAACTTGCGTCCTTGGCATCATCGGCATAGCCAATTCCGCTCGCGAGAAACAAAGAAGCGACGATCGCGTTGGAACCTAGAAACAATTGGCGTAGTCGCCGTACGGTTTTGGGTGGAACAGTCATTGCAGCTATTTTGTTTTGAGGGTGGGATACTACGGTGCGGTAATTCAATATACCAAAAAACCGATCCACGTAGAACAGGCCGCGCGTCGTTCGTGTACTTCGTGGTTCCACCCAATCCAACTAAATTTTCTTGCCCAATCGATTGTGAAACGTGGAACTGCTATTTGCGCCACGATCCGAAATTTCGTATTGTCGAACCTGAATCCCCCAAATTAACATTTCCATCACATATCGAACTTTCAAATGGCTCGCGTTTTTTGCATAGCAAATCAGAAGGGTGGCGTTGGCAAGACCACGACGGCAATCAATCTGGCATCCGCTATGGCAAAGTCCTCGAACCGTACACTCGTGGTCGACCTGGATCCGCAATGCAATGCCACTAGCGGTCTTGGCCATGAACCTGCCGAACGGCACCCGCTTTTAATTGATTCCCCGATCCGGGAGAGTATCCTGGAAACATCTCAGCAGAATCTCTTTCTCATGCCTGGCTGTCGCTCCTTCCAGGACGTAGACAAATTGGAAAATGGCGAACTCTCCCAAGGAGACTTGCTCAAACAACATTTGGAAGCGGGTATGGGCGGGTTCGACACGGTTTTCATCGATTGTCCACCGTCGCTCGGGGAACTAACGCAAGCCGCTCTTGCGTCAAGCACCGAAGTCCTCATGCCAATCCAATGCGAATTCTACGCAATGGAAGGTTTGACGCAAATGATCCACGTCATTCGCGACGTGATGCAGAAACACCCAGGTAGGTTAACCTTCGGCGGAATCCTGCTGACGATGTACGACCCTCGATTTGAACTGACACACGAAGTGGACAACGAAGTCAGGGAGTTTTTCGGAGATATTGTTTTTGATACCGTAATCCCGCGCGATATCGCGATCAGCGAGGCGCCCAGCTATGGGCAAAGCGTCTTGGCCTATTCGCCGCGTTCTCGTGGGGCACGGGCATACATTGAACTTTGCATGGAGGTATTGGAACGTGACTAAAGATAGACGACTCGGACGTGGTTTGGCCGCACTTCTCGGAACTCAAGTGGAGGACGGGGCAGCCCCAAATCAGCAACCTCTTGGGTCAGCTGCCGAGATGACCAGCGGTATCGCAATGCCCTCACCAGAACCCATGCCAAGTCGCGATAATGCGGCAATTCGAAATGAAGCCATACGCTCTCTGGCAAAAGACGCGCATGCTAGGGTGACCCCAAATCGGTCTGGGATCTCCCCGATCACTATCCCCATGGCTCCCGTTGAATCGTCGAATTCGGCGACGCATACGACACTCGAGATTGAAACCAGCCTGATTGACGCTAATCCGTTTCAGCCACGCCGCCAATTCAATCCCTCCGAGCTCGAATCGCTGGCCGAATCCCTCAAAGAGCACAAACAGCTCCAGCCGATCCTAGTGCGCCGTGTTGGCCAACGTTACCAACTCATCAGCGGTGAGCGTCGTTTGCGAGCAACTGTACTGGCTGGGTTGCCAACCATCCGCGCTGAAGTTCGACAAGCGGACGACCGTCTGGTCGCCGAGCTTGCCATCATCGAAAATCTGCAACGCAAGGACCTCAACGCGATTGAAAAAGCGCTATCGTTCAAGCGATACATTACGGAGCACAAGTGCACGCAAGACGAACTGGCACAGCGGCTCAAGATCGATCGAAGCACCATCGCCAACATGATGCGACTGTTGGAACTACCCGACGCCATCACCGATGCAGTTCAACGAGACGAAGTGTCTGCTGGTCATGCCAAGGCATTACTGAGTTTGGGTAGCATCAAAGAGCAGGTTAGCTTCCTCAAAAAGATTCGCGAAGAGGGCTGGAGCGTTCGCGAAACCGAAGCCCGAGTTGCAGAAGCTATTGCCGCAGCAGCCGATTCTGACGACGGAGTCTTGGGTGTCATCCCTCGCCGAAAGGCTTCGAAGTCGGACCAACTCGCCTCGCTGGAAAACGACATCAAGATGTTTCTGGGAACACGCGTTGATATCAGCCAAACCAGCCGAGGACGTGGACGCATCACCATCCACTTCACCAGCATCGAAGAATTCGATCGTCTCAAGCAAGTGCTATCCAACGAACCAAAGCGTAAGGCCGCGTAATCGAATTCGATGATCAGCGAACTTCAACTGCGATGGGCTTTGTGGGCTATCGTCGTTTTTATCTCACTGCGATGCCTCCTTTCGATGTCGATCTTGCTTCGAGATCGATTGCAAGACCTATTGGTGGCTCACGTCAAACGAGCCCAGATCGAGGCCCAGAAGAAGCGACGTATCTTCGAGCTGCGAGAAAAGATTCGGGCCAAGAAAGCCAATGCGGCTGCTGAGGCAGCCATAGCCGCCGAGACAGTTGCCCTCGACAAAAAGGACATCGAAAGAAACAGTGCCGAGAAAAAGGCAGCATAGCCACTTTGATACCGCTGGCAAATTCTAAGTAGTAGGCATATTCTATGTGCTCACCAGGAATCCTTTTCGATTCACTCCAGATGACCTCACGACAGAGTGTGGCTACTACGTTGGGTGGCTGTGTCTATTGTAACTCTTCGATCAGGTCAACTGCTTGATTCACTCCACGCGACGGTACGATTCTCTTTGCGATGCCCCTACAGTTTTCTGAAATCTTTTCGGACTCAAGCAACTTCTTGAGTTTGCTAGCTAACGTATTCGCGGTGAACTGTTTCGGTTTTAGGAAATCCCCGATACCTTGTTCCACGATTCTCATTGCGTTGTCAAATTGATCATGTGCTTGTGGGCGAATCAACTGCGGAACCCCCGCAGCCATCGCTTGTGAGGCTGACCCGATTCCACCATGATGAACGAAGGCCGAGCATCGCGGCAGCAGAAGACTTAGCGGTGCAAATGGAACATGCAATATCGAACTGGGCAAATCAGGTGGGAGCTGCTTTGGGAATCGCGTCAAGAATAGGGCACGTCTGTCCAACTTCTTACACGCATTGACCGCTACCTCGAAGAAGTCATTTCCAAAAATATTGGCCGAGCCAGGTGTGAATGCGATCGGTGCAGACCCTTGATTGAGAAATGGCTCTAGAATCTCGCCGAGCCCGTCCGCAAAAGCAATCTGACCATGTTCGCGTTCATCCCAAAGTGGAAAGTCCACTTGTGCATTTGGACCAGGCCAATCTGGTTGACTCGGGCAGAACCAATCAGGAAAAAGACAGAGGAGTAGCTTCTTGGAATGCCACCAGTCCATGACATGCTTTATCGGCGGCAAAGCAATTTCGCGACGAATCGAGTTGAGCGAGGGCAGCACGACAGGATCGATCACCAGTCGTTGAGCCATTTTGTACATGTGATGTTGAAGCCATTTTGGGCCAAACAGCCCTGGCATTCGCGGAGGTTGGATTCGGCTCCACAGCATGACTGGCTGCAAGTGTATCGATAGGACCTTGGCTCCTATTTTATCTTGTGCGTTGAGAGCTCCCAACCCAAAGCAGTTGCACAAAACGGTCGTTGGCCTTTTCGATGTTTCGGCCGACACGATGTCGAATTGTGGCCGAACCGTCGGTTCGATCATGTTGCGGTAGAGATAGGGAAAGGATCGAAAGGGATGCCAAAGATCTGGGTTGTTAATGCCCTCGTGGAAGGCAGAGCTGTCACCAATTTCAATGAAATCGAGACCGAATTTGGCCGCAAGACCTGAAAAATACCCGTTCGTGGCCAGCGTTACGGCGTGACCGCGTCTCTTCAATTCGAGGGCCAGACCAACAAATGGGTGAACATCCCCGGCACTCCCAAGCGGCATTACCAAATAGTGCATGGATTACTGGCGTTATTTAGAGAAAAGGCGAATCTATCAATCGTCGCAACATTGTAATGGCGAGAGGCAGGATTCAATATACCTAGCACGACATACCTAGCACGACATACCTAGCACGACATACCTAGCACGACATACCTAGCACGACATACCTAGCACGACATACC
>JAPLNL010000093.1 GCA_026692905.1 Planctomycetota bacterium
TCATCCATGAGGCGTCCTTTCCTTCGGAGTTAGTCTGATAACCAACATCTTGGGCGAGGACGCCTCTTTTTTCCTATATCACTTCAGCCGTTTTCAGGCGCATTGCACGGATCGCACCCTACGTAGGAAGGGGCTTGGATTAGCGAAAGTCGGGGCAATCGTGTTATGCATTCCATGCCTGTCTTCCTGCTGCTTGCTGGGCATTCCATTTGGAATTTGGGGTATCATCGCGCTGAATTCCAACTCTGCGAAGCAATTGTTCAGTTAGCTCGCGTTTCGCTCTGATACCGTCCAGCGTTTGCGACCGGCGACAAATGTGCTCAAAACAACTCCATACAAAATCGTACCATTCAATGGTGTGTTGTAGGACTTGCTTTGCAGAGCCGTCGCGTCAACTTGCCATTCCCTGTCCGGTTCGATGATGGTGAAGTCGGCTGGCTGTCCGGTTGCTAGACTGCCACCCGGTTGCCCCAGTAGCTTTGCGGGATTGAGGCTCATTTTTTCGAACGCTTGGCACCATGTCAGAATCCCTGGACGGATGAGATGAGTGATCACTTGAGCTAGAGCCGTTTCCAAGGCGATCATTCCAAACGGGGCAGCGTCAATCTCCAACATCTTCTTTTCCAACGAACAGGGGCGATGCCCACTGCTGATGATATCGATCGTGCCATCCCGGAGCCCTTCCAAGCATGCTTCGATATGGTCCTGTGATCGCATTGGTGGATTTATTTTGCAGTTCGCGTCAAATGTTCGCATCAGCGTATCGCACATGTGCGCGTTGGCGATGAAAATACCGGAAGTGAATGGGATTCCACGGGCTTTGGCGCGCCGACACAACTCGACGCTCCCCGAAGTGCTTATGCTCGTTAGGTGCAATCGTCCTCCCGTCGCTTCCACGAGTCGGAGATCTCTTGAGGTAGCTAAGTCCTCGGCTTCGGCTGGGATCGGTGAAAGGCCGAGTTTGAGTTGCTCCAAGCCCTCATGCATGACACCTCCTCGGGATAGCGATGCGATCTCAGGATGATCAAAAACCACCCGGTCAAACATCCCGCAATACTCGAGCGCTCGGCGGAGAAGCGCGGTGTTTTCGATTGGGCGTGGACCATCGCTCAACGCCACTGCGCCTGCCTCGACGAGAGAGCCGATTTCGGCGAGGGATTCTCCATTTTGGTTTTTGCTGACGCACCCCAACGCATAGACACGGCAGTTGTCCGCTCGAACCCCTTTCTGACGAATGAACTCCACGCTGGCAGCGGTATCGATGGGTGGTTCTGAGTTCGAGGAAAGAGCGATCGCTGAGTAACCGCCAGCCAAAGCCGCGGTTGTTCCCGTTACGATGGTTTCGTCTTCTTCACGTCCCGGCTCTCCAAACTCGGTTGCAAGATCGATAAGTCCCGGTCCCAATATGCAACCGGATACATCTATCCTTTGAACTTGATCGGGTAGATCGCCATCCGGCAAGTCGATTCCTGCGAAACGTCCGTCCACAATGAGCAGTCGTCCTTGACGATCCATGCCAGTACTCGGGTCCACGAGCCGCGCGTTTTCAATGAGCCAAGAGGATTCAGGTTGCATGGAGTCTTGGGAGAATTGGTGTTTGAGAAAGGGGGCAACGCGAGTGGTTGGACATGGTGGGTTACGTTCTACCGTTGAGAAGCAACCAGAGCGTCGCCATGCGAATAGCAATGCCATTGGTAACTTGTTCGAGAATCACCGAATGGGGACCATCTGCGACCTCAGGAGTCAATTCGACCCCACGATTGATTGGGCCTGGGGCCATGATTAGGATCTCGGGCTTACTGCGGCGAATGCGCTCTTGATTCATGGCATAGAGCAACGTGTACTCATGGACCGAAGGAAAGGGGCGGATGGCTTGTCGCTCGAACTGGATTCTCAACAGATTCAACACATCGCAGCGGGGTAGAATCTTGTCCAAGCTATAAGAGACCTCAACGCCGAGTTTCTCCCAATTCTTGGAAACCAAGGTAGCTGGGCCGCAAACGATAACCTTGGCACCGAGTTTGAGCAGTCCCCAGATATTGGAGCGAGCCGTCCTGGAATGGGCAATGTCGCCAACCAGCGCGATGGTCAATCCGGACAACGAGCCGAGGTGTTGTCGAATGGTCAAAATATCCAGCAGCCCCTGCGTTGGATGCTCGTGTGGGCCATCTCCCGCATTGATGACGCTACAAGCCAAATGATTCGAAAGCATGTGTGGTGTGCCAGGTGAACTATGTCGGACGACTACGGCGTCGACTAGCATTGCCTCGATGGTTTTTGCGGTGTCGATAAACGTTTCGCCTTTGGCGACGCTTGAGCCGCTAGACGAAAATTCAACCGTGTCAGCACCGAGTCTCTTCGCGGCGAGCGAAAAGCTATTCTTGGTTCGAGTGCTGTTCTCGAAAAACAGATTGGCAACTGTCCTTCCCTTGAGCAAATCCAGCTTGGTTCGCCCATTGGAAGTTGCCTTGTGGAGAAATTCCGCAAAGTCCAAGATCAATGTGATCTCGCTCGCAGTTAGATGTTCCAGCCCCAACAAATGCTTATGATTCCACGAATCAGGGATCCGTGGAGCATTGATTAGTGAGTGAGGGGTGGTTGCGACTAAGGCCGACTCGTGGGACATAAACCTTCTCTCAGTGCCTGCATTGGTATGAGCGCCTGATTCTAAAGTTCATTGCCCAGATAGGGAAGGAGCTAACTGGTTACTTGCTACTGTCCGAAACTATCGTCGTCCTTTTCAATGACCACTTCCTTCTTTTCGCCAAGGATTTCGTCGCATTCGGTCCGAACAGCCAGAATCGATTTTTTCACCGAAGCATTGAGAGAATTAAGGTCGTTAATTTTTTCATCGTTGAGATCCTTTTGGAATTGGTCGATCTTCTCAATTAACTTGGTAACCTTCTCCTTTTCCGGTGCAGGGAGGAAAGCCAAGAGTGCTTTTTCTGCCTTTCCTTTTTCTTTGTCTTTTTCGTCTGGTATGGGTCGCTTTTGAAATGCGGCATTGAGAGCAAGGCCATTGAGGGCCAAGTGAATTTTCTCAAAACGTTGGTGCGCGATTCGTCTCGCGTTTTTAACTTCTTTAGGCTGTTCCTCCTTTTTGGGTTTTGTTCCTCCTCCGCCCCCGCCTTTCCCGAATTCGCCCATTTCCGGGCCCTCTCCACCGCTTGAACTGGATGACGAAGCCCCACCCTTCTTCGGGCCTCCTCCACCGGAACCAGGCATCCCCATACTGCTACCCATTCCCATTCCCATTCCCATGTCGCCGCCAGCACCTGAAGCACCGGAATTGGCGATACGCTTCTTCCAATCCTTGGTCGATTTTTTGATGAACTTGGCAATGGCTTTTTCGAGAACGACGGCGTCCTCAGCTGAAATGGTTGTATGCTTGATTGTGCCAAAACTAGCCAATGCAGATTCGACAAGCCATTCCGATTTTTGTTCGTCGATGATCTTGATCAAGGCAGGCGTGAGGGCTGCGGTCGCAAGTTTCGAGGGCCCTTTTTCCTTGTCCTTGTCTGTTTCCAATTTCGCAATTTCGGTGAGGCAATCGATTGTCTGAGACGTTAGATAGTAGTGCGCTTCGGAGTCTCGCGTGAGAGGGGCTGGACTCGTCAGAGTGGACTGCAGACTTTGAACGAATCGGCCTCGAACTTGTTCGCTTAACAAAGGACTCTTAACGTGCCTCAACAAGCTACTCAGGCCGGAACTAAGGACTCCATCGTTTTCTTTCTGGTCGATGAATTCAAGGATGGTTTTTTGGACCATAGCTTCTGGACTCATCCGTCCAATCAAGACAGCTGCATTGATACGTGCTGTAGGCGAGTATGTCTTCCCGTCCGCGCCCTTGAGCGCTAGGTCTCGCATTTCTTTGATAAAGTACGTGTTGTACTTAGGGACGAGTTCCTTGTTTCTTTCGATTGCTTCCATGTCGGACAGAATGTCCTTGCGAGCAAGATTGATTTGCTCTGGCGAGTCTTGTGTTAAAGTTGGAAGCAAGTAATCGCGATAGTATTCCTCAATCGGGGCGAAGTCTGGCTTTTCCCCCTTGTTGCTAATTGCTTTTTTCTTTTCCTTTTCCTTTTCATCTTTGGCTTTATCCTTGAGCTTGACCTCTCGCTGTTTGAAAGCTGGGGGCGCCGCCTGGGCGTGCACCTTGGCCTCCAAGAAATCCGGACCAGCCATCAAAGCCATGGCACCAAAAAAAGACGATTGAACGACCAAACTAATGTGTGTTCGTCGGCGCATGAGGCCACCTCATCGGTAGTGAAAAGAGGAGCAAGTTTTCCGGAAAAGCAGTTGCGGGTAGTCCCACTCAATTAAGGTACGGTAACTGCCCCCCCGATGTCAACTTTTCCCTAGGGGAATCGTCCCAGTTCGTCGGATATTTCTGGCCAAACCATCCGGAAATACGGCAAACCCGGGTTAGCGGCCTTCTCGCAGGCGTTCACCCAGAAAATTGTCAAGTTCCGGGATTGCGAAAATTTTGTTCACGGCAGTGTCGATGTCGTACTCAATCCTGCGGAACTCGATCCGCGGATATTCGAGAATAACAAAACAGCTTCGCCAGTCGCCGTCTCGGGGTTGGCCAACGCTACCGACGTTAATCATAGCTTTGTCTTCGGGCAAAGTCATCTGATACCCGAATTCATCCGGGCGCATGAATTGCATGTTGGTTGTGAAGATGCCAGGCGCGTGTGTATGCCCCTGAAAGGTATACCCTTGGACCATGGAGAAGAGCTTTTCCATTTTCCGTCGATTGAATACATCTTCCGGAAACACGTACTCGTTTAGCGGATTCCGAACAGAGCCATGCACGAACAAAATGTTCTCTTCGGCAATCATACGAGGCAGCCTCGCTAAATATTCGAGGCGTCGCTGTGCAGCTTCGGGATGAGTATTGCATTCCAATTGCCGACGAGTCCAGAAAATCGCTTGTTCGGCCGCGGCACTAAACCCCTCAGGGTCAATCAGCGCCCCATAGTCATGGTTTCCTAAAACACATTGCTCAAACGTCGAGACGATATCGAGACATTCGCACGGATTCGCACCGTAGCCCACCACGTCTCCAAGACAAATAATCCGATCGCAATGCTGCGACTCAATATCCTTAAGCACAGCTTGCAGTGCTTCCAAATTGCCGTGAATATCGCTAACGATTGCAGTGCGCACGAGTTGGGTTTTCTTGTGTTCTAAAATGGAGTCCGTAAATAAATCCGGCTTAACGCCCCGTACGCAAGCGATCACCCAACATGTTGTCTAGCTCTGGCACACCGTAAATCTTTTGGCATGTGGTCTCGAAGTCGTATGGTACCCGGCGAAAATAAATCTTGCGGGCTTCATGATCAATGATGACGTAACAAGCGCGGTTGTCTTCGTCGCGAGGCTGTCCGACGCTGCCTACATTGACCATCAACTTCTCTTTGCCGAGCGAAAAAACACCATCGCACTGAGAAGGCTTAATGAACTCAAGATCGGGCGTGAATACACCGGGCATATGAGTATGTCCCTGAAAACAATACTGCGTGACCCGCGTAAAGATGTTCTCCATTTTGTTCTTGTCATAAATCGTCTCAGGAAAAACATACTCGTTGGTCGGGTCCCTCGGTGAACCGTGAACGAACATGAATTTGTCCTGGTGCTGCAACTTAGGCAATTCGCTCAAGTAATCCCAACGCCTGTTGACGACGTTAAGTACTCCAGCGTCCAAACGATCCCGTGTCCAGTAGATAGCCCTCAAGGCCACGGGATTGAACCCCTCAGGGTCGAAAAGCGCCGCCTGATCGTGGTTTCCCATGATCGTCAACGACGTCTTGCGCATCACTAAATCCAAGCACTCACAAGGGTTAGGGCCATAACCGACGACATCCCCCAAACATACGATATTGTCAACGGATTGGCTTGCGATATCCGTCAGCACTGCTTGCAGCGCCTCGAAATTACCGTGAATATCGCTAATCAGTGCTTGCCTCACTACGGGCTCCTCGACTGGACGACTTGCGTTTCCGCCAAGGGCGGGTAGGACAAAAATCAGGGGAAAGGTAACAACCTTAATTCTAGTCCGAGTAACAGAACATGGGCAGCCCAGATGGTCTCGACCCGAACGAATTTGTAACTTACCCCTCATCCAATCGACGGAATCCCGGTTTTTCCGCCTAAGATATCCTCTCCAATCCTAAATTTGAGACGTTATCAAAAACTCCATAAAACGGGACCGGATCAAGAAAACCAACTCAATCGAAGTGACGGAAAGAAAATGTCAGAAAAAAAAGTGGCCTGGATTACAGGCAGCGGTTCGCCGCGCGTCGGACAAGTTGTCGCAAAGCATTTTGCATCCCAAGGTTACCAAATCGCGCTGCACGCAAACACATCCATGGAAAATGCGGCCAAATGCGCTGCCGAGCTGAATCGAATCGGTACCAAGACGATCGTCGTACAAGGAGCAGTAGAAGAGCCCGACTTTGCGAGGATTGCGGTGCATCGAATTGTTCAGCAGTTCGGTCGATTGGATGTCCTCGTCAACTCTGCCGCGATCTGGGATTGGCGCGCGCTCGAGGATACCACCGCTGCGGATATACAACGCCAATTCCAAGTGAATACTTTGGGGACATTCCTCTGCAGCCAAGCGGCTGGCTTGCAAATGACCAAGCAGCCAGATGGGGGTTCTATTGTGCTCATCGGAGACTGGGCTGTGCTTCGGCCCTACCCCGATTTCTCAGCCTACTTTGCCGGCAAAGGCGCCATCGAAACCATGACTCGCTCCCTGGCTGTCGAATTGGCGACTAGAAACCCGGCTGTCCGCGTCAACGCCATCCTACCGGGCCCAGTCATGTTGGATGAGTCCATTTCGCTACAAAAAACGAATGCGATTCAATCGCAATGTTTACTCAAACGGTTGGGTAGACCGGAGGATGTCGCCCAGGCAGCTTACTTTCTTGCAACCCAAGAATTCATTACCGGCGCCTGCTTGCCTGTCGATGGCGGTCGAAGCATCTATGCTGGCGATTCCAAAGATGCTATCGCACACCCTACGTTTCGTGGAATCGGAAACAATGAGTAAGACGAACGGTATTGGCCAATTCAACCAAGCACACCAGCCAGGATGTTTTTTGGGTTTATTCGTGCCGGAGGGCTTCGATGGGGTTCATCAAGGCGGCTCGCCTGGCGGGATACAGGCCAAACAGCAGGCCTACCCCGAGTGAAATGAAAAGCGACAGCAGAACCGACCACAACGCAATTCGCGGTTCCAGCGTGTAAATAATGGGCGGAAGCAAGTCAGGGGAAAACGCGGTTACGATCGTTCTCGTTGTTCGAAACAAGGGTCCGCACATCAAACCACATAGCACTCCCAACACTCCGCCACTTCCCGTCAACACCAACGTCTCAACCAAAAATTGTTGGATGATGTGACTGCGTTTAGCACCCAATGCGCGTCGGATGCCAATCTCGCGGGTCCGTTCGGTTACCGTTGCTAACATGATGTTCATGATGCCTATGCCACCGACCAATAACGATATCCCGGCGATCACGACGAGCATCACGTTGAACATGGCTTTGGTACGTTCGGCTTGACGAAGTAGTTCCTTGGGGACAACGACTGCGTAATCCTGTTTCTCATGGTACTTTTTGAGCAACGATTCGACGATGGCCACCGTTTCATCGATTTGCTGAACGTCGCCAACTGTTAACGTTATTTGGGTGAGCTCGACGATCTCCCCTTTGAAATTCATCCCTTCGCCGGTTCGAGTCATAATCTGATCGCCGACGCGATGGCGAAAGGTCTCGAGCGGAATGTAAGCATCGAAACTATAGTCTCTCGAATCCAAGCTTCCGCCGATCGCAGCCGATGCGCTTCTGGCTTTGGTTTGGCCGATGACGGTGTAGACGTCGCTTTCGACCTTAATATTCTTTCCGATAGGATTTTCGCCTGGGAAGAGTTTTTGGGCGGTTCCATCTGCGAGCACGATCAGATTCTCTTGGTTATCCTGCTTGGCCATCCAGCGGCCTCTAGCCATCTCGAGACGATTCAGTTCAAAATGCTCTTCTGCGCAGCCGATTAAGTTGATGCTGGCAGTGCGGGCGTTGACGCGACATTCTCTTTTTAGCTCGCGAATAGGGACAGAACGAACGATGGTCGGAACATTGGAAAGGATGCGTTGATAATCTACTCTCAACAACCCGTAGCTTTTGACCCGGGATTTCTCGCCGCTTGTTGGAATGGGTTCGACGCTGCGGATGATAATATTCTTCGCGCCAAGCTCAAGAATCTGTTGCTGTGCTTGATAGCTGACTCCCTCGCCCATCGCCACTAGCCAAATCACGGTCGTTGTACCAATGAAGATCCCCAACGCTGCGAGGGCTGAACGCATCTTCTGAAGCAAAAGGCTTTTTAGTCCAAGCCTAATCGTTTGCCCGAGCGATCCACTCATTTGCGACTCAGGGCGGTCTTTTGGAGTGTGTCGGCCGCCTTGATGACTTGTTCCGTCTTCTTCGATGGTTGCTTTACCAGTCCCTCGGCTTCTTCTACGAAGGCAGATGGGTTCAGCACGATGCGATCCCCTGGAGCCAGTCCGTCCTGAACCACCGTGAACTCGTCATTGGTATCACCCAGGCTGAGCAGATGTCTCTCAAAGCCGTGATCGTTTTCAACCCAGCAGGCGAATCCCTCGTTGCTTTCGACGATCGAAGCAACTGGGACTGTTAAGACGTTTTCATGTTTCGCAAGGACGACATCGACCACTGCGCTCATTCCAGGCTTAAGTCCGGGATGAGGCTTGATTGCGATCTTGGTATCGTATTTCACGAGGTTGCCCGTCCACCAACCGGCTGGCCGAGTGACTTCGGCGATGTCGCTTACTTCCCCTTCCAAAACCAGATCTTGCAGTTGGACTTTTGCCGGCATGCCGACTTTAAGGCGTTCGATCTTGGACTCGTGGATGCCGACCTTGACCTGCATTTTGCTAACGTCAGGGATGATCAAAAGCGTTTGTTGTTCGCGAACAATTGCCCCTTCGGTAATATCCGGCGTATCTTTCCAAGCGGCCATAGAGGGGAAAATGACCATTCCACTCGTGTCTGCATGGATAACGCAATTCTCTAGCTGCTTCTTCTCGCGGTCGAGCCTCGTCAGTTCCAATTCAAGGGACGCTTCGAAGGAGGCGAGTTTCGCTTGTGCGGCCCGAAGCGTGCTACGCAGTTGTTGAAGCGTCTTTTCCTTGCTGTACTTTTCTAACGAATCCAGTTTGGTCTTCTTCAATTCGAGGTCTTTTTTGGACGAGTCCACCGCGAACTTTTCCCCTTCGAGTTGCAAGCCTTTAAGGACACCTTTGGCGGTGAGCCGCATCGCGGATTCGTACGACAACTCGGTTTTACGAAGCACTTGCTCTGCTTCGAATATTTCCTTTTCGACGAGACTGCGCTCCTCGCGGTAGGACCCCTCGAGGTATTCGGTGATGCTGATTTCGGCAACAGCGACATCGCTCTCCGCTGTGATCTTGTTTGCTAGGGCAGTCTCATAGACGATGCGTTGCTGGAGGATTTTGTCTTCGATCTTGGATTGGTCCAGTCGGACCAATTCGTCGCCGGGCTCGACCATGGTGCCTGTTTCGATCACCCACAGAACGGTACTTCCCCCCTGCACCAAGCATTTAATCTCTTTGTTGTTCGAGCTTTCAACCGAGCCATTTTCGGTAACCGTAACGGACAAGTCACCGACAGCAACGGTGTGGGTCAAGTGTTTGTTCGTCGTAGCCGTCTTGAAGAAACGAGGGGACATGCCGCCTACGGTTGCCAGACAAGCGATCAGAAGAATTACGAAAAAGAGTCGCTTCAACGTCTTAAATGAGCTCATTAGGATTCTTGGGGCGGCGGGATACATGGCAATCTAGATCGCCATCATGGAGCTGGGTGGGAACCCTAGTCTAGACGGAAAGCCAGGAATTATCTAATCCAACATTCAAAATTGCGAGTTATTCGTTTTTGAGGAAACTCGTCTTGTAGCGAATTTCGACAAGAGTTTTGTCGGTAGATCAATGCCGAAAGTCTTGACGACTTTCGCTACAGATTTATCCGCTTTTTCTGTTGATTCCAAAATGCGGCAGTAAACCAGTCGATTGCTTCCATTTGCCGATGGTTAAAGAAGTAACCTCATTCAGCCAGTCGAGGGGTGTATTTGGAATCGATTTTTGGCGGTACATTCTACCTAGATTTCGTGTCTTAACTCTCCAGGAGGTAGATTTCATGCGTTTTGTTTTGATGATGATGACGTTTGTAGCTGGTTTTTTCGTATGCACTTCGTCAGCTGATGCTGGTTTTATGCTGGGGCGATGTGCATCGAAGGGCTGCAACGCATCCGCTTGCGAGCCCGCTCCAGTCTGCGCAAGCGTCTGTGCTCCCGTCGCCGTTTGCGCACCAGTGGTAAAATGTGCGCCAGTAGCAACATGTGCACCAGTAGTACGTCGCTGTGCTCCTGCTGTTCGCCAGTGTGCTCCTGTGACTTGTTCCGCTCCTGTTGTTCGCGTTTGCACGCCAGTTCGCACTTGTGCTCCAGTTCGCGTTTGTGCTCCAGTTCGCGTTTGTGCTCCAGTTCGCGTTTGTGCTCCAGTTCGAACTTGTGCTCCAGTTCGACGATGCCGCCCAACTCCAGTTCGCTGCTGTCCGCCAGTTGTCTCGTGCACGCCAAAGCGATGCTGCTTGGGAAGCAAGTTGGCAATGCGACACAGCTGCCGCTAGTCAGACTGCTTTGGCTACGTTGAAGCATTGTTTCGACGAAAAAATTTAGATAAGAGGACTGTGAATTACAGTCCTCTTGTTTTTTGAGGTCTTGGTTGGGCGGGCGGCAACATGAGAACGACCTTAGCACGACGCGCAAGCTAGTGAATTGGAAAGTAGGTTCACTAGCTTGCGCGCTTGCGCGTCGTGCTAGGTAGGTCGTGCTAGGTATATCGGAACCCGCCACTCGACTGTGAAACTTGGTAAGCTGGAGTTAAATCGTTTAACAGTCAGTGGCTAGAAACCGGAGGGCTCGCGGC
This sequence comes from Planctomycetota bacterium, assembly GCA_026692905.1. Lineage (GTDB taxonomy): Bacteria > Planctomycetota > Planctomycetia > Pirellulales > Pirellulaceae > JBKCUI01. Next base: position 11,031 of record JAPLNL010000093.1, read on the forward strand.
ACTGCCGCTAGAAAACAAATGCGATAGGTGCCAGTTGGCTATCGCCGCACCGCGTGCCTTGGTGTTGCAAAGTACTTTCTCCTCTTTAAGAGAGGCGGCGGGGAATGATTCAAGGCAAATACCTTTTAAGCGTTTTCGTCGTTCTCAACTCAAGGGATTATTATGGTTCGCGTATTGCGTCTTGGAGTTTATGTCTGTTTTTTGGCTGCCTTCGTTCCTTTGGTCGGACGCTCCGACGACACTTTCATCCCGTATGATGTAATCGAAGATGTGGTCTATGGTCATAAAGACGGTCTCGCATTAACTCTTGATGTCATCGAACCACAATCCGATCGGAACGGAATGGGGCTCATCCTTATCTCTAGCGGCAGCTGGATCTCGAAAAAATCGGATGTGCCGGGAGAGGAGGACAAACGCCGCAAATACGACCACTGGATGCAAGGACTATTGAAGGGGGGATTCACTCTGTTTGTTGTCAGGCACGGTAGCAGTCCCAAGTATACGGTGCCAGAAATGCCAGCCGATATTTTGAAATCCATTCGATTCGTTCGTGCGAATGCAGAACGATACCGTGTCGATCCATTGCATCTTGGGATCACAAGCGGATCTTCAGGTGGGCACTTATCGTTGATGGCTGCGATGAAAGGGGATGATGGAAATTCTGATGCAGCGGATCCTTTAGAACGAGTGAGCAGCCGGGTGCAAGCTGTCGTTGCTTGGTTCCCACCCACCGATATGGTGAATTGGAACGGACCAAAGGGATATGCGCTGTTATCCATTGTTCGGCCCGATTTGTTCGAGCGAATGTTTGGCGAGATCAAGGATCTTGAGTCGCAGTTGCGTTCGATTTCTCCTATCGAGCTTGTCGGCAAGGACTCGCCGCCGCTGCTACTCATTCATGGCGATGCGGACAAGACGGTACCCATTCAACAGTCCAACGTCATGAAAGCCAAATACGAAGCGATGGGGCTGCCGATCAAGTTAGTTGTGCAACCCGGCGGAGGCCATAGCTCATGGCCTGGTATCATGGATCAATATCCAATCGTATGGGACTGGTTCAAAACACATTTGCAGTAATTTGTTTTAGGAACCGCGATCGAGTTAGGCCTTTATTTCGAAGATTGCTTCTACCTCGACGGCCGAGTTGGTTGGGATTTGCGCAAAACCCAATGCACTTCGAGCGTGGTAACCATCGCCCGTCTTACCGAATATCTCGTGCAGGAGGTCGCTACAACCGTTGATGACAAGATGCTGTTCATCAAATTCAAGCGTGGAATTGACGCAACCCAGAAGTTTTACAACACGTAAACCATCGAGTGTACCGTGAGCGTTCCAGACGGAATTGAGGATCTTTACAGCGCATTCCCTTGCGGCCGCTCGACCTTGGTCGACGGAAAGTCCCGCACCTAGCTTGCCCTTGATGTCGCTAACATGTCCAGAAGTGAAAAGCAAATTGCCCGTTTTAGCAACCATGGCCAAGTAGCCCGGTTCTTGTTTGCTAAACGGAATTTCTAACGCGAGGGCTTTTTCCTGAGGTGACATGAGACTGTGCTCCTTCGAAAGAAGTGGAACGGATTTAGGTCAAACGTCAGGTGACTTTACACAGAGATTCCCTTTCGAGCAACCATGTATCTCGTTTGCGTTCTCACGTGTCCCGTGATTGGGCGAAAGCCTTAGTTTTACCCTTACATTTTGGTCTAAAGTTCAAATGGATACGTTTGTTCGCCCACTTCCCGGCATTTCTATCTATTCTCTTAAGCTGAAGGCAAATTGGATCGTTTTCTGTTCGCATCTGTCTCTGTCCAAATCGCGAGTTTGACAATGGCTCAACTACCTTTCGTCTTGTTTGGCTTTTTGATTTTTTTGCTCGTTTGGGCCGCAACGGGCCATGGAATTTGGTTGCTGTGCGTTTCGCTCCTACGTGGAATCAAGAAACGGTCATGCCCCGAGTGCAGAGAGCAATTAGCCGGATCCGACAAAGCTTGCCGCAAGTGTGGTTGGACAAGCCGGCCGGTCAGTCGCTCAACAGCGACACGGGTTTGCCAATTTGCGCTCAACGCTGCATACGAACGAGGCATAATCGACAGAGAATCGCTCGACCGAGGTACTGCGGCACTTCAACAGCTTGACCAGTCTCCATCGGGAGAAGCGAGGGCCGGTTCTGCGAGCCCGACACTGACGCTTCCACCGGGAACTTTTCTGCATCCGATGAACGATGGTAGGCCCGCGGATGTTGAAGCAACTGAAGGCACGCTTAATCCCGTGGCCTTAGCGGCAACGACTTCTGATGATCCAACGCTGGTCGATGCTATGCTTGTACCAAACCGAGACATTCCATATGGGGCTCCGTTGGCATCGATTTCGGACTCGTCGGGCGTCAGCCCGAACAACTCTGCGGCGCCGGAGTTCCCTCCCGTTCTCGGCCCTGCGGCTTGGCCTCAGCCCCCACAACCGCATGCGCTCGACCGCGATTACCTCGCTCCTCCGAAACCTGCTGCGCCGCGAATGGCGAAGATCAAGCAGACCTGGGGCAAATGGCTTAATGCCTTCATGGAAGAAAAGAACATTCAGTGGGGTGAGCTTGCCGGTGGACTGCTAATCCTGTGTTGTTCGACAGCCCTCGTTCTCAGTTTTTGGGAGCACATTGCGTCGAGACCGTGGCTCAAGTTCTCGATCTTCACGGGCATCAACGCTGCAATCCTGGGGCTGGGGCTGAACGCTTGCCATCGTTGGAAGCTTCCGACCACAAGCCGTGGGATTTTGATGATCGGATTGCTGCTGCTCCCTTTGAACTTCTTAGCATTCGCAATTTTCACTCTTGGGGCACCCTGGGATTGGTGGACCGTCATTGGCGAGTGCCTGTCGCTCGGATTGCTCGGTTGTCTCGCGTGGTTTGCGGCCAAGGTCGTCACGCCGCAAAGCGAAGCCATCACCACCGCTACGGTAGTCGGTTTTGCTATCGCCAATTTGCTCGTCCGCCGACTGGTCGATGCGGAGTCTGGGACGCTATTTCTATCGGTTTGTGCTTTCGCTTTGGTCAGCTTTTACGTTCTCTGCATGTTGATAGGCAAGCGATCTCTGTTCTCTTCGGAGAGGTTTGAGACTAATGCGTTGTTCAGGCTTCTGGGGTTGGGCTCGTTTGGCTTTCTCATTGCATTCGGACTGCTCTTGGGCTGTAGTCGAACACCACTTCTGTCTATCCATTATCTCAGCCCATTGTTTTGGATTGCTGCCATTCCATCACTGGTCTATTCCATGTCGATCGGACATCGAGCACCGCAAAAATCGCAACTCTTGCTTGCGTCAATCTTGCTAGGCTCATTCGCGATGGGTTTTGCCTGTTTCGGTCTGGTTCTTGCCTGGCCAATGCCGCTTTTGATGGTCGCCAGCTTGATTGGCGTTGGGGTGCTAGTTGCCTTCATTGCCAAAGAGATTCAATCACCCAAGCTGGGATTCGTATGGTACATGATCGGTGGCTGCGTTGCGGTTATCGGATGGCATGTGGCTCGTGGACATGTGGCTTTGCTCAACGAAGACTGGCAGCCTATGTTGCGAGGACTTGCTTCGGCAGACACTGGCTTCGTTCTCGTGGCCTGGAGTGCAGTCTGCTTAGCACTTTCGGCCATGTTGTCTAAACTGGATCGAACTGTGTTTGGTTTGGTCGCACTCAAATCGGGTGGGCTGACCGGCATCGTCGGCACGATCTTGTTGACTGTTTTTGGATTCGGACGACATGAATATGCAACAAGCGTCGCGCTAATCTACTTAATTTATGCGATCGTAATGATCGTCGTGTCTTCCGTGAGGGGACTAATGTTTCTCGACGTTATGGCGGGCGTTTTCGTTGTTGCAGCGTGCTTCCAAGGGATCGTGTTTGGGTGGTTGCAAGAAGCGGGGATACTAGCATCGACGTATTGGTCGCTAACCGCCGCAGCGCTAATACTGATTGTTGCGCAGTCCGCTCGTAAATCGATGCTCGGTATTTCTTGGCGGAAACAAACGACTGCGCATGAGCCTCTGGCTGTTTGGTATCGGGGAATCGCGATTTTGGACCTTGCGATTGCCCTGTTGTGGCTTGTGATGAGCGAGTCGGGCGCTGCTCGTCCTGAGTTCCTTTTGATTGGCGTGAGGGAGATCGTTCTGTTGGCAGCGATTTGGGTTGCAATATCATGGCTGGCGTCAAAAGCGGTGGATTGGTCCGTTGCACAGCTCCTCGGGATGACCGCCGGACTGGTGTGGGTTCATCATTATGCGAAGACTCAGAGTTGGTATGAACAAAATCCATATGGTTTTGTCCATCCGTTGTCGCTTCAATTGGATATTGCTTGGATCGCGATTTTCGCTTCGCTAGGCTTGCTTGCAGTGGCAATTGTTGAACGCTGGGAAAGCAGATTGCAAGCGGCAGACGCTTCGCCGTCACGCTTCAAAAGAATGCGACAACGGTTCATTGCATTGAACGATTATTCAATTGCTCCCTGGCTCTCGATGCTTGCTTTATTTGGTTTCGTTTGTTTGGCATACTATGGTGCGGCACCAGGTAGCGTACAGGAGTTGATGCCGCGGGATGGATTGACCGGCACTCAGTCCGTCCAATTTGAAGTTGCAGGAGAAACCGTAACGCGACTTGTGCCGGATATTGCGGAGCTTGAATTCGCGGCATTACCGCATCGGATGGTGGGTTGGAATACGGAGAGCATCGCAAGCGGCTTGGCTGGCTTGCCGCGAATGTTTTGGCTTTGGTTCACATTGTGCTTGAGTCTGGCGGTTGGCAATTGGAGCCAGCCAAGTCGGCTAAGGTCCTGTGGGCTGGTCATTTGTATTTTATCCATCGCGATACCGTTGGCGACTCGGTGGGAGTCGGATATTGCAGTGGCGTCGGCCTTGAGGTGGACGACGAGCCTAGCATTTGGGATGGGATGCTTTGTTCTTTGCGGTTGGTATGTGGTTCGAGCAAGCAAGGAGACTTCGACGCCTGAGAATCTGACTATGCGCTTTGATTCTTACTTCGCAACTCTCGTCGCAAGCCTGCTAATACCGCTGATCTTGTTGGGAGTCGTCGTGATTGTCGCGACAATACCTCACTTTATGTTCGATTCCACGGGGGTAGTGGTTTCGATCTGCACTGGTTTACTGGCTGTTTGTGGTGCGGCTGTGTTTCTGCTGGCGAGTCGGTCATCAGTGAAGTTTGGGGCGGGGAAATATGGCATAACAGCCACGGTCATGCTGGTTGCTCCCTTTTTAGCTTGGTTTGTATTGCAAATTGTTTTGGCGTTGGTGGCGCATCCTTTTACAGGTCCCAATGGGAACAGCATCTTTATTCGCATTGGCTTGGCTTCGTCTTACACGATTCCAATTTCAATCCTGGCTATCGGACTTATTGCTAACTCCGTTGTTCGGCGCAGCCCTGTGATGGCGTTTGCGTCATGTCTTGTATTGCTCTTGTCGGGTCTGGCTGGGTTTATGCTGACATTCAAGTCCGAGGGGCTCAAGCCGACTGCTTGGGTCGGTCTGCTGGCGACGTTGACCATCATCAGCGGAGGATTTGCGTTGGTTTGGAATTGGTATTCGCAAAGGAAGCCTTTGGGCTGGCTATCGCGAATCGCATCAACTGCAAACCTTGAAGAAGGACGAAACCTATGGCGTGGTAATTTGCTGCAAATCGCGAATGGGTTTTTGGGTGCAAGCGTGTGCCTGACGGCTATCTTAATTTTTATTAGCGGGACGATTTTGAATCGACTCGAGGTGTTTGCGTTGCTAGGCGTCGTATCCCTGGGAGTTGCTTTTGCGGCAGACTGGTATACGACCAAGGAAACGATGTGGCACTGGTGGTTTGTCGCGGTGTCATTTCTCACATCAGGCTGTCTTGCTGGAGTCGCCAGCAATGCAACACTCGCGATCGAGTTACCTTGCGTCGTACTGCTCGGCAGTGGAGCGATCATGGCGTGGTTGGTCGCGAAGCCTGCGAAGGCGATTGAAGGGGGTTTGATGGGCACTGTGGGCGAACGCATTGCCATGTCGTTACCATTGGTGCAAAGCTTCTTTCTGGCTCTTCGAATGCTGCCCATTGGCAATAGCGAATTGCATGCGTCGAGTATCCTGGTCGCCGTCTCGGCGATATCGCTGATTATCGGGTGGAGAACTGGACGTTTTGGATTTGGAGTTGGTGCGATTGTAGCGGCTCAGACCGCAGCACTCGTTCATACATCGTCCGCTTGGGGCGGCACTACCCCGGGTAATCCCATCGTAAATACGCTACTGCTACAAATCAGCACGGCAATTCTAATGAGTTTCTTCTGTTCACTGGCGGGTTTTGCGACGTCCATGCGGTTCCTGCATGGAGCAGCAATTTGCTTGTTAGCCGTGATGAGCGCCGTCTGGTATCTGGTTAGTCTCAACGCTTTGCTGGAACCCTTTTCGGCCTGGTACTACGCGTTTGCCATTCTAGTTGCTTTGGTTGGCAGCATCTCTCGATATTGGACGCGACCGACCAAGGTGACCGATCTCATGGTGTACGTGAGCGCTTTGTGTTCTGTCATCTTGTTCTTCCAATTTGTGCATGCCGCCCCGAAGGAACTGCATTGGATATCCACGTTGGGATTCGCTGCATTTTGCCTTGCAAGTAGTTTTGTGTGGCGAGCGAGTGACCGAATCCTGGACGATGTCAACCGAACGAAGCTTCTGCCAGCCCTTGCGGCTCGTAGCAGTTCGATGGTCGTCATTGTCGCAAATACCCTCTTGGCGTTTGGAGTTGTTGGTCTAGCGATCGCGGCCCAATTCTTTTGTGAATCTCAGCCTCTTAGACTGGCTTCTTCGCAAGCGATCATGGCGGTGGCGTTCGCAATCGGGTTGCTTGCACGCTACAAAGACGATCGTCTGAATGTCAAGGATGGTATTGACGTAGATGACGGCTCGCGAATCATGCGTTTTGTTGCTTTAATATTCGGTGTTATCGCAGCGGTAGCTTTAGGATGGCATTTTGATTCCATCGAGAACATCAACGTCCTCAATCGACTGTCGTATGCGAGCCTTAGCACGGCGCTAATGGGGATGGTTTACGGATATGCATTGATCAAGTGGATTGGGTTGTCGGAGCGGTGGTGTGACGCTGCATTGTCGCTGATGCCGTACTTGCTGGGTGCAGCGGCGGTGGGTGTCTGCGTTGTGTTGGTTTCGGAATGGTCGCTGGGTTATGAAGCGTTGCATGTCAGGGTGTCATTTGCTGCAATTGTCTGCATTCTCCTCGCTCTGATCGCGTCGATTGCGGCCAGCCTGGCTGCGGCCTTGATACCGGGGCGTGATCCGTTCGGTTTGACTGAAAGAGGTAGAACCGCCTACGTTTACGTGAGCGAAGCGCTTTTGGTCTTGTTGGTAATGCACATCCGCCTGACGATGCCGTGGTTGTTCGCTGGTTGGGTCCAAGCCATTTGGCCACTATTGATTATTGGGCTAGCGTTCGTTGGATTAGGGGTCTCGGAGTGGTCAAAGCGGACGAAGTTCCGTGTGTTGTCGGAACCATTGGAGAGGTCCGGTATGGTATTGCCCATTTTGCCATTGCTGACTCATTGGCTTGTTCCATCGCAAGTTGATTATGGCATTTCTTTGTTGTGTGCGTCGATCGCTTATGCTTCGTTTGGGTATCTTCGAAAATCGATGCTCTATTGGGGCGCGAGTGTCGTCACAGGCAATGGTGCTCTTTGGTATGGGTTGCATAACACAGATTTTCGTTTTGTAGATCATCCGCAATTGTGGGTCATTCCTCCGGCGCTTAGCATTCTCGTCATTCTCCAGGTACTCCGTGAACGTCTTCCCAGAGAACAGGTAGCGGCCGCTAGGTACATCGCGACGGGGAGTATATATGTTGCATCGACAGCAGAAGTATTCATTCAAGGGATATCGGCGGCACCGTGGCTCCCTATTGTTTTGGCAGGTCTTTCCATCGGTGGGATTTTTGCTGGGATCGCCTTGCGTATTCGAGCGATACTTTGGCTTGGACTGATGTTTCTGTGCGTGGCCATGTTTACCGTGATTTGGCACGCGGCAGTCGATTTGGCCCAGACATGGGTGTGGTATGTCAGCGGAATTGTGATGGGGATTTTGATACTAACGATGTTCGCGCTTTTTGAGAAACGTCGTGAGCAGTTAAAGGGGTTGGTCTCGAAGCTGCAAACTTGGGACGATTAGAACATTTTTGTTAATTACGTAGGCAGTTTTGTGTTGCTGATAGATAATCGTACTTGCCGCACGCTACCTTCGCGGAGCAGCGAAGGGCGACATTGTCGCTCGTCGCTCCGCGACGATTGCGTCCAAGCGACCTGGATTCTAGAACGTCAACGAGACAACCTAATTCTCGCTCCAAGCCGATATCAATTTCCAAGATAGGGCTCTTTGGCTTTGGGAATTGCCTGCCGGGAAAAAGTAATGCCCCTTTTGACAACGTATTGGACAAAATAGCAGGTTTCGTGAGAAATCTGCGGTCAATGTAGAACACCTGATTATTTCTCACGAAACCTGCTTCCCACGGATGTTCTGAACACGATTTTTCACGAAATTTGCTACTTACGCGAGCCGAAAACTACGTCACTACTTTTCCTATTTGAACGAAGGTCGTTTGCGAGAATTGCCCAGTAGTTATAATGTCGCGCGTATTGAACCGTTAACTACCGCGCATAAAATTCGGTTTCTTTCCATCGTTGATGTTTCCCACCAAAAACACAGGCAAATCATGGCAAAAAAGCACTTTACACTTCTGGCTCAGTTGGCTTTCGGTACGGTTTCTTTGATCTGTTTGACAGCTAATTCATCTGCCGCGGATTCTGTCACGCTTGGAAAAGCTGAGTTAACTCAAGGAATTCCGGGCTCCACCGCCTTGTCCGTGGCCGAAATCAAGAAATTTTTAGCCGATCCTGCCAACCACACCGAACTGCAAGTGAAATTGCCTGAAGGGCTCTCTGCAGGTGTCGATGCCCTTTACATTCCCGCCGACAACCCTCTCACGAGAGCCAAAATCGAGTTGGGACGCCAACTTTACTTCGATAAGCGATTGTCGGGTGACAACACAGTGAGTTGCGCTGACTGCCATAGTCCCACGAATGGATACGGGGCAAACACCCAGTTTGGAGTTGGTGTTCGTGGCCAGACAGGCAACCGAAACTCGCCTGTTTCGTTCAATCGAATCTTGAGCAAGGTGCAGTTCTGGGATGGTCGAGCGGGCAGCCTTGAGGACCAAGCAGTCGGTCCGATCGCGAACCCCATCGAAATGGGGAACACTCACGATGCTGTCGTCAAGATGTTGACCAGCAAAGAGGGCTATCGCATTCAGTTTGAGAAAGTATTCGGCAGTAAACCAAATATTGCAAACGTCGGTAAAGCTCTTGCCGCTTTTGAGCGAGTGCTGGTGACAGGACCAAGCCCGTATGACTACAACGAACCCGTACGCAGAATGCTTGAATCCTTTCCGGAAGAACTTTCCGATTTGCCAGCCTTGAAAAAAGACGATCCCGAAATGTTCGCAAAATTCACGGCCTTCAAATCCGCAGCAGACGCTCACAAGATGAGCGATGAAGCAAAACGAGGACGCGATCTTTTCTTCAGCGCGAAATCGAATTGTTCCGCCTGTCACGTCGGTGCGAACTTCACCGACGAACTCTATCACAACTTGGGTGTCGGAATGGAATCAAAAGAACCTGACCTGGGACGCTTCACTCAAACCAAAGTTGAAAAGGACAAGGGGGCGTTCAAGACGCCGACGCTTCGCAATATTGCACAAAGCGGTCCTTACATGCACGACGGTAGCCAGAAGACTCTGGAAGAGGTCGTTGAGTGGTACGCAAAAGGTGGACATCCCAATCCCCATCTGAGCGACAAGATCAAGAAGCTGGACCTAACCGCTCAGGACAAGAAGGATTTGGTCGAGTTCATGAAATCGTTGACCGGACCTTTTCCAACCGTTGAGACAGGTCGGTTGCCTGAGTAGTTGACCTGCAGAGCCCGGGATGGCGTTGATTTCAGATCTGTCTAGCGAGACGCTCAAACTGACGCGCCGTAGTCGTCTTAACTGCGGAGCAGTGGCATTGGATAGCCACGGATGAGAGTCGCGAAGCGACAGCGCTGAATCTACGTTGGCCTGACGAACAACCTTGCATTTGGGTTGATGAATGTTTCATGGTCAATTTCGGTCCTGCAGAGCTCGGAATCCATTGGTGCGGAGTACCTGGGATTACGTTCGCGTTGCGAAGTTTACGTCAGGCTGAAAAATTCCAACGCATTCGCTATTCAATCGTAGACGGTGGACGGTTAAATCGTAGCGAAATCTAGCATGACGATCAAACTAGTGAATCTACCCCCCCGATTCACTAGCTTGCGCGTCGTGCTAGGTTTTTAGAATCTACTCCCCGATTCACTAGCTTGCGCGTCGTGCTAGGTTTTTAGAATCTACTTCCCGATTCACTAGCTTGCGCGTCGTGCTAGGTTTTTAGAATCTACTTCCCGATTCACTAGCTTGCGCGTCGTGCTAGGTTTTTAGAATCTACTGCTAGGTTTTGAGGCCTAGCCCATCAAGCTTCGTATACTCGGACGCCAGAATTTGTTTGCTTGGCGTACCCAACCAATCTTCGATCAGCGTGGCGTACAGTCGTCGAAAATCGGTATGGTGCTTTAAGTCACCATCGTCCAGATCGCTCAGGCTGGGTTGTGATCCTATCCATGATCTCTCAAGTTTTGGGCCGGACAAGAAGGCTGGAGCTGCTGCTCCATGGTCGGTCCCCTGGCTTGCGTTTTCAGCAACACGACGTCCGAATTCACTGAAGGTCAAAACCATGATACGATCTTGCAAGCCAGCGCTGTTCAGTCGCTTATGAAAAGCACTTAAGGCTTCCGACCACTGGCGCATCAGTCCTGCATGAGCCAGGAGTTGATTGGCATGCGTGTCGAATCCATCCAGCGTCACGTAGTAAACGCGAGTCTTAAGACCAGCCAGCAACAATCGCGATACCACCTTGAGCTTTTCTCCCAAATGCGAATCTGGAAAGTCGCCTGCGTTGTCAGGCGATGCAAGTGCTTTATCTAATCGTTCGCTCGCGTGCATGGCAGCCGAAGTGCTCGCGGAAACAAAATCGAGCAAGCTGTTCTCAGATGTGACCGCCGTTTTTCGTTGAGGTTCCATTTCTTCTTTGCTTGCCATGTTTCCCTCGGGCTTACCCTTCCATCGAAGCTGATCGATCGAGGACAAAGACGGAGTTTGAACACCGCGAGCCACCAACGCAAGCGGTAACTGTTCACTTCCCAAATGAAGCCCCAACGAATCGGTTGCTTCGGGATTGTCGAACTGACTGCTTTGTGAAAAATAGCGTCCCAACCAACCTTCGGTCCCCCGCGCTTCTTTCCGTTGACACGAATGCCAGATATCCATCGATTCAAAGTGGGATCGATTGGGGTTCGGATAGCCAATCCCTTGCAGCACGCAAAACTGCTTGTTTTCGATCAGGTCGGCCACTCCTCTCAACGATGGATGCAGTCCGATGTCTGTATTAAGCTTGAGAACTTCGCCTTTCGGAATTGCAAGCTTCGGCCTCGTCTTGTAATAGAGGTCATTGGAATAAGGGACAACCGTATTAAGCCCGTCATTGCCGCCCGATAGCTGAATGACCACCAGCACCCTCTCTTGATTAGTCGGTTGCGTGTTCAAGCTGGCGGCGAGAGAATGCATCCAGCCATGTGGAGCAGCCGAACCGATGGCCAAAGCAGCTGCACCTTGAAGGCTAGAATAGGTAAACTTTCGGCGATTGATGCGATGGTTCATGATTGGCGGATAGGATTAAAGTTATGACAAATGGATTTTTGGACGGCTTGCTAAGTAAATCATGGTTTGGCTAGCCCAGCGATCCAACGAGGTTGTGAAGGAACTAGCGATGTTCTCTTTCTCGGCAGCGTTTAATTCATCGGCAAAGAACTGTTTTGCAAACCAATTAGACAATTGTGTTGAGTCTGAAACACCGTTTTTTGTAGCAAACTCCTGAAACTTCACGCGATCAAATCGGGTCGTTTCGTTCTGAATAAGTTCATAGATTAAGTTCGCTCGCCCCACGAGAGTCGAGGAGTTGATCCAGGCGCGGCCACCTTCCCAGCCTTTCACATTAGGCGGGTAAAGTACCGCTTGGCCAATCGTTTTCAATCGATCCGACAGAAAACCTAGGTTCGTTGAACACTTGAGTGTTCGCATCCAGCCTACTGCTAACTCGACAGGCGAACGGACCTTGCGGCCGATGCTCCAGCCGCTCAACATCAATCGGCTACCTAGTATCATTTGCACAACACTCGCGATCGAGTAGTTGGTTTTTGCGAATCGGTCGGCAAGTGGCGCCAGAAACGCGTCGGTGGGCTCGGCATCTTCGGTTACGAAAAAGCGAAATAGTTTTCGAACAATAAATTTCGGCATGTGAGGACTTGCCAGAACACAATCGATGGCGGCTTCTCCCGACTCGATCGGAGGCTGTCCGAGTATCGTCTTCATCGAATCGTCATGCTGGCCCAGATTGAATCGAAACTGCTTTCTGCGAATTTCCCAGCCTGTGAAGCACTTGGCTAACTGTTGGACATCCGTCTCGGTGTAGTTGCCTTCTCCGAGGCAGAACAGCTCCATCAATTCGCGGGCGAAATTTTCGTTGGCGTGTGCTTTGCGATTCGTGACGCTATCCAAGTAGATCAGCATAGCGGGATCTTTCGCAATGCCCTGGGCCAAGTTGCGGAAATTTCCCAGAGCGTTTTCTCGCAGTAGTCGATTCTGCGTGTGCATCAATTCGACATCTAAGACCTTCTCAGCCCCGGTTGCAAAGTGACCATGCCAAAACAGGGTCATCTTTTCAATGAGCGGCGTCGGTGTGCTCAGCATGCGATGCAGCCACCATGATGCCAATTGCTTCATGTCGGAGGTGGCCAATACGGACTTTCCCAGTTCCGCAGAGTCCGTTTCGAACGAGCCTGCCTCAAACGATGGTATCGGTTCGCCCCGAACCATCTTCGATACGATCTCATCCGGTTTCAATGCCATGGTGGCCTGCAATTGCTCGGCCGTAGCAGCAAAACCCGAGCGTCGATGGAGCAGCGCAGCTCGGCGGAGATCCCAAGGCTCCTCTTGCGATGGCTCCCAGGCTTGCCAAGCGATCGCAGGGTCGATGTCATCAAGCCGCATCGTCGAGGGAATCTGTTTTGATATCATGGTTCGGTTCTGCTTGAATTTGCGATGAGTCTTAGTACTTACGGTGATTGCTCTTGAGGGCGGGGTTGCGTCATTACTCGGGTGGGCGAGGCCACCCCTGTAAACATCTTTGCAAAGTCAATTCCATTGAAAACCTTAGGGAGGGCGAGGCTCCTGCCGAGCCAACGGTGCAAAGGTTCGGCAGGAGCCTCACCCTCCCGAGCAATGAATGACTTAAGTAAACTCGTTGGAAACATGTTCTGAATCTCATAATGCTTGCGCAGCTGCTGAAGAGCTGAGTCGACGAGCATTTCGCCACTTCCCGCCGCACAGCGAGCTGAGACAACTTCGTAGTTGCCTTGCGCATACGCTTGTCGAGTCGGAACGTATCCGACCGAGCCGTTGGCTAGTTCGCTGATGGTCGTTGTATCAAAGGGCGAACCATCCTTGATCGCTAGGCCCAACTGAACGAATATCTCTCCTGGCAATGAAACCCAAGCAATCTCTTTACCGAGGGAAATCACTTGCACCTCGGCTTCGATGGGCTCGCCGTTTCTTGCATCGACGTCCAAGATTCGGAAGGCTTCGACCATTTCCATGAAGGGGGCGGGCTTGTCGCTATTGGCGCGTTCCGAAATGGACTTGGCCCATTCGATCCGCTCTTGGTTTGCGGCCTTGAGGCGATCGGACGAATCATTTGCCAGCGGCAGTTTGACCATTTGTTTGGTCGCATGCAGGCGAGTTCCGGTCGTCGGTTCGAGTTTGTTTATGCTTCGCAGCACAGAACCAGCCAATCGGGTCCCAATGCGTGCTGCTTCGGCGTGTCCCTTTTGGTCAAAGCCGTTTCGGACATCGATATGATTGACATCGCCGCAACAGCCGGTCGAGTATTGCAAGTGACATTTTTGGCCAAACACTCGACCTAAGGCTTGCTCAAGGGCAAAAGGCATATCGGCGCTCCATTGCGTTCCACCCACCGTATCGAGGTGAATGGAGAAGTTGCTCAAAAGCCCAATGAGTTCACGTTGCTGGTTATAAAAACCGACCATCGGCAATCGATCGTCCGTTGGCCCGGCTTCGCGAACGATGCGAGGATTGAGTTTTCCCGGATTCCAACCGACCGTACCATCCGTCATAAAGAATCGTCGGTTGAAGGCGAGCTGCGTTTCTTGACCGATTGCATGTCGAACCGCGACTGGCTGTTTGGCCGCCGCCGCTTTGGCAACGCTTTCTGCGATTTTACTAGGCAACTCGAGCATGTATTGTTTGGTTTCGTCCGCATCATTGCCGAACCGGTTGTAGCGGGACGAATTTGGGTCGTACAAAACGGGGCCGGTGTGCGAGTGTGTCGCCGTGATGAGAACATGCTCGGGGGCAAGTCCGCTCTGCGACTTGATGATGCGGCGAGTCTCGTCGGTCAGCCAATGTGTGGTTGCAATCAAGTCGATGGAGATCAGTGCAATCGAGTTCTTGCCATCGTCCATCACCGTGGCTTTGGCCCAGAGCGGATCGTGCGTCTCCGTGGAAAGTCGTTTTCCGTAGTAGCCTGCCATGGGAGTCGGGCGAACGGGTGTGATGTCCACTTGTGCAAACCCAACATGGAGAAGGGGTATATCTTTGGGTTCGTTCGTTTGAGCCAAGACCGAGGCCAAGGGCAATATGAAATAACAACAAAAGGCAAACGGGACGGACTTGACAACAGGAGGCTTTGTCATGATTCAAGCGGTTTCCAGGTAGGATTCGAAATCGATGAGTTGAGAGAATTCAGTTATAGACTGTTTCTGCGACTCGGGGGACGCCATTTGACGTTTCCTACTGGTTCCTAATCACACCCCGGATTGCGAAAAACCAAGGAAATCGTTATCCTCCTGCCCTGACAGAATCCTATCGAACGACAACCATTTCAATACTTCATTCCATTTTTCAAAGCCGAACCGATGAACGCACCAACACATACGCTTCCGCAACTGGCTGTTAACACTATTCGAACACTCAGCATGGACGGCGTCCAAGCTGCCAATAGCGGCCACCCAGGAACCCCAATGGCTCTCGCCCCGGTCACGTTCCAGCTTTGGACTGAGGCCATGCGTTACGATCCGATGAATCCGGACTGGGCCAATCGGGATCGATTCATTTTGTCCTGCGGACACGCTTCGATGCTGCTGTATTCGATGATTCACCTTGCCGGGATTCGCGGAGTTGATGCTCACGGCAAGGTCACAGCTGCTGAATCGATCACTATCGAAAACATCAAGAATTTCCGACAGCTTCATAGCCCATGTGCCGGTCACCCTGAACTCGGCTACGCAGCAGGAATCGAAACGACCACTGGTCCGCTCGGCCAGGGGGTCGGTAATTCCGTCGGCATGGCGATTGCCAGCAAGCACTTGGGGGCCAAGTACAACAAGCCTAATCTGACACTTTTTGATTACGACGTTTACGCTCTGTGCAGCGACGGCGATTTGATGGAGGGGATCTCGTCTGAGGCTGCCTCGATGGCCGGCCATTTGAAGCTGTCGAATCTATGCTGGATCTACGATGACAACGGGATCACCATCGAGGGCCACACGGACCTTGCATTTACCGAAAATGCAACTCAAAAATTCCAAGGGCTCGGTTGGAACACGATCCTTGTCGAAGATGCAAACGATCTCGTTGCTCTTCAAAGTGCCTTTGATGCATTCAAAGCAACTACGGACAAGCCAACGCTGATCATTGTCCGGTCCGTCATCGGTTTCGGTTCTCCGAACAAAGCCAATACACACAATGCCCACGGCGCACCGCTCGGTGACGAAGAGATCAAACTGACGAAGAAGGCTTATGGCTGGCCAGAGAACGAGAAGTTCTTGGTGCCAGAATCCGTAAAGAAGTATTTCGCCGACACCATGGGCGAGCGAGGCAAAAAGGCTCAAGCCGCATGGACGAAGATGTTTGCGGACTACCAAACGAAATTCCCTAATGAGGCAGCTGAAGTTTCTTGCCTCATTCATCGTCAGCTTCCAGCGGGTTGGGATAGTGGACTCAAGCCATTTCCGGCCGATGCCAAGGGCTTGGCCACGCGTGTCAGCAGCGGCAAAGTTCTCAACATGCTCGCTCCGCACATGCCCAGCTTGATCGGTGGCTCCGCAGACTTGGCACCGTCGACGATGACCTTGCTTGATGGCCAAGGAGACTTCGAGCCCGGCCAGTACGCGAATCGCAATATGCACTTCGGTATCCGCGAGCATGGAATGGCTTCGGCGCTAAACGGCATGAGCTTGTCCGGCCTGCGTGCTTACGGTGCAACGTTCTTCGTCTTCACAGACTACATGCGACCGTCGATGCGATTGAGCAGTATCATGCATCAACCTGTCCTGTACGTCTTGACTCACGACTCGATCGGCTTGGGTGAGGATGGACCGACGCACCAACCTGTTGAGCATTTGGCCGCTTGCCGAGCGATTCCGGGTTTGTACGTCTTCCGACCTGGTGACGCCAACGAAGTGTTGTACTGTTACAAGGCTGCGATGAAGTTGACTAATCATCCGTCGGCGATGGTGCTTTCACGGCAAAACGTTCCAACCATGGATCGCACTAAGCTTGGCGATGCAGCCGGCGCGGAAAAAGGTGGTTACGTTCTGAGCGACTGTGCAGGCAAGCCGCAAGCAATCATCATGGGGACAGGAACTGAAATTCCGATCTGCATGAAGGCACAGGAACTATTGGCGGCTGAAGGGATCATGACTCGCGTCGTTAGCTTGCCATGCTTTGAGCTGTTCGATGATCAAACACCGGACTACCGCGCAAGTGTCTTGCCAAAAGATGTAACGGCGCGTGTTGCATGCGAAGCTGGGATTCGTCAAGGCTGGGACAAATACATTGGAGCCGATGGCCATTTTGTTGGCATGAGTACCTTCGGCGCTTCCGCACCGTTCGATCAACTGTACAAGCACTTCAAGATCACCGCGGAACAGATCGCTTCGCAAGTGAAGTTAATGAATAACGAGCTGTTGGTGTAACGGCTTGAGCCGGGTTTGCAGTATCGAACGTACAACGCCTACCCCAAAGACTCTTGGCGCAGAATTTCATCATAAGAAACCGTTCTTCCTGAAAATCCTTTCGATATATCGAAAAGGATGTTGGGCCGGGGACCCGCGTGACGAACAACTCCACGCACTAAACGTCCAAGTGCGGAACGATCTGCAATGGATGTAATCAATACCGACCCAAAGATCATTTCCACAAATGAACGGAATCAATATGCCCTGGATCGAATGGTACAACTCGCTGGCAAAACCAAGCTGGACGCCTGCGCCGGCGACCATCGGAATGATTTGGCAGATTCTTTACCCAATCATTCTCGTCAGCTTTGGGTTCGTGTTCGTGCAGATGTTTCGAGTCAAAGTGAGTTGGCTGGTCGCATTGCCATTCGCCATCAACCTTATAGCGAACTTGATCTTCACTCCGATCCAGTTTGGGATGCGGAACCTGCCGTTGGCTGCGTTGGATATTCTGGTCGTGTGGGCGACGATCATCTGGTGTGTCATCGCAGTTTTGCCGCACTTCAAATGGGTTGCCGTGGCTCAAGTGCCATACTTCATTTGGGTATCTCTTGCGACTGTGTTGCAATTGAGCATCACCTGGATGAATTGGGGAAGATCGTGATCCTTGGACTTTCTCAAACGACGATTTCGCAGGACATGCCGGGTAGACTGGCAGACTCAAAACTCAATACCATTACCGATAACTAAGAGGTCGCATGAACGATCACGAACTCTATATGCGGCGAGCGATTGAATTGGCGGCGAATGTTCCCGAATATCCTTTTGGGGCATTGATAGTGAATCGGGATAATGGCGAGATTTTGGCCGAGGGCTGGAATAAATCATCCATCAATCCGACATTTCACGGTGAGATTGATGCCATCAATCAACTGGTCTTGTCCAATCCCGGAATCGACGGTAACAAACTCGTGCTTTATACAACAGCCGAACCCTGTCCGATGTGCCAAGGGGCGATTCTCTGGACAGGTATTGAAATGGTCGTCTTCGGCACGTCCATTCGTTCACTACAAAAAATGGGATGGCGACAGATCGATATCTTTGCGGAAGAAGTGATTCGTCGCAGTCCAGCATGGAGATGCACGATCATAGGCGGTGTGTTGGAGCAAGACTGTGACGCACTGTTTGCACTGGCAAATTCACGAAGAGATTAAAGAAAATGAAATTAGCATACTTGGTCGGCTGCTTAGCTTATTTGATGGTGACAACGGTGATGGCTGACGACACGCTACAACCCCTATTCGACTTTACAGAAGCCGATGCTGCGAAGGAGTGGCAGACCGTTAACGATGGAGTCATGGGCGGCGTTTCCGATGGCAAGTTCAAGATCACCGATGCGAAGACAATGGAATTCTTCGGAACACTGTCTTTAGCAAACAATGGGGGTTTCGCTTCTGTGCGAACGAAGGCTAAAAAGCTCGACTTAGAAGAAGGTGATACTTTGGTCGCCAAAGTCCGGGGCGATGGTCGGGAGTATATGCTTAACCTTTACCCCAACAGGCAACGGGTGGCTTACTCGTATCGGGCCACGGTGCAAACTAAGAAAGACGAATGGATCGAAGTCAAAGTCCCACTCGATAAGTTTGAAGCGACTTCGTTTGGTCGGGCGGTTCGAGATGCCAGCGCAGTAAGGCCCGCAGAAATCAGCGTTCTGGGCTTCATGCTAGGCGACAAGAAAGCCGGGCCGTTCAAGCTGGAGATCGAGTGGATCAAGGTGGAGCGGAAAGAGGTATCGAAATGACCCTACTTCACCTGCCCTACATTTTCAACATCATCGTACTAATCCCAATTGGCCTTCTGACGTTGCTTGGCGGCGAAAAGGGCGGGCAGTTAGCCTGTCAAAGTAAGTTCACTGAGAGCGAAGGGTTCCGCACGATCCTCGGCTCATTGTGGACTGCAATCTTAATCGGTTCGGTGCTGGGCCTGTTCTTTCCGATAACAATGTCGGCACTGCTTTTGATTCAAGTGATCTACAAAACACTTTGGCTTTTGGTTTATACGATGCCCCGTTTGCTCAAGAAGCGTAGCAACGAAGTTCCCTTTGGAATCGCTTCGACATTTCTCGTAATCATCGTGAGCTACCCCTGGGTCATTCCGTGGGGGCAGTTGTTCGGAACTCGATGATGATTCGTAGCACAACTAACATTACGCATTCAATACATAGCTCGGCATACAACCACAAACCATGCCTTCGGTCCACCGTCCTTGAAACTTGGATCATTTGGATCGGGGCGAACCTCGTACCTTGATCGCTCAATGGACTGAATTTGCCATCCTTCGGCAAAAGTCTCTCGGATTTCTTTTTCTGATACTCGACGTGGACCAATTGTTCCTGGTTCGTCATCGCTAAAGCACAACAGGTAAAATCGACCACCGGGCTTGAGAACCGAAGCCAAGCCATCGACGTATCGATGTCGATCGTCATATGAGAAAACATGAAACAACCCGCTGTCGATCACAGTATCAAAGTGTTCGGGAAGGTCTGCGAGTTTCAGAGCGTCCATCACCAGAAAGGTTGCTGTTAGCTTACGTTCGACGGCCTTCTGTTTAGCGATGTGTATTGGTTCTTCAAGGAAGTCGATGCCTGTGACTTTATGTCCTCGCTTGGCGAAGAGGAGGGTATCGTCGTTGTACTTCCCCACTGCTCTACGAGGCTCTGCTGACGGATTGAATTTGCGAGAATAGGTTTTTGGGCGTCGTTGGTTTGCCATCGGAATTTGGTGGTAACAGGCAGAGATCGAAGAACGAAATTACCGTGAAATTACCGGAACACCAGTGGGAAGTCAGAAACCAATGAAAACATTGGGTATTGGAAGAAAAAAAGCGGATGGGGAGGGATTCGAACCCACGGACGCCTTACGACGTCTCCGGTTTTCAAGACCGGTGCAATAAACCGCTCTGCCACCCATCCAAGGTGTTTTTGACCAATGAAAACATTGGACATTTCGAGTTTAACGTCAGCGGCTTGACTGACGACGGAATCGGTTGTACCCTTTTCTGTACCCTTTTAGGTGCTTTGAACGCCTAAAAAGTGCTCCCTTGATGCTGTAACATCGCAGGAGCTGAACCCACCCCACTGGTTAAGCATAGGTGAGAACATGACGAATTCTAAGCAAAAGCCGAAATCAAAGCGACCCCGAAAAGCACAAACCCTATCTTTTCACAAAGGGCGCGGATACTGGTACAAAACCATTCGCGGCAGGCGGAAGTACTACGAGAACATCGAGAACGACCCCACAGGCCAAAAGTCGCTCGAGCAGTGGCTAGCCACAAAAGACGATCCTTTCGCGGAAATAAAAAGGGTACAGGGGGATGGTTGTACCCTTTTGGAAATTGTCAACGCTTTTTGCCAGCATAAGAAGGACCGCGTTGATTCTGGGGAATTGTCTCAACGGATGTTCGATGAGTACTACGCCAGTTGCGAGCTGTTGCTATCCGAGATCGACAAAAGCCGAGTTGCTCAAAACCTGAATTCAGACGACTTTGCCAAAGTCCGAAAAGCACTTTCGAACCGTTATGGTGTGAACGGACTGACAAAACGAATTCAGCAAATTCGATCCCTTTTCAAATTCGCCTACGAGACTTCGTTGCTGGATAAGCCGATGCGGTTCGGACCTAGTTTCGACAAGCCATCCGCAAAACAAATGCGAGAGCACAGGATCCAGAAAGGAACGCAGGACTTCACGGCGGATGAGATACGGCGGATGCTCAAGGAAGCTGGACCGATCACTAAAGCGATGGTTCTGCTAGGCGTCAACGGTGCTTTAGGCAATTCGGATATTGCAGACCTGCCATTATCCGCCATCAATCTGGAATCGAGTTGGTTGGATTACCCTCGCGCCAAGACTGCCACCCATCGCAGGATCCCACTATGGCCCGAGACGATAGCCGCTCTCAAGGCAGCAATTGACGTCAGGCCGAAAACCGATTCCACGATGCTGTTCGTTTCGACAAGAGGACAGGACTTCACAGACACAGCAAGAACCGGTTGGCGGGTTACAGGGTACTTTCGATATGTTCTCAAGAAGATTGGTATTGAGGATGGTAGGGGGTTCTACGGCTTGCGCAGGACGTTTCAGACGCAGGCGGAGGAATCAGGCGACCTAGTCGCGGTGCAGTCCATCATGGGACACATACCAAGCGAACGCGATATGTCGGCAAGGTATCGCCAGCGAATCAGCGACGGACGATTAAAGGAAGCAGTTGAGGTTGTTCGGCAATGGTTGCTCCCCATCGAAAATGAGGTGGCAAAATGAGTGAATGGAAATTGCTCGAGGATCAAGCAGAACAGCACGCTAAGCAAACGAGTTTGACGTTGCGCCAAGCGATCACAGCCGCCAGTGGCAGATGGTGTGATGCGATGACAACGGACGACAGACGCACGCAGTTGAGAAGTCTTGCCGAGTTCTTTTCTCACTTGCGCCAGGCGAATCGGTTACATAACAACACGATCGATTCACTACGAATAGGAACCCCACCCCGAAAAGCAATCGACGTATTCAACGCAGTGCTCGAGTGTTTCGATCGTGGCATCAGGACAGACATGGAGATTCCACTGGATGCGATCCGACGATTAGCAGACTTGAATGGACTGCCACACAAACCGAATGAAGTAATTGCGATCACTGAGCAAGTCGAAGAGTTCTTTTCTAAGCCAGAAATCGACAGTAGCAAGTATCCTGGTTTGAAGCAAATGTATCGTGATACTCAAGCGAATACCAAGCTTGCCAAGCCTGAAAAGACGTATAAGAAAGTCTGCGATCGATACTATGCGACGCTAGACCGAAACGACAGGCCGACTGTCGAAAAGCTGAAAAGATGGCTTGAGAGGAACCATTAAAAGGTTGTAACAGCAAAAAACGAGTCTACCAAAAAGCCTACCAACATCCCTGGTAGGTTTTTTTATTCGAAAAAGTTCGGTGGTAGACCATCAGGGAATCTTTGAAGTTTGGCAGTAGACCATTAAGGAGTCTTTTGAAGCCGCCAAAAAAGACCCTACCACGATTCTGGTAGACATGGGTTTTTCTTTTACCCATGCAAACATAGTTGCATTGGTTGTTCACTACAAACCGTTGCACATGGGAGC
>JAPLNL010000094.1 GCA_026692905.1 Planctomycetota bacterium
TCACTAGCTTGCGCGTCGTGCTAAGGTAGTATATTGGTCAGGAAATTCACTAGCTTGCGCGTCGTGCTAAGGTAATGAATTGGTTAGTCAATTCAGGAGCTTGCGCGTCGCGTTGAAGCAAGATTGGCTTAAAGAACCGGTAATGGAGCGGAAACGGTCGGTCTGTTTGCAATCTGAGCGGCAAGCGATCGAACGAGCCCTCGACAAACTTTCTCAAAGGGTGCGGCGATAACAGGATCCAAAAGGACGTCGGACAAACGTCCCTGGTCCGATTCGCTTCGCAGAGCAATTTGTATCGGTACTTCCCCTAGAAATGGCACGCCGAGCTCTTCGGCTTTGTTTCTTGCACCCCCTTTTCCGAAGATATCAAATACTTTGCCCGATTCGGGATCGGTAAACCCGCTCATGTTTTCAACCACGCCCAGCACCGGAACTTTGGTCTTTTCAAACATCGAGATGGCTTTACCTGCGTCCAATAACGCCACTTCTTGCGGCGTGCAAACGATAACCACGCCAGACAGCGGTAGCAATTGCGACAAGGTCAACGCAACGTCCCCGGTTCCTGGCGGCATATCGATGATCAAGTAATCGAGCTCGCCCCAAGCTGTGTCGCGTAAGAACTGAGTAATCGATCCGTGAAGCATAGGTCCACGCCACACCACTGCTTGGTCCTTTCCAACAAGAAAGCCCATAGACATAACAGGCATCTCACCCGATCGAATTGGCTGAATCTTGCCATCGACGATTTCTGGCCGGCCGTCCAGGCCCAACAAGTGGGGCACGCTCGGACCGTATACGTCGGCGTCCATCAAGCCCACTTTTGCGCCCATCCGTCCAAGGACAATTGCAATCGAAGCCGCTAACGTGCTTTTACCAACACCACCTTTACCAGCGGCTACTGCAATGACGCTCTTTGCTTTGAGCCCTATCTGACCAATCGTTGGTGCAGCCCGATAAGTAATGTCGAGATTGACTTGAACGTCCTTAAGCCCTGATACATTCGCCAAGAGATGATCCCGCAGTGCATCTGCCGTCTCCCTCGCAATTGGCTGCATCATCGAAGTCAGGCTCAACCGGCAACCGACAACCCCATCGGCTACAGTCCAGTCACCTACTTGTCCAGTCTTGGAAATGGCTCGTCCACTTTCTGGTTCCTTGAATGATTCGAGAGCCGTTTGGAGCTGCTGATGGATTTCTGCGTCGGACATATATGGAACTTATGGAGATTAAAAAAGTTATTTTCGCTTCGCTGGTACACCCTGGAATCGTACCGCACGTGGGGTCACTCTTGGCCAAAGCAACCGTAAGTCTATCCGAGGAAGCGAAACCTGCGAAGCTTCGCAAGCCAATCCCTCATGAATAGTCGCCGCATCCTCAAGAAATTCGAAGCAGCGCGGTCTCTAGCAGGCTGCTTGAGGCACCGATTTCGTCCGCAAGTTGCCTTAAGAAAAGGAGCAAAAAATCGCTACGGCGGGTAGCTTCTTCACGGCCAGATTGCGTTTTCATTGTATTCTGCAAACCAAGTAGCTTGGCGAAAAAGTGGTCAACGGATTGCTCGGTATCTGCCGGCGGGCGATTTACCGGAAATGGCTCCTCGGGATGATAAAGCCGTTGCCCCATGGATCCACCTGTCATCAGACAACGAGCCAAGCCGATCGCCCCCACAGCTTCGAGACGATCCGAATCCTGAACAACTTTGGCCTCGATTGTTTGGCAGGGAACATTCGCGGAAAAACTATGGGCCAAGATGCAATGGGAGATCGGAGCAATCCATTCTGGTGGATAAGCAATTTCGGCAAGAAATCGCTCCGCACTTTGAGCCGCCAACGCAGACGCCATCCGACGTTGGGGCGAATTCTTGGCAACAATGACGCAGTCGTGCAACCAAGCAGCTGGCAAGTAGATCGCGATATTGGCGCGTTCGGCGCGTCCGATGCGCTTCGTATTCTCTACGACCCGACGAACATGATCGATGCCATGGCCTGAATCCGCTGACTTCATTTGGTCAATCACCCACGATTCAACGCGCGATAGCCAGCGTGCGTTCCATGCCGATTCGCATTCGGTTGCGGTGTGGTTCATGATAATTTGCCCCAACCTTAAAGCGGTTTGATCCGAATATTCCGATACCATGCTTCCGTCGGAGGCCCTGAATGAATTTGCAACGCGATAACGCCGGTCTTTGCAATCTTTGTGTCCATTTCGGTATAGTCGACGGTCGGATTGCCGTTGAGCCAAATTTGAATGCGGTTCCCTTGAGCTCGAACGGTCAATTCATTCCAGTCGTCTTTCCGCAGCCACGCCGGCACCATTTCTTTATCCCCTTCGGCTAGCATCTTGTTGCGGCGCGACTCATCGTAAAGTGCTCCCCAAACAGGGCGTCCAAAAGCGTTGCCAACGTCGCACTGAAAGCCGCTGACTTCCGTCTTGCCCGGTATACGGACCGTTCTAAACTGAACTCCAGCATTGTCCCCTTTTCCTTTCAACCGAACTTGGACCTTCAATTCAAAATTCTCATAATTGGTTTTGGTGCAAAGGAATTCGTTGTGGGGGATGGCTTTGTCAAGGCTCCCCGCCACGATACAACCATCTTCGATGCGAAACCAATCCTCATTGCCTTCCCAGCCGTCTAGTGTCTTTTTGTCAAATAGCCATTTGAAATCCGCTTCGAGTGACACATCTGCTGGCAGGACTTTTGTCGGCTCTTGGGCCAATGCGTCCACCGTGATGGCTGGCCCAAGGGTGATCAGGCTCAAAAGAGCCGCAAAAAACGCGACATAACGACACATGAGAGAATCTCCATTGAAAAAAACCTTAGGAGTGCGGCAGGGACAAAAACACCACGATTCGTAGCTGGATTCGCCAGAATTCAGAATCAACTGAATTCTGGCGAATCCAGCTACGGTATTTTTCACTCCGCCGCTCGCCTTATTTTGGGAGGCGACGAATAGATAAGATACTACTTTGACTTGGCTCTGCCAGCGCCCTGGCCATTGAGCTAGAATGTTGGTATGAACGAAAAGCCGACCGAAAACCCGACCGAAAAACCTGTACCGAACTCCATTTGGCCCGATGGTGAAGTGACAGCCGAGCTCCTTAACAACGTTCGAGGAGGCCAATCGGTGGCTGTTGAGGAACTCATGGACCGCCACCGAAATTCGTTGCGACGGATGATTTCGTTGCGACTCGATCAGCGTTTGATGCAGCGGATGGATGTCAGTGACGTCATCCAAGACGTTTTGATCGAGGCCAATAGGCGACTCACGGACTACTTGAGCAACCCGGTTATCCCTTTTCATTTGTGGATTCGCCAAATTGCCAAAGATCGCATTATCGACGCACACAGGCGACACCGAGTTTCCGCCAAACGCAGCATCGATCGCGAACAGCCCCAGCCGGGCAAAGGGCCTTTTGATCAATCGACCATCGAATTGGCAAACCAATTCCGCGATCAGTCACTCACCCCGGCCGCCGCAGCCACCCAACGCGAATTGGCTGAGCAAATTGAATCGGCTGTCCAGCTGCTTCGCGATAATGACCGGGAAATCATATTGATGCGTCACTACGAACAGCTCAACAACCAAGAGATCGCCCAATCCCTTGGTCTGACAGAACCTGCTGCCAGCATGCGTTATCTTCGAGCACTCAAGCGCCTAAGGGAGATCATTGAGGGGATGCCAAACCTGCAAAAGGATCTCGAAGAATGAAACCTGAGTTCGAGGGGCTCAAAGAGTTCGATGCGCTCAACCAGGAGTCTGACGAACCAACATCGGAATCAGAAGCTCAACTCGCGGCCATTGTGAGCGAATTGACCGACCTGATGCAACGCGGCATCCCCATCGATATCCAGGCGGTATGCAAGCTTCATCCGGAACACGCCGCAGACTTAATGTTTCTTTGGGGAACCGTTCTGGTTACGGATGCAGTCGGCGGCGCGGAAGCGAAACGGATTGAATCCGACGCGACGAATACGGATTCTGGGCAGTGGCAGATGAACTTGCCCTGCACGCTCGGAGACTACGAGCTTCTCGAGGTCGTGGGACGCGGCGGAATGGGTATCGTCTATCGCGCGAACCAAATAAGCCTGAACCGCGAAGTGGCGATCAAAATGATCTTGAGAGATCGGTTAGCCACACCTGTTGAAAAGCATCGCTTCTTTGCAGAAGCCAAAGCGACCGCAAGACTTGAACATATCGGCATCGTTCCCGTTTTCGATGTCGGCGAACTTGACGGTCGCCCCTTCTTTGCGATGAAGTTCATTCGTGGTCGTACGTTGTCCCAATTGATGGCAAGTCGCGGAGTAACCCAGAGGGAAGCGGCTACTTATCTGGAACAGATTTGCCGTGCGGTTCATTTTGCACACGTTTCCGGAGTTGTTCATCGAGACATCAAACCCTCCAACATACTCATCGATGAGCTCGGCAGCGCGAAGCTTACCGATTTCGGTTTGGCAAAACAATCAGACAGTGGCGAGACATTGACACGGACAGGTGTTGTGCTCGGTACGCCAACTTACATGAGCCCAGAGCAAGCGAGTGGGCGGATGGGGCCGATCGGTCCTGCTTCGGACATTTATAGTCTTGGGACGGTTCTCTATCATGCGTTGACAGGCAGACCGCCGCATGTGGCTCAGTCTCCCGTCGATCTTCTGTTAAAGATCCTCGAACAGGATCCACCGCTACCGCGAACCATCGATCCGAAGGTAGATCGGGATCTGGAAATGATCGTGGTTCGATGTTTGCAGAAGCCATCGGATCTTCGTTATTCCACGGCAGAATCGTTGGCGGACGACCTTCGTGCGTTTCTCGATGACGAACCTATTTCCGCCCGATCGGGGCAATTCGTTCAAGTCATCGCGCGTTGGTTTCGCGAGACGCACCATGCTCCCATTCTCGAAAACTGGGGGCTGCTATGGATGTGGCATTCCTTGGTTTTGGTGATTGCATGTTTGCTAACCGAAGGACTTCAGATCATGCAGGGGGATTCGCCGAATCGATGGGCGTATATCCTTTTGTGGATCGTCGGATTAGGTGCTTGGGCAGCTGTTTTCTGGGCGTTGCGTAGAAGAATGGGGCCGGTCACCTTCGTCGAGCGTCAGATTGCGCACGTTTGGGGTGCGAGCATGATAGGTATCGGAGCGCTGTTTCCGATCGAGTGGTGGTTGGATTTGCCGCCTTTGGCTTTGACGCCTCTTGTTGCCATCATCACAGGGATGGTTTTTTTGATCAAAGCCGGAATTTTGAGCGGCGTCTTTTACATTCAGGCGTTTTGCCTTTTCGCTTCAAGCGCGCTGATGTTGGCGTTTCCGAAAATTGCGCATATCATTCTCGGCCTTGTAGCGGGAGGCTGTTTTTTCTTTCCAGGACTGAAGTATTACCGACAAAGCCTCTTGCAGCCCGTTGGCGTTGATAGCCATGGGCGTGTAAAATACATGCAGTGAGTCTTTTCTCGACAACTCGTCTTTGCCAAAACGTCCCGTACAACCATGAAATTTCGCTTCTTAGTCGGTTTGGCAATCGGATCGCTTCTGGTAGGTTCGTCGGTTTACGCGCAGCGATCGGTAAAGAAGCCCAAGCGAGCCGCTCCGCCTACTTTCAAGCCAAACGAATTTTCCGGCGTTTTCTTTAGCGATGCGTTGAGTCAGTTGTCCGGGGAATTACCAAGCGCTCCGTCTGCGATGGCGGCAACCACCAAACCAGACAAAGGTAACGCAGCTGCAACGAACGAAGGCGATGCACCATTGACTGGTAAGGCAGTCTGGAAAGAGTTGATCAGCGCTGGGACACTTGAAGACCTCGTGAAGGAATCCAAAACCAGATTGGATGGCATCATCACCAACCCTGCCGGATTTCAAACCAATGTGGGAAAAGCCCGCCGCGAGTTTACTTTGATCGCAGCATCGATGGCTGTGATCGCTCAGTATCCAGAAGAGATCCGCTGGCAATCATCAGCCGCTTATTCTCAACGAATCTTCGCTCGCACGGCGATCAATTGCAAAGTCCCATCTACGCCGGTATTCAACGAAGCAAAACAACGCCAACAAGACCTGCAAAATCTTCTCAAGGGTAGCAAGCTATCAGGTAATGCCGAAGAAGTCACTTGGGAGGAGACAGCCGACCGTAGCCCCTCCATGATTCTGCTTGAATGGTCGATTCGAGAGCATTTGCTCCCCTACACCAGTAACGAAAAGAAATTCCGCGACAGCCAAGAAGACGTTATCAAATTTGCTGAGCTGATTGCGATGTTTGGTAACATCATCCAACAACCCGGCATGACCGATGCGGATGTCGAGGAATACCAACAATTTGCTTCCGTCATGACCCAAGCCGCAGTGGATGCAGCCAAAGCCGCCCGATCCAATGATGCAGACTTGACCAGGTCGGCCGTTAGCAGGATTGATCAAGCGTGCAACAAATGTCACGAGACCTATAAGTAGCCTTGCATAAGTAGCCTTGCAGATAAAATAGCCTTGCAGACATCATCGCAGTGCGGAAATCAGGACAGAGCGAACGATCGGAGATAGAACAACATTATGGGAATCCACTTTGTCTGCCATCATTGCAGCTACGCGCTCCATGTCAAAGACTTTCAAGCGGGCAAGCGAGGCAAATGCCCAAACTGCAGAGGTTCCTTTCGAATCCCTGCCAATGATTCTTCTTATTCGTCTGCATTAGAGGATTCCTCGGAAAATTCGGCAGTCGCGAATGTTCGAAACGCTTTCGAGCACGCAAACAATACAGTGGGCTTTAAACAAGACCAGTCGTCTTCGGATTCCGTCGCAATCGCCCTTGCGCAAAATCCGGTGGGCGAAAAAGCGGTTCCTAGCGAATCAAAAAAAACAAAAGTTATTTCATCGAAAACCAGTGTTACGAAGACTCTTGAGACAGTAGCCGAGGTCGAGGCTGTCACGCAAGAATCAGCTATTGAGAGTCCAATGATGCCAGCCGTTCTGAGCGAAGCCTACGATGCGAAGTGGTTCGTGCGACCGCCCAGCGGTGGTCAATTTGGGCCCGCTCCATCGCGACTGCTGATGGCTTGGGTTACCGAGTCTCGCGTAACGGCCGACTCCTATCTTTGGCGTGAGGGATTTTCGGACTGGCAATTGGCTAGCGAGTTGGTGCCGGAGTTGTTCCCAAGAGCCAAGGGCCCCTTCTTGGCCCCTCCGAGCTTGACGGACAGTCTCCTAGGATCACCATCAAATTCCGTTCAGAACGTTACCGATCTGAAACCGGACCAAGCAAGTGCGACACGCGCTGCATTGGTATTGAAGAAGCAAATGCAAAAGCGGCGTCAACAATGGACGATGATTGTTATCCTTGCTGTTTTGTCCATGATTTTGTTTGGCATCTTGATTTTTGTTCTCGCGTTCCAAACAACCCAATCGCCACAACCGACCCAAAGTTATATACCAAAGCAATTCATTACTCGGGGTGAGGCAAGCTCGGCAGGAGCCTCGCTCTCCCATAGGTTATTGAACCCGTTACACAACGATGTTTTCAGTGTTGGCTGACCCTCGCCCCCACCTATCAATCCCATTAAAAAAACCATGAAACTTGGACTGCGGACTATTCTTTTTGCGCTATGTGGTTTTGCACCACTCGCCTCGTTTGCTGCGGATCCCAAGGAATCTGATTTCTATCGGATCACGACATTTAAGGCGCCAGCCGAAAGTGTCTTAGAGGCTGGTGCCTTTAACCTGATGGCAGACGGCAGATTGGCCGTTGCAACACGGCGCGGCGAAATTTGGATGATCGAAAAGCCCTTTGCCGAAAACGTCGACGAAAAGCAGTTCAAGCGTTTTGCGCACGGCTTGCACGAACCGCTTGGGCTGGCAGAACGGGATGGCTGGTTGTACGCGACCCAACGAAGCGACGTCTCTCGACTTCGAGATAGTGATGGCGACGGCCTTGCAGATCAATTCGAAATCGTCGGCGATGGATGGGAGATTTGCGGAGACTACCATGAGTACGCTTTCGGTTCCAAGTTTGACAAAGACGGCAATATTTGGGTTGCCAACTGCTTGACCGGTTCCTTCGGCAGCGATGTTCCGTACCGCGGCTGGTGTTTGCGAATCACTCCAGATGGAGAGACAGTACCGACGACTTACGGTCTTCGTTCACCAGGTGGAATCGCGTTCAATGCGAAAGGTGACACCTTTTATACAGACAACCAAGGGCCATGGAACGGAACCTGTGGATTGAAGCAGCTTGTACCAGGCAAGTTTGTTGGCCACCCCGGTGGCAACAAATGGATCAAGGACGCGGAGCCGTTTAAGGGCATAACCCCCGTTTCACCGAAGAGCGATAGCCGAATCATGGTTGAGGCGAGCAAGCATCCTGACTTGGTGCCCCCCGCAGTTTTGTTTCCCTATGGCAAAATGGGGCAATCCGCCAGCGGCATCGCTTGCGATACGACTGCGGGTAAATTTGGTCCATTTGAAGGTCAAATGTTTATCGGAGATCAAACGCACAGTACGATTATGCGAGTCGATTTGGAGATCGTTTCCGGACAGTACCAGGGGGCATGTTTTCCATTTCGAGCAGGTTTCCAATCGGGAGTCGTCGGTGTAGAAATGGCTCCGCAAGGCGGTTTGTTTGTTGGTGGCACGAGCCGTGGCTGGGGTTCGCGCGGCACACGCAACTTTGCCATCGAGCGTCTTGATTGGACAGGAGCCATGCCCTTCGAAATCAAGACTATGCGGATTCAACCCAATGGCTTTGTACTAAGCTTCACAAAGCCGGTCGATGCAAAAACCGCGAGCGATCTGACGAGTTATGATATCGAAACGTACACGTACATCTATCGAGAGCAATATGGGAGCCCTGAAGTCGATCAGACCAAGCCGACTATCAAGAACGCAAAAGTTACAAATGATGGAATGAGTGTTGAACTCACCATCGATGGCTTGCAAATTGGGCACGTGCACGAACTGCATACCAAAGGTGTTCGAGCGAAGAGCGGCGAACCATTGTTGCACACCGACGCGTATTACACGCTGAATTATAAGTTGTAAGCTGCAAGCATTAAGTATTAAGCTGTAAGTAAGCGATTCAGTCGATTTATGGTCCCATCCGGCAGGTCAACGACGTGAATCATTATGTAGCAAAACTCATCAAGAGTTTCGGACGTTTTGGCGATGCAACCGAAAGTCTTGACGACTTTCGCTACGCAAAAGCCTAGTTTCTGAAGCGAAAATACCTCACAGCGTTCTCGGCAGATATGCCCCACCGCGGGTCACTCTGCCGAGAGTGACCTTGCACTGCTTTAAACAGAATGACTGTGCTTTTCATCAAACAGATGGGATTTGCTGACGATTCATCAACGACACGGCCGGGCTTGGCTTTGCAAGCTCCTTTTGCTCCGAGCCTCGCAAACGTCTTGAAATCCAAATGCTTAAGTCATCCCACAACGAATACGAAACTGGGGTAGCCAGCAGACTCAGTAGCAACGACAACGCTTGTCCGCCGATGATCACTTTTGCCATGCTGGCTCGGGCACTTGCTCCTGGGCCCTGCCCCAGCGCGATAGGCACCATGGCTGCCATTAACATCACGGTCGTCATCAGGATCGGTCGCAAACGAGTGTAGTTCGCCTCCAAAATCGCTTTGTCGCGTTCCATCCCTTCTCGCCGTAGTTCGTTGGTTTTATCCACTTGCAGAATACCGTTCTTCTTGACGATGCCAAAGAGCATGAACAAGCCGAACATGGCATACAGATCGAGCGGTGTTCGGAACAACAACAGCGAGAGCAGACCGAACGGGATCGTCACAGGCAATGCTGCCAAGATACTGATGGGGTGAATCCAGCTTTCAAATTGGGCCGCCAGAATCAAATACATGAACGTCAGGCTCAAGACGAGAGCGACCATAAAGTAATAGGCGGTTTCCTCGAGCATGTCCGCTTGCCCACCAAACACAATCTGATATTCCGGCGGAAGATTCATATCGGCGACGCTCTTATTCGCAAACTGGACTGCTTCGTTGAGGGAGACTTCGTCGGGGTGTGCCATTAATGTCACGGTACGTTGTCGATTCAGTCGATCGATCTGACTTGGTCCTTGCTTCTCCTCCATTTTTGCGAGACTGCTCAGGAGGACTTGGCCAGCTGTGGGCGACGGAATGGCAAGCGATTGCACTTCCCTAGAGCCGGCGCGGTATTGTTTTTCCGCACGCAACCAAACATCATACTGCTCTGTTCCCTCGCGGAAGCTGGAGACAATTTGACCGCCGACCAAAACGCTGAGCGTGTTGGCAATCATCTGGACGGGAATCCCAAGGTCCATGGCACGCTCTCGGTCGATGTTAACCTGGATCTCCGGCTTGCGCATCGAAAGGGTAGAATCGATATCGACCAGCCCCTTGAGCTGCCTAAGTTTTCCTTTCAGGGTGTCCGCATAGGTCGCAAGCTGTTCAACCTCGGGGCCTTGCAAACTGATTTGAAAGATCCGACTATCACCGTTCGGCCCGCCACCTAGCGCCGACACATCCGACACGGAGGTCCTTAAGTCAGGGTATTCTTGCAAAATCAGCCTCGCGCGCCGCATTAAATCAAACTGAGTGAATTTGCGTTCCTCCAGTTCGATCAATCGCAGATAGATCGAGCCACGAGTCACATCCCCTTGCCCTTTGGCTGTGCCCGACTGCCCGATGGAAGTAAATCGATGGACTACGCCAGGAAGCTTGGCCAGTCGATTCTCAATTTCGGTCACAATCTGATTGGTTCGATCGAGTGTGTAGCCCTCGGGCGTGATGAAGCCAACTTGAAACTCTCTTTGATCATCTCGCGGTACGAGATTGACACCTAAGTTCATTGCAATGGGAACCGTCGATATCACAATCAGGACACATACGCCGATGGTCATCCAGCGATGGCGAAGTGACCAGCGCAAGCATGCGCCGTAGAACCGCTCTACGACGATGTACACCCAACCCGACTTGGAGCCGGAATGTCCATCTTCTTTCTTTTCCAACTTAAGGAATCGGGAGCAAAGCATGGGAGTCAAGGTAAAGGATACAAATAGACTCATCAGAATTGAAAACGCGACCGTCAGTCCGAAGCTACTAAAGAAACGCCCGACCATCCCACCCATAAACGCGACTGGCACAAAAATAACGACTAGCGACAAACTGGTTGCAAGCACCGCCAAAGCAATTTCTTTGGTGCCGATGCTCGAAGCAGTCATCGCGTCCAAGCCGTTCTCTTCCATGTGCCGAAAGATGTTCTCGTGGACCACCACCGCGTCATCGATCACAATCCCAATCGCAAGAATGAGCCCCAGCATGGTGATGTTGTTGAGCGTAAACCCCATGTACTGCATGAATAGAAACGTGGGGATAATCGATGTCGGGATAGCCAGGGTCGCGATCACGGTCGTTCGCCAATCGCGAATGAACAACAGGATGGTAATACCGACAAGAACTGCAGCCAGCATCAAGTGAAAGCGCACTTCGTCCATCGAAACGCGAATGAAGCGAGATTGATCTTGGGTTATTTCAACTTTAACGTCGTTGGGCAACGCTTTGCGAATGCGTTCGAGTCGTTCTTGAACGGCGTCAGATATCGCGACCGTATTGGTGCCGGATTGTTTTTGGACAAACAAACTGACGGCGTTTTGGCCGTCGAGGCGACTCATGCCGCGCGGCTCTTCGATCGAGTCCTCTGCCAGTCCGATGTCCCGGATGCGAATAGGATATTCATTCCGATTGGCCACGATCAAGTCATTGAATTTGTCGGCCGTTGTGATTCGTCCCAGCGTTCGCAAAACCATTTCGCGTTGGCCCTGATCGACAATTCCGCCAGGGACCTCAAGATTTTGACTGACGAGCGACTGTCGAACCTCTTCGATCGAAACGGAATACGCTTTCAGCTTGTCCGTATCGATTCGAACATTTACTGCTCGGCTGCGACCACCTGCCATAAAGACATTTCCGACTCCTGGAACCGTTTGCAATAGTTCTTGGATTTGGTGTTTGGCGATTTCGGTGACTTCACGAATGTCTCGGTTGCCTGATACACCAATCGTGATAATCGGAGCTGCATCAAGGTCAAATTTGTTCACCAAGGGTGTTTCCATTCCCTCGGGGAGTTGCCGAATCACCGACGAGATTTTGTCACGGGCTTCTTGTGCCCCAACGTCGCCATTTTTTTGAAGAACAAATCGGATGACGACTATTGCTGTCCCTTCGCGCGTCGTGGATCGAAGCTCGTCAATTCCGGAAATCGTATTGAGGGCTTCTTCGAGCGGTTTGGTGACGGCGCTCTCCATCTCCTCGGCACTCGCGCCAGGTAACGCGGCGGATACCGAGATCACCGGGAAGTCCACTTTGGGGAACAAGTCGACGCCCATTTCAAAGTAGGAAACGATTCCGAGCACAACGGGAATCGCTACCAAGACCCAGGTGAAAACGGGGCGACGAATGCATATGTCAGAAAAGTTCATCTTGAACCCACTTCCGCCGGCGATAAAGTTGCCGTTTCGGACTCTTTTGAGTTTGAGCGGAGGGAAATAGAGCTTCCTTCGGACAGCAATTTCTGCCCGCTCGTCACCACGGAGCCATTTGCAGGTAAGGCTGGTTCAACGATTTCAACCCACTCATCGGTCTGTTCGCCTAACTTTACTTTGAATTCTTTTGCGATGCCATTTTCGTTCAAGAAGACTTTATTGAGACCAGCAAACGAATAGAGACCATGGATTGGGATCGTCGTCGCTTTGGTATCGTTGCCGATGAGAATCTTGGCTTTCGCGAAGCCTCCTGGTTTGAGAAAGCCATCTTGGTTTGGGACATTGACTTCAACCACAAAGGTTCGCGTAGTTCGGTCGATCGAGGGAGCGATTCGTTCGATCGTTCCAATGCTCGCCTTTTGCGATGCACCCGTTACCAAATCAACAGTTTGCCCTACCATCACTTGCCTTGAGTAGGCTTCTGGAATGGACAAACGCAGCTTGAGCGTTTTGCCCAGAACGAGTTTGAAGACCTCGGTGCCCGGTCGCACTAACGTTCCTTCGGATACCAGTCGTTCAGAGACGGTATAAAAATGATCGGCGGGATTGGACAAAACCGTTGGCAAAGGAGCACGAATCGAAATATCGTTGATACGTTGGTCCGCAATCGCGAGTTCGGCATTACGAAGGCGTGCTGTGGCAGCCGCAGAGTTGGCCATGAGCAATTGATTTTGCCATTCCGATTGCTGGACCAATACATCCGACTTCGCTTGCTCCCAGTCTTCTGCGGAAACCGAATTCGAAGCTTTGAGCGGTGTCATGCGAGTCAATCGCGATTGAGCCAATTCGAATCGCAATCTTGCGGAAACTACGGTCGGTAATTGCTGAAGATCCTCGGATTCGTCGGGAACCGATTTAAAGCCCCATTTGGCAAGTTCCGTTTGCACGTGGCGGTTGGCTTGTTCGTAGGCAAGCTTGGCGTCGGTGGGATCGAGTTCGAGCAAGAGTTCGCCAGGATTGACGACGCTGGACAAGTCGTGATGGATTCTAAGAACTCGGCCTTCTTGCTTGGAGCTCAAGGTGATTTCTTCGAACCCGTTGAGCGTTCCAACAGCTTCAACATAGCGTTGGACATCGCGATAAACGATCGGTTCGGTAGTCACCACGATCGCGTCGTCTTTCAGCAGGAGGTCAGACTGGGGAAGCGACATGCGTTCATGCTGGTTCGCTTGATTGTTTGCAAACCACCATCCGCCGCCAAAGGCTGCGATCAGCAATAGGAGCATTGTCGCCCAGGTCATGATGGACCCGCTTGTCTTCACGCTGTCTTTGGAAGCCAAGTCTTTGGAAGCCAATGGAGCAGTCGGCGAAAGCGGCTGCTTATCCAGTTGTTTGGTTGGAGTGACGACTGTCGTCTCAACAGCCGGGTCGCGTTCTAGTAGATTCGAAGTCATTTTTTACTCTTCATTAAGTCGATTTTGTTGTGCGATGGGGAACAGCGACGGTCAAGTCTAGGATTCCACAGGCACGATGTGGTTTGCGTTCTTGGGGGGCTTGAGCGAATGGCTAGGGGAGAGTGCAAACTGTTCGACTTGCTTCCAGCCTTCACGAGAAATTTTGCGAAACAGAACCAAGAGAATTTGCTGCTCTTCCTCGGTCAAGGCAGCCAGCAATGCGCGATGAAACTGAAACTTGGCAAAGGTGGCGGACTCGAAAACCCGTTTGCCTTCTTCGGTTAGTGCCACGTGGACGACGCGCCGATCCACTTCCGAGCGAGTTCGATGAGCCAATCCTTTGTGCTCTAAGTTGTCCATGAGGGTGGTCATCGAGTTGACCGCAAGCCCCAGGTGTTCGGCGACCGAGCGCATCATTTGAGGGCCGGATTCGCCCAAATACTCGACCACGCGGAGGTCCTGGTGACCGAGATTCGCTTGAGGGCCACAGGCCGCGACCTCGTGAAGATGCATGAATTGCTTGAGAATATCGCGAACAATTAGTCCGAAGTCGTTCGCTCTTTCATCCAAATCGCTCAATGTACTACACCTCGAGAATAGTTCGATCACGGAACTATTCAAGAATAGTATAGTTCTTTCGTGAAGTCAATCTCGATTTTTGGGTGAGGAATATGCTAGACTCCGTCTGTTCACGGCTTAGTTAGACTCAGTCCGATGGAAGTTGGTGGCAGAAAGATCGAACGCAGAAAAATAGTTGCAAATGATCTTTCTGCGTTCGATTTTTCTGCCACAGCCATTATGAATCGCAAAGCCATTATGGAGGATAGCCTGTGTCTGCTTTGGCAAAAACACATGTACGTGGCAGTATGCTCCCACTCATCGCGATGGTGGTTTTGTTTCTCGCTGGTGATGTGATTGCATTGTACTATGCAGTGCGGCAGGGATGGATGCAGTTCATCGCGCTCGGATTCCTGCAGGCTCAAGCAGGCCTTTTTTGCATTCTTGGCGGAGCCGTTGGACGCTCTTGGATTTCGAGTTTCCTTCAGACCACGATCTTGTCGGTTGTTTCGGGGCTGCTGTTTGCCTCTACGATGCTTCTCTCGGAAGATGCTCCGGTGGCGGATTGGCTGTTGTTGTCATGCGGGCTACTGCCGCCCGTACTTTTCTGCGGTTGCGCGCCACTTCTTCTGATGCGGACATTGTATGGTGGCCATCTAAGTCGACGGACGACGGACCTTGAGGGACCTTATTCGCTTCGCATGGGAGATTTTTTTCTTGCAATGACGGTTATTGCATCGCTGTTAGCCGTCGCGAACACGGTTATTGGTATTGAAAGCTACAACTTACATGATGTCACAGATACATTAGCCATGGCGGCGTTGCTAGCGGTGGTGGCTTCCACTGTTGCGGTTTTACCAGTAAGCATCTTCTATTTTAAGAGCACCACACGACGGGGCCGAATTCTGGTCTTGTTTCTGTTCGCGATTCTGGGATTAGCTGCCTCGGGAGGCTTCTTGATAGGGAGCGGGTTGTGGAGCGGAGGAGACCTTTGGATCGCCATTGAACGCTCTGGGCAAACGATGCTGCATCTAGCAACATCGACCGTTTTGTTTTCGCTGGGGCTGATTGTCCTATATGCAACTGGGTATCGCTGGCGCACCATCGCAAAAATGAGCGAACCAAACGAAGTCACCGATCCGCTCGAAAACCCGAGCACTGCTCCGAAGCCAAGCGGCTATCGACTGCCAAACCGCATAGCCGCTGCGTGCATTGTCGTTGCATCGATTGCACTAACCATCTCGGTTTCGTATTTGAAGCAAGAGCGATTGAGACAAGACGAGGCGATTACGAAACTCAACTCCAATTTCGTAGTCGAAGGTGGATTCGTCGTGCGGGAAGGCTACGAGGTGTTTGCCCTTCAAGCCCCACAAAATGCGGACTGCTCAACTCTGGATCTGAGACAGTACCGCGGGCTTACATCGCTTTCGTTAGCCAGGTCAAAAATCACAGATGCCACTTTGAAATCGATAAGCAAGAAAATGGCCTTGCGCTACGTTGACTTAAGCCAAACGTCGATCAACGATTCGAATGTCAAGCACCTTTTCAGTCGGCGTGTTCTCACGAAATTGTCGTTGGCGGGAACGCAACTTACGATCAAGGGTATCAACGAAGCTATTGCAAGTTGCCCTTCGTTTGCTCTCGATCTTGGAGAGCTCGATTTGGATGATGAAGCGATGAGCCAAATCAAACTAAAAAATCAAAGAGGCTTGATTCTACAAGGCAATCCAATCACGGACAAATCGCTTGAGCCTCTCACCTCTCTACAATACCTCGATTTGAGCAATACGAAATGCACTGGTTCAGCGCTTGAGAATTTGACTCAAATCTTTACGCTAAAATTAGACGGGACTTTAGTTGACGATTCAGTGATCGCGAAACTTTTGTCCGCCAATACCGTTCTGAAACGTTTGTCGATTCGCAATACGCGTGTCACGGACGCAACATTAAAAGCTCTTGCGCAACACGTAAGCTTGACAGGCTTGGAGATTGGAGATGGAGAGATCACCGCCGAAGGTCTTATCGCGACGGGTTACGCACCTGCGGATCGACTTGCTTTAAACTCACGCAAATTCAATGGCTCCGTGTTCGCGAATTGGAGGCCAGGCATACGCTGTTTAGACATGAGTGATTCTGGACTTAGCGACGCTGACCTCCATCATTTGGGAAACATCATTGGCTTGCAGGAATTGTCCTTGGCCCATTGTGACGTCAGTGACGAGTCGTTAGCGAAACTGGAGACGCTGAACCTTTTGAAGCTGGATCTAACCGGGACCAAGGTTACAGCGACGGCCGTCGAAAAGCGCTTCCAGGGCTCGCCGGTCGTTCATCTATCCCCTGCACAATGCAGCCAAGAAGAGATCGCCCAATCGAATACGAGGGGAGGTTTGCAAATTGGAGTTCGCTTCGACTTAGAGCGGTACTGAACGCGATCTGTTGTCGGGGCAACTTAGGCAAACCGTGGGTCACTCTTGCCGAGAGTGACTATGCAGCTCAACTGAAGCAATCTCGTTCCCTGGCTCCGCCTAGGAACGCAATGCATCGGAGTCCCCTGCCTGCTGAGTCACACATCGATAGCAAACGCGAGGCTGAGCCTCGAAAGCAGTGAGTTCCAAGCCAGAGCCCTGGCACGAGAATGAATTATTTCGCAGCCGTGATAACGGCGACATTTCGTAGCCGTGGGGCTTGCCCCACGGTTCTTGGAATGACAAATGCGAGAGCCGTGAAACGGCGCAACGACACCTGACCGGCTGGGTAGCGCCGTTTCACGGCTCTTCGATTCAATTTCGTTCGGGACTGCGGGGCAAGCCCCGCAGCTATGAACTGTCGCCGTTACACGGCTAAGCAACAGCGGCTTCGCGTCGGACTGTAGCGGCCCTGGGAATGCGAGTTAAGTACGCTACCAAAAATGAGCGCGCGAAACAAATGCTGTCAATGGCGGTTGGCAAGCCGAGCGTCTTGGCTCAAAATGTTCTTTTCCTTAAAAATTTGCCTACATATAAGTGTCAATTGGCGATTTTGTGCGATGCGACTGATTAAGTCAGCGCACCCCTGCGGTTTAGGTTTCAAAGAACGGATCTCGAATGGCTAAGCGGACAGCTAAGAATCAACCGATGCTAATTGGATTTGATTCCCTCTTTCCAGAGGAAACGCCAGCGGTCGAGACTATTCCGCCCGGTAAATCGTCCACAAAGTCAACCATGAAAACCGATGCGGGTTCCCAGCATGCCCCTGAGAGCGACCTTTCCTCCCAAAGCGTTCGAACCAAACCGCCGTTCCCCACCGAAGGCGATTTGGTCATCTTGGTCGATTCCCATTCTTTGATTTACCAGGTGTTCCATGCATTGCCCGCCATGACCAGTCCGCAAGGTGTCGAGGTCGGTGCTGCTCACGGCTTCCTCAGAGACATCGCCAACCTTTTGGAGCAATGGAAACCGGATTTTCTCGTCTGCACCTTCGATGTCTCCGACAAAACGTTTCGAAACGATTTGTACGACCAGTACAAGGCGAACCGAGAATCAATGCCGGACGCATTGCGAGACCAAATCCCTCTCATTCATCGTTGCCTTGAGACGCTTGCGATCCCTAAGATCTCGGCACCTGGATTCGAAGCGGACGACATCATGGCAACTTTGGCCCATCAAGCTGAACAGCAGGGAGCTCGTGTCCTTTTGGTTACGAGCGACAAGGATTGCCGACAATTGATTACGGATCGGGTTCAAATGCTCAATGTTCGCAAGAACGAGTTGTTTGGCGAGCCCGAACTGAAGACCGTGTGGGGCATTCGCCCCGACCAAGTCGTCGACTTTCAGTCGCTCGTTGGAGACTCGGCTGACAATGTCCCAGGCGTCCCACAAATTGGTCCCAAAGCCGCACAGCAGTTGCTCGAGCAGTTCAATACATTGGACGAGGTTTACGACAATCTCGATTCGGTGGCTGGTGAGAAGCGAAAGGAAAACTTGCGCTTGCATCGCGACGTAGCCATGCTGAGCCGAGACTTAGTGCGTCTCAGCAAAGAATGCCCAATCGATTTACCTTGGTCGCAAATGAGGCCAGGAACCTTTGATCGTCATCAAGCCATGGAGCTCTTTCGAGAGCTCGGTTTTCGCAAGCTATCCGATGCCTTCGTGGCCCTTCTCGGAACGATTGAGCCACCCGTCGTTGTTAAGCTTGCAACCGATGGCTATCAACTGATCGATCAGCCAGTGAAATTGGAAGAGCTAGTTCGAACGCTTGCGGGAATCGATACGATTGCGGTCGACACGGAGACAACTTCGACGCGTGCTCGGGATGCCGATCTCGTTGGAATTAGTATGTCCTGGGCCGATGGCCAAGCGGCCTACATTCCCGTCAGAGGGCCAGCCGAAGCAACCGTTTTGGACATTGAGCTTGTTCAAGGTCTGCTTGCTCCTTTGTTTGCTGATGCGAGCAAAACCTTCGTGGGACAAAACATCAAATACGATTCCATTGTTTTGAAATCGCATTACATGCCGATCGCCTCTATTGGCTTCGATACGATGGTCGCGGACTATTTGCTAGATGCAGGTGGACGCAATCACGATCTCGATGACATTGCCAAGCGATGGCTGGGTCAGACCAAGATTACGACCGAGTCACTTATCGGTAGTGGCAAGACTCAGATCACGATGGACCAAGTGCCGATCGCGGACATTTCTACTTATGCTTGCGAGGATGTCGACGTACCGCTTCGGTTGCTGGTGCCGATGACCGAGCGACTGCGAGACGAAAAACTCCTCGACGTAATGCAGCGATTGGAGATTCCGCTCTTGGGTGTACTGGCCGATCTCGAATACGAGGGGATACGGATCGACTGCCATCGACTCGAAAAACTGGGGAGCGAGTTCCAAGCAAAGGCCGATCATCTGCGTTCCCAAATCATGGAGTTGGCTGACGAGGAGTTCAACCCCGACAGCCCGAAACAACTGGCCCATATTCTGTTCGATAAGTTCATGCTGCGCGTCGTCAAGAAGACAAAGACGGGACCAAGTACAGATGCGGAGGTTCTGGAAGAGTTGGCATCCGAGCATCCGCTGCCAGCCAAAATCGTGGAGTATCGTCAGCTGACGAAACTGATCAATACGTATGTGGAATCCTTGCCCCGATTGATCAGTCCTCGAACCCATCGCCTGCACACGTCGTTTCGGCAGGACATCGCTGCCACGGGGCGTCTGAGCAGCGTTGAGCCGAATCTTCAGAACATCCCGGTTCGAACGCCCGAAGGTCGATCGATTCGTTCGGCTTTTTTGCCACGCGAAAACGGTTGGTCGCTCATGACGGCAGACTATTCGCAAATCGAACTGCGTGTTTTGGCGCACTTCTGCGGTGACGCATCATTGAGTCAAGCGTTTCGAGACAATCTCGACATTCACACCAGCGTAGCGGCTGAGGTAAACGGCGTGGACGCCAGTGAAGTGAATAGCGATATGCGACGCAGCGCCAAGGCCGTCAGCTTCGGTATCATTTACGGACAGAGCCCATTCGGACTCGCCAAAGCGCTAGGTATCTCGAGAACCGAAGCAACCACCTTTATCGACGCTTATTTTGCGAGGTATCCAGGTGTTAAGGACTTTATCGGAGCGACATTGATGGATTGCCGGAAAAACGGATATGTCGCAACCATGTCCGGTCGCAAGCGTTTTTTGAGAGGCATACGGGATTACACTGCCTTGCCAGACCAAAAGAAAAAACAGCTTCTCGAGCCTGAACGCATGGCAATCAACACGGTCATTCAAGGTTCCGCGGCGGACATGATCAAGCTAGCCATGATCTCGCTGCAACGGGAGTTGAAATCGCTCGATTGGCCGGCCCGCATGTTGCTGCAGATTCATGACGAATTGATCCTGGAAGTCCGAGATGACTTTGTTGGGCAGCTCGCAACTGTGGTTCGCGAAATCATGACGACGGTCATGCCCTTGGATGTTCCTCTGCAAGTCGATGTGAAACATGGCGCCAACTGGGCTGCGTGTGAGCTGCTATGACCCAAGAACTTGCAGTTAAGAAGCCCGTTGTTATCGGCATAGTTGGGGGCATTGCGAGTGGCAAAAGCGAAGTCACCCGAATGCTAGGTGCGATGAACGCCGTCATTATTTCTGCTGACGAAATTGGACATCGCGTTTTGCAACTACCTGACGTGCAAGAATCCTTGGTCTCCATTTTCGGCGATGGTATTTTGCAGGAATCCATCGCTGACTCGAAAAAATCAAGGCAAATCGATCGCAAAAAACTCGGTGCGATGGTCTTTGGCGATACACAAGACAAACATGTCATGCGGAAAAAACTCGAGGCGCTCGTCCATCCACGTATACGCGAGTTGGGGCGTGCGGAATTGGGGAGACTGGTCAAGGAGGCCAAGTACCCTATGGTCATCCTGGACGCACCACTTCTGATCGAGGGAGGCTGGTTGCCCTATTGCGATCGCGTGCTGTTCGTCGATTCGCCAGA
Source organism: Planctomycetota bacterium (assembly GCA_026692905.1). Classification (GTDB taxonomy): domain Bacteria; phylum Planctomycetota; class Planctomycetia; order Pirellulales; family Pirellulaceae; genus JBKCUI01. The sequence continues at coordinate 20,917 of JAPLNL010000094.1, forward strand.
AGCGATGCGAAAGCAGAGGGTAATGGAGCGAGGCTGGACGGAGAAAGAGTGGCGCGATCGCGAGGCGGCACAACTTGGTTTGGTGGCGAAACGAACTTCCGCATCGGACGTTTTGGTGAACGACGGCACTGTAGATCAATTGAAGCAGAGGGTAGCCGAATTTGTGGCTTCGCTCTCACTATAGTGGAGCAGCGATGGCCACATCTTTTGCGTTTGCTCCCCTCGCACAGCTAACGCCTTGCGGCAAATTTCGATTTCACTCAAAGGCATCGCCGATGCGCTTAGCGAAAACTCAGTGGATGTAACTTAAGCTGTGGATCGCGTTTGCGAAAAGCTATTTACGACCGCCCGGCGGTGAGAACTGAGTGTCTCTTGGCGATGGGATGCGTGGGGAGTTCGGTTGGTTGGCTGGCTGACTGGGCGGCTGGCCAACAGGGCCGTTTCCCGGCTGCATTTTCTGCGGTAGATCGCCAGAAAACTTGCTGATTTGCATGCTTGTAATCTCTCCGGTTTTCATACGATAGGCAGCGTTGATGATTTGCAAATCGTGTTGCGATGTATTGATATGGGCTGGTTGGCCTTGAGTACCTTCGATTCGTACCGTGTCGCTGGCGGCAGCGTATTTCAAGCTATTGGCTTCGACCGAGATTTCTCCTGAATCGGTATTCGATTGCATTTTGACTCGACTGACGGCCTCAATTTCCCATGCAGCCGTTTTGGGGGCGTTTGGAGATTGATTCCAGCTCAATCCGGACGCATCAAAAATATTCAGCTGGTCCGAGAAGAGGACGCTTTGACTGCGGCCGAGACGGTCGAACGTATTGACATTCACGGCATCTTCCCAGGAAGCGATCGGTCCTATTAAGGCCGCGATACGGTCGACGAATGTTGCGCTGCGTTGCGCCATGTTGCCCTCCATTCTGCCTTCGAAGCGCAAATGAATGCACTGGTAATTGTTCTCCGCTGCCGAGTCCGCAATCTTCGGCTTTGAGGAAATAGAAGCAAGAGTTCCACTCATCGGGCTGTCATTGCCTAGTCGACGACTCCAAATCTCGCCGGGGCCATATCCCAACCAAGTTTGCGTCGGAACCATGATATCGAGTTGCGGAATCTTGATCTGCTCCATCGATCGACGCCTCGACTTCATATCTGTTTGCACGGCTCGGAGTTCTACCGAATCCAAAAGCCGAATGACAGAGACTTGCGTTGCTGGGGCTTGGTTTCGTTTCCCGTCAATGCGCATCGAGATCGGTTGCTCTATCTCAACTGCCATTTCGCTGGCTCGCGCATCGAGATGCCAAAGGGTTTGCGGATCGGTCTCCATGCGACAATTGATGGCAACGCCTCCAAAGAAGCGAGCGGTTCGACCATCGAATTCCATGCGTTTACCCCACTGCAGCTTTGGGGTTTCATGCCAGCGAATTTCTCCCCCCAGTTCCTTGGTCGGACCGCGAGCAGGAACGAAGCCGTTACCTGGCAAACCATTATTGAGTGTGTTTGGCAAACTAACCAAACTCGTATTGCTCTGAGTTGCAGGCGTCTTTTTCTGGAGCACCTCGGCGGGAAGAATCATTTCACCTGGGTGATCGATGGAAAATCGATTTTCGCTTTGCTTAAGACTCAGCGTTATGCCGACAACGGTACCGCTTCCAATCTTTATTTTCGCGGGCTGTGTCGCTTGGCCAACAATGGTGATATCGCTTAAGTTGGGTTGAGTCTGCTTCAGCTCAAGTCGATCACCCGTCACAATCAAGGGCCAAGGTGAATCGTCCGAAATTTGGTTTTTGGTAAGGGCGAAATTGCCATCGAGCAACAAGTCTTCGACGCGACTTTCAGGACCCGTTCGAACCACTTTGGCACGCATGGTTTTGGCCGTAATAACAAATGGTGAAGTATTGCTAGTTACCATTCCACTTTTATTGCCAGGTACTGGCCCCGGCTGTTTCAAGGGGGCAGGTTTGGTACCCGTTGGCGGCAAGAGACTCAATCCCAATGGCGAAGAACCTTGGCCAAATGTTGAGTTCGCGGACTGCTGGGTTGGTGCCATTGCCAGACTATTAGCCGGGGTAAAGTCCGCATTGAGCGGTGCACTATTCGTCGTTGCTGCGATAGGTATGGCGTTGGTCTGAGATGGAGGTTGCGGATGGACACCGACTGGAGAGACAACCATGGGGACCGGTTGGTAGGCGAACCAAACTTGCATGTTCTCGACCCTTGCATTCAATTGGGGGGAGTCCACTTTGACGTCTCCGTCCGCCTCCATTCGGTCGGGCAATGCCAATGGAGTGTTACCGTTTGGATATTGCGGTGCAAACTGGACAGCGAGTTCCGGGGTCATGGGCGTGAGCCAGAAATACAACTGTTCTGCCTGGAAACGTCCATGTGTATCGCTCTTGATATTGGCGCTCCCACGAATGTCGACTAAATCCTTATCAGGATTTTTCGGGTCGGGCTTGACGAAGAGTCGTTCCCCCCAAGAAAGCGTCCACAAATCTTCTTTCGAGCCCATTTGAGCTCTACCTGCACCTTGTGCTAAGATCACGCCAAGGCGATTTCCTTTTGGAGATCGGCTCTTTGCGTTAGGGCCGTTAGCCAGCCCTTCGGCTCCTTGGTATTGCAGATATTGGACTTCCGGAGACCATACTTGTACCGATTCACGTTTGAGGTAGACAGGCGTGAGCTCTCGGGATGTTGTACCAGGGAGATGGTTCCTGAGCTTGATACTTCCATCGACCAAATCCATAACCAAATGTTGCCCATGCGCTTCGGCATCCATACCCGGTGCGTTTAGCTTGAGCCAACCCGAATGGTCGCGATTGTCTTTGCCCACTGCGCCCATAGCCTCCAATCGCTCTACCCGCCAATTGGAGTTTGCAGTGGCTGGCGTACCTTGAGCAAAGGTGGGTTTGTCTTGTCCTCCAACGGTGATCTGCAATTCATGGCAATCAAAGGTATCGATCGGTAGCCCCTGAACGACGTGCTCCATATGCACACCTTTTTTTAGAATCGCCAAGGACGATGGAAATTGAAATTCAAAGGCGCCACCGCATGTAAGCGTCGCGTAAGCGGGTCGGTGAGCAATGTCAGGGATGTCTTTGCGAGGCAAAAGCCCACCTGGATCTAGTCCGATTTGAACCCGTTCGACGTAGGTCAATTCAAGTTTATTTAGGCCGTTAAAGGAAGAATTGGTTTGCGATTTAGGTTGTGCGGAGGTAAGCAAGTCTTTGTCAAGGAAGATTCGGAGATCGCTTCCTTCTACGAGCGAGTTCCCTAGTTGCATTTTGATCTTTTGGTTGGTCCAGATGACTCGCTTGTTGATTCGTAAATCGCTTGCATTGATAAGCATTCCGTCATTTTTTGCGGCATCATCGGGTGGCGAATAGACAGAAATATCACCCAAGAGTTGACCACTCACGACGGGAGGCAGCTCACGAGTCCAGTCCACGGCTGAGGCGAATTGAATTTCGGCCCCTTCATGATTCTTGATGAGCATGGCTCGCTTTTTGGAGCCCGAATCCTTTTGCGGGATGAGAATCGTGATCGGCTTGATGATCCATTCGGTTTCGGACTTTTGCAGGCGGGTCTTATAGAGAAGAATTGCGTTGTCTGTTTTCACGATACGAGGCGGATTGGATTTGTCCCGTTGCCATTCCCCTTCTTGAAATAGACCATCCCACCAGTCATCGCGAGGGGGCAAAACGACTTCAGCGTACCCTGTTTTTCGCTCTGTCTTTCTTGGTTCCAGAAAAGGAACGACAAGAGCCATGTAAGCCGTAAAAACAACAAACAATGGGATGAGAACTCGAAAATAGTCGCGAAGGAAAGTCATTTGATTCGAGAGGGCACAAAGTCCTCCCAACGCCCCTTGGCTTTCAGCAATCGCTCAATCAATTCACGAACGGCCCCTTTGCCACCTGCAGCGTTCATGGTCCAATTTGCCGCCTGCTTCACTTCGGCTGCGCCATCCGAGACCGTCGCGCTCAACCCAACTTCATACATCACGGACAAGTCGGGAAGATCATCTCCGATGTAGCAGACTTCGCTCATCTCGACACCGGCCTGTTGGATCATTTCTCGCGCAGCAGGTAGCTTCTCGGCAAACCCCTGTCGGACCATCGTGATTCCCAATTCGGCCGCTCGAAGCTTTACGATTTGAGAGTTGCGAGCTGTCAGCAATCCGAATTGAAATCCCGCTTTTCGCCAAATTTTGATCGCATGGCCGTCTCGAACGTGAAAGGATTTGCTCTCGATACCGGCATTGTCAATCGTGATTAAGCCATCGGTCAAAACGCCATCCACATCGGAAAGAATCAGTTTGATCGGTTTCGCGGTTTCGGTGTCTCTCGGTGCCACTTCTTTTTTCTCCCGTTAGCCTTCAGAACCAAAGAGTCGTAAAGTTGTTGGCCCATTGTGCCATTCGATTGACTCGTTTTCTTCCTCTGCGCTTCTGAAACATTCGTCTCTGACGTTTCTTTGCAATGCGTTTGCCGCGTCGTGCTCAATGCCGAGGATGTCGGTAATGTCAATCATTCCCAACGGTTTGTCTTCCATATCGACCACTGGCAATTCGCTGATCTTGTTTTGGACCATGATATCGATCGCGTCCAAAAGTTTTGCTCCGGATTGCACAGCTGAAAAGGAACGAGTCATCAAATTCTCAATGACGTTGTCCAAATCGCTCTCTCGCCTCTGCTCAAGCAGTCGCGCCAGATCGCTATCGGTGAAAATCCCCTCGAGCTTTCCGTCCAAATTGACGAGCATAACAGCTCCAGTTCGTCGTCCCGGCCGCGAAACCTCGACCAACATTTTTCGAATCGTGGTTTGAGTTGAGGCTAAACGACAGTCATGGACCGGACGCATAACATCGTCGACGATTGCCAGCTTGCGACCAAGTGATCCGCCAGGATGCAACTCGGCGAAATCTTGCACACCGAAGTCGCGACCTTCGCTGACCACCAAGGCCAAGGCATCGCCGATGGCCAACATCGCCGTCGTACTCGTGCTGGGAGCCAAGTTGTGTTGACAAGCTTCGCGGCACGGAGGCAAAACCAAAACGATGTCTGCAGCCCGAGCCAGCGGACTGTTTGCTCCGCTGGTAATCGCGATGAGACCAGCGGAACGGCGGACCATAAACGGCAGGATGCGCACGATTTCTTCGGTGGAGCCGCTGTTGGAAAGCATCAATACCACGTCGGTCGGCCCAAGCCTACCTAGGTCGCCATGAACAGCCTCAGCTGGATGAAGAAAGTGGGCGCGCGTTCCGGTTGAAGCAAAAGTCGCAGCGAGTTTTTTACCGATGAGCCCTGCTTTGCCAATGCCGCAAACGATCAAACTTCCTCGCATGCTTAAGAGCTTGTCGACCGCAACCAAAAAGTCTTCGTCCAATGAGTCCGCGATGGAATGGATGGATTGAGCCGCTTGCCGAAGTATTTCCGCCCCGCGAGCGAGTCGTTTCCGCTTTGCCGTCGCGCTTGCACCGTTTCGACGGGCTGGTAGTCGCATGTTCATCGCCGTCCCTGGCTTGTAATGGAGTTGAATTCAACGAGTCTGACGCAGTTCGATCCTCGAACTCCGCGTAGTCTCTCATCTGAATAAGTTAGCATATGCGAACGACTCGCGACAACACCGAAGCCGCTGTTTGCTAGCAAAAGACTCCCGGAAGTCCGTGCCAAAGTGAACTCGGGCCTTGGGCCAAGTTCGCAAAGAGCCTGGAGTGCTAAGCACATCCGCATTTATTTTTCTTACTAATTAGCCGATGGGCGCTAGGCGCGCTAGCCTCGGTTCTCAACGAATGTCGAGTGGAAAACCGGGGCTACTAGCGCCCAACGGCGAAAGGTTTGTTTCACTTGAAGACTCGTGCCGAAGCCGCTTAGCTACCCAAAACCGACTTGACGACTCTCTAAACTAAACGAAAGTGTAACCTTTGAAAAAACTTCGAAAATGAACCTCGGCGACCCTTGGCTGAACGCGACGTGAAATATTCCAAGTCGAACCTACCAACGAAGACGTGCGTTGTTTGTAACCGTCCGTTCGCATGGCGGAAAAAATGGGCCAGAGTTTGGGAACAGGTAAAATATTGCAGCGAACATTGTCGGCGGAACGCCTCTAAGCCAAACCGGGATTAATATAAGCCGCTGGTTCAGTGTCCCTCACGCGAAGCATCTCCAATGCCTTTCAAACAACATCAAGGGATTCCTGTTCGCCTGGTATGGCTCAAGCGGGATTTAAGACTCGACGATCACCGACCTATCAGTGAAGCATCCCAAACGGGTCCCGTTGTCGTCATGTACGTATTCGAACCCCGGCTATGGGCATTGCCTGAAATGGACCGATCCCATTTTGACTTCATCGCGCAATCCTTGCGCGATCTGTCCGCCAAACTCACAGCGATTGGAGGACGACTTGCAATTCGTGTTGGGGAACTTCCAGATGTCTTTGTGGAGATAGCTAGGGACTACGGTATTGCAGAACTTTATTCGCATGAAGAGACTGGAAATGGATTCACGTACGATCGGGATCGCCGTGTAACGCGATGGGCTCGTGAGTCTGGTGTCGATTGGAAACAGTTCCCACAGAACGGTGTCATTCGACCGCTCAAAAACCGCAACGGTTGGGCCACACTTTGGCAACGCCGAATGTATGAACCGACAGCTCCAACCCCAACTGAAATGGCTGTGCCAAACGACTTTGATTGGGGGAGAATTCCCGAGGGTGAGGAGCTTGGGTTAACAAAGTCTCGAAAATCCAACCTCCAGATAGGTGGTTGGTCGCGAGCGGTAGAAACCCTCGAATCCTTTCTGGCAACACGCGGAGTGGACTATCGAAAAGGGATGTCAAGTCCGGTAACAGCCAAAGACCATTGCAGCCGTCTAAGTCCCTATCTCGCTTGGGGTTGCATCTCGATCAAATCGGTCCACAAGCAACTCCAACTCAAAAATTCTGAGGTTCGGCAATTGCCATCCGGTGCAATCGACTCGCGTTGGTCGAAATCGCTCAGCTCATTTGCATCCCGGCTGGCGTGGCATTGTCACTTTATGCAAAAGCTCGAAGACGAGCCGGAGCTCGAATTTCAAAATTTGAGTCGGGTTTACGACGGCCTCCGTGAAAACGACTTTAGCGAGGAACGATTTCAAGCATGGAAAGCTGGCCAGACTGGATATCCAATGATCGATGCTTGTATGCGAGCTCTGGAACAGAATAGTTGGATCAACTTTCGCATGCGAGCAATGCTCATGTCGTTTGCCTCCAATCACCTCTGGTTGCATTGGCGCCCAACAGCTCTGCACCTAGCGAAGCATTTTCTAGATTTTGAGCCAGGTATTCACTTCTCTCAATGCCAGATGCAATCAGGAACCACGGGCATCAATTCGATTCGGATTTATTCGCCCGCAAAGCAAGTGGTCGATCACGATCCGAGGGGAATCTTCATCCGTCAATTTGTCCCCGAACTGATGAATGTACCAGACGAATACCTTCCCGAACCGCATCTCATGCCTTTGGATATCCAGTCGCGATTCGGGTGTCTTATTGGAAAGGACTATCCACGACCGATTGTCGATCATCGCACAGCATACAAATACGCTCAACAAAAAATCTACTCGATTCGACAATCCGAATCCGCGATCGCTGAGTCGAGACGTGTTTTTGTAAAGCACGGTTCCAGAAAGAAACGCGACCCGCTTCCCAAATCTCCAAAGCCGAATAGGGCAGAGTTCACGCAACTGTCTTTGTTCGATGAACTGGAACCGAGGTCGAACGGGCCTTCTCGATTGACTTGAATACCAAAGCTAATCTTTCTGTTTGGCAGTCACTGGCCAGAAGGGGTACAATGGGATTGATGGGTTGAAATCCTGGCTGACTATGAATAATTGAGTTAAGAGGCGACCGTGGTTATAAGCGTCAATATTCCCGATGGAACGGAACGGATTCTTGCAGAGCAAGCTGCTTTGCGAGGGCAATCGGTAGAGTCCTATGCCGCAGAATTGATTCGTAAGGGCGTCATCGGAGGCCGGGCTTTCGCTGAAATCTTGGCTCCGTTCCGCGAGCAAGTCGACAGTTCGGATATATCCGATGCTAAGCTTGATGAACTTTTCGAAGCAGCACGTAACGAAGTGCAAGATGCCAAAAAAGGATCAAAGTAATTGGAAAGGCCAAGAGTCGTTTTTGACTGCATGATCTTTCTTCAAGCAGCAGCTAGGCCCATGGGACCTGCTGCAGCGCTCCTTGAGCTTGTCGAAGTTGGCGCACTTGAACTTTTGGTTTCGGACGCTTGTATTGAAGAATTACGAGTTAACTCGCCCAAGTCTTCAATGCAAGTTTCCATCGCTCTCGATCTTTGCCGTTCAAGACTTTCTTGACCGAATTCAGGCTTGCTCAGTGTGCTCAGTAAACATTGCCAATGTCTTTATTCTTGAACGCGATCCTAAGGATGCGAAATACGTCGATCTGGCGATTGCAACGAAGGCTGACTTTCTCGTGACTCGTGACAAAGACCTTCTTGACTTGAGAGAGAAGGAGAGCCTGCTAGTACAGATTTTTGAAAAGCTGGACTGGCAACACTAACTCCGAGTTCTGGGCACCCTTCCCACATCACTGACATTTAGGACCATCACAATCGGTCGAATCGGCGGTCGGAACATGACAGGGAAACATGCCGCAGTCATGTTGCTGATACCCTTGCAAGTCTGATAGACTGTTGCCAGGAAAAGCGGAACGCGTAGAATCCGCACAGACCATACACGGCGAAGCGACTCAGCCCAACGGACAATCTATCCCTCCGTTCCGCTTCGCTCCAGTTGGGATAGATTGTTATTCGTTCGTCCAGAGAGGAGCGAAGCTAACATTGCCCAAACAGCGATAACTCCCACTGATCTTCTGTGGTTGCTTTCGTCTTCATGATGCCCATCTTGATTCCATACGTCATGATGTGCGACTATTCGATGAGGCGACTACATCGCCAGGTTTACAAAAGAACTGAGTGTTCGAATTGTGGCAAGATTCTTGGGATCGAGTCGCTTGATCGGTCAAACGAGTATTGGGCTGAATACGGCAGCCGCATGCGGCGCGCTTATCCGGGTGCGAGACTCAGAATGGTCCGTACACATTGGGCGATCTGTAGCAAATGCGGATGCGCGTACACCTTCAATGGAGAAGCGATGCAATTCATTAGGACAGAACTCATGCCGTTACCGCTTGAAGGCATCGACGATCTACCTCGCAATTCAGGATCAATAGCATAGAATGGACGGACAAAGGATTGCAGCGAAGTGCTTGATCGGCCGTTTGACTTGCGTTGAGTCAACTGCCCGGGCTTGCTGAACCCCGACCTTTTGTGGCTTTGAGAACCGCGCATGAAAGAGACTGCCTATCTATTTCAAGCCGCATTGATCTGCGTTTGGTGGGTCGGTCTCGCTTCCAACCAATTCTTCTTTGCCGCGTTTCAGTTCGACGAGATCCCACCGACGGCGTTCTGGGCATTCTTCGCCCCCGATGTAATCTTGATTGCAGCTTTATCGACGGTTCGTGCCTACAAACAGAATGCCGCCATCGAATACGTGATCTTGGGAGCGTTTGGATACGCAACACTGTACTGCGCAAACGCCACCGTGTTGACCGCCAGTGGCTACTTGCCGTCCGGAATGATGCTCATCGGACTTTCCTACAATGCGTTTCTCTGCTTCAACGATTCGCTTTTTCGTTCATCTTCAACCAGCACGGCGTGGAATGTCGTCAAAACGCTCATTCAAGTCGTTTGCATTTGGATCCTGGCATTGGTTATCATTCCCTATGTGATTCTGGATGCATTCGACGCTTTGATACTTCCAAGCCTTGGGATATGGCTATTTGTCGGTGCGTTACTATTTGGCTGCTTCAGCCTACTCGGACTAACCAGCGCCTATTTCATGGTTCGAGATGGTGCTGGCACTCCACTTCCACTTGATCAAACCAACAACTTGGTCGTCTCTGGCCCCTACCACTATGTCCGCAATCCAATGGCCATCGCGGGAATTGGACAAGGGTTAGCAATCGCCATTGTTTTTCAATCGGTTCCGATATTGATATACTGTGTTCTAGGTGCGCTGGTTTGGCATCTGGTTGTGCGACCATCGGAAGAACGCGATATGTCCCAGCGGTTCGGTGAACCTTACGAGGTGTATCGTCGGCAAGTTTCTTGCTGGATGCCGACGTTTCGCTAATATGCCACGTAACTGATAAAGTATTCTGCGTGGACGTTCTAGGAACGTACGCGGGCTGAACGGCATTCGCTTGCCCGTTCTTTGTTTGTGGCTTTAGAAGCTAGTCAGAACTTGATCCTGCCTTCGAGAAGCCCAAGCGCAGTTCGTGATTCGCAAGGGATTCCCCTCACCGCGGCAGCTTGGTTGTTTCGCCCCCAACTCGCTTCGGTTTGACATGCCGGTGCTTCGGTTTTTACGAGGCTCCCGGTCAAACATCCACCTCCAGTCAGCTCCGCTGCCCATTCAACCGGCCAGATGGGGTACATTTAGAATGTGTATAACGGCGCCTCGCCGGAAAACTACTGGTTCGTCGGCGGAGACAATTACTTGAGGGGTTTTATTTCAGCCGCGTTCACGATCACTCGCCCTGAGTATGTGCGAGCGATCAGGCGGTACTACAAAACCAAGTTGCACGTAAAGCGTGACCTCGTGGGCGGCGTGATTGCAATTGCGGGTGGCGTCTTTCTGTTGAATACGATTGAAAACGTTACCGTTGCATGGCTCTTAATTGTTTCAGGGGTCGTACTTGCTTCGCTTGTTCTCTATGCGATCTTTGCTTTGCCGGCGATGATTTACCGGTCTCAGCCCAAGCTCAAAGACGAATATCGCCTTGAGTTTCGAGAGGAAGGGATTGGATTCAAGACCAAAAATATCGACTCAAATCTCGAATGGTCGATCTACCATTCGTGGTTGCGCGACAACGAATTTTACATACTGTATCATGGGACTCGTGATGTCACTGTGGTTCCTCGTCGATCGTTTGCCAGCGGAGATGAGGATCGTTTAAAGGACCTGCTCGTTCGTAAAATCGGTCTGTCACTTTGAGAATAGCCGACGAAATCGGGTAAGAATGCCCGGTTCCGAGCGATCTCCTTGCTCGACTTACAGGCAGGGCCGCATACGGCGGGGCTATTGTGGCGGCGGATCGGCGAGGCCAAACACCACCCTCCAACTCTCACCGATTTTACACGCCGGCGCGTTGGTGTTTGGTCGGCTAGCCAACCCCAACCATCACCAGGACAAAAACGAAAAAACCCCGCGTTTCCCTGAGAATGATGAGGAAAAAGCGGGGTTTTCTGTTGAGAGGCTCCGGTGGGAGTTGAACCCACGATGGCGGATTTGCAATCCGCAAGAGACCAACGAAAACACAGGGAATCCAAATACCCTGGAGCATTTGCGGCAGCACTCAGAATTGACAGACTCAAAAAACACAGCGTTTTCCGATGGTACAGCAATTCTGCTTTCCATTGCCAAAGAGTCTCTCGACGCTAGCCGGCAAGCGGTTGAAAAACTTCTGGACTCCATTACCCCGGATGACCACTACTCCTTAGGCATTCTTGGGTCGGTCCTGGTAGCGCTACGTGACTCGGAACGGGATATCGGTGGCATCTAGCAGCAATCCTGGATGGGAAACCACTTATACTCGACTATCTGGATTGGGGCGGCGATGAGCGCCAAAAGCGTAGGCTAATCACCGCATTGAGATGATGCGGCTTGGATACAAGCTCTGCAATTTTCCTAGGTGTGAACACCATCCTGATCAGGCTGGATTGGATCGGCTGGATCAGGATAGAGCAGGTGCGAGATGTCGCCACCTTCCGCGTCGATCTTTGCCATCGTTTCGTTGTAGCTTTTAACTTCCTGCTTTGTCGCCCAAATCTCGTACTCTAGGTCTTCGAGTTCAGACCATGGAAAATAATCCCCGCCCATTCGTCTGCTCCATTTGTTCTTTGAGTTAGTGGCAGAATCAGTGCAATAGCTACGTGCACTCAACTAGGCTGAAAAACAATGAGTAAAGGGCGCGCTCCATACAAAGACCAGCTGGTTATTGGGATATTCAGGCGGTGAGCAGGCGAACCTCATGCAGGCCATAGCAGCGATCATCAGTGGCAGTTGAGTAAGTAACGTCTCCAGTCGATCCAGCAGCGCCAGACGCGATGCCTGCGACGGAGGGAGCGGTTCCAATACTGATACCCTTAATTCGCAGTTGAACGCGACCAAGGCAGCATTGGGAGCCCTCAAGACTGAAACCGAATGCCGCATGTTAATTGAGTCCGAATCGCGAGCGGTTGCTCCGATGGCCTCAAGGCGATTGAAAGCTGCGATTATTCTTTCTGCGATTCTAGCCACTCTTGATCCTTCTTCGACAACCGATCAATTGGGACAACAGTCTCAGTTCCGTCCGCTTTTAGAAGCGTCACTTTTCCATCTGCGATTGACTTCAGCGTTGCGCTTACGGCGAACTTTCCTGACATATCGCTCCAAACACGTTCTACATTGGGTTTTGGTATTGGCTTGGGTTTAAGTTTAGGTTTGGGTATGGGTATGGGCTTTTCCTTTGGTGCCCTGTCCGACAATGGAACGTGAGCGTCAATATACGCCTCAACGCTCTTTTGGTTACAAAACTCGAGCACGTGAACCGTTCGAGTGCTATTGCCAGCGGTAGAGTATTTGTATGTTCGATTGCATATCACCAAATTCTTTGGAGAGACGTCGCTTATCCTATGATCATCGCTAAAATCCTTAGCGCCTGGCATGCCGACAATAAGCATGACCGGTAATTCTTCATAATATTTGTTGCCCTCGAACTTTCCAAGAAAACTTCCATCACCAAGATTCTGAACGACTCGCAAATCATCAAAATGAAGCCATCCAGCTTGATTCATCCTTGAGCCGGCAATGTCAAACTCCGGTAGGCACCATTTTGGCAAACTATCTCGCTGAGATTCAAGTTCATCGAGCTTAGCTTTTGCTTTTTCGATGAACACCTTTCGGTCCGTTGATCGAGCAAACACTAGATGTGCCGTTTCAAAGTCAGGAACGTGAGACCAAAAGATGCCTAATTCTCCACCAAGGGCTTCAGTACGGAAATTCGCGTCAGGTATTCCGTTACCGTCCTGCAATTGAATTTTCTGTCCTTTCGAGTTCAACCTACCATCTATCTTTGATCGCTTTTCCGCAAGAAGAAGTACCTTTGAAAGCCGACCGGATTCTTCATCGATCCGAAGGTTGGCTTCTTGTTGTACTTTCGTTGCGCTTTCATATCCGAATCGAACGATAAATTCGCGCGGATCCTCTGCTTTGAGGACCATAGGCAACGCAGAGGAAAACAACGCGAACGTAAACAGCATCAGTCTCAAAGCTGGCATCTTTAGGTCGCCTCTGTCATCGAATGAATCGGTTGAAAACGTCTAGACTGAACATTGCGAGGACACGCATCCGCTGGAACGGAGTCGCGTCATCATGCACGGTTAAGTATATTCGAGGTAAAACAGATTCACAATTCACAGATGGACTTCCAAGGACGCAATTCCTGCGAACTACCAATGCTAGTCCATCCGGAATAGAAACAGTTCACGATAGGGTCCCAGAACCAATTTTCGACGAAATCAGAACTTGAGGAAAAAATGAACGAAAAGACCTACGAAACACCTGAAGCACTCTTGAGGTCTCTAACTGTTGAAAGCGATGACATTGAACGAATCGTCATCCCGGCAATTCCTACGTTAGTCATCAATGACGCTGAGCATGATGGCGTAGGAATGATTTTTTATCGTAGAGACGGAAGCAAAACATTCATTGGATGCAAAGAGGCTACTTTGTACTTGAACGACTGTATCCAGAAACGCCGGCAGATTCCTGTTCAAATCGAAACACCTCCGCGCCAGGTCCAATAGTTACTACTGTGTTTGGTTTCATTTTGTGTTTGCCATCCACGATAACCAAAGGTCGTGATGTCCACTTAGCCATCTTTGGTTTTGCTGCGAACCATCCAGCTATCCACTTGAGCATTGCAATCTCCTACTCAAAAACAAGATTATGAAACGACTTGTCATTACTGTCAATCAACCGTAGGTTGAAGCAGGGTAAGTGACTGATCCTCACTGAATGCAAGCCGCCTGGAGCGTGTCCTAGCGAACCAGGCGGCTCGCAGCCTCTTACACACCTAGGACAATCTGAAATGAGCAAAGCTGAATTGCGTTCTCTTATCGCGCAACTTCGTGAAAAATGGCCATCTCCAGAACAAAAGCAGGCGTACGACTCGAATCGATTCCGCAGATTATTCCCAAAGGACGAACAGCTTTCCAAGTTGGATTGCTGGAATGGATCGATCATCCAAAACAAGCGGAGGACGCATGGGAAAGGTACTGGGGGACGCTCGCTAAAGTCGAAATCGAACTCGATCGAATCGAAAACGCGACTAGTCGGGATTCGGTTAGCAAAACGACTCGACCGAAGAGAAGCACGGCAAAAGGTGACGCAAAAGCTAAGCTCGAAGCGGCATTCCTCGCGCACCATCAATTTGAAAACCGAAGCATAGGTATGAGCGATCCGATTGGAATAAATGAACTGGCACGCAAGGCGGAGGTATCGACTAGCACAGCGAAAACATTCATTGACAAATGGTTCCCCGGGGGATTCAAGGTCTACCAACGCGATGCGCAAGGCAATAGAACGAAGCTACTGATAGCACTAACACAACTTGCAGGTGAGCCCGTGGCCGGAATGTTTGACTCCTATGGAGCTGATCCGGACAAACGGCAAGACGATGATTAGACGTTCGATCGTTCGATAAGAAATACCGAACAGTCAAAATATTTCTTGACGGTGCAAAGCCAATCAATTCATTGCCGCAAGATGCCAGTCTAGTATCGTTCGGCAAAGAATCATCGAACGCCAGCCACTAGGTATGCGAGCTACACATCGTAGCGAGAGATCTAGGGGAGCAATGACATGACCAAACAATCAATCGCCGAACCGCTTTTGGTTTCGGCAATAGATGCGAGTCGCATCTTAGCGATTTCGAGCCGAAAACTGTGGTCCGAAACCAATTGCGGGAACATTCCGTCAATAAGAATCGGGAGAGCGGTTCGCTACAAAATTTCTGACCTACATGCCTATGTGGACGCTGCAAGTACCGAAAACCAGACTAGTCGGGTTTCGAGAAAAGGCGGTGCCAAATGACCACCCCAAAAAGGAAAAAAGCCCAGGCCGGCGGCAACCGGGAACAGGGCAAATCGTCAACCAAGATCAATGATACCATATCGACAGTTGCTATCGACTCGATTTTTCCATCCCCGGAAAACGATGAGGTCTACGGAAAGATCGACACAGAGAATCACGAACTCGTGATGCTATGTAACGACATCATTGAGCATGGCATCCGCGAGCCGATTCAAGTTTCGGTGGAAGGCTACATCGTTTCGGGGCACCGCAGATATGCAGCGGCGCAGTTGGCTGGACTTGAAAAGGTTCCGATTCGGCGATTGGTAATATCGCGTGCGGATCACTCTTCGATCTCGTGGAAACGCGTCCTAGCAAGTCACAATCGGCAACGTGTGAAGACGTCAGCAATTTCCATACGCGAGTCCTTGTTAGCTATCGATCCAGACGTAGCGTATCGGCAGTTGATCGCGATGAGACAGGAGCGGGATAGAGACGCGCCGACCGAAATCTGTATCGGGGAAGTATCAACTAGAGCCGAGATTTCCGCAGCGAAGGAACCGATGCTATGCAAGGCAGTATCCGCCATAAACGAATTGAGAGAGTACTGGCCTCTTACCGTCCGCCAAGTGCACTACCGTTTGCTAAATGATCCCCCCTTGCGTCACGCCAGCAAACCCGATTCACAATATCAAAATGATCGGAAATCATATGGCGATCTGTGCAACTTATTGGCAAGAGCACGTCTTTCGAATCGAGTGCCTTGGCAAGCGATCACTGATGAAACCAGACCAGTATCCGGGACCAACTATTATCAGAATGCATCCGAATTCGTCGACAGAGAGACGCAATGGTTTTTAAGGGGCTACCGACGCAATCTAATGCAATCTCAGGCTGATCATATCGAACTCATCGCAGAAAAACTCACGGTGCAGTCGATCATCAAACCTATTGCCGATCAATATTGCATTCCGATGACAATTGGACGCGGGTACTGCTCATTGGAACCAAGGCGAGCGATTGCAAGTCGTTTCGCATCGTCGGGAAAGGATCGATTGATATTGCTGGTGGCGAGCGATCTTGATCCCGACGGGGAATCGATCGCAGAGTCATTTGCGCGGTCTATACGTGATGATTTTGATATCCCGGACGTCAGAGCAATTAAGTGTTTACTGACAATGGAGCAAGTTTCGCAATGGTCGCTTCCGCCAAACGGGATGGAGGCAAAAAAAACATCCGGACAATATGCAGCGTATCGAAAGCGATACGGCACGGATCGAGTGTACGAGCTTGAGGCGATCGAGCCGGCGAGAATGCAATCCGCACTGATCGAGACGATCGATAGTGTTATCAACCGGACCGAATTCAACGCAGAAATCGAAAACGAAAAACGCGATGCAACGAAACTACAAGCGATCAAGGAGTATGTAACCGACTGCCTTGGCGAAAGGAAGCTGGGCGATGACTAGGCAGCCTACATCGGCCCTACCATCGTCTACAACACTATCTAGTCTATACGGTCGCTCAGTCACTACATCGCTATGCCAGTGTGGCAGGCGATGGGAATGCATGGAGTGCCGCAGCTATTGGGTCAAACGCCGAAAGGAATCCAGTGGTAAATGGCTAACGGACGCTATGGGCAATGATGGACTTGCATGGTTCGTGACATTAACAATTCCCACGGCAGGCGAATGGGTCAGCGAATCGGCAGAGCTATTTGACCGTTGGAGCAAGTTAGGCAAGCAACGTTCGCAGCAGCGATTTAGAGGCACGCAGCATGGCCTAGGATCGATCCGACGCGGGCTAGGCGCGTTACACCTAGTAAACAGGCGTGGACACTACCAGCCGCATTTGCACGGCCTACTAGTGTCCGATTCGACTTGCATAAGTGAAGCGGTCGCCAACGCATGGAATCGAATGGGACCGGGATATGTTGAGATCGAGTTAGCGAGAAAGAAAGCAGCGGTCGAGGGGTATTCAATCGCGGGACCATTGCCGAGCGAGGCGAGCGAAAGAAAAGCGATTGCGTCGATGCTAAAAGGAATCAGAGTAATCCGGAGAATTGGACGATGACAAATCGGAAAAAGCAACAATCCAAACGTAAGTTGACCAAACGTGTTCGTTGCTACACGATCGCCGAACACGTGACGCATAGATTCCACCTTCGAACGCAGATTCTCGCGCTCACGGTGCACAGAGCCCAGGATGGAAGAGCGAGGATATCGCTTTTGGTGGAACCATTGCCCAAGGGACGTTTTCCTCCCGAACAACAAGAGATGGCTGAAACCCATTGGATGCGAGATGTTGCGGAAGACCTTGCAAAGAATGCGGGTTACAATGTTTGATGAAAGCGATGGCAGACCATTGGTCACCTATTGAACCGACCGTGCATGGTCTGGGGCGACGGAGAGCGACAGCCACGTTTTCATTCCAACATTGCGACTGGTTTATGCAGGCTTCTCGCAATTTCAAATGATGTTCTGTAGGGGAAAGGGGTTCTTGCGCCCAAAGCGCCTATTTCCCTTCGAAATCGTGCCGTTATAGTTATCTGTTCACGGATAGCGCCTGCAGCGCAACAAGCCGATTCCATCATCGGTTTCCGTGAGTTTTCTTTCGATGGTTTCAACGAAGATGGAGTTGAATTCATGGCAAGTATCTACAAACGTGATGGTAGTCGCAACTACTTCATTCAGTGGTTTGACCATAATGGAAAACGAAGACGCAAAAGTAGCGGCACATCCGACAAGCAAGCAGCCCAGCGAATCGCAAACAAGTGGGAGTCCGATGTTGCACTTCGCCGTGAGCGTGTGATTGATCCAGCGATTGAAGACCAAGACAAGATTGCTTCCATGCCTTTGAGTAAATTGCTGGACGCATATGGTTCGGCGATGGCGTCTAAGAGCAAGCAGGGGCACATTGATGACACACGGATCGCAATCGAGAAGTTTGGCTTCGAAACCCTCAAGCACATAACAGCCGACAAGGTGAACACGTACGCTGCGGACTTACGGAAAGCTGGCAGAGCGGCAAGAACGATTGCCTCTCATTTGCAGTCGATTAAGGGTTTCACACGGTGGGCTGTCAAGAATGGCAAACTTGCGAGCGATCCACTAGCAACAGTTTCAAAACCTTCCGTTGAAGATGATCGGCGGTTGGTTCGTCGATTCCTATCGCATGACGAGTGGCAATGGCTAGACTCCACAACGAGAAGCAGCCCTGAACGGTATGGAATGGCCGGCATGGCGAGAGCGCTGCTCTACTCTACTGCAATCCAAACCGGTTTGCGGTCCAGTGAGCTGCGATCGCTCACGAGGGGAAAGCTTAACCTTACCGATGCGGTTCCGTTCGTAGTTGCGAAACCAGGGGGAACCAAAAACAAAAAGCTTGCTAGGCAATACGTCCTTCCAGAGCTAGCAATGGAGTTGCAGCACTTTGTAGGGCGAAAGCTTGCCGGCGCTACTGTGTTCCCCATGCCAAAGGAGCATGATGTGGCTGATATGCTGCGGGCCGACATGGCAGCGGCTAGGCTCGCGTGGCTGAATACCTTCCAAGAGCCACAGGAACGCATAGAACGCGATGCGAGCGATTTCCTCCGGTCGGTGGACTCGGAAGGCGAGAGACTCGATTTTCATAGCTTGCGGCATACTTGCGCCAGCTGGCTGATCCAACGCGGGGCGGATGTAAAGACGGTCCAAACGATAATGCGACATTCAGACATCCGATTGACAGTGGACCGCTACGGTCATTTGTTCCCAGGGAGCGAAGCAGCAGCAATCGAACGTATTCGAGGGATGTTCAATCAAAGGTCTGAATTGAGAAAAACGGGTACATCTACCCTGGAGCATTTATGGCAGCAGTCAGGGTGCGACTCAGTGCGTGCAAGGGGCGAAACAGTGCCATTAGCCACCCCCAACCATCATCAGGACACAAACGAAAAAACCCCGCGTTTTCCGGAGACTACAGTGGAAAAAGCGGGGGTTTGTGGTGAGAGGCTCCGGTGGGAGTTGAACCCACGATGGCGGATTTGCAATCCGCTGCCTTAGCCACTTGGCTACGGAGCCATTTCGAAAACGTTTAAGATCAACCGGTTTTAATGGACTTTGGTTCGCCGGTCAAGATGGCTGTTACTTCGACTCATTTTCGCAATCGCTTGAGGAAACCCATCCAAATCAAGTCTCCCTGGCGTTCGGAACACAAAATCATGTGTCGAACAAATCCCCAATCTTCCTAAATACCCAAAGTTCTCTTTCGCGGGAGGTGACTATCACTGTATCTTCGCAACTCCATTCCAGAATGGGAAACCCGCCAGCCGCAGTCCCCACCTAAGAAGATCGTAAATGCACTTGTTTGATTCTCTGAGCCACTCGATCCTTCGATACAGGAGAGCTTTGATGCTCCTTGTTTTGTTGATTTCGGCAACCGGCTGTGGAACCACTAAGTCCTTTACTGCCACCGAGCAGTTGCTCATGTCGGACGCGGTGGATTCCACCATTTCCAAGATGGACTTTCGGGCTCTGTCGGGGCATAAAGTGTTTCTCGATACTCAATACATGGTTGGGGCGGGCAAGGTCATTCCTGGGGTTGCGATGCCGGTTAATTTAGTCAACTCGGATTACATCATCAGTGGGTTACGCCAGCAGCTGACCGCAGCCGGTTGCATGTTGGTTGACACCAAGGATCTTGCTGAAATCGTATGCGAAGCCCGATGCGGCGCTCTCGGTACTGACGGCAATAGCATGATTTATGGCCTGCCAGCCAGCAATTTTCTCAGCACAGCCTCGTCGGTTATTCCTGGCTCGCCGCCGCTGCCGGCCATTCCTGAAATTTCGGTTGCAAAACGGGAATTAAAAAGTGCGGCCGCTAAGGTTTCTCTTTTCGCTTATGATCGAGAAACGCGTGAGCCTTTGTGGCAGTCGGGGATCGCCCAAGCCGGAAGCAGTGCTCGGGACACTTGGATATTGGGGGTTGGCCCACTTCAATATGGCTCCATCTACAATGGAACTCGATTTGCTGGAAAACGACTGCGCGGTAGCAGGGTTGTCGCGGATGATTCTCGAATCGCGGGTCAGTCCAACGGCATCGATCATCGAAGAAATTATCTTTTCGCCAATAAGATTTTCAGCAAGAAAGAATCTGATAGTGCGATTGCAGGCGTCGATGCACAAAGTACGCTCTTTCCGAAAATCAATTTGAGTGATCAGCCAAATAACTCGATCGTTCGGTAGTTTAACGTTTCGCCAAATGTCACCGTTTGTCCTCTCTTTTTCGAGTTCCCATGCAGACGTTTCGGGTTATTGATTCGCATACTGGCGGTGAGCCGACACGGACGATTATCGATGGCGGTCCTCGGTTGTTGGGGGATTCCATCGTTGAGCAGATTGAAGACATGAAAGCCAACCATGATGGTTACAGGCGTTCGATCGTCAATGAGCCGCGCGGCTCAGAAGTGATGGTCGGCGCCTATTTGATTCCAGCTCACGATTCAAAAAATCAGTGCGGAATTCTTTTTTTTAATAACGTCGGTTATCTGGGGATGTGCGGGCACGGAACCATTGGGGTTGTTGCGACGTTGGCGCATCTTGGAATAATTGGGCCTGGTGCACATCGCTTTGAAACGGTTGCCGGACTAGTAAACGCAACGCTGCACATTGACTCTAGCGTCACTATCGAGAATGTACCAAGCTATCGTGCGCACGCAGGAATCGAACTTCAAGTCGATGGTATTGGTGTCATCAAAGCCGACATCGCTTATGCTGGCAACTGGTTTTGTTTGGTTGCGTCACCGGGGAAGAATGATCTCGATCGCCCCATCTCAGAATTGCTCGAACTTGCGAGTCGTATTCTTGTTGCGTGCCGGCGAAGCTACCCTGAGGTAGATCACGTTGAGATTTTTGGTCCACCCAAAACCGAGGCGGGCGATTCACGAAGCTTCGTTTTGTGTCCAGGGGGGATGTATGACCGCTCGCCTTGTGGCACAGGTACGAGCGCAAAGTTGGCCTGCCTGGCTGCTGACTCGAAGCTTATCGAACGGGAAACGTGGATCCAAGAGAGTATCATCGGAAGCACGTTTCTCGGTAGCTATCGGTGGCTTGATAAATCAAAGGGAATGGTGTCGCCGAGCATTACGGGACGAGCGTTTGTCAATGCAGATGTGCAAGTCCTCGTTGACGAAAACGATCCGTTTGCATGGGGGCTCTAACCTACCATCGCTGAGTGGCTTGAGCGGTTCGCAAGATCTCGCTGGCTTCTTCGCTGAGCCCATATTGATTCGTCGGCTGATTCAATTCCAGGAAAAGGATATATTTGGAGTGATCTGCGCCTGCGTAAATAACCGGTGCTGGTGCAATATGCAGAACGCTGGTGATACGATTGTTCCAACGAGTCGTAAAGAGTTGTCCGCCGAGGGTCTGTTCGGGCTTGAGCTGATATAACTGAACCATCAAATTGGCGAGCGGATTGGGATCGCCAGTCAGGCCGTGCAAATTGATCCGTTTGAGCGATTGGCTGGCGTCGAAGTAGTAGGTGAGTGAACCTGCGATATCGTTAGGTTGCGTGCCCGTGATCAGCGGGACCCGCAAGCCATCCATTTGAACATTTGAGGTCACGGTCGAAACACGCGCGAAGCGTTTCGGAAGCCATCCTGGTACGATGTCAAACCGAAGAACCTCCCTCAAATCGGTGACCGTTCCGCCGCCAACGCTCGTGCCCGGCTGCTGTTGAAGTTGCCCCAGTGTGGGTGTTCCAAGCGTGTAGTCCCAAAGCTGGTCTGTTCTACCGGGAACAACAGAGGCTGGCCCTGACCTTGTCTCAATATAAGGCGCTGGGGCGGAGTTCGGTTGATTCATCGAATAGTTCGAACTCGATGAATAGGGTTGCGGTTGCGTAGGGGGCCCTATAGGTTGAATCGTTGCGGGTCCGTAAACAGTCGAGACAATAGGGCCATTGCTAGATGAATTGGAATAATTGGATGGCGTGTTTTGGGGCTGGTTTGGATAGCTGGCACCTACCTGAGCACTGCTTTGATTCCATGCAGATGGTTGATTCCAGGATGTGGGCTGAAACGACGACGTCGCGTTTGCACCGTTGGTTGTGTTTGTCGTAGCGAGCGAATTCGGGTCGGAAGGCTCTGAATTGAGGGGCCCGCTATTGCCTGGGACCGATTGTCCCATTTGGCTGACTAGCGACCGACGTATTTGGGTTCCGATATCGGTTTCAAAGGCCGCGTAAGGGCCGCCAATCGCGGTCCCCAGAATCGTAACCATGCCGATGGGCTTTTGGATGAAATTAGAAAGCATTGGATGTTTCGTAATCGAGCACATCCATGTGCTTAGGCGGTTGTTTAGGAGTAGTCCGAACAATCACATCGGAATTTGGGGTTAGGATTTTTCATCCAAATTGCACTTGAGAGCAGAAAAACAGAAATCTGTGTCGCGGTCTTAGCGGCTATAGCGATGAGTCGGAAGTTGCCAACGATGCAATGTTGGTGTATCGATCTCATATCCAAAAGTAGGTTTTTTAAGGCTTGTTTGGCAAATTTCTTGCCATGAGTTGCAAACCTATTGTGAAATCCAATAGACTTTTAGCTCATCGTGCTTTGTTTTTCGAACTTGTTTGCTCACTGGAGATTTTGACATGCGTATTCGGTTGTTCGTAGGTTCCCTCGTTGCGGCTGCGGTCTGTACTGGCGGTGTTTTTGCGGTTAACAACTCAGCCCCAAAAGCAAGTCCAAAGACCGTAAAGGAAGTCATGAAGATTGCCCACGATAAAGAAGCGGGGATCCTTAAGAAGATCTTGTCAGGGGGAGCAAGTGATGCTGAAAAGAAGCAATTGCTCGACCTTTATATCGACATGGCGGAAGGGGAACCAAAGAAGGGCGACAAGGCCGAATGGAAGATCGCTGCAAGTGCAGCCGCATTGAGTGCTGGCAAAGTTGTACTTGGTCGGGAAGGGGCGATCGAAGAGCTCACCAAGACGTCGGATTGCAAGGCTTGCCACTCCAAGTTCAAGTAGTCGTTCGTACCGTGTTTTTATCGGAACTATTTCTATCGAAATGGAAAACCCGCTGGATTGCCAGCGGGTTTTTGTTTTGGTTCAACGGAGCTAAGGTTTTCTTGTGCAGCAAGAATACTACCTTAGCACGACGCGCAAGCTAGTGAATCAACTATCCAATTCACTACCCTAGCACGACGCGCAAGCTAGTGAATCAACTATCCAATTCACTAGCTTAGCACGACGCGCAAGTTTTGAAGTTGCACACTTTTTGCAGTGTTCTATGCAGCCATCCGGTA
>JAPLNL010000095.1 GCA_026692905.1 Planctomycetota bacterium
GACCTGCCTTGGTTTGCACGCGCAATTATCGAAGTGATGATAGGGGAAAGCGCTTGAGAGTGTAGCAGGAAAAAGAGACCATGACTCGTAGCACGACGCGCAAGCTAGTGAATCTACTATTCAATTCACTAGCTTGCGCGTCGTGCTACGAGCCAGCAACAAAAGGCACATCAATCCTTCGAAACGGACTCCTTCCGCGGGGTCAAACCCCAAGGTGATTTTGAGTCGACTTCCAAAATCGTTCCTCGCGCGCGCAGAATGCCGATGGGTCTGTCTTTGGGGCAAGCATTCGGAACGAGCCATCTTGGTTGACAGGCATCTGCAATGGAACAGCAGTATCAAATCCTGGATAAGCTCTTTGAATCACGTACTCGCCGGGAATGGGAGCACCATTCACATCAATGACTCTCCATTCAATACAAGCCTCTGCTGGCGTTGTCTCTTGTGTTTCGAATTCGGGCGAAAACGTCTATACTAACGCGGATCAGAGTTGGCTGCGAGAAATTAGCAATAGCTTTCGAGTGTGTTTTTAGAGCAAGGCACGAACCCTCGGTTTCGCCGCATTTCTTACGCACGCATCGGACGGCTTTTGGACTTGTTGATTTAATCGTTTAACAGTCAGCCGAAGGCGTACCTAGCGGCTCTGACAGTACGCCTACGGCTGACTATTAAACGAAATGCAATTAAACTACCAGCTCTAGGTCGAATTCCAACTAACCTCAGATAAGATATGCAAAACAAAAGACTCGGTAACTCCGACATGTTTCTCTCTCCGCTCGGCATTGGTGCTTGGGCTATCGGCGGCGCTGGCTGGGCGTTTTCTTGGAGTTCGCAAGACGACCGGGATTCGGTCAAAGCCATTCATGCGGCATTGGACGCTGGGATGAATTGGATTGATACCGCCGCCGTTTATGGGCTCGGGCACTCCGAAGTCGTCGTTGCTCAAGCGTTAAAAGACTACTCGGGACGCAAGCCGTTTGTCTTTACCAAGTGCGGGCGAAACTGGACTGCCGATCGGGTCATCACGAAAGACTTGCGAGCCGCCTCGATTCGTCAAGAATGCGAAGACAGCTTAAAGCGTCTGCAAGTCGAGACGATCGACCTCTATCAAATCCATTGGCCCGAACCGGATGAGTCGGTCGAAGAAGGCTGGAGCACATTGGCTGCTCTTCAGAAGGAAGGCAAAGTCCGTTGGATCGGCGTATCGAATTTCAACGTCCAACAATTGAAACGCGCACAAGCGATCGCGCCGGTCACATCGCTCCAACCTCCTTATTCGCTCGTTCGACCGGAAGTGGAAACCGAGGTTCTGCCGCATGTTTTGCAAAATCAAATCGGTGTGTTGGCCTATTCGCCAATGGGATCTGGCTTGCTTACTGGCGCAATGACACATGAGAGAGTAGCCAATTTTCCGCAGGACGACTGGCGAGTTCGAAATCCTCAATTTCAAGAGCCGCTTTTGTCACGCAACTTGAAGATCGCAGATAAACTTTGTGAGATCGGGTCCCGCCACAGTCGTACTGCGGCTGAGGTAGCGCTAGCATGGGTGCTGCATCAGCCTGCCATCACGGCAGCGATCGTTGGTATTCGAACTCCAGAGCAAGTTGCCGGGGTTCGTGGGGCATTGGAGTTTCGATTGAGCGAATCGGAGTTTGCCGAGATCGAAGGTTTTAGACACGCAGGATAAACCCAACCGTGACCAAGAAAGACGACAAACTCGGATCGCTCAAGAAAGCCAGGGCCGCTTTGGACATTCGCCACAAACGCAACTCAACCGATAGCGCCCCTCATTACTTGACGTTTCGTCATCCTCAAAATCTGTTCGAAATCGATTATCCGGCTCATTGGAAAATCGAGCAAGAAGCAGACGGCGCGGTGGAGTTCGTTGCCTCCAACACGGACGCTTATATCGGACTGATGTTGTTCCGCACTCCAATCTCCATCGACGCAGCGATCATCGAGCAGTCGGGGAAATGGGAGCAGATCGCGACAGCCATGTTTGCCAAAGTGGAATCAACGAATGTTCGCTCCGACCCCACGATTATCTACAGCAACTTCACCGCCGATCGACCGGAGCCCGATCAAGCGGGGCAACGGTGG
This sequence comes from Planctomycetota bacterium, assembly GCA_026692905.1. Lineage (GTDB taxonomy): Bacteria > Planctomycetota > Planctomycetia > Pirellulales > Pirellulaceae > JBKCUI01. Next base: position 2,101 of record JAPLNL010000095.1, read on the forward strand.
TTTGTGCTTTGTTCCGATTTGATTTTGGGTATTTCGTCTACTTGTCCTGAGCAATTGAAAGAGACCTACGTCCCGTTGATAGAACGAATGCTCTCTTCGCTGCGAGTCTATCGCGATGACGAGTTGTTGGCTGCTCGGATTCTTGCCCGCGTTCAAGTCGCTTTGAAAGCTCAGATGCCGAACGGCAAAGTGGAAGTCAAAGGCTTGAACATTGTCACGGACAAGTTTGAATTGTCGATTGGCAATATCCTGTCACAGGTCAAGCGGAATCCTTCCAAGTTTGACGAAATCGTGGACCACTTTATCCAAGGGACCATCGGGCTTTCTCAAACCGAGGAGGAGCTCGGGCAAGAGTCTTGGGAAGCGGTTCGAGGCCGCATACAGCCGCTGCTGAAGCCTGACAAATACATCCAAGAAGTCAATCAAAAGACCAATCGCCACAAAGAAGGTTCGGCTTTTCTGATAAGCGCACCGTGGCTAGCAGACTTGCGCATCTGCTTTGCGCTCGACAACAAGGACACGTTTCGGTTCATCAATAGCCTGGACATGCAGCGTTGGAACGTTTCGCTAGAAATGCTCATGCAAGTCTCAGCAGATAATTTGTCTGCCTATCCCGAGCCTGAGTTGCATGTGATGAAGCCCAATGAGTCCCTGCCTGGCATCGCGGCCTTGATCCCGAGTGTTGGTGCGGCGTCGAGCTATTTGCTGCATCCAAAACTCTTTCAAATCGCGGCCCAACATTTGGGGAGAGAAATCGTAGCGGCGGTTCCATCGCGAGATGCTCTCATGCTATTCGAATATCGCGATGAAAAAGAGACGCTTCAAAATGCAGTTGCACATGATTTCGCGACGACCAATCACCCGATTTCAGACCGGCTGTTTCGCGTGACGCCAGACGGCATCGCGCTGCTTTGATAATGGGGATGTGTCCCCCTCGCCCATTTTTGGACAATGGACAATTTGGACAATGGACAATGCGGTGAAGCATTTCAGGACGGCTGGGGCTTGCCCCACCGTCCGCAGCTTTGGAGTTCTAGACTCACGTCGCCCGATCGCATTCCTCCGGATTGGTCGTACCGCCAAGGGCGGTGCAACCAATCAGAGGTGTCCTTTCATCAAGAGGCCCATTAGAACACCAAAGCGGTGTCCGGTCGGGACAAGCCCGAACCGGACATAAGGCGAGCGGCAGGACCAAATGTACCACGAATCCAGCTACGGTATTTTTATTCCGCCGCTCGCCAAACGACAAAGATCAAAAGTCACTGTCGATCGGAGGGGCTATCGAGTACGAGTACTGCACTTCAAGCGGAGTACGAGTACGAAAACCCCAAGGGAATTGTCGTGCGATGTCTGAAGATGTGGTCTAACGCGCTAAGGGCTGCGGTTTAGCCATGTGTATGCCTCCGAAAAAACGCTTCAAAGCCACAACAGAAGCGCACGTATTTGGAGTAAGATATCGTTTGAATTCTAAGGCCAAACCTTCCCTCTATCCCCCTCCAATGGAAACCATTGTGCAACCCTCCCACCGCAATTGGCTGTTCAATGCATTTTTGATTGCTAGCTGCACTTCGCTATCAACATCCAGCGCAGACGATTTCCCGACTCCACTCAATTCGGAGAAGTCGACTACGACACCGATGGTACCCGCGGACGTTGTCAATTCCGCGAAGCTTCCACCGGGTTTTGAATTGTCTGTCTTTGCGGCTGAACCGAATGTCCAAAATCCGATTGCGATGACGACGGACGAGAGAGGCCGACTTTGGGTTGCAGAAAATTACAGTTGGGCAGGTGGTGGTGCTGGCGGCTTCGACGGCAATCAACGCGATCGCATCGTCGTTTTGGAAGATACCGATGGTGATGGCAAGCACGACAAGAGAACGGTGTTTTGGGACAACGCTCGGAAGCTAACGAGCATCGAGGTTGGCAACGGTGGAGTATGGGCGATTGCATTGCCCAATGTCTTGTTCTTCCCTGACGCGAATCGCGATGATGTACCGGATAGTCCTCCTAAAATCGTTCTTGACGGACTCGATGAAGGAGTCGTCGGACACACTCCGGCCAACGGTTTGAAATGGGGACCGGATGGTTGGCTTTATGCTCGGCACGGTATCCAGGCGACCAGCAACATCGGCAAGCCAGGGGCTGGCGACTCACAGCGAATCAAGATCAACACTGGAGTATGGCGATTTCATCCGGTCGATGGCACGGTGGAAACGGTCATGCATGGGATGACCAATTCCTGGGGATTCGATTTCGATCAGCATGGTGAAATGTTTGTTATCAACACCGTCATTGGACACTTATGGCATGTGGTAGCAGGAGCCCACGTCGAACGAATGTACGGTGTTGATTTGAATCCAAACACATATCAATTGATCGCGCAGACAGCGGATCACGTGCATTGGGATAACGGCGAAAAGTGGAATACCGTGCAAAAAGGTATGTCGGACGGAACAAACACGGCTGGCGGTGGGCATGCCCACATCGGACTGATGATCTACCAAGGAGACAATTGGCCAGCCGAATACCGCAATCGGCTCTTTACTCTCAATTTGCACGGCTCCAGAATCAACAGCAATCTTCTTGAGCGTCAAGGGGCGGGATATGTAGGCAAGCGTGCTCCGGATTTCTGTTTCATGTCCGACCCATGGTTTCGAGGCATGGACTTGATCACAGGTCCGGATGGAGGCGTCTTCATCGCGGACTGGAGCGATACCGGAGAATGCCACGATCACGATGGAGTTCACCGAACTAGTGGTCGAATCTACAAATTAACCAGCGGAAAGCCAAAACCGATCCAATCTTTGGACCTTGCTAAACAAACGGACAGTCAACTGATCGCATCGCAATTGCATGATAACGCTTGGTGGCCGAGAACTGCCCGGCGAATCTTGGCGGAGCGATATGCAACGGGTAAATCGCCAGTTGAGATTGCCGCTTTTCGAAAAGAAATCGACAAAACGCTCACGGAGACAAAAGATGTCGCCAAGCGGTTACGATTGATCGAAACCTGCTATTCGGTTGGAGCAGCAAACGAGACTTGGTTGATTTCGCGATTGTCCGCAACAGACGAACACGAGCGAGTTGCTGCCCTTCGTTTGCTTGCGGATCGAGTAACTCCGAACGGAACGGCCCTCTCGCAAAGCTTAAAGGATTCTCTTTTGCAACTAGCGAAGTCGGACCGTTCTGGATTGGTTGATTTGTATTTGGCTTCTGCACTACAACGCCTGTCAAATGCGGATCGCTGGCCAATCGCGATGGAACTAGCGTCCAAGTCCGAACTGAGCAAGGACCGGATGTTTCCTTCGATGTTGTGGTACGGAATCGAGTCCGCGGTTCCACAAAGTCCAGCCCAAGCCATTGCGTTGGCGAAGGTCTCGACGATTCCCTTGTTGACCGAAAACATCTCGCGTCGCTTGACGCTTGAGATCGACTCGCGGCCAGAAATCGTATCGCAGATGTTGACAGCGGCGCAGCAGTCCAATTTCCCGATGTCAGAACAAGTTGTCATTGGGATGGCAAAAGCGCTAAATGGCTGGCAAAAAGCGGCACCACCGTCGAACTGGACGGCGTTCGCGGTTCGCTTTGCAAACAGTGAGTCGAAAGAACTGATTGGTTACATTCAGACATTGCGTTTGGTCTTTGGAGATGGCCGAGCCGTCGAAGAAATGACCAAAATCATCGACGATGGAAACGCCGACGCGGAAGCGCGTCGACAAGCGCTTCGGTCGCTTTTGAGTAGTCGGCCACCCGAATTTGCTCCAACCTTGTTCAAACTGATTGGGGACCGAGTCATGGTGCGAGAAGCCATCCGCGGCCTTGCACAATACGAACATCCTGATGCACCGAAGCAGATTTTGAATCGATCCAAGGGGTTTAATCCTGCGGAACGAAGCGAGATGATCAACACTTTGGCATCGAGACCCTCGTATGCCAAGGCTCTTTTATCAGCGATTCGAGACAAAACGGTTGCAGCGAACGAAGTTACCGCCTTTCATGCTCGGCAGATCCGCTCGTTTGACGACAGTGCATTAAACCAAGAGTTGTCTGATACCTGGGGCGATGTTCGTGGAACAGCCGAGGACAAGCGAGAACTCATGGACCAGCTTCGAAGTGATCTGTCCGCTGATGTTATCGACAAGAGCGACCTGCGAGCAGGCCGAGCCTTGTTTCAGAAGACCTGCGCCAGCTGCCACGTGCTCTATGGAGCAGGGATCAAAATAGGCCCTGATCTGACGGGTTCGAACCGTAAGAATCTTGACTATCTGCTCGAGAACATCGTCGATCCAAGCGCCAGTGTCGGCGCTGACTTCCGAGCTTTAATCGTCTTGCTCAAGGACGGACGAGTGGTCACGGGAGTTACAACGGCCACGACCGATCGAACGTTGACGTTGCAAACGGCAACGGAGCCTGTGACGCTGGATCGAGAGGAAATCGAATCGACCAAACAGTCGAAAACATCTTTGATGCCGGATGGATTGCTTCAAAATCTGAATTCTGAGCAGATTCGAAATTTGATTGGATATTTGATGTCTACCGACCAAGTGGCTCTGCCAGAGTGACTCACGACTTTCGAATACTGCCGCAACAAAGCCGAATCTCTTAACGAGTTTCGCTATAGACGTTTTTGCTTTCCACCGCTGAGGTGGAAAATAAGAAACGCCGAATTTGTGCAATGTTGGCTGCGCAAGTTCGGCGTTTCGAGTTTTTTAGCGTAGTTTAGGAGGGGACGAATCTCCTTTCCCTTGCGTTATGAATTAAGCTGCGCGACGAATGGCACTTTGTTCTGGCGATATCATTGGAACTGTTGGTTCAACGACTACGTTTAACTCCAATTCAGTTCGAAGTATTTTCACATGCGGTGGAGCTTGTACTCCAATTCGCACTTTGTCACCGTTGACGCGAACAATCGTTACCACAATGTCGTCGCCCAGGTGAATGCACTCGGATTCTTTCCTGGACAAAATCAACATACAGAGATTCCGTTCCCATAGTTTGCTGTTGTTGGGTTTGAGGAGTCATCGGCCGCCACAACCCATTTGCAAGCGACAGATGCCATGACTAAAAATTGGCTAAGCTGCGGCGAGGACTAAGTCCTTGACGCAACGAATGCCAGCTCTTTGGCCAGTGGAGTCATAAAACAGTACCCTTGCAGTCTCGATATCAAAGACCGCAGTCAATCGAATGCTGCGAGGGCCATGTAGACAGTAAAAAATTCCACAGGGATTACCCTGCTTACGTAGTAGTTTTTCAGTTAGGGGAAACGCTTTCGGAAGTAGTTGGTTCTTGTTGCAAATCTCTTCCTCAACAATTTCCCGAATATTCGTAAACTTAGGCAATTCAAACCACCCATGCTGCTGGAGTATCGTTCCAAAACCCATGTGCGTTACAGAACACGAACCACTTTCCGCTCACGTTGCCGCGCCGCTTCCAAGCGAGTTCGAGTTAGGTAAGGTGTTCTATCGGACAGCTTGGTCGCAGACTAAATAACCGACTGAACGACATGGCGGACAATTCCAATTGAAGGGTATCCAAGAAGGAACCATCGGGCGAAACCACCTTTCAGGAACCGTCAACGCGTCGACTTGAGAAAACCGAGACTTCGAGCGTTTTGACTCATGTTCAAGTTTAACAGTCAGCTGGACCTACACGTAGAATCACGAAAGCGGACGTCAGGGCCTAACTGTTAAATGAAATCGACTGATAGTGCGGAGTCTACCGTTGGAACCGATAACGCACGATGCAGTAAAGAGTGCTGATGAGATCCTTGATTCCGATTTTCTTGCCTTCTTGCCAGGACCGACTCCTGTATGAAATGGGCACTTCACGGATCACTATTTGCTTCTTCGCCAATTTTGCGGTAATTTCAGGCTCGAACCCAAATCTTCGCTGCTCAATTCGAATACCCTGAATCAAATCCCGCCGAAACGCTTTGTAGCATGTCTCCATGTCGGTCAAACGTTGGTTTGTCATCCAATTGCTAAACCCAGTCAAGCAGGCGTTGCCGAAACGATGCAAGGCCGATTGGTCTTGATGCGAATTGGCTAAATACCGTGAACCGTAAACGACATCGGATTCGCCATCCAAAATCGGCTTAATGACCTTTAGGATATCTTTAGGGTCATATTCCAAGTCGGCGTCTTGAACAATGAGGATGTCGCCTATCGCAAGCCGAATCCCCGACTGAATGGCAGCGCCTTTGCCGTGGTTTTTTTCATGAAGAACGACCGTAATTCCGTCGTGCCCTCGCAAGGCTTCGATTGCTTCTCTGGTACCGTCGGAGCTGCCATCATCCACGATGATCAACTGCTTTTGAATGTCCAAAGCCAGGACAGATTCAATGACTTGATGGAGCGTCTTGGCTTCGTTGTATGCTGGAATGATTACGCTAAGTAGTGGCGCGCTGCCCCGTGGCGATTGCACGTCCATAAGCCACTGCGAAGCGGAATCCAAGGCTTGCAACGCCGAGTCCTTGGGCTGTGGCCCTGCACTCGGCTGTTGCCCTGCACTCGGCAAAACGATCGGGCGGAAAGGAACCGAATGCGGTTTGGATGGCGTAGCGTTAAGATTGTACATGGATTTCTCCCATTGATGGGAGCTGGAGGTTGCTCACAAAATGATAGCCGAAGCGTAACTATGGAGACCAATTTGACGCCATGCACGAAAAATAGCGATCGATGGATTGAAGTATTGACCGAAGAGGTCATAAGGTGTCTAGAAAATCGATTGTTCGGACTTAAGAAAGATCGCCGCACGGCCAAGTCGCAAGATAAAAAAACGACCCCCACGGAATTTCGCGAATGAACGGCGCTGCCCCCAGCATTGTTCAAGTCGTTTTGCCCCGAAAATTCCGCAGGGATCGAATTTTTTGATTTCTTGGAAGTCTTATCGGAATCGGAGTTTAGGATGGAGCAAGGAACTTCTGATTTTTGCACTACGGTTTTCCTCAGCCGCCTCAAAAGCGGATTCGAGTACCTCTCTTTGCGGCTTTGTAGATGGAGGTAATCAGTTCGACGCTTCTACGGCCCTCCAGTCCATCGATCGAACAAGGCAAACCTTTCTTGATACCATGTAAGAAGTTAGCGAAAAGATCACGGTGCGCTTTGTGCCCAATGGCTGCTGGGTCCGCAGCACCACCTCCGGTCACGTTGCTCGTCATCTGTTCCAAGATTTTTGCATCGCTCTTGAATGCTTTGGAAAAACTCCATTGCTTGATCGCTTCTTCCTCCAGGGTGGCGGAACCGAGAGCCCCCGCGATCTCGATTCGCTTTAGTGTTCCAGGATAAGCAGCCGTCGTTGCCTCGATTGTTCCCAAGGCCCCAGAATCGAATTCCAGAATAGCGGTTGCGGCATCCTCAACTTCGATCCGTTCGTGGGCTCGCAATGCTGTCATTGCGGAAACGGATTTGACTGGCCCCATGAGCCACAAGAGCAAATCGACACTATGAATCGCCTGGTTCATCAAGGCTCCGCCGCCATCGAGTTCCCAAGTTCCCCGCCACAAGCCGCTGTCGTAATAAGCTTGAGTACGAAACCACTTAACATAAGCTGCCGCCAGCGAAATGGTCCCGAACCGCCCCTGTTCCGCGGCCGACTTCATGAGTTGAGCGGATTTATGGAAGCGCGATGGAAAAATGGTTCCAAGTTGGACGCCCGCCTTCGAACAGGCTTCGATCAATTTGTCGCAACGTGCAGTCGTCACTTCCAAGGGCTTTTCAACCAAAACGTGCTTGCCCGCTCTAGCTGCCTCGAGTCCAGGTTCAAGATGGGCGCCGCTTGGGGTGCAGATGGTAACAACATCGACCGCAGGATTAGCCAACATCTTTCGAAGATCGCTATACCCAGTACCACCAAAGGCGGCTGCAAACTCGTTCGCTTTGTCGATCGAACGACTATGGCACGCCACCAACTTCGAACCCTTGAGTTCTGCGATTGCTTTAGCGTGAAACTTGGCAATCATTCCGCAACCAATAATGGCCCAACCGGTCATAAGTTACTTTCCGAGAAAAATTTTCTGTTAAAAATCGACGATCGTCACTGCCCCCGCGTTGCCCCGAGTTGGTGTACCGGCTTCAGCCGGTACACCAACTACGGTATCTATGGGAGGGCGAGGCTCCTGCCGAGCCGTAATCGCCCTGGTTCGGCAGGAGCCTCACCCTCCCGAGCAATGAATTGCTTAGGTAAACTTGTTGGAAACATGTTCACAGCGGTGGCCTCACCCTCCCGAAGAAGAAGTGCCTGCGTAAACTCGATGGAAACATGTTTCAATTGGTGGGCGGAGCCCCTCAAATTCCAGTGTAATGATGACTCAAAGTTCATCGCAAAGCCAGGGCCCACGAAATTAAGCAACACCGGATTCGTTCGAAATCGGTTCCAGGCTACAATCGCAGCGGTGACGCATCATGCGCTGCTCAAAACAGGGTTTTGTGTAGCGAAAGTCGTCAAGACTTTCCACTGCATCGCTTAAAACTACCGAAACACTTGACGAGTTTCGCTACTAAGTACTTCGGCATGAGTCTTCAAGTGAAACAAACCTTTAGCCGTTGGGCGCTAGTCCCGGTTTTCCACTCGACATTCGTCGAGAGCCGGGGCTAGCGACCATCGGCGAATGAATACGAAAAACAAATGCGGATGTGCTTACATCCTTAATGGCGACTTCTAAATTGGGCGAGGGGAGCAAAGTCAAAGACATGGGATATCACAAGCTCAGCCGCGAGGGCCTTTTGATTAGCGACACACTTTGGAGCGAGTATCTGTGAGTTCGAAATTGGCTCAAGTATGGTGTGACGTTGGTGGAACTTTTACGGATTGCTTCGTAGTGCTTCCCTCTGGCCAACGACTCAATACGAAAGTTTTGAGCAGCGGCGTGGTTAAAGGAACCGCGGAAACTTGGCTCAATGAAAACACCTTCGTTGACTTAACGCGTCGCTCTGATCCCGAGGGATTTTGGATCGGAGCGGACGTCCGATGGCTTGATGACGAGGGTGCGGTTGTTGCAACCCATCGTTGCACTGGATTCGTTGCGAGCTCAGGAGCGTTTTCCATCGATAGACTCGAGGATGTCGATGATACCAACAAGGCCTTTCAAGGGCGATCGCGGGTTCGTTTCGAATTGGTCGCTGGTATCGAAGCTCCCGTTTTGGCCACACGATTGCTGCTTGGCTGCAACCTGTCGGAACCGCTGCCTCGTTTGGCTGTGCGACTAGGAACGACGCGAGGTACCAATGCTCTCCTGACACGAAATGGGGAACGATGCGCCTTGGTTACGACAAAGGGCTTTGCGGATTTGGTGCGTATTGGATATCAAGAGCGGCCCGAACTGTTTGCCTTAGCGGTTCGCAAACGCATTCCGCTTCACCATTGCGTCGTTGAAATCGACGAACGCTTGTCCGCGGACGGTTCCGTACTCAGCCCCATCGATCTGCAGGCGACCGAACGTTCCCTTCGTGAACTTTTCCAAACCGGGATCCGATCCCTTGCCGTTTGCCTTCTCCATTCGTACTGCAACCCAGCTCACGAGCTCGTCATAGAACGTATTGCAAACGACATCGGTTTTCATTGCGTTTGTATTAGCAGTCAAGTATCACCAAAAATCAAGGCTGTGCTTCGAGCCGAAACCGCGTTGGTGGACGCCTACCTGACACCGACCGTGCGCAGCTACTTGTCTTTGACCTCGCAACAATTCGGATCGAAACACAACATCGATCAAGATCTGCGGATACGAGTCATGACGAGCAGCGGTGGTCTCGTGGCGGCGGATTTGGTGCGTGGCAAAGACACCGTACTCTCAGGGCCAGCCGGTGGCGCTGTGGCAATCGAAGCTCTAGCACACGCCATGAACGAGCTTAAATGCATCGGCCTGGACATGGGTGGAACCAGCACCGATGTCTGTCGAATCGCTGGCAAGCTTCAGCTGGAACACGAAACGATCAAGGCCGGAGTCCGAATGATGGTTCCGACACTTGCAATTCATACGGTCGCTGCTGGGGGAGGTAGTGTATGCTGGTTCGACGGTGTTGCACTTCGAGTCGGACCTCAAAGCGCTGGAGCCGATCCAGGGCCAGCTTGCTATTGCCGAGGCGGTCCTCTGACGATCACCGACTTAAATTTGTTATCGAATCGGATCGATCTCGACACATTCCCCTTTCGCTTGGACGTGCAAGCGGCGACGCAACGGCTAAACGAGGTGCTGACCGAGTTAAACAAGAAAGCAAACTCGGCTCTGTCAGAATTTACCGTGCATCGCCTCATTGCAGGGTTTCGCCTCATTGCCAATGAGCACATGGCAGCTGCCGTTCGCAGTATCTCGATCGCCCAGGGGGCTGACCCGCGAGAGCACGCGCTCGTCGGATTTGGCGGTGCAGCGGGCCAACACATTTGTGAGATAGCAGAACTGATCGATATCCATCATGTCATCGATCCACCGGAAGCTGGATTGCTTAGTGCACTGGGCATGGGCTTGGCATCGATCCAACGGACCCTTTCGAAGCCCATCTATCAATTGCTCGAACTCTGCGACGCGTCCAAAATATTGCTTGTGCATTCGGAATTGCGAAGCTCGGCTCAACACGAATTTCAACGCGAAGGGATCGCATTCGATCAAGTTGAAGATTCCTATGAGCTTGAGCTGCGGTATGTCGGCAGCGAAGGAACGCTCATGGTTCCGATGGCGTTTCGAATGGCAGAGAATCAAAATTCTGCTTTGGAAATGTCCAAGATTCGTTTCTCCGATATGCACTCGCAACGATTTGGCTACTCTTGTCCTGGCAAACCGATCGAGTTGGTTTCGCTCAAAGGGGAATTTCGTTTGCCTTCACAAAACCGAATGGCAAAGATCGTATCGGTAGAGCCATTGACGGTTTCGGCAAAGCCCAGACGCGATACCGTCGGCGCCGTGTTCATGCGACAAGACTTGTTACCGGGACAGTCTGTGACCGGGCCTGCTCTCATCGTTTCGAGCGGCAGCACGACGGCTGTCCCTATCGAATGGACTGTCCATGTTCTTTCGGACAAAACACTTTCCATTCGTCGCAACCGAAAAAATCCACAAAGCGTGAGCGGCACCATTGCGTCTAAAGTTGGTCACGCGAACGTCGTCGATCCAGTAACCCGAGAAGTGATCGCTCAACGGATCGCAGCGATCGCAGACCAAATGGGGATTGTGCTAGAACAGACGGCGGTGAGTGTAAATGTCAAAGACCGACGCGATTTTAGTTGCGCGGTATTTGCTTCAAACGGCGATTTGATTGCGAATGCTCCGCATGTTCCTGTCCACTTGGGAGCGATGAGCCAAACCATTCGTTGTTTGCTTCAATTGTTTCCCTCGATGCAGCCAGGCGATTGCTTCGTAACCAACGATCCCTACCAAGGTGGGTCGCATTTGCCAGACATTACTGTTGTCACTCCTGTTTTCGTTGGGAGCGCGAGCAGGAGTAGTCCGACCACGAAACGGCAAGCGGATTTCTTTGTCGCTTGCCGTGCTCATCACGCTGAAATCGGCGGCGTATCCCCCGGCTCCATGGCTCCGACCTCGACGCGTCTTGGTGATGAAGGAGTCGTGATCCCACCAATGTATCTCGCGCAACAAGGTGTCGATCGATCGTCGGATGTCGAGCAATTGCTTCGTATTGGTCCATACCCGTCGAGAGCCGTCGCGGAAAACATGGCTGACTTATCTGCCCAACAAGCAGCAAATCAACGTGGTCTGCACGCTATGTCAGAATTAGCCGACGTCTATGGTGTGGAAGTACTGACTCAATATCTTGAGTTCATTCAGCAAGCCTGCGAAACGAAAACGCGGGCCTGGATTGAGACTCTACCGGAGACGCCATGCTATTTTAGCGATAGCATGGACGATGGCACTCGAATATCCGTTCAACTTCGAAAAGCGGTCGATTCGTCCAGCCGAGCGATACTCGCCATTGATTTCAGCGGAACCGGCCCAGTCTCTGCGGGCAATTTGAATGCGAATCCAGCAATCGTGACGGCCGCAGTCATGTACGTCATACGCTGCGCGGTTGCGGATACGTTGCCCCTCAATTCCGGGGTCATGCGATGTGTTCAATTGACGATCCCTCCGGGTATTCTCAATCCAGAGAAAATAGGAAATCGTGAAGATTGGCCAGCCGTTGCGGGAGGCAACGTCGAGACAAGCCAACGCGTCGTGGATTGCTTGCTCGGTGCTTTGAGATTAGCGGCGGCTAGCCAAGGGACCATGAACAATTTTCTATTTGGCGATTCTCGCTTCGGATACTACGAGACGATCGGCGGAGGCACCGGCGCAACGTCTAGTTCAGCTGGGGAAGATGCGGTACATTCGCACATGACCAATACGCGTTTGACCGATGTCGAGGTACTTGAAAAACGATATCCGGTTAGGCTCGTACGATTTGAAATTCGGAAAGGTAGCGGGGGTCGCGGACTGCACTCAGGTGGAAGCGGGCTCATTCGACAAATACTTGCGCTGAAGCCGTTGGATGTTTCGCTAGTAACGAGCCGACGCAATACCGTGCCATTTGGTTTGAACGGTGGTGAAGCAGGCAAGTCGGGCGAGAACTGGTTGATTCGCAAAGATGGCGAGCAAGTTCGGCTGAAGAGTTCAGAGCAGCTTTCCATCAATGCGGGCGATTGCATTCGCATTGAAACGCCAGGGGGTGGCGGAATAGGTAAAATTTCTTGCGAATCTGCCCTAGAATGTGGCGTTACGACGAACCAAGAGGCTTTCGTTCATCCGACAGCTCAATCGGTAAGAAATGCCCTGGCGCGGGCCGCGATAGAGGGTGCTTGGCAAACATATGAAGGACCAAATCTACATAATCTTCGGTCTGTTTTATCCAAGGCTGTGAATCGGGAACATGTCCGGCTTTGTTGTTCTGGGACATTCGCTGTGGAGCTGGCGGTGCGATCACTGCATTTGCAATCCGATGCCGAAGTGATCTTAGCTGGTTACGATTTCCCAGGAAATTTCCGAGCCATCCAAGATGCTGGGTCGAGTGTTGTCCTGTGTGATGTGGCTGAGAAGGATTGGGTCCCGCATGTGGCTCAATTGGAGCATGCGCTTGGGCCAAAGACCAAAGCCGTCGTGGTTTCGCATTTGCACGGCAGCCTTGCCCCTATGGCTGCCATTTGTCGTTGGGCACGCGAACGCGGGTTATTGGTGGTAGAAGATGCTTGCCAAGTGCATGGGGCGAGTATCGATGGAAAGCCTGCGGGAGCTTGGGGAGACCTCGGCGTATTCAGTTTCGGCGGCAGCAAATTGATTGCGGCGGGACGCGGCGGAGCGGTCGTCACCAACGATGCGAGGTTCGCGCAAAGGATGACCGTCTATTGCGAACGGGGCAATGATTCGTATGCACTGTCCGAGTTGCAAGCGGCCGTTCTTGTTCCGCAATACGAGCATTTGATAACGGATCATTCATTGCGTCTGCAGGCGGCCGATAATTTGATCCAAGGTCTAGCGCGGCACGAATGGTTATCGGTCGTGCCGATGGCCGAGAACGTGCAGCCAGCTTACTATAAAGTCGGGATCATGTTGCGTGACTCGCTATTGCAGTCCACGCCGGTGCAATCCTTTGTTCAAAACCGTTCCAGTGCGTCTACGTCGCCGATGGCGTTGGCGAGAGAGTATGTTTTGCAACAACTGGAGCGACAGCAAGTCGATTGCGGAGAGGGCTTTCGTGGCTTTTTGCGACGGTCATCAAATCGTTGTCGCAGAGTGGACCTTCTGGATAACAGTCGCTGGGCCGCCGATGCCACCATCGTAATTCATCATAGTCACCTCTTGGATCCCCAAACGGGCGAGTCCAATATCAATCGCGTTCTGACTGCGTTCGATACCCTCAACCTGGAGATTTCGCATTGAAGATTTTAGTCACGAACGATGACGGCATCGATGCCGAGGGACTGCAATGCCTCGTCGAAGTGCTCGCGAAGAACGCAGAATGCTATGTCGTTGCACCAGACCAAGGGCGAAGCTGTTGCAGCCACGGAGTGACGACAGGCTCGTCGCTCGATGTCGTTTCGCGTGCTGGTAATCAGTGGACAGTTTCCGGGACGCCAGCTGACTGTGTACGAGTGGGACTGCTTTATCTGAATCTCAAGCCGGATTGGGTCGTTTCTGGCGTCAATCACGGTGGGAATTTAGGAGTGGATATTCTGTATAGCGGAACTGCTGCAGGGGCCCGCGAAGCGAGTCTGTTCGGCATTCCGTCGGTTGCAATTTCCCAGTACATGCGTCGCGATGTGGAGCGAGACTGGGGCCTAAATGCCCGGCGGGCGGAAACTGTTTTCCAAAAAATTCTTGACAGGGAAAGGCCTGGAGCTGGATTTTGGAACGTCAATTTGCCCGCGTTACCTACCGAGGTAACCAGCTTGGAATTCCCCGTGTCCCTTTGCGAGCCGGAATCTCAGTCGCTGTCCTATTCCATAGAGGAAATCGAGGAAAACCGCGAAATCGCTGGGAAATCGCTAGTTGAGGCCGATCCAACGGCTTTGCGGACCGTACTGTACAAGAGCAATTACCAAGCGAGACCGCGCGTTCCCGGAAGCGATGTGGACCTGTGTTTTGGTGGTCACGCCACGGTTTCTTGGCTCCAATCGGGACTCGGGGGAGAGCGGATTTATCGGGCAAAGTCAACCCTGGATCAGCGTTGACCACTGATTGTCGGACTTAGTAAAATACTGGGTCCACTTTTGAAAGCAAAGAATGCATATGCCAAAATTTCTGCTACTAGCTGCGACGTTTCTTCTGGTCACCTGCATTTCTATGTTGGCATTGGCTGACGATGGAAAAGGGAAATCTGCCAAGCAGAAAGGTCTAGGTGGGCTCGGCTTGGATTTGGGCGGTTCGAGCGGTGGTTCGTTAAGCGGAAATCCTTGGACTTTCACCGCTAGCTACGAAGCAGAGGAGGGGGGCCAACGTGGACGTGTGACTGTCGATGTGAAGCTCGAGGATGGACACCATATCTTTTCGACGACGCAACCACCCGGGGGTCCGACCGCAACCGTCATTTCATTCACCACGCCAGGCATCACGCTTGCCGGTCCCTTTTCGCCCGACTCTTCCTTTGAAGTTTCTCTGAACGAGATCGGATTCGAAGGCTTTCGAATTGAACAGCACCACGATTCGGTAGTTTGGACTGCGCCGGTCAATTTCAGTACGCCGCTCAACGCAACACCTGGCCCGATTGCTCTCAAGATCGATGCGCAGGTTTGTCGTGAGTCTTGCATTCCCGTCCGCGGCGAAGCAGTTCAAGCGACATTCAAAGGGTTCTATGCGTCTGCCATGGCAGCAGCAAACAACGGCCCATTTCGAGAACCGGAGAGCCCGATCGAATGGACAGTCACCCTGGACAAGTCCACGGTGAAACCGGGGGACCAATTAAATCTGATGCTCAATGCAAAACCTGACGCCGAATACCATATCTACAAATATGATTCGATGGATCCAAGCACGGATTCTCGCACTCTCATCGCCGTAACCAACAAGGCTGGGTTGCTCGCCGGAACCCCCGAAACCAAAAGCAAGCTCGTTCATAAGGACTTGGGTGGCGGCGAAGAAGTGGACTTCTACGACGGACCTGTCTCTTGGCGTGTCCCGTTTACGGTGCCCGAACAAGCCATCGAGGGTTCTTACCTTCTCAAAGGCTTGATCGGTTATCAAGGTTGCACAAACGGTGCTTGCGATCAACCTCGCGGAATTCGATTTCAAGTTGAAATGATGGTAGGTGCCAAATCCGTTGCCGAACCACTATCGGCGACATTGGCTGCTGTTCCTTTTAAGGAGGTAGTCGACTACCCGGGTATGTCGCAATGGATCGACGGCCAAAAGATCAAACTCACGCTATCACCCGTTGAACTCTTCTCGAAATTCTGCCTTGCCATGTTGGGTGGCTTGATATTGAACTTCATGCCATGCGTGCTGCCGGTGATTGGCCTCAAGGTGCTTGGGTTTGTGAGCGAAGCAGGTGGCAATCGTCGAACCGCGTCACTTTTGACACTTACGTACGCAGCCGGGATCGTGTCTCTGATCCTTGGGCTCGGGGTGCTCAGCGTTGTCGTAAGACAGTACACAGGTCAAGCTTTCGGATGGGGGGAACAATTTGGCGCCGTTCCATTTCGGATCTTGATCACTGCGTTCATGTTTTCACTTGCCTTGAGCTTCCTCGGAGTTTGGGAAATCCCCATCCCTGGTTTTGCGATGAGCAAGACCAGTACGGAACTCTCCAATCGAGAAGGATACATGGGAGCCTTCTTCAAGGGACTGATCACGACTCTGCTTGCGACACCGTGCAGCGCTCCGTTTTTAGGAAGCGTATTTGTCGTGGCTCTTACGCAACCCGCTTGGGTCGTACTATTGATCTTTGCTGGGGTGGGACTAGGGATGGCGATCCCTTATCTCGCTGTCGCGGCGAACCCGTCGTTGCTGTCGTTTTTACCCAAGCCTGGTGCTTGGATGGAGACGTTTAAAGAGGCGTTGGCCTTTCCGATGCTCCTTTCGGTTGTATTCCTGGTCAGCGGATTTCTTGACAAAGATCGCATGGCGATGTTGTCGTCATTGATGTTTGTATGGTTCGCTTGTTGGATGGTTGGCAAAGTGCCTATTTGGTCCGATGCGAGCGTGAAATTTAGAAACTGGGCAATAGCGGCTTCAGTCGCTGGTCTCGGTACGTTTGGCTCGTTTTACTACCTGCAGCCTTCACAACACCAACTCGACTGGCAAGCCTACGACGAGGCGAAGCTGGACGCTTTGGTTGCTGAAGGCAAAACCGTCATGATCGATTTCACAGCCAACTGGTGCCAAAACTGCAAAGTCAACTTGATCACCGCCATCGAAACCAAAAAGGTAAAAGAGTTAGTTGAGACCGACAAAATCGTTCCAATGGTCGCCGATTTTACGAATTATCCCCCTGCTTTGAAGGCAAAGCTGAACGAACTGAACAGCCTTTCGATACCATTGCTGGCAATATACCATGGTGGAGATACGGAGCGGCCGATTTTGCTGCGCGATCTCATTACCGAATCCCAGTTGGTCGAGGCATTGAAGACCGCAGGACCGAGCAAAAGCAATTCCGCACGTCCGACCGCCACAGGCACGGACACCGACCCGAAACCACCTCACGTCCAATAACACCAGGATCCGACAGCATGGATAGCGTAGACTTCCAATCCGTCCAAACACAAATCGTTGAGTATCTCAGGAAAGTCTGCGGTGGCTCGCCACAAGGAAACGATTCGTTAGCCATGATCGGCATCGATTCCGTCGCGATGGCGGAATTGACATTTGAGCTTGAGAAGCGTTTCGGCATCAATATCGACGATGATATTTTGGACGTCGATTCGGTAGATGAACTTGTGCAATATGTTGTAGCACGCAAAGAAGGAAAGAAATGAATCGTTACGACTATGATGTCATTGTCGTTGGAGCAGGCCATGCAGGGACGGAGGCTGCCGCTGCTGCAGCTCGATTGGGTGCCCGCGTCGCATTGCTAACGGGCAATCTCGACACAGTCGGACAAATGAGCTGCAACCCAGCAATAGGTGGCGTGGCCAAGGGGCAAATCGTCCGAGAAATCGACGCGCTCGGTGGCCTCATGGGCGAAACGATCGATCGGACGGGCATCCAATTTCGAACGCTCAACAGTCGCAAGGGTGCCGCCATGCACTCCCCTCGCGCACAAGCTGACAAGAAGGCCTACCAATTCGAAATCAAACGCCGCATCGAAGAGACTCCAAACCTCGATCTTCGACAAGAATTGGTTGAGGACATACTCACCGAGACCATCGATGGCCAAGAACGCATCGTCGGTGTGCGTGTTCGCGGTGAGGCGGACTACCATGCCAAAGCGGTTGTGCTCACAACAGGTACCTTCCTCCAAGCAATCATGCACACGGGAGAAGCCAAGACGGCGGGCGGTCGTGCTGGCGAAGGAACCACTTCAGGTATCAGCAATGCCCTCTTGCGATTGGGATTCCGCGTACAACGCTTTAAAACCGGTACGCCAGCCCGACTCAACAGCCGGACAATCGACTATTCCAAGACGGACATCCAGCCTGGCGATGATCCTCCGCAGCCTTTTTCGTACATGACCGACTCGCTGCCCGGTCCACAAGTTCCCTGTTGGATCACTTATACGAACGAAGCGGTCCACCAGCTGATTCGTGAGAATCTCCATCGGGCTCCCATGTATACCGGCCAAATCCAATCGACCGGACCTCGCTATTGTCCCTCAATCGAAGACAAAGTCGTTCGGTTTGCTTCCCGAGATCGACATCAACTCTTTCTGGAACCAGAAGGACGAAATACGCTCGAGGTCTATGTCAACGGAATCTCAACCTCGTTGCCTCGCGATGTACAAGACAAAATGATGCGCCTAATTCCTGGCCTCGAAAAGGCACAGATCATGCGTTATGGCTATGCGGTAGAATACGATTTCTGTCCGCCGGACCAGCTTCAACCTTGGTTTGAAACCAAGACGGTTGAGGGGTTATTCTTTGCTGGCCAACTCAATGGCACAACCGGCTACGAGGAAGCGGGAGCACAAGGTCTGATCGCGGGTGCGAGCGCCGCATTGCGATTGCAAGGCAAGCCGGGGCTGGTTTTGGGCCGAGAAGCTGCCTACATGGGAGTGCTGGCAGATGACTTGGTTACATGCGGAGTCGATGAACCTTATCGCATGTTCACGAGTCGCGCTGAATATCGCATGATGCTTCGCCAGGACAATGCCGACCGTCGACTTACCGAGTTGGGGCACTCACTCGGCCTGGTCGATGAAGCTCGCTATAGTCGCTTTACCAAGAAGATGTCGGCAATCGAATCGGCGACCAAAATACTGGCTCAGCTACGCGTTGAAAACACACCTGCGGACAAGCATCTGCGCCGTCCTGAAGTGACATGGGCTAGCCTGGTGGAAATATTCCCGGAGTCGCTTCGCCAGTTCGATGCAGAAGTTGCACAGCAAGTGGAGTTCGATACGAAGTATTCGGGCTATATCGCTCGGCAACAAGTTCAAGTCGATCGGCAAAATCGAATGGCGGATAAGGTCATTCCAACAAATTTTAGTTATGATTCGATCACCAGTATGCGAACGGAAGCAAAACAAAAATTCAGCCGCATCCGTCCGATCAATCTCGATCAAGCTGGGCGAATCAGCGGTATTACGCCAGCGGATATTGCTCTCGTGTTGGCCTACATCGAGAATCCAAAGCTTTCACGTTCCATCAAAGCCGAAACCACCTTGGCGACCGAGGCGGCTACTGGAACGGAGACACCGTAGATGCCCAGCGCAATCGTTGTCGGCGCGGGGCTTTCGGGATTGGTTGCCGCTCGACATTTGCATCGGGCGCATTGGAACGTATCCGTCTTGGAAGCACGCGATCGAGTCGGAGGTCGCATTCAGACCGATTGCGTCGATGGTTTTATGCTCGACCATGGCTTTCAAGTTTATTTGACTGGCTATGAAACAGCAGGCCGAGAATTGGATCTTGCGAAGCTACAGTTGGGTGCGTTTCCAGCTGGGGCGTTTGTTCAACTGGAAGGAAAACGGTATCGAGTTTGCGACCCGTTGCGTTCGACTTGGTACATGGCACCTTTGCACGCCATCGAGACGCTCTTATCGCCGGTTGGAAACATTGCGGATAAACTGCGAATTGCGGCTTTTCGCGACCGCGTAAGCAAATCCAGCCCGGAGGAGCTGCTTGGGGTGAGAAATGTTTCCGCAAAAGAACGACTTCATCAGATGGGTTTTTCAGAAACCATCATCGATCGGTTCTTTCGCCCTTTCTTCGGTGGCATTTTCCTCGATGACACTCTTTCGGTTTCAGCAGGGGTAATGGAATTTGTTTTCCGGACGTTTAGTTTAGGACAAGCGGCTTTGCCGACACTGGGCATGCATGCCATACCGATGCAGATCGCCGCAGATCTGCCTAGCGGATCAATCCGACTAAAAACCACCGTTGAGAGTGTCAGCGACGGTCGTCTCAAGTTATCAGACGGCCAAACACTCAGCGCGGATCACATCATCCTTGCGACGGAAGAGCCAGCTGCGAAAAGAATTTTAGCCAATGGTGCTCAAGCATCGGGTAGTGTCGCACAATTGTCCTCAATTGTTGCCCCTCAAAATGCTACCGTCCTGCCCCCTCAGGCAACAAGTTGCCTGTATTTCGAAGTGCTCGATCCGCCCATTCATGAGGCGACTTTAGTACTTAACGGCCAGAAGCGAGGCGTCATCAACAATCTTTGCTTCCCCAGTTTTGCGCAGCCAACCTATGCCCCGCCGGGCAAGGCGTTGCTGAGCGTGAGTACCATCGGGCAGACCGAGTCACCCGGAAGAGATCTTTTAGCCCTGGTCCGAGATCAGCTTGTCGAATGGTTTGGACCACGAGCAAATGCATGGCGGCACTTGAGAACGTATCGAGTCCCATACGCGTTACCCAACCAATCGCCTGCCTCGCTAGCGGTGACGGACAATGAGCCCAAGATCAGCGACCGAGTCTGGCGATGCGGAGACTATTGTGAGACCGGCAGCATCGAAGGCGCGATCCAAAGCGGCCTAGCTACAGCGAATCAAATACTCGCTTCCTAAATCATCTACCTTTCGCGAAAGCGAAAGAAAAGTGGGTCGCATCTGCCGGATGAGACCGTATCCTGCAAGCCGATCTCAAAACAGATTGGGCAGAAAAATCGAACGCAGAAAGATAAGTCGCATTCCTGTTTCTGCGTTCGATCTTTCTGCCTAATTTCGTATCGTAACGCCCTGTTTCGGCAAAGTTCTCGAGACTTTTGGCTGCGTTGCCTAAACCACCGAAACTCTTGACGAGTTTCGCTACGATGCTTCAGCAAATTCAATTCCGGCGTGCTCCGTTGGATGCTTGACGGAATGTTCCCCAGGCCGATCTCAAAACAGATCGGGCAGAAAAATCGAACGCAGAAAGATGAGTCGCATTCCTTTTTCTGCGTTCGATCTTTCTGCCCAATTGCGTTTCGTAACGCCCTGTTTCGGCAAAGTTCTCGAGACTTTTGGCTGTGTTACCTTAACCACCGAAACTCTTGACGAGTTTCGCTACGTGATGATGCACAGCGTTCCCGTTTCGTCGAAAACCGGGGCTAGCGTCCAACGGCTCATCGACGCCCCGAATCTACCGGTCGTCTAACTGTGGTATAGTAAAAGCAAGCTAAGATATTGAGTTGGCGGAAACCCACTTATCGCTGAGCCTCTCTTTTCGACATTTTGGAACACCTCAATGCTTGCCCCCAGTCCAGGAACTCAGTTTCGAAATCTTTTGAAAACGGAACGGCCGCTTCAAATCGTTGGGGCGATCAATGCCCTCTGCGCGATGCAAGCGGCCAGGGCAGGATTCCGTGCACTTTATCTATCAGGAGCTGGGGTCGCTAACGCGTCCCACGGCTTGCCGGATCTTGGCATCACCAGCATGAATGATGTCGTTGAGGATACAGCGAGAATCACAGCCGCATGTGCGTTGCCTCTGTTAGTTGACATCGATACGGGCTGGGGAACGGAGTTCACGATTCAGCGTGCAATCCGTGGGCTGGAGCGAGCTGGCGTCGCTGCTGTGCATATGGAAGATCAGGTAGCTGCGAAACGCTGTGGCCATCGACCTGGCAAAGAACTCGTCGACATCGCGGAAATGCAAGCCAGAGTTCGCGCCGCCGTCGCTAGCCGCGTCGATCCCAATTTCGTTGTCATGGCCAGAACCGACGCGGTGAGTGTCGAAGGTGTTGACTCAGCCATCGAACGTGCGAAGGCTTATGTTGCTGCCGGAGCGGATATGATTTTCGCAGAGGCCATCGAGACGCTCGCGGACTTTCGAAAATTTGTCGAGGCGGTACAAGTTCCCGTATTGGCCAATCTGACTGAATTTGGACGAACTCCAAGCTTCACGTTGGAGGATCTCCATTCGGTTGGCGTACAAATGGCCTTGTATCCATTGACTGCTTTTCGGGCCATGAACGCGGCAGCCCGCACGACCTACGATACCATTCGAAAGTGCGGTTCACAGGCATCTATTCTTGACTCTCTCCAAACACGCGATGAGCTTTACGAAGTCTTAAACTACCTTAAAGCCGAAGAACGCGTCGATCAAACAAGGTCCAGTCCATGAACAAACCAAACCGAGGTGGCTTAGAAGGCATCGTTGCGGGCCAAACACGCCTCTGCACTGTTGGTATCGACGGTGTCGGCCTTAATTATCTTGGGTACACCATCGAGGATTTGACCGAACACGCCAGTTTTGAGGAAGTTGCGTACTTGCTTTTCTACGGCGTTTTACCATCAGGAAGCCAACTAACGGAGTTTATTAACAGTCTAAAAAAGCATCGAGAAATCCCAGCAGGTGTAAAAACGATCCTTGAGCAATTGCCAGCGAACTCGCATCCGATGGATGTATTGCGGACCGGTTGTTCCGCGTTGGGGACTTTGGAGCCAGAAGGCTCGTTTGCAAACCAAGTCCAAGCCGCAGAGCGACTTCTCGCCTGCATGCCGTCTATCTTGGCTTATTGGCATCAGTTTCAAACCCGAGGGGAACGAATCGATGTCGAGCTGGACATGGACTCAATAGCGGGTCATTTCCTCAGTATGCTTCATGGAAAGCCACCCAGCGAAACACACCGCCGGGCGTTGGATGTTTCCTTGATCCTCTACGCCGAACACGAATTCAACGCATCGACCTTCACCGCAAGAATTGTGGCATCGACCCTTTCGGATTTTCATTCGGCAATTACGGCCGGAATTGGTGCGTTGCGTGGCCCGCTGCATGGCGGAGCAAACGAAGCGGCCATGGAGTTGATTGAACGGTTTACCGATCCCGATTCGGCCGAAGCCAGCTTGTTGGCAATGCTAGGCCGCAAGGAAAAGATCATGGGCTTCGGGCACCGTGTCTACAAAGAATGCGATCCGCGTTCCGATATCATTCAATGCTGGTCAAAAAAGCTTTGCGATGAGGCAGGCGAGCAACGGCTTTATGCCGTTTCCGAACGGATCGAACACGTGATGCGCCGCGAAAAGAAGATGTTTCCCAACCTCGATTTTTATAGCGCTTCGGCCTATCGTTGTCTAGGCATTCCGACTCAGATGTTCACACCTCTATTCGTGCTATCTCGCATTACCGGTTGGTCTGCCCACATTTTTGAACAAAGGGCCGACAACCGACTCATTCGACCAGCTGCCGACTACATTGGCCCACCGACTCGCAATTGGCTACCGATGACTCAGCGATGAATCCAGCTCTGAAACACTTTCGAATCGACACCTCTCATGACGGCCACATCACGATTTGGATCGATGTGGCGGAACGCTCTGTCAATGTGTTGTTTGAAGCGGTTTTCGACGAACTACGCTTGATGATGGAGTATCTGCCTCAACTCGGTTCAGCGCGACCTTTACTTTTCCGAAGCGCTAAGCAGAAGGGGTTTGTCGTCGGTGCAGATTTGCGAAGGATCCTCGCAATCGAAAGCGATTCCGAAATTCAGGCATTTCTTTTACGTGGCCAAAGGGCTCTCTTACAAATAGAAGAGTATCCAGGAGATACGATCGCCCTGATCCATGGTCCTTGCCTGGGCGGTGGGCTTGAATTGGCAATGGCTTGCCGATATCGCATTGCAGTCGATACGCCCGGGACTCAGTTTGGGATGCCCGAATCAAAATTAGGTTTGATGCCCGGCTGGGGTGGTACGCAGCGACTCAT
This sequence comes from Planctomycetota bacterium, assembly GCA_026692905.1. Lineage (GTDB taxonomy): Bacteria > Planctomycetota > Planctomycetia > Pirellulales > Pirellulaceae > JBKCUI01. The sequence goes on from JAPLNL010000095.1 coordinate 25,801, forward strand.
TGAAATCGTTGGAGTTGAGAAAGGCTTGCCGATATTGATCGATGGGGAACCGATATCCTGCGAGCATGCTTTAGAAATGAAGTTGGTCGATGCGTTACTGGACGCTGACCAATATGAAACCGATATTTCTAGATTTACCAGCCAGTTGCCCAGGCAAACGGCTTCAAGTTTGCATACAGAACGATTGCCTCTCGATACGGGTGAATGGTTTAAAGCATGGCGAACCAGTCATTTGGTCGAGTTTTCAACTGCGCAACGGGCCATTTGCAAAGCAGTTGAAACGGGCATTTTGCATTCTCGCGAAGCTGGATTTCGGGCGGAACGTGAGTTGTTTTACTCTTTGCTGAGCAGCCCTTCTGTCCGTGCGACGTTACAGAGGTTTGCTGGTGGGACAAAGAAGCCCCACATCGATTCTTACTCCCCTTCTCCTCCTCGGGAGGAGAAGGGGTAGGGGGATGAGGAGGTGTAACTGTTACTGCAATACCAGGTCTTTAGCCAAAGCATTTACAGCGCCGCTTGGGCAACGAAGTCGATGCCAACGTAATCTTTCCAGAGCTCCATCAATTGATTGTATCGCGGGCGAGTCGAGTCGCGACCGATCCGCTGACCATTGATTGAGCCTGCAAACCAAATTCCACCACTCGATCCAGTCAGAACAACTTCTGAGGCTTCGTCGAGCTCTGCAGGATCGATGTCACGGTACTTGATAGCGACGTTTACCCGTTTGAGGAGCTTTTCAACTGCGAGCAGGGTGCAACCTACCAGTATGTCCTCTTTGGGCGGAGAAATTATCTGCGATGATTTATCGATCATGAGAAAATTCGCTACAGATGTGTCCGCGATCTTACCCTTGGTTGTCGCTAGGAGTGCAAGCGATTTTGAGTTTACCGCAGAAACCGCCGCGTCCGAAAGCAAGTATGGCAAGCGACTACGCGTTTTCATTTGACTGGGCCAGCATTCTGTTGGCACGACACGGTGTGGAGCCAGAGATAGCTCGGTTCCGTTCTGGTACCAGTCGTGCAGCTTCGCGAACGGCAACTCGGTCAAATGCATCATGCAGGTTGGCCTAGAACCTAAGGGATATTCTGGCGATGGCACTCCTGGCGAGACCAACACAACAACGCTCACGTCGCGATTCTTCTGAAGGAACGAGTCGTTGAGGTCGAGAAGACGGATTGCGTTATGTGCTAAGTCAGCAACTTCGACTGGCAAAGAAATTTCGAGTTGCTTGGCACCAAACTCTAGCCGCGCTCGATAGTCAGAAAGGTCAATGAATTTGGAGCCATAGGTTCGAAACCGTTCAACGAGAATCGCCCCTGAAGTCGTTCCGACGTCATTGAGCGACCAAGACAAATGCGGCAGCGGTACTGGACCAAATTGGTGCGATACGTGATCGAATCTCAGAGCGATACTGTCATGGAGCGATGACGGTTGCATTACAAGTGGCTTCCCCTGACTCTTTCCAAAGCAAATGTTGGATCACTCTTCGGAAATAGGGACACTCTCCGTAATAACTCTTTTCCGAATGGGTGGTTCCGATAACCGAACCACAATCGTATTGTTGAATTCGCGATTGTCCAGCCAGCGGAGCCGTAGCGCGGGGATCTACAAAAGATGCGACGCCCGTAAACCCTGCAAAACCGGCCGCAATCGGCCTGGACAGTCGATCCATAAATCGGAATCGCCGCAATATCGGATCTTTGGAATTATAAAGGTTAACCATCGATTCGACGTGATTCATTGCGAGTTGATGCTTTCCGTTCGTTTCAATCCAGTTGCGATCCATGGCGGGCGCGACTAACCCGACGCGATATTTCAAGGTTGGATCCGAGTTGGGCATGGGAGGCTGCATGAATCCAGGAATGACACCGCCCGCATCCAAATGGAGACCACCCGTTACGGATCGGGCACCGAACGAGAACCCAAGGATGCTGACTTGTGGCTCGATGCGAAGCCGCTGCAACATCCAAGCAAAATACAGAGATTGGCTCTCTGCGGATTCGGCATTTTCCAAAACATCTCGCAACGGTTTGGCTTCCCTCTGGCTCGGCCAGGAGAGCATAAGCAGTCGATAAGGTCGGTCTGTTTGCTCTTTGAAATAGCGATCTATGATACGAACGCGTTCAAGCGCGTTGTTTCGCTCCATGAAGTTTCCATGGACATAAATAATAGTAAGAACACCAGAACCGTAAGTGGGCAAAGCGGCTTCGACATCGCTTCGTTCCCATCGACAGCCAGACCATTTGTTTACTTCGACATTAGGCTGTTCGAACGAGATCGATCGGAATCGATCGCAAAGATGGCGAGTCGATATCTCATAAATCTCGGACTGAGCTGCATTGCAGAAAACGGGCAAATCGGAAGAAATTGAACTTATCGATGCAGGTAGACCTAGCTCTCCCACAATCTGTTGGCTCGACGAAGCGGACGCGGCGGTTTCAATCAGTACTGGCTCGCTTGACATCGCATTTCGCGAAATGGAAAGCGCGATCAAACACGAGAGAAAGCAAATCGCAAGAACGACTAGATCGTTTCTCCGATTGGAATTAGAGAGCCGATGAATGACTGGCACCCGAAGACCTCGATTGACGAGAGCAACTATAGTGATGAAGTATTGAGAGAGTAGCATTTGCCACCATCATTCCCTTTGAAGCCCCCAAACAAATCCTCAAGCTGCATTGCATCGAGAGACTTGAGTAAATCCATTGCCGAACAACTGTAACACCTAAATAGGATACAGAGCGTTAGGAAAACTTTTTCGAACAGGAAAAGTTTTTTGACTTTGCTTGCACAACCGGAATCGCGCCGTAGAGTTGTTCGGGGAAATGTGCAACCTTAACGGGTCGCCACAACAAAGTGAAAAGGGAGAACCAGGAAATGAAACGAACGACATTGATTTCGGCCAGCTTGTTGTTGGCTTTCGCAGGATGCTCATGCGGACAAGGATGGAGACCCAAATTTTTAACCAAATTCGGCAATTGCAATCAGGGTGCTAGCAACGTTGGCGCACCATGTGATGCAGGCTGTCACGAAGCCCCTGTCGCAACCGGCGACTGTGAGACTTGTGGAACGGCAGGGAGCGCCAATTATGGCGGCTACGAAACAATCGGTGATTCGTACGAAGTGCCGAGTGGTGTCACTTACAGTACTGCACCACCTACCTACGTGACTCCAACTACGCCTGGCGGTGCTCCAGCCTCCAGAAACATGGAGCCCATTCGCGCGAACCGGGTTAATTAGCACTACGGCGGAAGACCGTTGAACGCTTGGAAAGTTGCCAGGCGCATTCGGGACATCGCCTTTCGCAAATGTTGATTCGTTGGTACAAAATTGGGACTTTTTCTTCCAATTTCAACTGATCTGAGTCAACTTTGAACGACGCGGCTAACGATTCGAAATCGATCTCTGTTGGGTCGCATCAAGCGGACGCGACCTTTGCAGCACAAGAATCATCACTTACCAAATCGCACAGTGCAAGTGTGCCCCAAACTACAACTGCGGGCATTTTCCTCGTGATTGTGGCGGCGGTTCTGTGGAGCAGCAATGGTTTCTTTACGCAAACCACGCTTCTCGATGGATGGCCACGTGAAACTCGGGGTGCTGCGCTGGTTTTTTGGCGTGCTTGCTTTGCGTTAGTACTGTTGCTACCGTTGGTTCGACGTCCGACATGGCATCGAATCATGATCCCGATGACGATTTGCTTCGTTGTAATGAACTGGACCTATCTCACGGCGATCGTCAATGGTTCGCCAGCGAACACGATTTGGCTCCAAAACCTTGCACCGGCTTGGGTCATGATCGGGGCTGTTCTATTCTTTCATGAAAGAGCGGCACTGCGTGACTGGGCGATGATGGTTACCTGCGTTATGGGTGTGTTGTTCATTTTGGTCATGGAGTTTTTCTACGTTTCTCCGTCACCACAGCATCGATGGTGGTCACCCGTTTTAGCGATCGCATCTGGACTTTCGTACGCCGGAGTAATCGTCTGCGTCAAAGCGCTTCGGCATCATGAATCGGCTTGGCTGATCGCGCTCAATCACATGGCAACCGCAATCATCATGTTGCCCATCGTTTGGTGGAGTGGCGTTTCGTTTCCATCGGGTTCAATGTGGTTTTTGCTTGCAGGAATTGGCATGTTGCAAATGGGGCTTCCTTATCTATTGTTCGCTCGCGGTTTGCGAACGACACCAAGCCATCTCGCCTCCCTCATCACTTTGCTAGAGCCTGTCCTATTGCCTGTCTGGGTACATCTGACACGGCTTAACGACCCGACTTATGTGCCTCCGCATTGGTGGACTTGGGTCGGCGCGGGCTTCATCTTGATTGGCCTGACGATCCGATACGCATGGCCAACTGGAAAAACGACAGCAGCAGGTGAAGAACCGTCATGAGAGTCTTACATCTCATAACCAGAATGATCGTCGGTGGGGCTCAGGAAAACACCCTCTTCAATTGCCTCGATTTGGTTCGCGATTACAACGACGAGGTCAAGCTAATCACGGGTCCGAGCGAGGGAGCCGAAGGAAAGCTGCTTTCTCAATCCGACACCCGTGGGCTCTTGATCGACACGCATGCATCGCTCATCCGCTCCATTTCTCCCCAGCATGATCGGAGAGCATATTCGGACTTGAAGCGAGCTATTCGCGAGTGGCGACCAGACGTGGTGCATACCCACAGCGCCAAAGCCGGACTTCTCGGTCGCGCTGCAGCTTGGTCATGCAAGGTGCCTTGCGTCGTCCACACCGTCCACGGAGCCCCCTTTCACCCATATCAGCGCTGGATTAGCCGCTGGTTCTTTATTCAATGCGAACGATGGGCTGCCAAACGGTGCCATCATATGATCAGCGTTGCCGATGCGATGACGGATTTGATGGTGAGTGCCAAGGTTGCGACCAAGGAAAAGTTCTCGACGATCTACAGTGGAATGGATGTCGAACCGTTTTTGAACGCCAACGAAAATCGCTTGCTTGTTCGCAAAAATTTAGGTTTTTCTGATGGTGACATCGTCTTCGGGAAGATTGCGAGGCTATTTCATTTAAAAGGGCACTGTTACGTCATCGAGGCTGCAGAGCAAGTCTGTCGAGCGAACCCGAACGTGAAGTACCTGTTTGTTGGGGATGGTCTACTCCGCCAAGAATTTGAAGCGGACATAGAAAGACGCGGTTTAACAGACCGTTTTGTATTCACAGGCTTAGTCCCACCGGACCAGGTACCGAAATTTGTAGGAGCGATGGACGTATTGGTTCACACTTCGTTGCGCGAGGGGTTAGCCCGCGCTTTACCACAAGCTCTCATCGCAGGGAAACCTGCCATCAGTTACGATATCGATGGGGCTCGAGAGGTCGTTCTCAACAAGAAGACTGGATTCCTGATTCCGCCAAAGCAAGTGGATTTGCTTGCAGCCGCGATGATTCAATTGGCGAACTCGCGGGATATGCGAGTGGAAATGGGAATGAAGGGGCGGGAAATGTTCACCGAGCAATTTCGACACAATTCGATGACGCGACATATTCGCGAATTGTATATTCGACTGCTCGCAAGCCTCGGCACACCTAATACTGAAAGTCATCGGTAACGGCTTCGTTTACCGGTAAGTAGCGATAGTAGACTTCTAGCGTTAAGCAGGTCATCGCTGTAACGTAGAGTCGTCCGCCTGTGTCGTTTGCAATTCCTGCGGGAGTTGCCTTAGCAGTTTGGAACCACCAGCTACCTGCCATATGCCCCTCTTTTTCCTGGGAACTAACCAAGAAGTCACGCAATCTGGCATTCCAATCCAGCCATGGTTTGCCCCCGAATTGGTAGAGCACTTGAGTTGCATAATAGTTGTAGTAGGGATCTACCAACGATGGACCTTCCTTTCCCAGGTACTCGACAGCCTTGATGATTGCCGGATCGGTTCGGGACCAACCGCGAAAAATGCGAAGTAGTGTGCCGATCGACGTCATGCTCGCCGTGGGTTTGTTTGCTTGGTCACGGTAGTAAAACATGAAATCGTTTCGATTGTGTTTTTTCAGAAAGATGTCGACATTGCGAATTGTTTCCGCGTTGATAGCCAGCTTGGCTCCATGGGCGCTCTTCAACGCCAACACTTGCCAGCCCATGATCGAGAGGTCGCCGGGTTGATTGGGTTGGTATCCCCAGCTTCCGTCATGGTATTGGGCATGGACGATATGGGCGATGGCCTCCTGGCAAGGCTTGGTAAGCAGTGCGGCATCCCCTTTCATCTGCAGGGCTTCACAGAGGGCGAGCGTGGCAATCCCATGCTCATACATCCATCTCTGGTTATTCGTCGTGAGCCACGTGCCCCGGCCGCTTTGGGACTTTAGATTCTGGACTAAAAAATACACGCCTCGACTAACTTGTTCGCTGTACTCTCCTTCTTGGAGCGTGTGCCCTCTTCCCAAAAAGCAAAGAAGGGCTAGCCCCGTTGCGGCGATATCATGCGCGTCCAATTCTTCACCACCATGATCGCATTGGCCCTTGCAAGGACCATCGATCAATCGAATGGTCCACGAACCATTGTTTTGTTGATGGCGAGCAAGATAAGCAAGAGCGGCATCGACAGCTTCTTCGCTTGGACCAGACGATCCATTCTTTGCTCCCGTTGCCAATCGGTTCTTGGCCGATCTGCCTTCGAACGAAGAGTTTAAGAATACGCTTGCAGAACCAACGCCTTCGGTACCCGAATTCCGAATGGACTCAGAAATAGATTCCGACTTCGATGCAAATTCGCCAGGTAGAGGGATCGGACTCGGCTGAAGGTCCATCGGAAGGAGGGACGTGTTCACCTCGAGCGATCCCAATCCCGACTGACTTGGTTGGTCATCGGCATCGGATTCGGTTTTAATGTCAACCGAATCGAGACTCGCGTTCTCATTATTCGTTAAGCCGGATTCGAGCGAAAATCGACCGCCTAGTCCAGAGCCGGTTATGGTCCAAATGGCCATTACCAGCAGGAGTACCAAATGGAGGGCAAAACTAGATAGTCCTGCAATCCATGGGTTTTGGGACTTGGAATGGTTCACGGACGGCTCGCGAATGGTCAATAGTCTCAGCTTGGAATCAGTTCTATACTAGCTTGGAGGGGAATTTCGCCAAAACTTATTCCTATGCAACTTTTCGCGTCGGACCTCGTTTGAGGCAAGCGGCAGCTTCGTCTGTACCGGGAGGGTGAGGCTCCTGCCGAACCAACGGTCCAAAGGTTCGGCAGGAGCCTCACCCTCCCGAGCAATGAATTGCTTAGGTAAACTTGTTGGAAACATGTTTACAGCGGTGGCCTCGCCCTCGCATTGGCCCCCTTAGCGCGCAGTCTTCGGCCTGCTGCACGATTAACAGTCAACATCTTGGTCGCTACGGCAAAACCAACGCTGCACCGGTGACCACGTTGGCTTGCATTAATGCTCCGCGAAGACTGATTGGAACTGGGCCAACACTCCATGGTGCACAAGAGCCAGGTCGGTAGTAGCCTAGCGAGTATTGGCATTCGTTCATTGGATTGATACCCATCTTGTATGGTAACACCACGACATCGCCAAAGAATCGAGCAGTGGAAATAACAGGTTGAACCACGGGTCCCAATTCATGTCCGTATCGTTCCAATTGAACATCTTCGAAATAAAGCGGCTTGTGACAAGCTCCACTGGCTTTCCATGTAACGGTGGATTCCACAAATTCGCGGCTTGGAAAGGATCGATCGCCGATCGAACAAGTAACAGGTAAGCCCCATTGCTCGCTAACGTAAATTTGATCGGCGTCACTCAATTTATGGAGCAAATAGGTAGTTTGGGATTTATCTGCTTTCTCGATGATGACCGAGCCTAACCTGAGGTCGGTCAGTTTACCTTCCGCGACGACTTGGCCATCATAGGAGAGCCAAGAGCGACTCGGTGCATTTCCAATAACGCTATCTTTGGAGCTTTGCGAAGCCCGTCCCGCGTCCTTAAAGCCTTCGACGAAACTGGGTGACGAATCGATACGGATCGACTTGATATCGGTCGAAGTAGCTGTGGCGCGAATCGCTCCGCAATCGATCGAAGATCTGCTTTTGCGTCGTGGTGGCATCGGAGCGGGATCGATGTCTCGCTGCCCATTGATTTGTGGCGGTTCATCGTTGTCGGAAGGAGACTTATCGTCTTTTTTGGGCAACTTGGAGCCCGGGAATGGGCTTGGCGGAGTTTCTTGCTCATCATTCCCCAAGAGTGACCGTCCCGGTTTGCTTGGCATCACTTGTCCAGGTTTGCTCGGCATCGCTTGAGGTGCTGAAGCAGCTCCATTAACTTGCTCGTCCAGTGTCAGGTCCTTCGGAGACTGAGGAAGTGTGGGAAAAAGATCGCCTGCCGATGGCAAGTTGGGCGATTGACTTGGTGGCAAGTTGGGCGATTGACTTGGCGGCAGGAACGGAGTCTCTTGAAACTTTGCTCTCTGCACGTTGGTTTTCCGCGTTGTGACGGTTTCTGCTGGAACCGATTCTGTCGTTGAGTTTCGGTCGTACCATACGCCACTTGTTCGCTTCTCTGGAGCTGGAGCGGGTGCCGCAGGTGCAAGTTCCGCGTGGGAAGCTAGCTGGACGCGGGACACATGCGGTGCATCGCTGGCAGCTTGAAGAACCAATGGACTTCGGATTTCCCTATTATCCAGTTCGTAGCCACTGCGAGGTTCCGACGCTTTTGGCAGCTGATTGGCAACTGTGCCTACTGCAACTCGATGACTTGTGATTTGCGAATCGTTGTTTTCGGGCTTTAGTGCTTGCGAGTAGCTTTTTTCTGGAGTCGGCTGGCGTACCGATTTGTTTCCAATACCCCATCGAAGCACCTCCTGGTTCTGTTGCCCTTCACTTGGACGAAGGTTATTGGATGGAATAGCGCCCGCTTGCGTCGTGTTCGATTGGACGCTGGGTTTGGTAAACGGCTGCGGCGACCAACTCGAAGGCTGCTGCGCGAAGGAGAGCGAGGAAGTTGCTAACCCGAAGAGAGCACTGCCGAGAATGACAGTGCTGGAGGAAAGAGAATCGCGAAAGGAGACCAGGAAGCGATGTCGGATAGACCGACTTGGGCAGGTCGTCGAACTAATTGTCCGAGAGCGTGGTGAGTTCAGAACTATAATTTGGAGCTTCTTGCGTAATAGCGATGTCATGGGGGTGATTCTCGCGGACCGTTGCGGCCGAAACCTGGATAAAACGTGCGTCCCGGCGTAACTCCGCGATGGTCTGAGTACCGCAGTATCCCATTCCAGCTCGTAGCCCGCCAACCAGTTGATAAACGTAATCTGCCAACGGCCCTTTGAACGGCACTCGCCCCTCGACTCCTTCAGGAACCAATTTTGACAATTGGTCCTGTGAGCCTTGGCGATATCGTTCGCTTGAGCCTTTGATCATCGCACCGAGGGAACCCATGCCTCGATAGGCTTTGAAGGTTCGACCTTGATACAAGATCATCCGACCTGGACTTTCAGCTAAGCCTGCAAACAGGCTTCCAATCATCACGCAATTGGCACCCGCTACGAGCGCCTTGGTGATGTCACCGCTATAACGGATTCCTCCGTCGGCGATGGTTGGTATGCCTGCCTGCTGGCACGCTTTGGTGGCTTGGTAAATTGCGGTGATTTGCGGGACACCGACTCCGGAAATAATTCGCGTCGTACAGATGGAACCTGGGCCGATTCCAACTTTGACTGCATCTGCTCCAGCTTTGGCCAAATCGCGTCCCCCTTCCAACGTGGCTACGTTTCCGGCGATGACATCGATCGACCACTGTCGCTTAACCTGTTTGACCGTTTCGATGACGTTGGCCGAGTGACCGTGTGCACTGTCGACAATGAGTACGTCAACACCGCGAGCGATCAGTTGTTCAGCTCGTTCGAAATCGAACATCCCAATCGCGGCACCGACTCTCAGTCTCCCCAGCTCATCTTTGCAAGCATTTGGGAAACTGCGGATCATGTCGATGTCTTTGATCGTGATCAAACCTGTTAGTTTGTATTCATCGTCAACCAGTAAAAGTTTCTCCACCTTTTTATCCGTTAAAATCCGCTCAGCTTCCGCAAGCGTTACATTCCCCTGCGCCGTTACCAAATTCTCTTTCGTCATAACCGAAGAAATCGGCAAATCCGAAGACTCGAGGAACCTCAGATCCCGCCTGGTTAGAATGCCAGCTAAGCGACCGTTCGGCTCGACAATCGGAACCCCGGACACATTTTGCTTTCGCATCATTTCTTGAGCGGTCGCAATGCTATCGGTCGGAACGAGTGTGACCGGGTCTGGGATGATGCCGTTTGCGGACCGTTTCACTTTGGTGACCTCTTCGGCCTGAGCTTCAATGCTCATGTTCTTGTGAATGACACCCAAACCTCCCACCTTAGCAAGCGCGATCGCCATCTGGCTTTCGGTGACTGTATCCATAGGAGAAGAGAGGAGTGGAATCGAAAGTCGAATCCGCTCTGTCAACTGGCTACTTACGTCAACTTGTGAGGGGAGAATCTCACTGTAGCGGGGCTCGAGTAGGACATCGTCAAACGTGATTCCTTGGTAAGCGAGCTTGTCGTCCATTTTTGTGTTTCCTCGATCGGAGCAGGTCTGGAGAATTCGAAGATCTGGAAACCGTGAGATTATGGCTAAATCGGGCAAAATAACCAGGGCTACTATGCGGAAGCGAGGATGCATCCCAACCCGTGGCTTGATCGAGGGATTCACCCTGGGGGAGAGCGAGGCTCCTGCCGAGCTGGCAACGTAACGGTTCGGCAGGAGCCTCACCCCACCGCTGTAAACATCTTTGCAAAGTCAATTTCATTGAAAACCTTAGGGAGGGCGAGGCTCCTGCCGAGCCAACGGTGCAAAGGTTCGGCAGGAGCCTCACCCTCCCGAGTTGTGAGTAAGTAGAGTGAGCTCGAAGAACAAATGCATCCGACAAATGTCAAGTTTTAACGTTCTTAACGGCTATTTTGACTGTAGTGGTTGTGCAGATAGCTCCGATTACAACGATGAAAGCGGGCTCGCGTCATTTCGACCGCCCGAGATCTGAACAAGGGAAATGGCTCGTGACAACACGTAAAACCTATCAAAGCTCCAGTCGCCACCTCCTCCGAATGGCCATTCTTGCCGCTTCACCATGGTTTGTCGGAGCGCATGCCCTAGCTCAATTCCCACCATCGACTAATTCGCCCCAGCCTTCCTCACCTCGGGACGGAGTCAACGCGTTTGCCAAGCCTCAAGCGCCCAGCAATTCACCAGCGCCCGGAACGCAGCCGTTCTTCTTGCCACCGTCCAATTCCGCACCCGCTCAAGGACAACGATTACAGCAGACCAATCCAAACGCTTCGAGTTTGCAGGTGGGTAATGCTTCCGACGCTAGGCTACAGGTTTACGACGTGCCTATCGAATACGTAGGACAAGTAGGAGCTGCCATTCAGGCCCAATTTGGTGCCGACAAACGGGTTCGGGTCACCAACGAACCCAATACCGGCCGCCTGATGATCCTGGCTCCCGATCAAACTCAAAAACAGATCGCTCAAGTCGTTGAAGCCTCGCGCCGTCAAGTTGGAAGCCTGCAAATCGACAACCGCGGCAATATCGTTCCTGGCACCATTCAGCAGAACCAGTACAAACTCCAACGCATCTCGTGGCGCGAGCTTGAGGATGCAGTCGGTCGATTGGCAGGTACGCGACTGACCATTTCAACGAGCAACAACGGCGAGTTGGCTCAACTCAAGCTTGTATCCAAGGACTCCGTTCAAGAAGTCATGCAGGTCGACCGACGCAACAACGAGGTCCGACTTCAAGGTACTCCCGTCAGCGTCATGGGCTGGACTCAAGTCATCACGGCCATCGATCTAGGTCAATCTGACCCGAATCGCCCAACGCAAATCATTCCCATCAATCCTGCCACACCAGAACGCATCGAACGCGCAGTCAAGCTGATCAAATTCGCTTCTTATCAGCAACCTGGCCAAATACAAGAAGATGAGGTGACTGGTACTGCCCAAGTCCGTCCTCGAATGGGAGACGACGCGCCCGCCACCATCGTCGCTTCTCCTGATTCCGTCGGCACAGGTAGCGGTCTCATCGGCGATGTCGACATTTCCTTTGTTCCTGAAATGGGCTTGGTCATCATCAAGGGTAGCAAGCGAGATGTCCAACGCGTTCAAGAAGTGATCGAACAGATCAAGAAGCAAAGCGAAGCGACAAAACCTGAGATCGAAATCGTTCAGCTGAAACACGTTAACGGACAAGCATTGGAAGTCATCCTCAAAGACCTCAACACCAAGGTCTTCTCGCCACGACAGGGCCAGATTGAAATCACAGCTTTGGGCCAACCCAACGTATTGCTCTTGATTGGACGCTTAGAAGCCATGTCGGGCATCAAGGAAGTCATCGCCAAACTGGACACACCAATCGATCCTAACAGTCAGCTTCGTGTCTTCAAGTTGGTCAACTCATCGGCCGTCGATGCCGAAGCACTCATCACGAAATTCTTTGGAGATGCCGCAACGACTCCGGGTGCTCCGGTGGCAGCAGCAAACAACGCCAATTCGGCCAATAGTGGAGCGGGTCTGACCGTTCGAGTCAAAGCGGTTTCGGACTATCGAACGAACTCGCTCATTGTTCAAGCGTCGCCACGCGACCAAGCCGAAGTTGCACGGTTGATCGCTGACCTCGATGCCGACAGCGGTACCGCCGAAAGCGAAATCAAAATCATACCGCTCAAGTTCGCACTGGCCTCGGAACTGCAGCCCATCTTGAGCGCGGCCATCAATGGAACCCAAGCTGCTACGACAGGCACAGGCCAACAGCAGCAACCTCAGCAGCAACAAGGTGGCACGAACGCCGCGACCACTGCCAAAGTACCCAACAGTAGAATCTCGGTCAGTTCAGGAAACTCAGGTCTACTCACCGGTGTGGTCGTCAATAGCAGCGGTACCATCAACGCATTGATCGTACGAGCTCCAGCCAAGAGCATGCCGCTGGTCCAAGAACTAGTTAATCAGCTTGACATTCCCTCCAAAGTTGAGGTCCGAATCAAAGTCTTCGAAATCCGAAACGGTGATGCGACTACTTTGGCGACTGCCTTGCAACAGTCCTTCGGTTTGCCAACCACACAAACCAACAACTTGAATCAGCAAGGTGGACTCGGTGGACTTTTTGGTTTCCAAAATCAAGCGGCAGTAAGCGGTGGAGCGGAGAGCTCGCTCGTTCCATTGCGAATTGCGACCGAAACCCGAACCAACTCCATCATCGTTTCCGGTTCTCAAGCGGACCTCGAAGTCATCGAAGTTCTGCTGCTTCGCTTGGACGAGGACAACGCGAAACAACGAACCATCGAAGTCATTTGGTTGCGGAACAGTTCGGCAACCGACGTGTCCACCGCGATCACGAACATGATTACGGCCCAGCGCACCAATTTGCAACAAATCCAAGCGCCACAAGGGCTGGCCGGACAGCAACAAGGACAGATCTATAGCGTCATCGAGCGAACGGACCGCGAAGTGTATGTGGTTCCGGAAGCGAACACAAACAGCATCCTTGTCAGCGCTATGCCACGCTACATGCCGATGATTCGCCAGATCGTAGAGCGCCTCGATAGGCAGCAGCCGATGATCGCTGTCGATGTTTTAATCGCTGAAGTCACCTTAGACGACAGCTTCGATCTCGGAACGGAATTCGGTCTTCAAGACTCCTTGCTATTCGACCGCAATAGTGCAAGCGGTGGTACGTTAAGTAGCCCCGGGTTCAATCAGGGCACAGCGTTGGGGACAAATCTTACGGCAACTCCCAACAGGCGCACGCAGAATGTTGCGGGCCAGGGAACTTCGGGCTTCGCTCTAGGGCGAACCAATACGAGCCTAGGTTATGGTGGACTCGTGTTAGCGGCGGGGAGCGAATCGGTCAGCATGTTGTTCCGTGCATTGCACGATGTGAATCGCGTGCAGATCCTGTCGAGACCTCAATTGATGACCATCGACAACAACATTGCCAACATTCAAGTAGGCTCGAAAGTGCCACGCTTTGCCGGTACGACTGTCAGCACCGGGGGAACAGCGAGCAACGTTACCGATGCAGATGTCGGATTGCTGATGCAAGTCCAACCGCGAACCAACCAAGATGGTCTCATTAACATGATCGTGGCCATTACGCGATCTACCTTGGGACCAACCGCCTCGGGTGTTGTTGTTGGAACAGACGTAAACGGCAATCCAATTACCTCACCGATCATCAATACCACGCAGGCTCAAACGCGTGTCACGGCTTACGATGGTCAGACAGTCGTTTTGTCCGGTTTGATTACCAAGAATAGATCGACTCGTTCGCGACGGATCCCTTGGCTGGCTGACATTCCTATCGCCGGAGCCCTGTTCCGTTTCGATAGCCAAGTTGAGAACCGGACCGAACTTCTGGTTGTCATGACACCACGCGTGATCAACTTCAACAACGACGAAAAACTGGAAATGATCAAGCAGGTTGAGTCGTCGCGAATGAGCTACTGCTTGGCGGATATTCTCAACATCCACGGCGATGTTGGCTTATCACCCGGCAATGGGCTTTGGGGACCAGCGGCATCGCCAATCATCTATCCAGACCTTCAGCCGACCGTGGACTTTGAAAATGGTGGAGGTCCACGAAGAATGATCATCGGGGAGCCTGAGCAGATGGACGCTACACCGCCCACTGAAGTGTTCGAAGGATATCCAATCAATACGCCGGTTCGGTCCAACAGCCCCCGAGGGGCAAAGACGCTGATTGAGTCCGCGACTGGAGAGCCAGCTGTTAACACTGCTACGCCGATCCAAAATTCTTCGTACCAACAGGGGACACAACAAGGAGCCTATGGGGTTGCACCGGCGTCATACCAGCCCTCAGGCTATCAGCCGGGCTCCTACCAGCCAAGCACGCAACAACCCGCGCAACCCGTTGCACGGACGGCAGGCGGACGTTAGTCCGATTGGCTGGCAACCCAACGCGTAGCGAAGGACGCGCTCGTCCCCTCGCTCCGCCTGGGGGACGCAATGTAACGGAGGCTCCTGCCTCTTGAGGCACAAATCGATATCAGAGCGAGGCAGAGCCTCGAAAGCAATGCGTTCCAAGGCAGAGCACTGGAACGCGAAAACCGGAGGGCTCGCGCCCTGCCGCTGCAAATCCAAACCAACCTTCCATTCCTGCGATAGCAATCATGAAAATGAACTCGATGAAACTTACTAATAAATACCTAGTAGGATTGGCTGCCATCGCCGTCGGATTTTCGGCTATCGGATGCGAGACGATGACGTCTGACTCTGCTGCCAGCAAGAAGAAAAAGAAGGATTCAAGTTGGTTCTCATTCAAAAAGAAAGAATACCAAATTCCGCAAAGTATGACCGCTACATGGTCACATGACATCCTGACCTTGCCCGGCAAAGCACCCACTCGCGGCTTTGGTGGACGATTCTACTTCTACAACGAAAAGACTCAGGCGATTCCAGTCGATGGCGATTTGGTCGTCTATGGTTTCGACGATACCAACAAGCAACAATCCACCGAAGACTTGAGCCAAGCCAACAAGCGATTTCGATTCACCTCAGAGCAATTCACGACCCACTTCACCGAAGGCGAACTTGGCGCCTCATACAGCGTGTGGATTCCATGGGATGAAGCTTACGGCGCTCCGAAGAAGATCATGCTGATCCCGACCTTCTTAACCAAGGACGGCCGAACCGTGCGCGGTGCCGCTGCGAGTCTCAACTTACCTGGGGTGAGCAAGGACCGACCGGATGACGGCTCAGTTCAACAAGCATCAGCAATGATACCGAATTCACAACCCAACTTGAATAACATTGGTCAATACCCATCAAGCCAACAGAGCGGTTTGCGATCGACAACGATTCAAGTGCCTCCAAGCTCTCTGATGCGACAATCCTTTACGCCAGAACCCCAACTCACCAGCACAAATATGCCGTTAAACCAATTCGGCCAGTATCCCGCTAGTACACCCGTAAGCTTGACGGCACCACAATTTTTCCCACCACCGCCAGAGCAGCTACCTCAACCTGACGCTGCAGCTCCACAAGTGCCAGTATCAAACCAAAACAAGACGTCCACGATGGGACCTAACGGTTGGGTTTCGCCTGTATACGCTCAACCGGACTGGTCTTCACTGTCACCTCGTTCCGCACCGAATCAATTCCAGGCTCCAGCATCACAAGCCGCTCAACCATCCGCTTATCCGACTCGGTAGCGACCTGTCCACTCAGCACAACGGTTTCCCCATCAACCGTTGCTTCAACCCCCTTCAAACGCTTCGGCATTTGAATTCGTCCCAACCGCATCTTGGCATTGGTCGCGATTTCGGAATTACTTTCTCGCGTCACTTCGACATCCGGTCGAATAATCGGACGAATCATTTTCTTGGCGGCAGCGGTGGTGTTTCCTGCTCCGCCGCCGAGGCCTCCAAGTCCGCCGAGGCCTCCCAAGCCACCTCCAAATCGATTCATACCCAGACCACCGAGACCGCCGTTCAGCCCCCCCAAAGCATTCGCACCGCCGGTTTGGGTTGAACTGGAAAAGGCATTCGCACCAAATTGCGTGCCTGAGGTCGTTTGACCAGCAAGACCACCCGCCGTACCCGAGCTTGATGTTCCCGATACCGATTGGCCGTTCGAAAAGGCCGTTGAGGGATTGGTACCAGATAACTCAAGCCGCGACTGGCCGGTCACCCCAGGACCACCGAACGAACCAGGTAACTTCGTGGATGTCGCGCCCGTTGGTGCCCCAAAGCCGGTGCCAGTCGCTGCCGTCTGGCCAGCCAACTGCGCTTGTGCCGAACCGATCGAGCAGACCAAGACTAGGCCGAAACCAAAATAAGTGTTGTGTGCAAATGAGAACTTCATATTTGGCCCAACTAATTCGCTAAAACTTTGGTCGGTACGGTTATCTGTAGTTCTATTATCTACGATAGGTACGGTAAAAATCAATGCAAGCATTCGTCTTTTTCTGACGATTTTCACGTCTTGCACTGTAGTATCGAATGGCCAGCTTAGAGGGCTAAACTCAGAGCCACAGAATGATGTCTGTATTGCATGGAACGCTTGTAGCGTAAATGTGGGAAACACGGACGGTGGCGAACCTAGCGAGTTCCTGGTGGCCTTGGGCCCAGCATCGAGCGGCGGGTTTAGAAATACCTAGCACGACGCGCAAGCTAGTGAATCTACTACCCAATTCACTAGCATAGTCCTGCTGACCAGTGGTTCCGTGAGTGCCAGCAAAGCACGACGCGCAAGCTAGTGAATCTACTACCCAATTGAATCTACTACCCAATTCACTAGCTTGCGCGTCGTGCTAAGATCATTTTCAGGCTGCCGCTCTTCTTGCGATTCCACCAGCCAGAAGACTAACAAGTCCAGCTAACATCCACCACTGCCACGCTCGCAGCTTGTACTGTGAATTGAACTGGAGCTGCAACTCAAGCGGCGTATTCTCAGCAACTTGTACACTGCGGCGGAAGCTGTAGATGTTACCTTCCTCGGGCAATGTAATGAGGATCGCTTGCGGGACTGGTTCGGTGGTACGCTGATGCTGGACAAGACGACCTGCGATTCGTTGCAAGATAGCGTTATCCTCCTTGCTGTTTCCCGCCAACAGCTGACTCAATTCCTGAGGATGATAGTTGATATGCTCCTGTTGTAAAATCGGATTGGTTGATGCCGCCTGCCTGAGTTGCTCATTGTTGGCAATTGCGTCGCCGCCACGATTGGTGTCCAGGAACAAGCGTTGACGGCGGGTATTCAATCCCACAATGGCTTGCTGCGTCTGCAAGTTCTCCAACTGGACTCGCGCGTCCTCGTTCGAAGCGGCGTCGAGAGCGTAGCGATTGGCTACATTGTTGAATGCCCATCTTGCTTTCGATTGCTCGCCTGATTGCAACAATTGATTGGCTTGTTCGAGCAACTTCGAAGCCTGCTGAGCTTGATCTTGGCGTTTCCCTTTGAGGCTCGACAAATACGATGTGCGATCGTACTCCGCAAGACTATTCTGCCCCACTTGCTCGAGATTGCCCTCGCTATCGATCAGCTCAAAACCGCTCGGTGCAACTACCTTCCATTGAATGTTTTCTAACGGCACGTTGAGCTGCGGACTAATGAGCCTTGGTCTTTCTAAACCCCCTCCGCTCAGCGAGTACACGAAGCGAACTTGTGCCGTACGATCGTCCATGCCTGGCAAAATATAGAATTGCCAAGTGTTCTTGCTGGCCTTCTGTCGAATCGAATGTATGCTCTCGCCATTGACAAAGATACTGAACAACTCGCTCCCTGCCGGAAGTTGCACACTTAAGCTACTTCGCTGAATCACTTCCATTTCCACCTCGACCGCAGTAAGCTGGTCGCCGGTAGCTGAGAGAACCGTTGTCAATGTCCCAGAAGCCACTCGCAGCTTCAACGCATCGGCCAACGAATGTCGGATCACACGCAAACTCAGCGGTGTTGACGGTGCCATTGCCCGCAAAGTCAAAGCTGGCGAGTTGCGATTGCCTGCCTCGCGAAGTTGTTGTGGAACCGTGCTCCAATCGCTTCGTTGCCAACCTTGTGTCAACGTACCTGGTTCGATCTCCAATCGGCCACCTGCCCGCACGGCATAGTAGTATCCAAGTTGCTTCGCGTCGGGGAAATCTATTTGCCTCAGCAACTCAGTGCCTCCTTCGCGTTCCCCTCGTCGTTCGTATTCAATTTGGAATTGAAC
>JAPLNL010000096.1 GCA_026692905.1 Planctomycetota bacterium
GCTTCTCACCGCCAGGTTGCTTCTCTCCGCCAGGTTGCTTCTCTCCGCCGGGTTGCTTCTCACCGCCAGGTTGCTTCTCTCCGCTGGGTTGCTTGTCTCCGCTGGGTTGCTTGTCTCCGCTGGGTTGCTTGTCTCCGCTGGGTTGCTTGTCTCCACCAGGTTGCTTCTCTCCGCCGGGTTGCTTCTCACCGCCAGGTTGCTTTTCACCGCCAGGTTGCTTTTCACCACCGGGTTGCTTCTCTCCGCCGGGTTGCTTCTCTCCGCCGGGTTGCTTCTCTCCGCCGGGTTGCTTCTCTCCGCCGGGTTGCTTGTCTCCGCTGGGTTGCTTGTCTCCGCTGGGTTGCTTGTCTGGAGACTCTTTTTCCCGCTCTTTTCGAAGTTCGTCTATTTGCTTGAACGCTTCCGCATCTTGTTCGGGTTTAATTTCGTCGGTTTCTTTGCTCTTTAGCGACTGCTGCTTGCTATTGGAAGAGCCTTGCGACTTGCTAGCAACGCTTTCGCTATCTGAAGAGTCATCGCCTGAATCATCCATGGCTTCCTGGTCGTTTACGGACGGTTTCGAGTTAGAGGAAGGTTTTGCGTTTGAGCCACCTTTTGCTTTACCACTTTGGTCTTGAGATTCGCTACCTTCGTTGGAGCTCTCTGATTCCGATGGCTCGCTGCTATTCCCACCGCTTCCCCCGCCCGAGCTCTTCTCCTGAGTTTTATCTTTCTTGGACTTTTCCTGATCCTTGTTGTTTGGGCTATTTTTCGGTTTCTCCTTGGCTGGCTTTTGGCCTTCGGGCTTCTTCGCAGAATTGTCCTTTTGCGATGGTTCAGATGCGTTATCAATTTCTGACGGCTGAGACTCTTTGTTGGGCTTGCCGTTGGCTTTCGGTGGGGTCTTGTTCGGCTTTGGATCATCCTTCTTCGCGGTCTTTTCAATTTCACTTGGCTCTTTTGTAGCGGGAGCATTCGCGGTTGGGTGCAAAATCTTGATCTTGAGAGGCACAGAGTTCGATTGGTTTGGATCAGGTGTATTGTCCTCGCCCGGTTTACATCGATTGTCTGACGCGAGTAATTGGAACTCGACCAAATCTTCGGCCTTCAGGTCGTACGTCGCAGGCTTAAAGCGAAACGACTTCGTTATCCTCGCGTTCGTTCCTTCGTCGGACTGAAAGAGATTCGTATTGAAAAGTACTTTGGAATTGCTTGTCAAGAGTTTTGCTGCGGCATCGACAGAAACAAGCCCGAAGTCGGGATCGGATGCCATAAATTCGATGTCAATAAAACTATCGGTTGCCACTTCAATCGCTTTGCTTGAATCATTTGTGAAGCGAACCTCTGGCGGCAAATCTCCGAACACTTTGACTTTGTATAGGATTGGGTCTCCGTTCGACTCATTGAGCGCGTTGGTCGCTTTGATACGATAGGTCGAGAGGGTTGGGTTGGTTCGCTTACTGTCTAATTGTAGAAGCCAGCCCCCCGTGATCTGAGTCCCATCGACGGCTAGGTCCTTCGTTTGAGCGGAGCCTTGAGCTTCGCCGCTTCCGACTGGATCGAACTCGATTCGGGATTTGGACATAGGCTGATTAGCATGAGCAAACAGTTTGACGCGTGTGCCTTCAGGAGCTTCAATCGAGCCATCTTGAGTGAGCGTGCGAGGTTTCTGCTTTGTATATTTTGGGAATTCCAATTCGATTCGATCGACGGCAACGATCGGTACAACTTGAATGCCCAGAGAATATGGCCCCTTGCTCGCATCGCCTGCATCGATCCAATATTTCAAAGGTTGATGGATGCCGCCAAAACTCTTGCCAAAATCAAGCTTATAGCTGACCCCTTCGATATCCTGATTCATTTTGAGGCGTTGTCCGACTTGCTGACCATCGGACAAATCGTACCGAAGGTAAGCCTGGCCGCCTTTATGCATTCCGCGAACGGTCACGGCAATCGGCAAATTGGCACCTTGGGTGATCGTAGTGTCGCCCGGAGAGACGCTGATAATCTGAACTCGGGCAGCGGGTGCGATATTGGACCAAGGCATCAATATCCGAGCGATGGCAGTTGTGCCGCTTTTGGGAGACGCAAAGATGTACACAGCCCCAGTTAGCAAAACTCCAAAAAGCAACGCTCCCAGCCGAATAAGATTTGCTGAGTCAATGATGGATACGGAATCCTGGCCACCTAAATTTCGTACGGCGAATCGACCGACCGTTGCCAAAACTCCACGCGGAGCTGCGACATCAGAATTGGTCGAGAGCTGCAGCCAGCTAATGAGGCTCTCCTTCATTTCAGGATGTTGTTTTTCTATTTTTCTGGCAGCATGCTCTGGATGAATAGAGCGAAACAAAAGAGGCATGATCCGAGTCGGCACCCACCAAAGAGTCCAACCAATCAAAACAGCGAGCACGCTGTACCTTGCCAGGGTATTGAGGGGCCAAAGCCAATGGTCCACCAAAACAGCGGACAACAAAAAGACGACCAGAACACATAGCCAAGCGGTTATACCAATGCCGAGCT
Organism: Planctomycetota bacterium; assembly: GCA_026692905.1. Classification (GTDB taxonomy): domain Bacteria; phylum Planctomycetota; class Planctomycetia; order Pirellulales; family Pirellulaceae; genus JBKCUI01. Next base: position 2,503 of record JAPLNL010000096.1, read on the forward strand.
CCACACGGTGCATCGTGCGCGCAGCGCCTAATAAATAATCGTGCAGACTTTCCCGACTCACCTTGTCTGGGGTTTTTTGACCTGGCGGTTGGTTGCTTCGGGCTGTTGGAATGGAAACTTGGGACATTTTCGATTTGGCCTACGCGTAGGGCTTCGATGGAATCGGGCTGGTTCTGCGACAACCTTGCCCCTTCAGTATATCTGTCAGGAAGGTTCTTCTGCTGGTTTGACGTTGAATCAACGCATGGATTCCCAGAATTTTGCTTCGCCGCCATAAGATGGATGCATTCTTTTCAGGATTGCAGCGTTTGTAGCGACGACGAAAATTGGCTCCGGGCAATTGCCTTTGTCAGAGGACATGCATAAAGTTGTCCTCGCAACAGACTCCGTTGTTTTAATGCGTGGCCCTGGCGTACCGCCTTTAGGCGGCGTTACCCAACCGCCGTTAGGCGATCCTAACATCCGCCTGAAGTCATTCCGGCTAAAGCCGGCACACCAACGCATTGTTTGTTGCACACCTTTTTTCTTTTGCAAGACGCATAGGCCCTACACTTGCTATTTTCTTTTAGCGAGTGTTGGCAAACGAGGGATCGCGACTTCGTCCCCTACCATCCCCATTTGCGTCACATCGGGACCGGCACTTGCTGAAGTTTCCGATTGCGAAAAATGATCCGCCTAGATTCTATCGCGGGTTTTTTGACCAACGCATTTGTGGCTGCATACTCACTTAGCGTTTGAATGGCATCTACCACTGTGCATATATCCGAACTGTCCTGTATGCGAAATTTTTTCCTGCGAATCGCAAATTTGGCAATCGCGCTCTGCTTGGCATTGAGCTGCGATCCGTCAATTTTGTACGGACAGTATGCTGCACCATCAGGCAGCCTAACTGACGCGTTGCGATCACCGCTAGCAGATGGAAAACGTCTTGAACAGGAGAACCGGTGGCAGGAAGCGATCCTGCACTACGAAAAGGCCTTTAAGAAGAACCCAGCCCTCAAGGACTGTTCGGAACGACTCCAAATCTGCAGAGTCCACTACGACGTGACTCGCAGATACTCCGACCGTTCTTTCATGCAGACAGTAGATAGCTCAACTCCCTCCGAAGCTTTGCAGGTACTCACCGAAGTCCTCTCGAAGCTCGAAGTTTATTACGTTGAGCAGGTCGACCACTACAAACTCGCCTTGCACGGTACCGCGTTCCTCGAAGTTGCCCTGACCGAGCAGGACTTCTTGAGCAAACACTTGCGCAGCGCAGACGCGGCAACCATCGAACAGTTTCGCAGGTCGGTACACAAAGCAGTTTTTGGTCGAAAGATACAGAATGCAGAAGAATTGAAAGCGACGGTTGCGTATGTAGCGAATTTGGCGAGCCAGCAAATTGGTCTTATGCCCTCTGCGGTAATCTATGAGTATGTTGCCGGTTCTATCGGACTTTTGGACCCCTACTCGGCTCTCCTAACACCTGGCGAGTATCGCGAAGTCATGTCCCAAATCGAAGGCAATTTGATCGGCCTCGGAGTGGAATTGTGGGCGGAGGGAACCGAGCTTCGAATCGTGGATGTTTTTCGAGGAGGCCCGGCTCAAATTGCAGGCATGTCCGCAAACCAGTACATTCTCAATGTGGATGGTTCGTCAGTTGACGAAATTGGCGCGAAAAAAGCAGCGGACTTACTCCGTGGCCCCGAGGGGAGCAGTGTCCGACTCGTTCTGCGAAACACCGACCAAAACATTGTTAACGTCACGGTCCAGCGAAAGAAAGTGGACGTACCTAGCGTTTCAATCGCTGAAATGGCCGAACCAGGTGTCGGTTACGTTCGAATCACCAACTTCCAAAAAACAACTGCGAGCGAAGTTACCAATGCGATGATGGAGCTCAGCCGAAACGGTATGCAAAGTATCATCATCGACCTGAGACGAAATCCGGGCGGACTATTAGACTCCGCGGTCGAACTGGCGGATTACTTTATCACTCGTGGTTCCATCGTCTCAACCAAAGGAAGAAACGGGCAAGAAAATCATAATTTCACCGCCAAAGCCCCAGGCACCTGGGACATCCCTCTGGTTGTTCTGATCGATGGCGACAGCGCAAGTGCAAGCGAGATTTTCGCAGGTGCGATTCACGATCACGATCGCGGAATCGTAGTTGGACAAACCTCCTACGGCAAAGGGAGCGTGCAAGGTGTCTTTCACAATGAATTCGGTAACGGCGGCCTGAGACTGACAGTATCCAAGTTCTTCTCACCCAAGGGAACTCCAATCAGTGCCCGAGGCGTGCAACCTCACGTCGTTGTCGATGAAGAAGAGTCAAACGAAAAAATAGAGTTTACCGCCCTCAAACCTTCTTCAAACGATTCAAAACGATTTATCTCCAAGTCAAATGCCAAGCCCGACTTGGCCAAGCAACGAGCCATTCTCGAAGCTCGGCAAAAAGTGAACTTCGGCAGGTAAGCAGATAAGACGTGTAGCGATCCCAACGCCCGAAGCGTCGAGCCCGGAGCAGCGATCTCATAGCCCGAAACGGCAATATTGTAGCCCGGAACGGCGATCTCATAACCCGGAACGGCGACACATTTCAGAACGATTGGTGCGTCGCCCGCCGGGCTTTTCATTGGACGGTCAGTCAACCGGTGGCTTAAGCCAAATGGCAACCATGTATCGCCCTCTGGGTTTTCCAGTTTCAAGCGACCGTAATCCTTGAAACCTGACAACTCCCATCTCCTCGCTCTCGCTATTCGTGTTTCCATCCCCCACATTCAGGCTAGAATTGAAACAAACTCCTGCACCGATGTGCTTAGATTCGGTACAATCCGCAGTTCGAGTCCCTACGGCATTTATGCCCACCTATTCCAGTCGTAACTTCAGATGCGGCGTTTTGGTCTCGAAAAAGGACAGGACAAATTCCGAATACCATCATTAACCGTTGTATCGCGAATTTGATTCTACTAGAGAACGTCAAGCACCGATGATCCGAAGCATAAGCTCAAAACGAATGGAATTGGTACGAGCCCTCAAGTTGTGGACCCTTTCCATCGCGGTGCCGACCTTTGCGTGCATAATTGGTTTCTCTGGACCGGATGCAATGGCTCAATCGACGGGCTTTCCAAAGCGAGGAACCGAACAATTCCCAAGCGCTTCGCGGTCCGAAAACCCAACCAACACACGTCAACGCGATGACCAATATGCTCAGATCGCCCAAGAAGTTGAGTTGATTGAGCGACAACATTCGCTACTTCGTCGTGTCGTCCGCCTTGTTGGACCAACCGTTGTCCATATCGAAGCAACCAAAGAAGAACCGTTCGGCGACCGCACCTCAAATGGTACAAAAGCAGATCACCGAACGGACAAGTCGGAAAGCCGGAAAGTTGAAGAAGCGGGTTCAGGTGTCATCGTTCAAATCGGCACAAACAACTACGTTATCACCAATCGGCACGTCATCCAAGGTGCCAGCCTCTCCAACATCAAAGTCGAAACCGACTCAGGCGCATCACTCAAGCCAGTCCAAGTTTTCGCAGATGATTCGACGGACATCGCCGTCATCGATATCAATCGAAGTGACTTGCCAACCGCTAAGCTGGCGGACAGTCGTCAAATTGAAATGGGTGACTTCGTGTTCGCAGTCGGCAGCCCATTCGGCCTCAACCACTCGGCAAGTTACGGCATCGTCAGCGCTAAAGGTCGTCGCAATCTTGAGCTCGGCTCAAAAGCCATCATTTACCAAGACTTTATCCAAACCGACGCCGCTATCAATCCAGGCAACAGCGGCGGTCCACTCATGAATCTGCGAGGGGAAGTGATCGGTATTAACACAGCCATCGCCAGCAACTCTGGCGGAAACGAAGGGATCGGATTTTCGATTCCAATCAACTTAGCCATGACCGTCGCCAGGCAACTTGTTGACAAAGGCGAACTGCAGCGGGCTTACCTGGGTGTCAGTGTGGAGCGAGCCTTCAATTCAGGAAGCACTGTAGCTCCTGGAAGCCCACGCCCTCGGGGAGCATTCGTAAAAGTGATCAAACCAAATAGCCCCGCGGAGCTCGCAGGATTGCGTTACGGCGATGTCATCCTAGAATTCGATGGATTGTTGGTTGATAACGACGAACACCTGGTTCAATTGGTCGGTCTAACTGCAATGGACCGCCCCATCGATGTGATTTTGATTCGCGATGGCAAGCAAATGCGAATTTCGGTCCAGTTGATTCCGCTGCCCAATATCCATTGATCCGATATCCATTAATGCCGATACGCAGTCTCTGTTGTACCGGCTTCAGCCGGCTGGGCTGAATCGAATTGAGATAAGCAGGCGAAAGCGAGTTCGAATCCGGATAGTACGTGTTTTTGCGGGCTCAATCCTTCTCCGGCCTTTTCGAGTTGCTCTGTCTAATCTATCTTCATGGAATGAGCCAACTACCAACTTTTGTCCATGAACTTGTACCAAAATTGTCCTCTCGCGAACTTAGCAGCCGAGAGGTCACGCAGTCTTTCCTGGATCGCATCGAAAAACATCAGCCCGCCGTAAAAGCCTTTGTTTCTTGGGATGGAGAGCTGGCTCTTCAAAACGCAGATGCCGTCGATCAACGGCGTGCCAACGGGGAAAACCTCCCACCATTGGCCGGAATCCCGATCGCCATCAAAGATATCTTGTGTACAACCGACTCGGTCACGACCTGCGGCTCGCGAATTCTGGAAAACTATCGCTCTCCGTTTGATGCCCACCTGGTGACCCTACTTCGGCAAGCCGGACTGATCATTCTTGGGAAAACCAATTTGGATGAGTTCGCCATGGGTGGCTCGACCGAGACCGGAATTTGCGGGCCGACTTACAACCCATGGGACTTGACTCGAACTTGTGGTGGCAGCAGTGGCGGATCGGCCGCAAGCGTCGCCGCCGCGATGGCTCCGATTGCGATCGGCACGGACACCGGGGGATCGATTCGGCAACCAGCAGCTTTCTGCGGAGTGTGCGGACTGAAACCAACTTACGGCCGAGTGAGCCGTTACGGCCTCATCGCTTATGCAAGCAGCCTCGATCAAGCTGGCCCATTTGGTCATACCATACGCGACTTAGCGATGATGTTGCAAGTGATCGCAGGTCACGATCCTCGCGATTCAACCAGCCTCAATGTGCCCGTCGAAGATTACGTCGCAGAAATTGCCAAACCGTTTTCGGGCGCAAAGATCGGTGTCCTTCGTGAACAACTCGATGGACCTGGACTCGATTCTGAGATCCGTGCTGCAATCGAGCGTGCCATCGACGAATACAAACGACTCGGATGTCAGATCGTCGATATCTCTATGCCTTACAGCAAATATTCGATCGCGACGTACTACATCATCGCTCCGAGCGAAGCGAGCAGCAATCTTTCACGATACGATGGGGCACATTACGGTTTTCGTGCCTCGTTAGAAAAGAAGCAACCAGCCATGGCGGGTGTCAAGGCACAGTCGCCATTGATCGAAATGTACAACGAATCGCGATCGCAGGGCTTTGGTGCCGAGGTGCGGCGGCGCATCATGCTTGGAACCTACACACTCAGCGCAGGCTACTATGACGCATACTACAAAAAAGCGTTGAAGGTTCGCCGACTGATTCGTCAGGACTACGACGCAGCCTTCGAAAAAGTCGATGTAGTACTGGGCCCCACAACTCCGACTCCTCCATTTCGCATTGGCGAAAAAGTCAATGATCCTGTCCAGATGTACCTCGAGGATCTCTTCACGGTCGGAGCCAACTTGGCCGGAATCCCAGCCCTATCGATGCCGATTGGGGTGACGGCTAGCGGTATGCCAATAGGCATTCAATTGCAGGGGCCAGCTCTCTCCGAAACGAAACTGCTAGAAATTGCGCACGCTTATCAGCGTGCAATCGATTACCAACCTAGGGTTGCTGGGCTCTAAGGCCAACGGCAGCATGAAAACTACCTTAGCACGACGCGCAAGCTAGTGAATACACCATGAATACACCATGAATGCACCAGCTTGCGCGTCGTGCTAAGCACATCCGTATTTGTTTTTCGTATTCATTAGCCGATGGGCGCTAGCCCCGGTTCTCGACGAATGTCGAGTGGAAAACCGGGGCTAGCGCCCAACGGCTAAAGGTTTGTTTCACTTGAAGACTCATGCCGAAGTGCTTAGGTGTTGCCCTCGCTCCAGGGCTCAGCCTAGGAACGCGCTGCTTTCGAGGCTTCGCCTCGCGTTTGCTATCCAGTTGTGAGCTCGGGAGACAGGAGCCTCCGATGCAATCCGAAGCGAGAGTGGCATTAATCAAACTCTCCATGCAAGAACCATTTTTGCTGGCGACAATCCCGATACACCCACAGCCAAGTTCCTGTCGATAGTGCAACCCGAAAGTACTCTCGCTGCTGGGTTGCCCCTTGCCACCAACCGGTATCGATACGTTCCGGTCCAATAGCTTTTGCGACTGACAGCGGCGAGCCTTGGTAAACCAAACGCGTGGGTGATCCGTTTGCATCAACCCGCTGCATTTCGATCGGCTTGGCGGGATTGAACAGACGCATCGGCCGGCGCCAAAGTTCGTCGACACTCGGTTCAATACCGCGTTCTTCCGAAAAATTTCGTTTGGGCGTTCGAGCCAATTTCCGCTTGGTCTCCTGGATCTTTCCATCCTTTTTCCAACCCGTTAGCGGCCGCCAAGAGTATGCCAACTCGGGCTGTGGGTCGCGTTGGAGAGTCGGCGCCACCACGGCTGCTCGCCCCATGCGGGAGCTCAGACTGTCGACTAACTTTGCGATGGAATCACGGTGAAGTGTCGTGTGGCGATCGAACAAGTCGTTTTGCTGCCAAGTCAAAGGAGCGGTTAAGGTCGCTTGAACGGAGATCGACCGAGCCCAATAATGACTCGGCCCTTTGGCATAATGCGCATCCAATTGCCCAATCAATAACCAGAGCAAATGCTCAGGCTCGTTCGAGGGTTGGTAGAGCCCAATTTGAAAGACTCGTGCGACCGGAGGTTGCCCGCTTTGGTTTTCGATATCGGATTCAATAGGAATCGCATTGAGTTCCATCTCGATACGGCACACCAATCGCACCACTCCATGCCCAATGTTTTTTAGGACCCGCGTCAGCCGATGCACTTGCTCGGTCACAATCGCATCGATGGTTGCCCGCAAAGGGGTCGGGTGCTCAAGACAATCCTCGATAGACAACTCCGGGGTGGCGTGAAGAGTCAGGATTGGTTCGTATTGATTGTGAAGCGTCTGGTCCATACGCAACAACAATTGCTCGGGGAATCGGGAAGCCAATCCGGAACGCGGCAATTCAACCAATTGCCCGATCTTTCGAATTCCTAACCGATGCAGTTTGGCCACCGTCGCCTGATCCAGACGCAGCGCCTCGATTGGGAGCGTATAAGTTGCGATACCGATAGGAGCATTCGGTTGCGAAATGGTTATCGCTGGTTGGATGGTACTCGTATCGCCGCGCCGTTCGAGCTCGGCAAGGTCTAGAGCGATTTGAGAACGATGCGTGTAGTTTGCCAACGCCCAGGCTGCGCCGATACTATTGGCGATCGCAATCGACGCCCAATAGCCTTGTTCTTTAACCCATTGATGCACCGAAGCGGCAAGTCTTTCATCGCCGCCAAAGAGCTGTGCGATGCCGGTAACATCCAGGATGATCGATTGGGGTTGGTGAAAGGAACGGCCCGCCCAAGGTTGAGTATCGAGTTGTTCGATACCCACGATAGGACTGAAGCATTGAGCTGCCTCCGCTAGACTACAAAGCGACTCGATGTCTCCTTGCGAATCGTGTTCTATCAGTAGAGCCTCCGCGCAGAGCGTGCTGGCTTGACTGAGTTGCATTTGTGGGACGATACCAAAGCCACGAGCGGTCGCGTTGGCGGCGGTTACAATACGTCCGCGTCTCGCATCGCGAGAGTGCAAAAGGATGGGGCTTGCACTGGTCGGGGCTGCAGGGTTTGTCGGGGCTGCAGGGTTTGCCGGGGCTGCAGGGTTTGTCGGGGCTGCAGGGTTTGCCGGGGCTGCAGGGCTGGATGGGGCTGCAGGGCTGGATGGGACAGTGGTACCAATGGCATTGGTTAGTAGGTCAGCCTGCGATTTCGCGGCTGCGACGCGTTGGCTGGGCCAGTTGGGCAGCCAGATGCAAAGCACTCGCATGCTCATGACGAGCCCCCTGCGTTGTTGATGTATTGGCTACCCATTGGCCATGAGCGTTCACGCCGACCGTGATTCGTGCACCTGTGCGACCGCCGCTGCATCGAGCCAACTCCAATTGGAACCAACGCGTATCTTGAGATGGTACTGCGTTGCACTCCTGCGTAGTCGATGCGCTCGATGTAGTCGATGCGCTCGATCGCACCAACCATTGAACATCGGCCCAGCTCGGTTGCGCGCGGGCTGCTCTGGCGTCGCGAATAAAAACGCCCAACCCGCCACCTTGCTCTGCTGCCAACTGCAATTTCCTAGCGACACGATCTTCCAACATTCCAACCTCCGCGATCACAGCACCCACGGCAGTGCATCGTAACACCTGAGCCAACCCCCAAATGGAGTCAGCATGATTGGTGGGTTGCAACGCGATGACGCGCTCCATCGGAATCCCCAGCGACTTCAATGCAGGTGGATAGAATTGTCGCTGCGGGTCGACTAAGACCAAGTATTTCCCCTCCACGATGGCTTGTCGAGCTATCATCAACGCGATTGAGGTAATGCCTGATCCAGAATGGCTACGAAGCAACTCCAACATGCTACCTCGCGCATAACCGCCACCCGGCAAATACCGATCCATCGCAGCGCAACCGCTCGAAATGCGCTCTTCGTCAGGCCGCCCCGCGGTTTCCATTTCACGAATCTGACGCGATAGCTGTTGCAGTTTTTCCAACGCGGAAGTTTCTGCTGGGGCATTCGTAGCGGAAGTGCGCGAGCACTCCGGTGAATTGGCGTTGGCCAGAATGCTTGCGGAAACCCCAGCACCGGACGGCTCGCGCCGTTCCGCGACCAACTGGCCAGCGGGAATATCCAAGAGTGGCAAATGAGGTGTCATGAGGTAGCTTCGCAGATCCGTTTCGTGTTTTGCTAATGCTAGCATTCGCCGTTTCTCGCGTCCATGCGCTGGTATGTAGGCTTTAGCCGTCCGGTTTAGTCACCCTCCCACGTTTTGTCACCCTCCCGCTGGGAGGGTCGAGCGTAGCGAGGGGAGGGTGAAGTGTTAGTGTGGACTGCACCGACACTTCACCCTCCCCGGCCTAAAGGCCGACCCTCCCCGAGGGAGGGTGACTTTTGGCGGGGTACCAGTGCCGACCGACTGAAGGCGGTAAACCAATAGAAAACCAGAGGCGTTTGACACGGTTGGTCAAACGACTCGCACGTTCGAGCAAATAACCTGAAAATCGGCATCGAGAAAGCCTTGCTGGGCTATTTTTGCAACTTGCGGGTTAGGGCGGCGACAATCGATCCCGTCTTCTGAATTCTGCAAAAATCAGGTACCGTAAGCTCAACTTGTGTCGTTTAACAGTCAGCCGTAGGCGTACTCCGTCTTTTGACAGTACGCCTACGGCTGACTGTTAAACGAACTTATAGCCACATCATTTTTCACCCCTCACAAAACGAAAATCGACTTGATGCAACGCGCGCCTGAATTTCGAACGAAAATGGCGATCGGTGCATTGGCTACCTGCTTGGCCGGCTTGGCATGCACCGCTTGGGACGTCGAGATTTCCCAGTTCTTTACAGGCATCAAAGTACCTGGCGATCTTCGAAAAGCGATCAGCCTATCGGAGACATTTGCCCACACCAGTGGCACCCTTGTGATTTTTGCAACCTTGCTCTGGATCGATATGAAAAATCGGCCAAAGCTCTATCGGGCTGCCATCTTTACACTGGTATGCGGGGTTGCAGCCAACGCGGCCAAGGTCATGATTCCACGTTATCGGCCTCATTCCCTGGACAAATCGGAAATAGAAATCGTTTCAAGTTGGCAAACTTGGGGTATTCCTTGGACAGGCTCATGGTCCGAAGAACAATTCCGAAGCTTCCCTTCTGGCCACTCCGCAACAGCGGTCGCAATGGCAATCGGATTGACATACGTCTATCCTCGAGGAAAGTGGATTTTCGCTTCTTTGGCGGTATTCGCTTGTTTTCAACGGCTTGAATCGAGTGCGCACTTCCTTTCAGATATAATGGCTGGGGCCGCTATCGCCATGATGATTTCCATTTGGTATTGGAAACCATCCAACCGCTGGAATCGCGAAACCGATTGTGATACTTCGCGAATCGTCCCTTCCTCACTCAATCCTCCACCTTCGCCGACCACTGAATGAATTTATCGATCGATCCCCACTCACTCTTCTCTGAGGAAGCTCAAGGAGGTGCTGTGACTATCGGAAATTTCGACGGTGTACACCGCGGACATCAAGCGATCGTCGAACAAGTGCGAAAACTCGCCGACCAAGTCTATGGGCCAGCTATTGTCTTCACTTTCGATCCACCCCCGTCCAAAATTCTTCGCCCTGAGTCCGCTCCGAAGCCTTTAACCAGTATCGAACGTAGGACCGAACTTCTCAAAAAACTTGGCATCGACCACGTTATTGTCTATCCGACCGACAAGCAGCTGCTGGACCTAGAGCCCGAAGCGTTCTTTGAGACCGTCGTCGTTCGATCTCTCAAAGCGAAAGCCATCGCCGAAGGAGAGAATTTTCAGTTCGGCAAAAAGCGACGAGGAGATGTTCCAATGTTAAGGCAACTGTGCCAAGAACACCGTTTGCAGTTCACATTGCTCGAACCGCAACGCGAAGCTGGCGAATGGATATCCAGCACTCGCATTCGAGCGTTAATCGAATCGGGCGATATCGCCAGTGCAAACCGACTGCTAATGGAACCTTACCGAATCTCGGGAATCGTCGGGCACGGAGCAGAACGAGGCCGAACCCTCGGCTTCCCAACTGCCAACCTTGAGAACATCCAAGTTCTTTGCCCCCCAGTAGGAGTTTACGCCGGTCGTGTCGCGAACACCAAGTGCATGTCCTCTCCACCGTGCAAATCACCAAGCTCCATCGGATTTCCAGTGGCGATCAACATTGGGCCAAATCCTACCTTTGGCGAGGACCGCTTGAAGGTAGAAGCTCACATCATCGATTACAATGGAGATCTGTACGACCACGAGATCTCGATTGAACTTTTCTCGAAATTGCGAGAGGTCCGCAAATTTGATTCGAAGGATCAATTGCTGACTCAACTCGCGAGCGATATCGAACAAGCCAAAGCGGTTTGTAAACAACAAATCACGCTTTCCAAATAACCATGAAGGCATGCGGCCAATGACACTCGCTTTCGACGGTGAATTTGTAGCGGCATCGACTTCGCCCATGCATTTTGTTACTCGGGAGGGTGAGGCTCCTGCCGAACCGTGGCGTTGCAAGCTCGGCAGGAGCCTCGCTCTCCCATTGGAACTCTTGGCTGGTAGCTTTCAGCCGGCCTCTCGCTTTACAAGACTCTCACCGTACGGCTTGCGCCGTTCCGCTAACGAAGTTAGCACCAGTTGGTTTTCGGCGTCGATTTTTATCTTTGCCTCCACGATCCCGATGGCGATGCTTCGTGGGCAAGACTCGCCTGCAGATGAAATGCTGGCCTCGCAGTTCCACAATGATGTACGGCCGATCTTGCAAAAGCGATGTTACAGTTGCCATAGCCACTCCGCGGGTGTCATCGAAAGCGAACTGACATTGGATTGGAAAATCGGTTGGGAAAAGGGAGGCTCGCGAGGCCCAGCTATCCAAGCGGGCAATCCCGATCAGAGCCTTTTACTCAAAGCGATCCGACATGAACTTCCCGATCTCAAAATGCCGGAAGAGAAACTGCCCGATGCAGAGATTCTCGCAATAGAAAACTGGGTCAAAAACGGGGCATTTGATGATCGAGTCTCACTACCACAAAACGATGCCGTGAACGCTCGCGATTGGTGGTCACTCCGACCACTGACTCGGCCAAATCCTCCAAACAACGACATCAACAATCCAATCGATGCCTTTATTGTTGCTCGGTTGCGGGATCAGCGACTAACTCAGTCACGGCGAGCAGACCGACCCGAGTTGATTCGACGAGTCTATTACGATTTGACAGGCCTACCTCCCACCCCAAAAGAGACTCGCGACTTTGAATTGGATCCGGACGAGCATGCTTACCAACACTTGGTCGATCGTTTGCTCAACTCCGAACGCTACGGCGAGCGTTGGGCTCGGCATTGGTTCGACGCGATTCATTTTGCCGACTCTCATGGCTACGAACATGATGTGGGCCGTGATAATGCGTGGCCCTATCGCGATTACATGATCGATGCTCTCAATCAGGATAAGCCTTGGTCGCGCATGATTCGAGAACAACTTGCAACCGACTATTTCTATCCTGATGAGCCTCAATGGACTCCTGCGTTGGGATTCTTAGGTGCAGGCACGTTTGATCTCAGTACGTTTGCGACAGCCCCCGTTACGTTCGACTACTTGGATCGCGACGATATGGTGACGCAGACGCTCTCCGCCTTTTCCAGTACGACGGCAAACTGCGCCCGATGTCACGCGCACAAGTTCGATCCGATTTCACAAGAGGACTATTACAGTCTACAGGCTGTATTTTCAGGAATCCTCAAAGGGGACATCACCTACGATCCCACCCTTGAGATCTTGAAGCAAAGGCGCGAGATTCAAGAACTGCTGGATACAGCCGAACAACGCAATCGCTCGATCTTGACTGCATTCGAATACAAACCTGAAATCCTCGAGAACTTGACCGTCCTTTCCCAACAAGCCAAATGGCAGTCTTTAGAGTTGCTCAGTTATGTAGCAACCGACAGCAGCACACTGACGCGTGAGCCCGACGGAAGCTTGCTCGCCTCTGGGATCAATCCGGAACGGGACACGTATGTGATCACAGCATCAAGTTCATATCAGCGTCTCAGCGCCATACGATTGGATGTGATTGCCAACGCTTCGCTCCCAATGAACGGGCCAGGGCGATGTCAAAACGGCAATCTGCATCTCTCGGAAATCGAAGTCCATGTTTTTGATCCAGCCAACGCCAAGTCGATACCGATCAAAATCAAACGAGCGACCGCCGACTTCAATCAACAGGCTTGGGGTATCGAACGAGCCATCGATGGCGACCCGACAACGGCATGGGGGATACATCCAGCTGTCGGGCAATCGCACTATGCCGTTTTCGAATTCGAAGAGGCCATCGCGTTGTCTCCTGAAACTCGTTTGACCGTCGTATTAAAACAACTTCACGGCGGCTCGCATCTCATCGGTGCCTTGAAACTATCTGCTACGGCGGACGATCCCAGCGGCATCCAAGCCAAGCCGCTTGAGGTTGAAAACATCCTTCAGAAACACGCGTCCGTCCTAAGCAATTCCAGCCATTCGATTACCGCCGAAACTTGGAATTCCATCAACGAAGCCGACCGCATCACGCTTGCCTCCTTCGTCGTAAAGGACTGGGCAATCAAGCAAAAAGCCAAACTTCCAGAACCGCGGCGTGTCTTTGCTGCCGGCAAAACCGTTGCCATCCCCGAAGGCAATGGCAAGGACCAACTCAAAAGCCTCGCCTCTCCGAAAACGGTTCATGTTTTGCATCGCGGCGACTTTGATAAACCGCGAGAGACCGTTGGTCCCGGATCGATCAGTGTCCTCAAGGAAATAGAATCTCGGTTTGAACTGAAGGACTCGGACAGGGAACCAGTGCGACGAGCGAAACTTGCCGATTGGATCGCCCACAAGGAGAACGTGTTAACATGGCGCAGCATTGTGAATCGAGTTTGGCATCATCACTTTGGACGCGGCATCTGCGATACCCCCAGTGACTTTGGACGTATGGGAGGCGTGCCTTCCCATCCCGAATTACTCGACTGGCTTGCCGTTTGGTTTCGCGATGACGCCAAGGAATCCTTGAAAGCCTTGCATCGGTTGATCGTGACGAGCGATACCTATTGCCAAGTTTCTACGAGTTCTGAAGATGGCAACAAAACCGATTCCGAGAATAGACTTCTATGGCGACAGAATCGTCAACGATTGGATGCGGATGCCGTGCGCGATTTTGTGCTCGCCGCAAGCGGACAACTCAATCTCAAAATGGGCGGGCCGGCTGATCAGCAATTTCGTCAGAGCAAAGGTCCGCAGTCCACACCGGAGTTAAACTACAGCGTTTTTGACTGGGACAGTCCTGCCGGCAAAAGGCGGAGTATCTATCGCTATGTTTGGCGAGGTATTGCAGATCCTTTCATGGAAGCAGTGGATTTCCCAGACCTCGGTTTGCTTTCTCCGGCTCGCGGCGTCTCATCTTCGTCCTTGCAATCGCTCTCGTTATTCAACAACGATTTCATTTTGGCCGAAAGCCAAGCGATGGCGACACAACTCGAAGCGTTATCGCCAGGACTTGATGGTCAAGTGACCGAATGTGTCTGGAGACTATGGAATCGCGCCCCGAATTCGAATGAGATTGAGGAGTTGAGTCGCTTTGCTAAGCTTCATAGCGTGGCCGAGCTTTGTAGAGTGCTCATGAACAGCAACGAATTTCTCTTTGTGGATTAGCACGACGCGCAAGCTAGTGAATTGGACAAGAATTCACTAGCTTGCGCGTTGTGCTAAGTGAATTGGGTGCTGCTGCTCGAACCGTTTCGGTGACGCTTTGAAGCATTTCCCAACGCTAAAAAACACCGGCTTTTCTGTGGCGAAAGTCGTCAAGACTTTCGGCTGCATTGCATAAACCACCGAAACTCTTGACGAGTTTCGCTACAAAATGCTTCACAACGTCCCCTAAGAGGGCGAGGGGAGCAAGTCAAAAGATGTCGAAGTAACCATGATACAAAAACAATCAAATCACTCCGAGTCACAGATGTGCTTAGACCGACGTCAAATGCTGACCACCGTCGGTGGTGGTTTTGGTGGTATCGCTATGGCTCACATGTTGGCCAGCGATGGCATTGCGGGCAGTTTTGCTGGCGGCATTGCAAATGGTATTCAACACCATCCAGCCAAGGTGAAACGGGTCATTCAGTTATTCATGACGGGCGGGGCAAGTCCGATGGATTTGTATGACTACAAGCCTGAATTGGCACGCCTGCACGGCCAGATGCTTGGCCCGAAAGATAAGCCCGAAGGGTTTACGGCGCCGGCAGGTGCGATCATGAAAAGTCCTTTCGCATTCGCACAACACGGCCAATCTGGGCGATGGGTGAGCGAGTTGTTTCCTGAGCAGGCCAATTTGGTCGATGAGATGGCCTTCTTGATGGCGATGACCACCAAAACGAATGTCCATGGGCCTGGGACATTCATGATGAATAGCGGTTTCCTGTTGCCAGGCTTTCCATGTCTAGGAGCATGGGTCTCGTACGCACTTGGAAATATCACGGACAATTTGCCGACGTTCATCGTCTTGCCCGATCCAAAGGGACTGCCGTACAATCAAAAGGCCTGTTTTAGCTCTGGCTTCTTGCCGGTAGTCCATCAAGGGACCGTCATTCCGGTAAACTCAACATCGCCTCAGATTGCCGATCTGGTGGCCAATCCCAAATTCGCTTTTGCGAATCGATCGGATAGCTCAGATAGCTTTGCGCTTTTGAATCGACTCAATCAGAGACATGCGGTGCTTCGCCCGGACGATTCGATGCTTGCGGCACGCATGGCCAGTTACGAGTTGGCTGCCAAGATGCAGTTGTCCGCACCCGAAGCATTTGATCTCGCATCCGAGCCAGAGCACGTTCACAAAAGTTACGGAATCGATGTTCCAGCAACCGAAGATTTCGGCCGGCGATGCCTGCTCGCGGCTAGACTGGTGGAGCGTGGAACACGCTTTGTCCAAGTCTGGAGCGGGCCACAAGGAGCAACAGCCAACTGGGACAATCATGGCAACATTCAAACAGAGTTACCACCGATGGCCGGGAGTGTTGACCGTCCAATCGCCGCCCTTCTCAAGGACCTAAAATCGCGTGGACTGGCCGAAGATACGCTGGTGATTTGGACTACGGAATTTGGCCGCACTCCGTTCGCACAAGGGAGTCTCGGCCGAGATCATAACGGTGGCTCCTTTGTCAGTTGGCTTTGGGGAGCAGGTGTCAAACCAGGGATCGCACACGGAAAAAGCGATGACTGGGGATATCAAGCCGTCGAAAACAAAACCTACTGCTACGACCTCCACGCAACAATCCTGCATCTGCTCGGCATCGATCACGAACGACTTACGGTACGACAGAACGGAATCGATCGCAGGCTCACCGATGTTCATGGCCATGTGATCCATGAGATTCTGGGATAAATGTGTTTAGCATTGTAACGGCGACAGTCCATAGCTGCGGGGCTCGCCCCGAATGGCGTTGAATGAAGCCGCCCCTTCCGTTCTTAACGATCATGCGGATTGGCGAAGTCGATCTCCTTAAACCGAACATAGTCATCGAATCGATTATGTCATTCCGAAAATCCATTGTACGAATAGTGCCGAACGGCGAGGATTCGTGAATGCTAGCAATGGACCATATAAAATGAATCGACAACAAGCCTCGCTGAGCAATCGGGAGAAAAAGAAACGAAAACATGCGGTTGCTTTCATCGCGATTCTCGGTTTCGTATCAACAACAACGTTTGGCTGCAAATCTCCGGTCGTATGCTGCAATCCGCGATACGTGGCCGACCAAATCTTTCATCGCACCTCAACCAACGTTGAAACCGTCAAGCCGTGTACTGAAGTCATTCCCGCCGGTGTTGTACTCGAAGATGGACTCGACGAGGCAGAGGCCATCGCGACAGGCTTGGCGAACAATTCGCTTTTCCAAGCGGCCTTGGCTCAATTAGGTATGGCTGGAGGTGATACCGTTCAAGCGAGCTTGATTGCCAACCCGCAAGTGCTGATGTACTTTCCCTCCGGAGCCAAAGAAGGCCAATACACACTGTACGCCCCGATTGAATCGTATTTCCTAAGGCCGACGCGGGTCAAAGTTGCGAATCGTGAGTATCGGCGCATCGGCGATCAACTCGTCCAAAACGGTCTGAACGTCGCTCGCGATATTCGAGTTGCCTATGTCGACTTGGCACTAGCAAGCGAACAATCGCGGTTGGCAAACGAAGCCGTGAGAATCCGGTCGGACATCGCCAATCTGACTCGCGATCGCTTCAAGGATGGCGACATCAGTGAGCTCGAAACAATTGCCTCCAAAGTGGATTCGCTTAACGCCAAGGCAAACGACGGAGTGCAGCGACAAAACATCGCAATCGCACGTGCTAGACTAGCGTCACTACTGGGGATTCCAACTGTTGATAGTCCTTTGGAGCCATCTTCGTTGGAAACGATTCCGTTACCTGTACTAGACGAACAGCAACTGCTCGAAACTGCGTTGGCATGTCGGCCCGACTATCATGCGGCAAGATGGGCTATCGCGGCTGCGACGGAACGATCTCATCTATCGCGATGGATTTTTTGGCGGGCGGATAGTGTCGTGGACGTACGGCATGGAACCGGCGATACACGAACGGGGACAGGGCTTCGATTCGATTTGCCGATTTTCAATCGCAATCAAGGAGGGATACTTCGAGCTGATTGGGAGTTGAACGCAGCCATGCATGCGCGTGATGCGATACGCGATCAAATTTACCAAGATGTTCGAGTTGCTTATCGGCAGCTTTGCCAGGCCCAGGCAAATCTTACGATCCTCGAAAACGAAGTGCTCCCGAATTTAACGGAGGCAGTTGCGATTGCCGAAAAAGGGTTTGCCGACGGTGGCACCGATTACTTGTTGGTGCTGCAAACCACCACACTTTATTTGGATGTTCGGGCTCGAATTCTCGACCAACGAGCCAACATGCGGCGGGCCGTTGCAGAGTTGGAGCGCAGCGTTGGAAGAAGCTTGAACGCGGCTCCGCTGGATGTTCAACAGATGTTGGTGAAAACGGCGCCCCATGAAGGTTCCGGGAGCGATTTTGAGAACAAGTGACGGGAATTGGCCTTTCTCTCGTTCCCGGGCTCTGGCTTGGAACGCACTGATTTCGTGACTCCGCCTCGCGTTTGCTAAGCACATCGGCTTGAGTCTTCGAATCAGGCAAACCATTCGCGTCTTACCTAAGTCGGGTTGCATCTGCGATCTATGAAATTAAAACGTCGTTATCTTCCATCGCCGTCGCCGCTTCCGATTACAATCCTGTTTTAGACAATTTTGGAAAAATATTGAAACTTCGGAAATCAAGCCTCAGTCCGCATGTGCAAAAAGTCAATCGCTCGGATATGCCTGCAGTTGAGCATTCTCGTTGAGTTAGGTACTTGTATCGGATGCAAACCTCAATCCGCTGCCGCTCCGAAATCTCCTGCACCGGCCAAGGTCGAGATGGTGCCGCATGAAAGCGATTTGGCTACCATCACGCTAACCAAAGAGGCTGAAACCCGGCTTGGGATCGTAACGGTTGCCGCCGAATTACGACGAGTTCAGCAGCATCGAACATTCGGAGGCGAAGTCATCGTTCCCTCCGGACGCTCCATTATGGTTTCAGCCCCCGTCTCTGGAATTGTCTCTCAATCCGGCAGCACGAAGCTCATGGCACCTGGCTCGAGAGTGAAAGCCGGCGATGCAGTGCTTGAGCTAGCTCCCATTCTGTCGCCCGAACGGGATGTGCCGACGCCAGCAGAGCAAGTCCAAATGGCGGGTGCCAAAGCGACGTTGGTTGCTGCCCAGGTCACTGCGCTGGGTGATGTGCAACGAGGAAGAGCAGAAACCACCGCGACGAAGATCACACTCGATCGCGCAAAGAAACTGCTGGTCGATCGGGCCGGTAGCCAACGGGCGGTCGACGACGCACAAGCGCTTGCCAATGTCGCTTCAACCGTTCTTACGGCAGCGGAAGATCGATACGCCCAACTATCGAAACTGATCGCGTCGTTGGACGGAACGTCGCGAGGCGAATTGGGCACAGAGTTGACACTCAAAGCGCCAGTCGATGGTGTTATTCGAAGCCTAAACATCTCAACTGGACAGCAGGTCGTTGCTGGTGCAGCGCTCTTTGAGGTTCTCGACACGAGCACGGTTTGGGTTCGTGTTCCGGTGTTTGTGGATCTATTGAACTCCATTCAACCAAACGCATACGGCAAGATCGTTTCACTAGACGGCAAGAAAGTTAGCGGCGGTACCACTAGAATTGAGGCCGAACCAGAACAGGCGATGCCGATCGACGCACCGCCGACGGCCGATGCGGCTAGTTCGTCCGCCGATCTCTATTTCGAAATCCCCAATACGAGCTACCACTTCCGACCTGGCCAAAGGGTTGGTGTCAAACTGCCTATGAATAGCGAAATCGAAGCCACGATCGTTCCGGCGGCATCAGTCTTGTATGACATTCATGGCGGAACTTGGGTTTATACTCTCAAGGAACCGCAACGCTTTGTAAGAAAACGCGTGATGGTTCTTTGGTTCGATGGTTCGCAAGCTGTTCTACAAAAGGGGCCGAGCGGAGGGACGATGGTTGTATCGGACGGAGCCGCCGAATTGTTTGGAACTGAATTCGGACCGGGAAAATAGGCGAACCCTATCATGAGTTGGCTTATTCGCGCTTCATTGCAATTTCGGGCAATCGTCTTGATGATCGCCCTAGGGCTGATTCTAGCTGGTGTAAGAACCACGGATTCGATTCCGCTGGATGTGTTTCCCGAGTTTGCACCACCTCTCGTGGAGATTCAAACCGAAGCACCCGGAATCTCAACCGAAGATGTCGAAAGTCTGATAAGTGTTCCGATCGAAAACGCCGTTAATGGAATCCCGTTCGTCAAAGCAGTTCGTTCCAAGTCGGTCTTAGGTCTGTCGAGTGTGCGGCTCATCTTTGCCAACGGTACGGACTTGCTGATGGCCAGGCAACTGGTTCAAGAGCGAATCACTTCGGTTGCCACTCAGTTGCCACAGGTCGCGCGTCCACCGGTGATTCTGCCGCCGCTATCTTCTCTCAGTCGATGCATGAAGATAGGCCTTTGGTCTGAGACCAAGAATCAAATGGATATGACCGTGCTAACCAAATGGACCGTTCGACCGCGATTGATGTCGGTCAGTGGAGTCGCCAACGTCGCGGTATGGGGTGAAAAGGACCCGCAGTTGCAAGTGATTGCTGATCCCGATCGGTTGCGAGCCAATGGGATAACTCTCGACGTTTTGATGCAAGCAGTTCGAGATGCGACGGCGGTAGGGGCTGGTGGTTTTGTTGACACTCCGAACCAGCGCCTTGCTCTTCGGCATGTGCCTGCGGTTTACACTCCCGAGCAATTGGGCGAGATGGTATTAGGAATCCGCGGTGTTCATTCGACTGTCGGTGCTAGCCCCCTGTCACGGCCTGGAACAGCAGCTAGTTCTGCAGGCAGTCCGATCCGCATTCGCGATGTGGCAGACGTTTTGATCGATCATGCTCCGCCCATTGGAAACGCGATCATCAACAATCGACCGGGCTTGCTTTTGATTGTTGAAAAGCAACCTTGGGCCAATACGTTGGCTGTCACTCGTGGGGTCGAGAAAGCAATGGCTGAATTGAAGCCTGGGATGGGAGCGGTGGAATTCGACACGACGATCTTCCGGCCCGCAACTTTCATCGAGCGAGCGCTGACTAACCTGAGTCATTCGATGCTTTTAGGATGTATCCTGGTTGTTTTTGTTTTGTTGATATTCCTCTATGACTGGCGTTGTGCTCTGATCAGCGCGATGGCGATTCCGCTCTCGCTGATCGCTGCCATCATGGTGCTCTACTGGCGTGGCGGCACCGTCAACACAATGGTGCTAGCGGGTTTGGTGATCGCACTGGGCGAGGTCGTGGACGATGCGATTATCGATGTCGAGAACATCATGCGTCGTTTGCGATTGAATGCGGCTGCAGAGAATCCACTCTCGGCATTTCAAGTCGTACTGGACGCATCGATGGAGGTACGTAGTGCTGTAGTTTATGCCACGATTATTGTGGTCTTGGCATTTATGCCCGTTTTCTTTTTAGAGGGATTATCAGGTTCGTTCTTTCGGCCATTGGCTGCTTCGTATATTTTGGCTATTTTGGCTTCGTTGGTTGTCGCTCTCACGGTTACACCTGCTATGTCGCTGTTGTTGTTACCCGCGACGGCACGGATGCGGCATCAGGAAGGGCCCTTGGTACGTGTGTTGAAGCGATGGTATGGAGCTTTTTTGACGCATTTGCTGAATTATCGAATAGTCACGCTGAGCGGATTCCTATGCCTATTTGCTGCCATCGCTTGCACGATTCCTTGGTTGGGAGAGGAGTTGATGCCAAACTTTCGAGAAACCGATTTCCTCATGCACTGGGTTGAAAAGCCTGGGATAGGAATCGATGCGATGGACCGGATCACAACGCGAGCCAGCAAGGAATTGATGGCGGTCCCCGGTGTTCGCAATTTCGGCTCGCACATTGGCCGTGCAACCGTAGCCGACGAAGTCGTTGGACCGAACTTTACTGAGCTCTGGATCAGCATTGATGACACGCAAGTCTACGACGCAACGGTGGCCAAAGTACAAAGTGTTGTCGATGGTTATCCTGGCTTATACCGAGACTTGCTGACGTACCTTAAGGAACGTATCAAAGAAGTACTCACAGGGACAAGCGCCGCGATCGTCGTTCGGATCTATGGGCCGGACATGGATCGATTGCGAAGCATTGCGGCAGAAGTTTCATCTCAAATCAAGCCGATCGAGGGAGTGACGACTCTAAAAATTGAGCCGCAGGTTTTGGTTCCCCAGATTTCGGTCGAAATGCGGCCCGAAGCTGCAGCTCAATTTGGCTTGACACCCGCTGCATTGATGCGAAACGTTTCGACACTCGTCAACGGGACACAGGTGGGGGAAATCTATCGCGATCAAGGGATATTTGGCGTTGTCGTTCGCGGTCGGGATCAAGTGCATCGAGACCCTTCGGCTATCCAAAACTTAATGGTTGACACTCCTATGGGAGCTCAAGTTCCGTTGAGCAGCTTGGCCAACGTTACCATCGTTCCAGCCCCGAACGAAATCAAACGCGAAGGGGCATCACGTCGTCTGGACGTAACATGCAATGTCGCTGGTAGAGACTTGGGAGCTGTCGCCAAAGAGATCGAAGCTGCGGTAAAGAAGAATGTCGTCTTTGGCACTGGCTATCATCCCGAGTTTCTCGGCGAGTACGCGGAGGCTCGCGCGTCGAGACAGCGGTTAATGTTCTTGTCCGTTGCCGCGATCCTGATGATTACGGTGATACTATATGTCGATTTTCAGTCGTGGCGTTTGGTATTGTTGATGCTGGGCATGTTGCCGCTGGCCATCCTCGGTGGCGTGCTTGGGGTCTTTGCGAGCGGAGGAATTCTGTCGCTTGGCTCGCTCGTAGGATTCGTCACCGTTATCGGCATCGAAGCTCGAAATGCAATTATGCTCATTAGCCACTACCGTCACTTGAACAAAGTCGAAGGTGTACCATTCGGTCGCGCACTGGTATTGCGAGGCGCAGAAGAGCGGCTGGCGCCAATTCTCATGACAGCTTTGACAGCAGCTTTGGCTCTGGCTCCGTTGGTCTATTCGGGCAATCTACCTGGTCAAGAAATTGAATATCCCATGGCGATCGTCATTCTTTTCGGATTGGTAGCTGCGACCATCGTCAATCTGTTCGTTTTGCCGTTGCTTTTTAGCGAAAAGGGAGTCAGAAAGTAAATTGAGCGAGCCGTTTACGACCGTCTATGGCTTTGGCTGGATTTTGGTGCTGGGAGCCGAGACAATACAAACAAAAATTCGATCCCATCTGGGAACCGAAATACCTTTCATCGCCGGGAGGAATGACATTACCTCGTATTCTTGCAGACCTCACGCGACTGATCGGACGCCGCAAGTAGTTGGCATGCTATTTGCCGTAGGAGTCTGTCAAGTTACTCGCAAAAAGAGAGTCACCCTCCCTCTGGGAGGGTCGAGAGAAGCGAGGGGAGGGTGAAGTGCCAGCGTCGATTGCACAAGCCAGTTCACCCTCCCCGGCCTTTGGCCGACCCTCCCAGAGGGAGGGTGATTTGTGGCTACACCCAGAGTTTGGGCTATTCCCAGAGATTGTAAGACGGAGCCGGAGAACGCTTCCAATTGCAACTTGCAGCTCGGGCAAAGAGATTACCTTCATCTACCGTCAGTATTCCCTGTTATGCCACGACACTCCAATCTAGTCTTTCCAAAAACACTTTTTGCAAGTGTACGGCAAAGCAAACCATCGATCCAAGTCTCTCAGCAATTGGTTGACTCGGCTATTCTCGAAAGCGATGAGGTCCTGAACAAGTTTGAAACCTCGCGACAAGGGTTAACATCCGAGGTTGCCATCGAGCGGCGCACTCAGCTAGGCCCAAATGTGATTGCCAAAGATCAGCGAGTTGCATGGAGCACGCTCATTTGGCATGCTGCACTCAATCCGCTTGTGATTTTGCTGGGGGTTTTAGCGGCAATTTCCTTTGCGACCGGCGACGCTCGCGCGGGCACCGTCATGACGGTAATGATCGCTCTCGGGGTCGGGTTGAAGCTGGTTCAGGAGGCCAAGGCGGATAGTGCCGCTGCCAAACTCAAAGCCATGATCTCCGTAACGGCAACGGTCCTGCGCGATGGCAAACCGAAAGAACTGCCTGTTTCGCAGCTCGTGCGCGGCGACGTTGTAACCTTGGCGGCCGGAGACATGATCCCTGCCGATGTGCGAATCCTCGCCGCCAAAGACTTGTTCATCACACAAGGCTCTCTTACAGGTGAGAGCTACCCGGTCGAAAAATTTGAGATCGAAAGAAATCCACACACCAAAGTTGCAGTCGAGCTCACCAGTATTGCTTTTTTGGGCACGAGCGTTGAGAGCGGGTCCGCTTTAGGTATTGTTGTTGCGACAGGGAGAGAGACCTATCTTGGGAGTATGGCTCAAACGCTTTCCGAACAACCGGAAACGACTGCTTTCGATAAGGGGATCGCAAACTTCACTTGGCTGATGTTGCGATTTGTTCTGGTGATGGTGCCGCTCGTCTTCGTCATCAATGGGCTCACGAAAGGAAATTGGAGCGAAGCATTCTTCTTTGCAATTGCTGTGGCAGTCGGCTTGACGCCCGAAATGCTGCCGATGATCGTAACCGTTTGCTTGTCCAAAGGCGCTATTGCTATGAGCCACAAGAAGGTGATCGTCAAGCGACTCAATGCCATTCAAAATCTCGGGGCCATGGATGTTCTGTGCACTGACAAGACCGGAACATTGACCATGGATCGAGTCATTTTGGAACGATACTGTGATGTTGTACTGAAGGAAGACCCAGAGATACTTTCGCTTGCCTATACGAATAGCCACTTTCAAACCGGTTTAAAGAACGTTCTCGATCGAGCGATTCTAGCTCACACTGAGACACATTCACATGCCAACATTCCGGACTATCAAAAAGTGGATGAGATTCCATTCGATTTTGAGCGTCGAATCATGTCGGTGGTGGTTCGCACTCCCAAAGGCAAAGATCGCATTATTAGCAAAGGAGCGCCAGAAGCTATTTTTCCACGATGTACCCGTTTTGAGCTCGACGGAGAATTCTTCCCTATGGACCAACTTATTCTTCAGGACTTGACGGACGAGTTTGAAGAACTGTCCCGAGATGGCTTTCGGGTCTTGGCAATCGCGAGCAAGGATTTGGAGGCAAGGGTAGATGTGAGTCATCTCGCGACTCCGTACACCAAGCAAGACGAATCCGAATTGGTATTGAAAGGATACGTCGCGTTCTTAGACCCACCCAAGGAAACCGCCAACCAGGCTATCAAGGCGTTAGAGAGTCACGGTGTCTCGGTCAAGGTGGTGACGGGAGACAACGAGCTCGTCGCTCGAAAAATATGCAAAGAAGTTGGACTATCGACAGAGTTTGTGTTGCTGGGAAGCGACGTAGAAGCTTTGGATGACACTCAACTCGCAGATGTCGCGATGAAGACGACTTTGTTTGCTCGGGTATCGCCGGCCCACAAGCAGCGAATCATCAAGGCGTTGCAATCCCGAGAGCACATCGTTGGATTTATGGGGGACGGAATCAATGATGCACCGGCCCTACGAACAGCAGACGTGGGGATCAGTGTCGATACCGCGGTGGACATTGCCAAAGAGTCCGCTGACATGATTTTATTGGAGAAGTCGCTAATGGTATTGGAAGCCGGTGTGATCGAAGGCCGCAAGGTTTTCGTCAACATTCGCAAGTATGTTCGCATGGGGGCGAGCAGCAATTTTGGCAACATGTTTAGCATGCTCGGCGCCAGCGTATTTGTTCCGTATTTGCCCATGGCTCCAATCCAGATCCTTGCGAACAATTTGCTTTACGATATCAGCCAAACGGCGATTCCAACAGACAATGTCGATACCGATCAAATCGAAAAACCTCAGCCTTGGGATATCAAGCAACTTACTCGATTCATCGTTTCTCTTGGTCCCTGTTCATCGATCTTCGACTATACGACTTTTTTTGCGATGCTGTATTTATTTGGATGCCGGGATGTCTCCTCGCCGGCAATAGCGGCACACAGTCAAAGCCTATTTCAAACGGGTTGGTTCGTTGAGAGTCTCATCACTCAGACGCTAATCATTCATATTATTCGAACAAACAAAATTCCATTTTTGCAAAGCTGGGCGTCTTGGCCGCTATTGGTGATGTCGGCCGTTATTATGATTGTCGGAATTACCTTGCCATCCACGCCGATTGGAACGTACCTTGGATTTACGACACTACCGGCCTTATACTGGCCCGTGCTGGGTCTATCTGTGGCTGGTTATGTGGTGCTGACTCAGGCAGTTAAAATGTGGCTGCTCAACAGGAAATGGATTTAATTGTCGGTGAGAGCCTAAAAGGGGCCAGCACGAGGCGCATCAAAAGGGGCGGTTCGACAGGAAATGCATGATTCATTCAGATAGCGGGTCTCTTGCGCTGCTAACGTGGATTTGAATCTCATCCGAGCAGCCATGGCGGAAACGATCGAAAAGAGCGAGCACACTTCCGTACAACGCAGGATTCAGGCATTTCAACCATCAGAGTCTTCCGAGCCACGTCCGACGCAACGAGTCGACTCGTTCC
>JAPLNL010000097.1 GCA_026692905.1 Planctomycetota bacterium
GGGTGAGGGGTTTTGCATTGTGTTTTGATGGGAATTTTGTTTCGCTCGCAGTGCTAAAAAGCTATAAACAAATAACTGAACCGAAGACTTGTTACTGACAATTCAACCCCTCCCCCACCTGCCCCCTCTCCCCGATTCGGGGCGAGGGGGAGAAAATCACGTCGTTGCCGATTAGTTTCAAGGAAATTAGACTTCTATGCACTTCGGCATAAGTTTTTCGGACTAATTAGCCGTTGGGCGCTAGCCCCGGTTTTCGACGAATGTCGAGCAATCTAGGAAACAGTGGGTCAGGAACGCATTGGAGGGAAAAGGAGGCGAGGTTATGATGTTGCCGTTTTGATGGGCAAATTAGGTTGTTCCTTCGGATTTCAACGTTGCCAACCATCTAAAATTGCATCGGGCTTGCCAACCTTTCTTTTATCACTTAGCAATCGAAATCAGATCTGTGGGAAACATTTCAATGTCGACGAATCGTTTTTGCAATGTCATCAGCCGCGCGAACAAAAGGTTGAGGTTGGTAGTCGCCCTGGCACTAGCCACCCAGTTCAGTGTCTCATCCCACGCAGACGACACGAAGCAACGCCCTGCACCCGAGATGCCGAAATTGGCCGAAAAGTCTGCAGATGCGGCAACGGCAATCGGTTCCTTCAAACGGCCAATCGGTATGACTTGCGAACTATTTGCCGCTGAGCCGATGGTCGGTAACCCCGTTGCGTTTACGATCGACAATCATGGTCGAGTTGTTGTTTGCGAAAGTTACCGACAAGAAAATGGCGTTACGGACAACCGTGGTCACGATGAAAAATGGCTCTCAGCAGACTTGGCTGCGGTAACAGTAGCGGATCGAATTCGTTATCACCGAGAGCAGTTGGGCGACAAAGCGGCCGATTATGAAAAGCAAATCGACTTGCTCCGCATGCTGATCGATACCGATGGAGACATGAAAGCGGACAAGGCCACGGTGTATGCATCCGGCTTCAATAGTATCGAGGAAGGGACTGGAGCTGGAGCGTTGGTTCGAGGCGACACCATTTACTACACGAACATTCCCAAGCTATGGGCGTTGGTCGACAAAGATAACGATGGAGTTGCCGACGAGCGAATCGTGCTTGCCGATGGGTTTGGAGTGCGCGTTGCATTCCGGGGACACGATATGCATGGGCTCATCATGGGGCCCGATGGTCGGCTTTATTTTTCGATCGGTGATCGAGGATACCATGTCGAAACACCGACGGGACTTATTGCTAATCCAGAGAGTGGTGCCGTCTTTCGGTGCGAACTCGATGGTTCCAAGCTCGAGGTTTTAGCGACTGGCCTTCGCAATCCGCAAGAACTTGCCTTCGATGACTACGGAAACTTGTTCACGGGTGACAATAATTCAGATTCAGGGGACAAGGCTCGATGGGTTTACATTGTGCGAGGTGGCGACACGGGCTGGCGAATGATGTATCAGTACCTATCCGACCGAGGCCCCTTCAATCGAGAGAAAATTTGGTATCCGTTCAGCGATGAATCGCCAGTCTACACGGTCCCACCGATTGCCAATATTGCCGATGGTCCTTCGGGGCTAGCTTGCTATCCGGGGACAGGATTTACAGCCACGGAAGGAACCCCGGACCCATTCCAGAATGCATTTTTCCTGTGTGATTTTCGGGGGCAAGCTTCGAATAGCGGGGTTCGAATGGTCAAAGTTGACCCAAAAGGCGCCTTTTTTGAACTCAAAAAAAACGAGCCGTTTGTATGGAACATCTTAGCAACGGACGTTGAGTTTGCACCCGATGGTGGCATGTACGTTAGCGACTGGGTCAACGGATGGAAGGGAGAAAACAAAGGGCGGATCTATCGTTTTGCCGACGAAAAAGCCCAGGGCTCCGAACTGGTAAAATCCACTCGCATTTTGCTGCGAGACGGAATGAAATCGCGGAGCAAGGATGAGCTAGGCGACTTGCTGGGGCATGCCGATCGGCGTGTCCGCTTCGAAGCGCAATGGGAGCTTGCAAGCCGAGGTGACGGCGACATTTTGGAGTCAGCAACTCAGTCAGCGAGCACTTCCGAAATCAAACAACTTCATGGTGTTTGGGGCTTGGGGCAGCTGCTGCGTGCAAAGCCAAAGGACGCAACCGTATCCAGTGCACTCGTAAAGTGCCTTTCTCACTCAGAGCCCATGGTCGTGTCGCGTGCCATGGAAGCACTAGCCGATGCTGGCTACAAGCCTGCAAAGCCCGCATTGGAGCAACTGCTAACGCATGATTCCGCGGTGGTGAAGTCGGCGACCTGTATGGCGGTTGGGCTACTAGGCTCCGACGACTCCTTGCCCAGCATCATCCGCATTCTAGAGGAGAACAACAATCAAGATCCGATCTTGAGACACGCCGGCATCATGGGATTGGTTGGTGTTAAGGACTACGAAAAGCTGAAAGCATTAAAGAATCATGCGAGTGAAGCGGTTCGAGTAGCAGCGGTGGTGGCGCTTCGAAAACAAGCCAATCCAATCGTTTTCGAATTCCTCAAGGACAGCTCTGCAAAAGTGAGAAAGGAAGCCGTACTCGCTATCCACGATGTGCCTCAGTTACATAGCCAACTACCTGCTCTCGCTGAACTCCCGTTAGCAGCCGATACGGAGGAGCCGGTAGTCAATCGTGTTCTCAACGCAAGCTTCCGTTTAGGTCGCGAACAAGATGCGAATCGGCTTGCAAGTTTTGCCGCGCGTGCTGGCGGCAAGGACTCGATGCGCGTAGAAGCCCTTGAGATGCTCGCAAATTGGGCCAAACCGGGTGACCGTGATCGTGTCATGAATCGACATCAGCCTCTGAGCGATCGAAGTCCAGACTTTGCTGCCAAAGCCCTGAAGGCTCGTATCGAGGAGCTGGCTGCCGCCCCCCAAGCAGTTAGCGATAAGTTCCTTGAGGTAGGAGCCAAGGCTGGATTGACCGAGATCGCGAAGATATTAACCGTCACCGCCAAGGATCCACAATCGGAGGGTGCTCGACGCGGCGCCGCGATCCGAGCCTTGATCAATCTTGCTCCAGATGCGATCCAAGCAATGATCCCTGAATTCGTTCGTGATGCCGATGTGGATGTGCGAATGGCGAGTATGGCCTTTCAAGTTACGAAGACTCCCAATGACGCAACGAAAAGTTTGAAACAAGCGATCAGCTCGAAAATCGTTCGAGAACGCCAGTTCGCTTGGGATCAACTTGCGATCATGAACAACGAAGAGTCCAAAGAATTGGTCGCAAAGGGAGTTGACGGGTACCTCAATGGGACGTTGGAACGCGATTGCTGGATCAATGTCGTCGAGGCAGCCAAAGGTAAACTCAAGGGGGATTTGGAGAAGCGACTCCAGGACAAGGTTGCCGTTCTCGAAAACCTAAAGGAGTCAGAACCCAAGAAGCACTATGAGGATTGCGTTGACGGCGGAGATGTCGCACAAGGCCGATCGCTCTTTTTCACCCGAAGCAGTTTGTCCTGTGTTCGATGCCATAAGGTTGGAAGCACAGGTGGCGAGGTTGGCCCGAACTTGAGCGCACTAGGAGCGCAGAAGTCGCGTGAGTATTTGCTCGAAGCGATCGTAGCACCAAATGCGGCCATCGCACAAGGGTTCGAAACCGTTGTCATTTTGGACGAGGATGGAAAGACCGTTTCTGGCATTCTCAAGTCCGAAGACGATATCAATTTGACTCTGATGGATGCGCAAGGAGCGCTCATCAAAATCCCAAAGGATAATATCGATGAACGCAGAAAAGGGCAGTCTTCAATGCCGGTCGATCTGTTAAAGTACCTAAATAAGCGGGAGCTGAGAGATCTTGTCGCGTACCTCGCAACGCTAGACGGCAGCCCAGTAGCAGTTGCGAATCCAAACGAAGCACAAGGTGGTCACAAGTTGGAGTAGAAGGGCTTTTCGAGACCCCAGCGGCCTCGTGCCGCTTGGTGGATATGGTTCGTAAGCCAGTAGCCGTGGTTCGTACCGCCTACGCAATCGTCGCGGAGGGTGCTGCTCGCCGACCATGCTCACCATTCACCTTGGCGATCGAATTTCTTTTGCGAGGCTTTTCGGAATTCCGAACCTGCGATGGCTAACCTTTCCAGCGTTTCAGCTTGACCTGCTTGACTAGCGGCGCGGGCGGCGGCAATGACCGTGTCGCATTCGTTCCCATCCATGAAAATGGCGGCATCTAGTAACTTTGCTTCATCCTCGGCGGGAATAGCCAAAAACCCATGCTTGTCCGCATGGATGAGTTGCCCGGGGCGTATGGTTCGTCCAAAGACCTGAACTTCGCAACCCCATTGGACTGGCGTAACATGCGCGTGACCAACGCACAGTCTCCTGGCGATGGATTTGAAGCCAGCGTTGGTCATTTCATCCAGATCGCGTATTGCACCGTCGGTGATGGTGCCTACACATCCCAGAGCGCGATGAGCGTTGCTGTTGACTTCGCCCCAAAACGAGCCAATCACTCGAGGTTTATCCAAGTCTTGAATCACAACGATTTTGGGTCCTGGTTGCTCCGCGACGTATTTACGATACTCTGCCCACGCGTTTGGTTGAGATTGATGTGCACGGTTGGATGGTTCCACAATGAGCGTTACTGCGTAACCGACCATGGGGCCCATTTGTGGCATGAAGTCTCTCGTTTCTTCGAGATTGAAAGCATCCGCCGCGATATCGAATTTGGTAATCTGCTCCCAACCGTTGTAGACAGTCGGAGTATTCCATCGTTTGAGTCTGAGCAGATCGGAATGTGGAAGTGCCATGAGTTGAGATCCATTGAAACCAGGGGTAGATTCGCGAGCGGACGACTATGCTAGAATATAACGATCTTTCCCCTTTTTCGAATCCCTCCAGGCAGAGATCCTCCCTCCATGGCCTCCCAACGTTTCCAGATCGTCGTTTCCGACTTCATCAATGATTCACTTGAAACAGAAAAAAAGATCGTCGGTGACATTGCCGATGTGATCGCTTTAAACGCCCATAGTGAAAGCGAACTGAAGGGCCGAATCGAACATGCTGATGCAATCATGCTGTATCACAATCTTGAAATTCGAAGACCGACCATTGAGCGATTGGAACGTTGTCAACTGATCGTCCGATGCGGAGTTGGGTTCGATAACGTGGATTACGTCTATGCTCGCTCGCGCGGCATTGTGGTCGCGAATGTCCCTGACTACGGAACTGAGGAGGTGGCGGATTCCGCGATCGGAATGATGTTGGCTTTAACTCGTGGTATCAACTTCTTCAACGTTCGAATGCGAGAAACACCGGATCCGTGGATGTATTCGACAGCAGGCAAGCTATTTCGTCTTCGTGGACGAACATTTGGTCTCTTGGGGCTAGGTCGGATTGGGAGCGCCACCGCACTTAGGGCCAAAGCGATGGGAATGAATGTGATTTTTTATGATCCTTACCAGCAAGATGGATACGACAAAGCACTTGGTATTCGTCGCGTCGAATCGCTCCAGGAATTGCTTGAGGGTTCGTATGTTCTGAGTATGCATTGCCCCAATACTCCTGAGACCAAGCACATTATCGACGCCAAAGCACTCAATGCGATGCAGGACGGAAGTTATTTGATCAATACGGCGCGTGGGGCAATTGTGGATGTAACCGCTATCCCGGATGCGATTGCGAGCGGGAAGCTTGCGGGTGCTGCTATCGATGTTTTGGTGGACGAACCGCCCGCAAAGGACAATGTACTGCTTGCTGCCTGGAGAGACCCAAAGCATCCAGCTTATACCCGTTTGATTATCAATCCTCATTCGGCATTCTATTCCGAAGAAGGGCTCGCGGACATGCGAATCAAAGGATCTCAAGCTTGTCGTAATGTGCTGCTAGGAAAACCACTCAGAAACATCGTCAACTAACGTGCGTTAGCTGACATAGGCCTGAGTATCTTTAACAAAATCGATGGTGCCAACGGCCTTGTGTTCTAGTTCCTTTCCATCTGACAAAGCAAAGCGCAACATTCCATGCCAGCGTCACGAACACAAGTCAAGAGTCCATTAGGACGACTCGAGGTGTTGGCATTTGCTTGCACGCTTTCCATGATTACTTATTTGGATCGCGTCTGCTTTGGTGCAGCGGTACCGTTCATTATCCGAGACTTGGGGCTAAAGGATATCAGCGATCTAAAATGGGCTTTTACGGCGTTTTCGATCGCCTATGCAACATTTGAAGTTCCGAGCGGATGGCTTGGGGACGCATTTGGGCCACGTCGAACCTTACTGCGAATTGTGATTGGCTGGTCCATATTCACAGCGTTAACGGGCTTGGTGGGGTTGAAGATAGGTGCTTTTACCTTTGGTGGACTGGGAATACTGTGCCTCGTTCGATTCCTCTTTGGAATTGGAGAAGCGGGCGCTTTTCCAAACTTGGCTCGCGTTGTTGCCAATTGGTTTCCATCTGAAGAACGGGGACGTGCGAAGGGATGGATCTGGATGTCAGGCCGATTCATGGGTGGAATTACACCTTTGATTTGGACCGTATTGGTGATAGGCACGGATTACTCAATTCCACTCGTTTCATGGCGAGGCGCTTTTCTGCTTTTTGGTGCCATAGGTCTGGTTTGGTGCGTTGTCTTTGCATGTCGTTTTAAGGACCACCCCGCTGTTGCGAATGCACATTCAGTACCGCTTGCAACCAAAGAAGTGCATGCGATTCCTTGGAAACTACTTCTTACGAACCGAAGCACTTGGTTGCTTGGACTGATGTATGCATGCGCGAGCTTCTCCTGGTATTTCAATATCACCTACTTCCCATCGTATTTAGAAACGCGACATGGACTCGCTGCCAACAGCCTCCTCGGTGCAATCTTGAAAGGCGGGCCACTGCTATTGGGTGGATTCGGGTGTTTGCTGGGGGGGTATTGGACTGATTTCTTAACGCAAAGGCTTCGCAATCGTAGCTGGGCTCGCCGCATCCCCGCAATGACTGGTCATGGTCTTTGTGGTTGTTGTTACTTAGTCGCGATCTATACTCATTCACCTTGGACGGCAGCATTGGCGATATCGCTAGCGGCATTTTCCAATGATTTGATGATGGGGGCAGCCTGGGCCATCTGCCAAGATATCGGTCAGCGGCATACCGCGGTGGTGGCGGGTTGGATGAATATGCTAGGCAATTTAGGAGGAGCCATCTCGGGTTGGACGATTGGTACGATTCTCGTCATGGCCAAGGCCGGTCGGGCCGCAACGGATCAAGTGGATGTTGACTCAATGACGGACACTGCCAAACAAGCTGCACTGGTACAAGGGTATGATATAACGTTGATGGCGTTTGTTGTCGTATCGTTTGTTGCAGTGCTGGCTTGGTTGCCAATCGATGCCGAAAAGCCGCTTGAATGAACTCGATAGTGCCGTTGTTCGATGCTAAGGCCTTTTCGACAATCGTTCATTCATGGTCCCATTTTATTTGATGCGGCTCATCAACTCGGTGGTAGGTTCCCCGACCATTCCTCTCCCTCAAATTCCGAATCGATTTTAAGATGTTTCGTTTACTCGCCTCATTCACTTGTATGCTCCCCTATTGCTGTTCTTCCAAAAGCTTGCGTGTCTTAACTGCTGTTCTTGCCGCTTTCGCGACGGTGTGCGTTCTATCGCAGGCCACCGCACAAATTCCAGAATGGGCCGACAAAAGGCTTACGACTCGAGACGGATTGGTTCTATGGCTGGACGCAAACGCAATTCCAGCGGCTAGGAAAGCCAACAATTTGACTTCGCTTCCGAACCGTGGCGCACTAGAGAAATGGCCAGATGGTTCCGGGACTGGGCGGCAATTTCTACAGGCATCATCAGGAGCTCAACCGCAGTTGGTTCCCATTGGTGACTCTTGGAGCGTTCGCTTTGATGGCGAGACAGATCACATGCGTTGCCTATCTGTGCCGGGTAAGATCGAAGCGGCAACTTTGTTCATAGTAGCAGCTCCGCATGACAATTTCGGCGAGTTTCGTGGTCTGTTCGCCACCAATGCTCCCCAAAAACGCGACTACGAATCGGGCCTTACGGTCGACCTTGGTGCTGCCCCGACCGCCTCGCTGGAATACGTCAACGTCGAGGGGTCAGGTTTCGGTGGTGCTCGCAATGTATTGAAGGACACTCAACGCTTTGGCACCTTGCAAACAATGGAAACGGTTTTCGATCCACAGAGTCGCAAAGTCACTTTGTCGATCGATGGTAAACAAGCTGGCGAGCGATCTTTTGAACCGAAAGTTCTCTCCATTGACCAACTGACTTTGGCTGCTCGATTTTACACGAATGGTCCGGGGGAACACATTGTGCGCGGGCCGTTGAAATGTGATATCGCAGAAGTACTCTTTTACGATCGCGTTCTCAGCAAAGAAGAAAGAGCCTCCGTTCGCGCTTACCTCACAGCCAAGCACGCAAATTTGGCTGATCGGCTGCCGGGCGAATTGAAGTTGACGCCGGGCGTCACACTTGTGAAAGCGGAAAATCCGCCGCTCATTCAAATGTTTGTGCCCGGGTTCACCGTCCGTGAGTTGCCTGTCGAATTGACCAATGTTAACAATGTTCGCTATCGTGAAGATGGCCGTCTAATGACGTTGGGGTACAACGGCGACTTACATCTGCTTTCCGATACCGATGGCGACGGGGTGGAAGACAAAGCGGAGTTGTTTTGGAAAAACCAGGGAAGCTTGCGTGGGCCACTTGGGATGCTCTTGACTCCGCCAGGATATGCAAAAGGTCGCGGTGTCTTTGTACCGAGTAAAGGGAAAGTGTCTCTCATCGTCGACACTAATGGTGACGACAAAGCAGACGAGGAAATCGTTATCGCAACCGGTTGGAAGGAAATCTCGCAAAATGTCGACGCGGTTGGAATCACGATGGACAAAGAGGGTGCTATCTATTTTGGTCTCGGGACGGCCAATTATGCGAACGCTTACATGGTCGATGAATCAGGCAAAGCCGAATACGACATCAAAAGCGAACGAGGAACGGTCCAACGCATTTCGCCGGATTTCAGCAAGCGAGAAACCCTCTGTACCGGCATTCGTTTTCCAATTGCATTCGCGTTTAACGATGCGGGGCATTTGTTTTGCTCGGAACAAGAAGGGGCAACTTGGCTTCCTAACGGGAACCCTCTCGACGAGCTTCTGCATATTCAAGCCGGTCGTCACTATGGGTTTCCCCCTCGCCATCCACGCCACAATCCAGACGTGATCGATGAACCATCGACTTTTGATTACGGTCCGCAGCATCAGTCAACCTGCGGTATGGTTTTCAACAACGCGGTGAATGGCGGACCAGTCTTTGGACCTGCCGCATGGACCAAACAAGCTCTCGTTTGCGGTGAGTCACGCGGTAAACTTTGGCGCACCCAGTTGTTCAAAACCGAAGCTGGATACGTTGCGTCGACTCATCTTTTTGCTGGTCTGCAGATGTTGACAATCGATGGGTGTGTTGCCCCGGATGGCGATTTTGTGGTGGCATGTCACAGCGGACCTCCCGATTGGGGGACTGGTCCAACTGGAATTGGGAAATTGTTTCGGATCAAATACTCCGATCCATCCTCGCCGCAACCCGTCGCCACTTGGTCAGAATCCCCTAACGAAATACGGATTGCCTTCGACCGTCCAATCGACCCGCTCAAGATGCGCAATTTGGCCGAGCAGGTCAAAGTGGAGTTCGGTGAATTCGTGCGAGCTGGCGATCGTTTTGAAACGCTGGTTCCGCCCTACGCAGTGGTCAAACGTCAACTTGCAACCCCTCGATTTGAACTGCCCGTGGCCGGAGCGTCGCTAACCGGTGACCTAAGGACCTTGGTCGTGAGCACAGCGACCATGAAATCCAATTCGCATTATGCAGTTACCTTGCCAGTCCCCGAAGAATCTCTGAAATCGGAAGCGAAATCAACGAAACATTCGCAGATCGATCTGGATTTATCACTGACAGGCGTACAAGCAATATGGACAACTAAAGACGCAGAGCAAGTTGCCTTGGTTAACACCACCGGCTGGTTGCCTCATCTCAACCTGCAAGTGGCCCGCGAGTTTACTCAAGGCAGTTCACAGCACGAAGCCTTGTGGTCGGCTATGGAATCGTCGGGCGAATTGATGCTTCGGACGAACCTTGATCTACATCACCTTTTGCGTCCTGTCGTTCAACCTGGCTCCAAGATCGACTACGAATGGCCCGCTGAGTCGGTCACGCTGGTTCTCTCCTCGCCCCAACCCATCGCGGTGTCATCTTCGCTCGGGAAAATAGAATCGCAGTTGAGCAATGGTGTCCATGTTGTTCGATTAACATGCTCTGGTGACGCAGCAGCATTAGTGGAGCTTGAGATCAAATTGACGAAGGCTACGGATGCAAAGCCGCAACTCGACGTCTCGGTACACACGGCAGAAGACCCCCGCGATCGACCGTTACCCTTGAATCGATTCTATATGCCTTGGGTGAAATCCAAAGAAGCGACCGAGTTCAACGATGACAAGCCCGTGAAGATTGCCGAAATCGAGGGGGGCAACTGGGGACTAGGACGCCGCGTATTCCAAAGTGAGGCGGCCGGATGCTTCAAGTGCCACGCGATGGGAGGTGCGGGGGCAAAGATCGGGCCTGATCTCTCGAACCTAATTCACCGCGATTATGCCTCAGTGATGCGAGACATTGTCAACCCAAGCTTTGCTATTAACCCTGACTACATCGGGCACATGATTGCGATGAACGATGGTCAAGTGCTGACAGGGGTATTGCGCGATGAATCCGGGCAGTTGATCTTGGGGGACGAAAAAGGGAATTCGACCAAGATTGTTCGTTCGGAAGTGGATCAGATGAAGCCTGCGAAGCTGTCTGTCATGCCGACGGGCTTGGCGGAAAAATTGTCCAAAGAGCAGTTGAGAGACTTGATGACTTATTTGCTGACATCGCCACCGAGAATGCCGCTTAACGGACCGCTCCAAGCACCGCCAGTTCGTTCTCAAGCCGAATTGGCGGCGGTCTTGGCTGGCTCAACGCCATTACCAAAAGAGCTCAAGCCGTTGAAAATCGTTTTGGTTTCGGGAAAGAAAGATCACGGCCCGGGCGAGCACGATTATCCAGCTTGGCAGATTCAATGGGGCCAGTTGATGGCTGCGGCGCCGAATGTCGAGGTAAGTGCCGCGTGGGATTTTCCTAGTATGGAACAGTTGGCGACAGCTGACACATTGATCTTTTTTCAGAAGGGGGCGTGGAACGACGATCGAGCGAAGGAACTGGATGCGTTTCAAGCTCGCGGTGGTGGCTCGGTCTACATTCACTGGGCAGTCAATGGGGATGACCGGGTTACTGATTTTTCGAAGCGGATCGGCCTAGCCTCCAAAGGTGGTAGCATTGGTTATCGCCACGGGCCATTGACGCTCGAAATGCACAACACCGATCACCCGATCCTGCGCAACATCGATCAACTCAAACTGTACGATGAAAGTTATTGGAGGCTCACAGGGGATGTTAAGAACGTGATATTGTTCGCTACGAGCACGGAAGAAGGGAACGCGACTCCACAGGTGTGGGCTTACGAAAAAGGAGCAGGCCGAGTTTTTGTCAGTATTCCGGGGCACTACAGTTGGACGTTTGACGATCCGATCTTCCGAGTTCTCTTGCTTCGTGGGATCGCTTGGACAGCCCGCGAGCCAGTCGACCGATTCAACGAACTTGTACCACTTGGCGCTAGGCTAACAAAATGAAGTTGAAAGCAGATTTGGATGGCCCCCAGACGCCTAAATTTTGAAGTTGCGCTATTTGTATTGAGGGCCGAAGGCTCGACACATCCTTTGCCGGTGCCGTGAGGCACCAGACTTGCTAGCCCAAGGATTTTCCCGCGTCTATCTCTTTTAGCTTCTTTCGGCCAATTCTCGCTTTCGTCACTGTGGAAAGCGCAGCTCAAGCTGACGCCGCACTTCGCCTGTTAAGTAGTTCTTCGGCAATAACGCGAAATAGGCTCGCTGATTGCGATGATCGATGACCATTTCGCGTTCGTAAAGCCAAAGCAGCGGCGGGAAAAACCGAGTAACCGCCAGCCAGTGCATGGGCGTGATTGCACTGCTCGATGTTAACCGAAGATGTTGTAAAGTGTTTTGCTCTCGAGCTAATGAGTATTGAATACTCTCTGCACGCTCATCAGAAACAGATGGTACTAGACTTCGATAGATTTCCGCCCCTCCAATCAACTGAACGCCTTCGCTTTTCAGGTCGAGTAAGAGGAACATCGCCGTTTTGCGGGCGCCCTGCGAGTCCAATGCATTAACTTTACTCGCAAAATCTTGAAGCTCGCGATTCAGCTTCCAAAGCCTTAGTCCTAACTCCGCTTCCTTTTCTTCCAAGGCGATGGTCGCTAAGGCTGCGGTGCGAACGATCAATAGATTGAGTTTATTCTTGAGCCCATAAGACATAGGGACTTTTGCTTCGTTTTGCAACCGATCCAGCTCCCCCAAAATAGGCTCCAGAAGTTCGCGGATTGGCTGGTCTCCTTTCTCTTTGAGTTCATTTCGGATGGTGCTGATTGAACCGTTAGCGCTCCCGGCGATCATATGCATCGTCTCTGATTGATAACGCGAAAGGATCGCAATACCAGGCATGTCACCGGCCAGTAGCGGGTCCGTTATGGATAGATATTCAGGTGCGATATGTTCGATTGCTTGAGACGATTCGACTGGTTTCGAGATCTCAGGAGCATATGGAATCGACAAGAAGCCAAACGTGCATGCGAAGCAAAATGGCGAAAGGGATGCCAATACCGAAACCCACAGGAAATGCACTTCCAGATTGGGTTTATCTAAGACGAGCCATCTTCGCGCCATCCAAAAAATGGAAACCAGAAGAATAAAGGCTCCGATGGGCAAAAAAAGAAGCAGGATGTTTTCAAATGCTCCGCCATTGACCTGGGTCAACATCTGCTGATCATGAAGAACCCAAGAATAAAGGATACCATTGATAATGAAGCTGAAGACTCCAACAAGAATCGCAGCGCCAATCGCCATCACTTGTGAGCGAAAACACATCGAAGCAAGTGCTCCCAAGGAAAATGCG
This sequence comes from Planctomycetota bacterium, assembly GCA_026692905.1. GTDB lineage: Bacteria > Planctomycetota > Planctomycetia > Pirellulales > Pirellulaceae > JBKCUI01. The sequence goes on from JAPLNL010000097.1 coordinate 13,015, forward strand.
ATTGCCCCAGCAAATAAACCAAGCATCAATCGATCGAATTGGCCCTGGCTGAATGCTAAAGCAATCAAGAAAACAAGGTACGCAGGAAATGCCATTCCCAATGAGACAACTAGGCGACTCAGTACAAGCTTCCAAGGTGCAATCCCCCTGTCCGCTAAAAACCGGAACCGACCTAACATTTGATCGCTCTGAAATGTGGTCACGCCCAGCGCGAGCAATGCGAGCAATACGAAGAACAAATGAAGCTCGTCATCCATTCGTAAAAAAAGGATCGTGCAGATGGCCATGTTTGCCAAAACCAAAAGCCCCATCACAAAGTTGTTACGCAACGAATGTACGATCATCATCCACCATTCACTTGGACGTGCACTAGCGCTTTCACGATAGCGAAAGTGACCTGTGACGACGGTTGATGCTCGCTCCTTCCAAAAAGCAATTTTCGTCATTTGCCCATATGTCCATCGCCAGCGAAAGGCAGAGACGAGCAAACCCAAACCTACAGTTAGAACCGAAGTCGAAAGGAACGAGAACCAGAACCTGGGGGCGGCATCGGGCGAAATGCCAAAGCGATTCATTGGCCAACTATGCAATACAGGAATTAGTGAAAACGAATGGAGAACTGTAAGTACAGTCCCTGCCACTAGCAATGCGACAAGCGTATCTCGCATCAAGAGGGTGGCCAAAAAGCAGAGAACAATAACTTGAAAGAAGATTAACAACGTAAGACTGAAATACGATGCAAGTACGTCCACCGTCGCAAAAATCGCTGGGATGATACCCAAGGGCAATGATGCGCATAGAGAACCTAGCGTTGCAACGATCAGTTTACTACAAAGCGATTTTTTCCAAGAAACGGGCAAACTACTCGACCAAGCCCAGTTCCCGGATTGGCGTTCGTGTCCGATAAGCATGCCAGAGCACGCCACCGCTAGCAGGATCGGTGTTCCGCTCGCAATACCCAAAAAGCTGGTCGAGAGCGGCCCCAATTGCTTGTGGTCTATCGTGAGGAGAGCGATAGTCAAGAACAGCAGTTGCAAGCACAATGCACCACCGACCAAGACCAAAAACGCAAGCTTCACTTGCTGAAAGTCTTTCCAAAGCAAAGAGCCCCATAGCGATGGCTTGTTTTGATTCGCGAGCTGCATTATGCCACCTCCGTTTGATTCGACTTGCCCTGTCCATTGCGTTCACGGGCTTGGATCGATTCGTAAGGCTGCGTGAATCCCAAATACAGCTCCTCAAGGTTTGGACGCATGGCCTTGATCTCGAACAAGTTCGCATGCTTCGACAGCCCAAGTTCGATGGCTGACGTGAAACCTCGGACCATCATGTGAATGGTGCGACCTTTTTGGATACGATGCAGAATTTCCAACTGCTCCATCTCGTCCGGTAACGCGAGGAGCGGATCTCGCAGTGATAGGTCGAGAATGGTTACGCTGCTCTTGAGTTCTTCGAGGGGCGACACGATCTGCAACTTCCCTTGATGCAGGATCGCTACCCAGTCCGCGACCCGCTCCACTTCTTGGATTTGATGCGAACTCAAGAAGACCGTTTGCCCTGCTGCCGCTCGATCGATCATGCTTTCCAAAAACGAACGCCGCACGAGCGGGTCCAAGCCCGACGTAGGCTCGTCCATGATCAAAAGCTCTGGATCAAAGGCCATAGCCAGCGACAACGCCACCTTCGCCCGCATTCCCTTAGATAAATCGCGTATTTTGGAATCGGCGGGGAGTTGGAATTCGTTGATCCGAGCAGCATAGTTTCTTAAGAATCCATCGGGATAAAAACCCGAGGCATACCAACCAGCTTGTGCGACCGTCATCCATTCGTACAGTCCAGGGGCATCCGAGACGTAACCAACTTGGCGGCGAATCTCAAGCGGCTTTTTGAGTGGGTCCAGCCCGCAAACAGAGATGCTGCCACTATTGAGTTTCGTATATCCCAGCATACTCCGAATCAACGTCGATTTCCCCGCTCCGTTTTCACCGAGCAGAGCGAAGACGACACCCGACGGCACCTTTAGAGAGATATTATCCAGCACGGTCTTTTTGCCGAATCGTTTGCTGACATTGTTTACGCTGATGACTTCGCTCATGATTGCTTTTCCCCGGTTCGGATTGCGTTTTTGAGTGCCTTTTCAAACATGGATCGCAAGCGGTCTTCGTCTAGCCCGCCGCGAATCGCTTCATCAAGTACCGCAGCCAATCGCTCAGCCAGAAGCTGTTGTCGATCTGCGACGCATTGCTTCTTTGCTCCCTCGCATACAGCCACTCCACGTCCGCGAAGCGACTGCAGGATTTCTTCGTTTTGCAATTGAAAGTACGCACGCTGGACCGTGTTTGGATTGAGCGTCAGCTGTTTGGCCATATCGCGTACACTCGGGATAACTTGTCCAGGGACCAGGATCCCTTCCGCGACAGCGTATTTGATCTGCCGAACAAGCTGCTCATAAATAGGGATGCCGTTATTCGGCTCGATAGATAGCTGCATTTCGTTCCCCCCTTCTTCGTGTATGCATCGAATTCATCCGAAACACAAGACAAAAGAGTGTCGGTGTGGTAGCGTGATAATACAGCGATCCCGTTATGAAGTCAAGGGATTTTTTTGGGTTTGCCGAAGTCGCAAATGAAATCGGCATTCACAGCCGACAAAACCCGGTGAGAATGACCAAACGGCTATTGGTGCGATTCAAAGTTAACGTGGGATAGGCTTCCAGCCTGTCGATAATGCGGTTGACAGGCTGGAAGCCTATCCCACATCCTCAGACTCAAGTTTTTTAATCAAGGTCAATTAGTGAAAACGGCACTAGCGCCTGCGAAGCGAGGGAGGACACTCGCTCTCCATTGGGTTGTCGTGCCACACTCTACGATAAAATTCCTTGGATGACCTGACCGTGAACGTCGGTTAGGCGACGGTTTATACCATTGTGATAGAACGTTAACTTCTCGTGATCCAAACCCAATAAGTTCAGAATCGTTGCGTGGAAATCTGGGATTGTCACTTTGTTTTCGGCCGCAAAGTAACCGATCTCATCTGAACTGCCATACTCCATGCCCTTCTTGACTCCAGCGCCGGCTAAGAAACAAGTAAACGCAGTTGGATGGTGGTCTCGTCCTGGTGCCCCGATCCCTTGAGTCGTTGGACTCCTCCCAAATTCTGTCGTCCATACAAACAAAGTGTCTTCGAACATACCTCGTTGTTTCAAGTCTTGTATCAAGGCGGCCACGGGTTTGTCCATGGTTAGAGCTTGCGTGTCATGGTTCTCTTTTACATTCTCATGACCATCCCAGTTGATTCGAGGCGAACCAAAGGAGCCTCCATTGAGTATCTGAACAAATCGGACACCGCGTTCCAATAACCGTCGAGCGGTTAGGCAATTTCTGGCAAATCCTTTATTGGCCGGTTCATCTAGGCCATACATTTGCTGAGTTGCAGCGGTCTCCATCGAGAGATCGGTCGCCTCAGGGATGCTGGTCTGCATTTGAGCCGCCAACTCATAGGATCGCAGTCTCGCACCAAAGGCACTATCGCCTGGATGCCCATCCGCGAACTCACGATTCATGGCTGCAAGCAACTGCATGTCCGCCATTCTTGCACTGGCCGTGACGTGCTTGGGAGTCTGCAAATCAGGCACGGGCTCATTGGATTGAGTTCGAAACGCTACTCCTTGGTGATTGGCAGGCAAAAACCCGGATGTCCAATTGATGGACCCACCCGCAGGTAACCCTCTCGGATCCGGCAAAACCACGAACGCTGGTAGATTTTCATTTTCCGTACCAAGTCCATAACTTAACCAAGACCCCATGCACGGAAAGCCATTCAACGTAAAGCCACTATTCATCTGAAAGGCGGCTGGCGTATGGTTGTTGCTCTTGGCTACCATCGACTTGATGAAACAAACATCGTCAACACACTCAGACAACTTCGGTAGCAAATCGCTTACCCATGCCCCTGATTTACCGTGTTGCTTGAACCCATAGACACTCTTCATCAATCGACCCGGCTGACCGAAAAAACCAAGATTCTCTCCTTTGCCTTCCAGCGACTTGCCGTCCATCTTCTCTAGGTCAGGCTTGTAGTCAAACGTGTCGAGATGGCTCACACCACCTGCGCAAAACACTTGAACAACACGTTTCGCCTTGGGCGCAAAATGCGGCGCAATGGCAGACCGAGAATCGCTCGTCGATGCATGAAGTCTGTCGCGATTCAGCATCCAAGCTAACGCGATCGCGCCGAGCCCTCCCCCTGAGTGCCACAGGAAATGCCGACGCGGGAAAGGGATATTGCCGTTTGTCTCCAAATTAGGCAAAGGCTCTCGGTTACTGGACATAAATAAACTCCGTTGAATTGAAAAGAGCCCAGCAGACGCTCACTAACCCACGCTCCTTCGCGACCAACATTGCACGCTTGAGTTCCTGGTCATTGGGTTTGCGGCCAATCGTCATCTGATAAGCGGCCTCAATCCCACGGCCAATTTCATTCTTGGCAGATCGCATTGCCCGCTCGGCCAAGTGATTGGCTTGTCGCTGAATGAAGCTGTTGTTCATCAGCTCCAACGCTTGCAGAGGTGTCGTGGTCACTCCGCGCCGAGGAGTTTTTACTGAAGGGTCAGGGCAGTCAAACGAATCGAGCAACGGATCCTTGCCGCTATTTACATTGATACGATATACCGTTCTGCGATTGAACTCAGCCTCAGGGCGATCGATCGGCGTGTAAAAAGTTGCGTTGAACTCGGTGGTAGTAAAGGGGCGAAAGCTTGGGCCTCCTCCCACCGTATTCAACTGGCCGCTAGCGACCAAAATAGCATCGCGCACCGCCTCGGCCTCCAGTCTATGCGGAGCATAACGCCACAGCAAACGATTGTCGGAATCAACACTTGCGGCAGATGCGTTGAATGCGGCTCCTTGCCGATAGGTCGCGGACAGGACAATCAACTTGTGCAGTGCTTTTACGCTCCAACCGCTTTCGATCAACTTCGCCGCAAGCCAATCCAGCAATTCAGGATGACTCGGTCGATCACCGCTCATGCCAAAATCGTTTGGTGTTCCGACTAACCCCTGGCCGAAGTGCAAATGCCAAACGCGATTGGCCATGACTCGGGCTGGCAATGGATTCCTAGCATCCGACAACCATTCTGCAAACTTCAACCTCCGGTCTTTTTCTGGCGAGTCCGCTTTCAAGCCGAAGTCGTGCTCGATTTCGAACACTGCAGATAAGCCGCCTGGTGTTACTTCCTCATCCGGTGAATTCACATCTCCTCGCTTAAGCCGCATCGTATTCGGCGGCTGAACTCGAACTCCTGCATACGATACCGGCGGCTTAGGCAGCTCGGAAAGCAATTTTTTGTTTCGCTGTAATTCGGCCAATGCAGCAGCATGACGTCCCGCTTGATCTGGCGATAAGCTGGCTAAGCTCTCGGCACGGGTTACGGACGCCCCTCCAGCCCGATACGATTTGGCTATCTCCGCATGACTCAACGCCCGATCATACAAAGCCGCCTGCTTGATCTCACCGGTTAGCCATGCCCGACCGCCACCAGTATGTCGATATCCAAGCAATACATGCGCGTCACCTGCAGCAAAGGTTTGCAGCGGCGTCTTGGGAGTATATGGCTTCCCATACGGCTCTCCGTTTCGGAACATGGCAATGCTGTTGTCACTCGCATAGACGATGGCAACATGAACAAATGATTTTGTATTTGCCGTTTCCTCGGGGGCATCGAATGGTTTTGTCCGAGCGAATCCTTCGCTGCCCGACATCCACTTCTTGGGGTGCTGCTCGCCGAAAACGATTGCGTCAAAAACACGACCGTTCCCCGTCTCGATTGAGATGGCTGCACCACCTCCCTGTTCGAGGCTCGCCAAAGAAACCCATGCCTCGAGTGTTTTCTCGCGAATGTCCTTTGTCAGTTTCGCCGTTTTGAAGAAGGCTCCTTCCTTGGGCAACTGCAGTACGCCATGTTCATTATCCAATTTGCGAACGACCGCCCCGTCCTTCAACTCACCCGGCATCACCTCGATTGGCGTTCCATCGAAGGTCCACTTCGCAAATGGAATCGGCCCCAGCTCGGTAGGTCCTTTCGGTCGTTTCGCCAAGGCCTGCTCGGCGCCATCGGATTCGATGCTTGAAACAATATGGCTCGCTATGTCGATTTCTCGTTCGAGCCCCTTCTGGCGTTGGTTTCTCGCCATGGTTTCTTCCGCGGTGGCAATCGAGCGTTCTCCGTGCTTCACTCCCTCAAAGACCGACTTGATCCGGTAGTATTCGTCATGAGGAATAGGATCGAATTTATGTGCATGGCATCGTGCGCAATTGATCGTGAGGCCAAGAAACGATTGGCCAACCACTCCAATCATGTCTTCCAGCTCATCTTCGCGAGTGATCGCACGCTGCGTTTTGTTGGATTGTCCGTTTCCAGCTTGATCCCACGGTCCACATACAAGCAAACTCGTGGCAACGATCCCATCACGCGTGACCGGCTCCAAGACATCGCCTGCAATTTGCTCGCGCATGAATTGATCGTACGGCTTATCCTCGTTGAAGCTCTTGATCACGTAATCTCGGTAATGCCAAGCGTTGTCGCGAAGTCGATCGTATTCAAACCCTTGGCTCTCGGTATAACGAGCAATGTCCAGCCAATGCCGTCCCCAACGTTCGCCGTAATGAGAGGATGCTAACAGGCGATCCACTAAATTTTCATAAGCGTTAGACGACCGGTCCGAAACAAATGCTTCTACCTCCTCTGGGCTCGGTGGCAAGCCGACGAGATCAAAGCTAATTCGGCGAATAAGCGTTCTACGATCTGCTTCTGGACTCGCAGCGAGACTGCTCTCCAAAAGCTTTGCTCGTACGAAAACATCAACGGGATTTTCAGACCCACCTTGTAGGATCGGTATTTTAATGGGTTGAAGCGACCAGTGAGTACTTGCTTGTCGTTTTTGCCCTGAAAGCGAATCGGGCCAAATTGCACCGTTGTCTAACCATTCCTTTATCTTGGCCAGTTCGTCCGAATTCAGCCGAGGCTTACCGCTATCCTTCGGTGGCATCAATGACTCTTCGTCCTCACCGCGAACAAAACGGAAGAGCGGACTCTTGGCAGACAGGTTTGGCACAATGGCTGCCTCACCGTTATCGCCACCCTTCAAAGCGATTTCGCGTACATCCAAACGATAACCACTCTTTTGCTTTTCTGGGCCATGACACTCGTAGCAATGCGTCTGAAAGATTGGAATGATATCGCGAGCGAAATCGACTTGAGCATTTGCCTTAGAAACGAAATCACAAAACAAAATCGCGATTACGGCATAGACTGCACTTGGGGGGATCTTGACTAACATCGTCGGATTCTTTTGATTTCCTTTGAGGTCGAACGATCCGAATGACCATTCTGCGGAATGGTGCTCCACTAAGCACTTCGGCATGAGTCTTCAATTGAAACAAACCCTTAGCCGTTGGGCGCTGACCCCGGTTTTCCAAGCGACATTCGTCGAGAACCGGGGCTAGCGCCCATCGGCTAATTAATGCGAAAAAAAATGCGGATGTGCTTAGCCTCAGTTTTACCGGAATTCGGCATTATTAAGTTTGCGGAGCAAGAATCGCAGAACAATGAAACGATTGGGACAATCGTTCGACACTATTTTTTACCGAAGGCCTTTTCTAATAGCTCTTGCTGCATTGCTGCGTTGGCAAGCTCCGCTTCGCTCTGCTGAATTTGGTTCCGTAGGGCATTGGCGGCCTGTTGCTTCGCCGCCATTTCTGTTTGGAGTGCAGTTCGCTTCAGTTGCTCTGCCGCAATCTGTGCCTGAATCGCAGCCATTTGCTGCTCCATCTTGGCCATCTCGGCACTCACCGCCTCAATTTGGGTTTTCGCCGTAAGCATTCCTGCTTCTACTGGTTGGACCTGTGCTAGGACACCAGCGATCGCTTGCTCAATCGAAGTTTTCTTGGCGGCAACTTCTGCGGGGAAAGCTGCAAAGCGAGCTAGGTCTGCTTGAATGGAATCTACTTTTTGTTGAGTGGCCACCAGTGCGGCATTTGCCACGTTAACTTTCGCTTGCACGGCTGCCACAGCATCCGTGCTGGCTTTCAATGCAACGTTCGCGGGTTCCAATTTCGGCTCGGCAGCCAACTTGGTCGCGGTCAATTCTTGCACGCGAGTAGAAGCCGCAGCGTATTCGCTGTTCTTGGTGTCGAATGCAACTTTCATTTCCGCCATCTGCTTTTCGCGGGCCACAAAGTCGGCCGTCACTGCCTCGACTTCCGCTTGAAATTTGGTACCCGAAACTGCTTGCGCTTGTGACTGTACGGTCTGAGCAGCAATCTGCGCGTCTATCGCAGCCACGTCTGCTCCCGCTGCCGCTTTCTGCGCTTGCAACGCTGCAATTGCGTCATCCGCCACCTTCTTGGCCGCGACCGTTGCATTCAACTGATTGGTTTTCTCGGTCTTCGAAGCCTGCACCATGGCAAACTCACTTGCCTTGGTTGCCATCTGAGCCACAATGGCGTCCGACTGAGCCTTGAGTTGCACAGACTGTTCTGTAACGGTCTGAAGCATTGTCGTTGCGGAGACGATTTGAGTCTGAATATCGGTCACGAGTTTTTGAGCCGCGACCTGTTGCGATTGCGCTGTGGCGTATTCGGTTTGAGCCGCTTGGTTTGCGGCCTGAGTTTGCGTTAATTGTTGTTGTGCGGTAGCCAGCGATTGCTCCAATGGAATGGGATTCGCAAACAGCACTTTTTCGTCCGCAGGTGTCGCTCGTTGCCACATTCGAACGTTACCAGCCCAGTCACCTGCGATGACCTGCTTGCTATCTACCGTAATGGCAACCTCATGCCCTGCTTCGACCAATACGGGCATCTCGCCAGCAGCGTTCCCACCTGCATCCCACACTTTCACCTTGTTGTCTCGGCCCGTCGAAGCCATAACGCCATCGTTAGAAATCGCCACGGCAGCAACTCCACCTCCATGCGCATCCCAAGACTTGATCAGCTTACCTTCGTTCATGTCCCACATTTTCATGGTTCCATCGAACGAGCCGCTGACGAGCCCTAGTGAATCTGGACGCCAAGCGATAGAACGAATCTCACCTTTGTGCCCTGCCAAGTCTTGGAACAAGCGCCCGGTTTGCGACTCCCAGACCACCAATCCGGCCGCTCTATCGGCGGTTGCCAGCAAGAGTCCGTCTGGGCTGAAGCGAACAGCGTAGATCCAATCAGTATGCTTCTTTTGTTCGTACTTTAAGTTTCCGGTTAACGTTTCATAGACGCGAACCATTTTTTGTGGGCCGGCCATCGCAATCAATTGGTTGTCGTCGCTGATGTCCGCGGCAAAGACGATATCCAATTCATCCCCAACGCGGGCAATGCGGTTTCCCGTTGCGATGTCATGGAGTGCAGCACAACCGGATGCGCTATGTCGACCGCCTGCAATCAGAATCAGTTTTCCATCTCGAGAAAAAGTAATCGATTGCGGCTCCCCTTCCGGGAATGGAATGACACCTTGAAGTTGCCCTGTTTCACTGTGATAAAGAGATACCTGCATCTGTCCACCCACTGCAACGAGTGGAGACCATGGACTGGCAGCAAGTGCCGAAATGGTAGCTGCGCGCGGCGTAAAAAAAGGTGTCTGCTTGATCATCGTTGTCGGCATCGGTGGAGCACCCTCGGGCCTCGCCGCAGACACCATCCCCAAAGCGGCCGCGTTGGCCTTCGGCTTCTTGATCGCCGATCCGCTATTCTCCGGCATCCCTTGCTCGATCCAAACTTTGAGCATGTCCACTTTGGCCTGTGGAATCATATCCTGATTCGGCGGCATGAAAGGCTGCTCTTTGTGTGCAGTCAACGCATACAATCTCGAAGCATCTAAATCATTCGCAGTGACGACATCACCACCGCTACCACCAGCCATCACTGCTGGGTAAGTATCCAACGCAAGTCCACTCTTCTTATCGTTGGCATTGTGACATGAGGTGCAATGCTCTCTGAAAATCGGTTTGACGTGGTCCTCGTAAGTGATCTTCGTTGGCTCTTCCGCAGTTGAAAAGCTTGCGAAAGAGGCCGAAGACAAAACCGCCAAGCATAGAACAATCCGTCGTGCACGAGGCAATTGTGGGAAACGTTGATTCATCGACGTGGATTCATGGTTCAATAAGGTTCGAGAAATTTGTTCCGATTCGATTGTTTCAGGGAAACCATCGATTAGTGGTTGAAGATAAATTCCCGGCTATTCAAAACGGCCCAGAAAACGTCATGCAACCCTTGGTCTTCATTTGCAGATTCCGCAATCATTTTGATGAGATTAGCCCGTTCTGTCTCAGTCGATTTCCGACTTAAGCAACTGAGGTAAATCTTTTCGATAATCGCTTCTTTGGTGAGTCCTTGCTCTTTCCATTTCTTCAAAAGAGCCCCTTGATTGATTTTGCCGGATGTGGTGTTCCCATTGATCAAATGCAACGCTTGCGACAAAGAAGGATCGGTTGTAGCTTCGTCAGCACATACCGTTGTTCTGGCGCTTCTACCAAACGACGTCAGGAAATAGTTGCTGGTCGCACCATCTGCAATTTGAACGGCTCTCGCACCGATAGGAAGCCCACGGAATTTCTCCTTGGTCTCGGTGACTTGCGAAATACAGTCCAACATGCTCTCGGAAGGAATTCTGCGAACACTCGCATGCGAATAGTTCCTTTCATCCAGTTGGTTTTGCTCGTTGGGTGTGCAGGATCGCTGATAAGTTACCGAGTTGCAAATATCTCGCACCAGTCGTTTCGTATCGAACTTGTACTCGACCAAGCGCTTGGCCAATTCATCCAGCAACTCTGGGTTGCTGGGTGGATTGCTGGCACGGAAGTCATCGACAGGGTTCACAATTCCAACGCCTGTGTAGTGAGCCCAGATTCGATTCGAAATACTTTTGGCAAAGTAAGGATTGTCTGTGCTCGTGATCCAATCAGCCAAAACAACTCGGCGGTCTTTTCCATTCACATCCGGCTTTGCCCCACCAAGAAATTTCGGTTGCACAACAGCGCCTCCCACGGGATGGTTTACTTCTCCGCCACCGCCGTTGAATATCAGTAGCTGACGATAATCTTCGCTCTGCTTGCGCCCGACCTGAGAGAAGAATGCGGTGAATCCATAGTAGTCGTTCATCGTCCATCGATCGAACGGGTGGTTGTGGCACTGTGCGCACTGAGTACGAATACCCATGAAGGTTTGAGCGACATTCTCAGCCAGCTTCAAACGATCCAACTCGACCTGATAAAAATTAGTCGCTGGATTTTGAAAAGTACCACCAGTGGCAGTTAGCAATTCGCGAACGATCTGATCGATGGGAGTGTTCGACGCGATCTTGTTTGTTAGCCAGTTGTTATAGAGATAGGCCGCTTTGTAGCTGACGTCATTCTTGCTCTTGATCATGAGCAAGTCAGCCCATTTCATCGCCCAAATCTCGCTAAACTCCTTGCGATCCAAAAGAGTATCGATCCACTTGCCGCGCTTGTCTGGCTCTGCGTTTGCTAGGAACGCAGCGGTTTCCTCTTCTGTTGGAAGCAATCCCGTGATGTCGATGGTCGTCCGTCGAACAAAATCCTCGTCAGAGCAAACGCCACTGGATGGCAATCGAAGCTTTTGCAGCTTTGCATCGACCAGCTTGTCGACGTAGCTTGCGGCTGTGCTGGAATTTGCAAACTGAAGCTGAGCCGGCAACGCAAGCACTTGCGAGCCAACGGTGTACGTATCGAACCGAGCCATGACGAACGCTTCACCTCGAACGCCGCTCGTAATCTGGCCATCAAAAGCAACCGCAGCGGTTCGTTCGTTGTTCGTGGTGAACGAAGCAAGATCCCAAACATCCCGTTGTGTTCCATCCGCATAGGTGGCCACTGCAACAAGTCGTTGCTTGGATGCGTCCCCCTCGATAACCGCTTGGTTCGGATACAAATCAACGGCAGTCACGGCAGGAGGCTTGACTGCGTCAACTGGAGCTCCCGCTTGCAGCCATGTCAAAAGAGTTTTGTAGTGTTTGCTACCGACTTCGATTTTCTTTCCGCCGGAGTGCTGAACCGCCCCCGTCGCCTTGAGCAACATCAAGCTTTGATCGGGCACCGCTAAGTTAATCCGACGAATTCCAATTTCACGAGTGATACGTTGGTAGTCACCAGCTGGATCGTATCCAAATAAGCTCAGGCGAAATCCGTCTTTCCCCCGCGCCGCACCATGACATGAGCCCGTGTTACAGCCAACCTTGGTCAAAATCGGCATCACATCGCTTTCGAAGCTAACGTTTCGAACCAATTGCGAGTTAGTCACTTGCAATTCCACGTTCGCAGCAAGACCTTGCCACTGGACAGCTATCTGAGAGTTACCATCTGCCTTAGGCGTAAGAACGGTGTTTTCGAGCTGGGCCAATTCCGGATTCACGATCTTCCACTCGGCTTGTTCGGTGACATCTTGAGTTATCCCATCCGATCGAGTTGCAACGGCAATCACGTGCTGACTATCGGACTTGGCACTGAGCTTGATAACCGGTGGATAAATTGCCAACGATTGCCATGCTGCCACCGGTGCAGGCACAACAGCAGTTGCTGGAACCGGAGGAACAGCAGGCGTTGGGGCAGGTGTCGCTGCGGGCGCAGCTGGAGGCGGAACCGCGGCTTCCGGAGACACGGGAGGCGTTGCGGGCACGGCGGCCGGAGCTGCGGGTTCCTGCCCAATGACAACCAATGCCCCAGACAGAGCTCCCAAAACGATCAATGAACTAGTCGCTAGGATCAAAAAAGTTTTCACTGTTTTCCTCGTTGTTGCTTAAGCATTTCGAGACGTGTCAGGGGCTTCGCGGCAGCTTCCACAGGTGGAGCTACCGGAGCAGGCATGGGTGCTGCAACAGCCACGGCAGCCGCTGGTGGAGCAATCGGAATATCGATCTGAACTTCGCCGTTTCCGTTCGTTTGCGTAATCACACCCTTGTCGCTTGTCACCGTCACGCGACAAACGATGGTCTTGTAATTTCCTGGCCTCGTTTCGGGTGGCACCTGAAGCGTGTACGCAACTTGAGTCCCGTCGGCCGCAAACGGTACCTTCGGAGTCGCTAATTGAGTTCCAGGCGGTATGCCTAACAGCTCAACTTCAACGACTCCTTCCACTGGTCGCTTTTGCGTTGTATTAACGACAACATTCACGGGCTTGCCCTGCTCCGCCATCGTCTTCTGGAACTTGAACTCAAACAGTGGCTCCGTCACATCGACAGGTACGAACTCAGAAGCAATATGGATAGGTCCAAAGCCATTTTCGGAAGTTGCCATGATCACCAGCGGCCACTTGCGGATCGCTGCGCCACCATTGGCCGTGATGGGGAGACCAATCGTCGATTGTCCAGCTGGAATGGTTACAGCCGAGAAACCTAAGCCTGGAGGTGCACTGAGCAATCGCAGACTGATCGGTTTGTCAAAACCCGGATTGCGTTTTGCGTTGACTGTTAATGTCATCGAACCATTTCGCACTAAAGGAACTTGAGGCAGTACCACTTCGATATCGAATGGGGCAGGTTCAACGATGGCAACGGCCAGTTTGTCTTCCAATCGTCCCCACACGTCGACATTGTTCTGGCCTCGCACCAGTTGTGTTCGTTGGCTCAACGGGCCTGAAACATTGGTTTGCGGCGAGGTTGCGATAGTAGCCATCAAGTCGACTAACTTGCCAGTATTCGCGGCCCCCGCGTCAGCTCGGAATATCATTGGAATGGTGCCTAAGTCGGGAGGACATACCGCGTCCGATTGACTCATGCCGGCAGGCAGTTCAGGGGCAACGATTCTCGCTTCGCCACCTAAAAACTTACGGACAACATTTGTTTCGATCGCCATTCGAGCACCCCGAGGAACGTTTACGACCTGCGAAACGTATCGACTTTGTTCATTCACCGTCGTGCCAACTTCAGGTGCTTGCAAAAGTACTTCTGCACGATAGACAAAATGCTTTCCAAATCGGCCTAGGTGGTCCGAGACAGACAAGCCATACTTGCCGTCCTCTGGAACTTTGAATTGCAAGTAGCAGTCAGGACCATTGCTGTCGTCGTTACCAGCTAACGCACCCGCCCCCATCTTCAGAACTTGAAGAACCGGGTCAACGTTCGATCGCATCGGCTTACGAGCATGAACTCGAATCTCCAGTTGCTGGTCCTTTTTGGCTTCAAACAACCAACAATCCCGATCCTTTTCCTTCTCAAGAACACCGTTAAAAGCGACCGGTACAGGCGTCGATACGGTCAGCGCATTGTGGTCATCATTGGGCTCTACTTCCATTACGTTCGCAATAGCGTCGACTGACAGATAGTTTGGTGACGGGGATAGCTGTCCGTCTTTCTTGGACCAAACACGAAATGCCTCCGTCGGTTGAGCCGGCATATCGAATGTTTCCTGCCATGAGTTGCCCAGCAAATCGATGCATGTAGCAATAAGCGGCTGCCCCGGAGGTCCACCGCTTGGAACGATCGCAACGGGCCTTGGGAAGCTGCCTACGTGCAATCGATAGCGAGCACGTTCATTGCCGCCGAAGCTGCTCTCGCGAACTTCGATAATGTACTTTCCATCTGCTGGCGCCACCATGGAGCAGAGGCAGTCCTGCTGAAGGATAACCGAGTCGTCGCTGGCCGTGATCTCAAAGCGTTTTGCGTCATACACTGCAACGTAAGGATCGAAGAAATCGTTGAGGTAAGCATGGCGAAGCCCCTCCAGCTCGACGTTCATTTGCTGGCCCTGCTTGAGCTCGACTTCGAAATAATCGACATCTTCATTTAGAACCACTCCGTCGACGGTCGAGTTGAAAGCGATCACCTGAGCTTTTTGAAACTCGCTGTTGGGCTCAACTTCAGCAACAGATGGCAACGCCGACACATTAAACAACCGCATGTTGCTCAGACCGGTATTGGTTACCACGCGAAAAGCATGAAGATCACAGGCTGTTTCTGCCGCAGCATGAATAGTCGCTTTGATATTGTTGTCATCGACCTTCGTAATATTGGTCGCAGTGAGGCCTGGCGTGTAAAAAAGCAACGAGTGAGCGTCGCCAAGCCGAGCTCCAGAAATAGCAACCTCAACGGAGGCACCTCGCTGAACCCCTACCACCGACAACGAATTCGCTTCGGGTTCCGATGCCAAAATAATCGTAGCTGACAACAATGCCAACCCAGTTGCGAACCAATAGTTGCGCCGAAGATCACTTATTGCAGACATCGCTATTTGAATTTCCTGTCCAGTTTTGTAAATCTCTTGGTACAGCTGACTAGCTGATTTTGTCGTTTAACAGCCAGCAATAGGCGTACTCGGTGCGAATGACGGTACGCCTTCGGCTAACTGTTCAACGAAACATATTTGCATATCAACTAGACCAAAATATCTTTGATCAGTTTTCCACCATCGCAGATTTCGATAGGCCGGTCGCCAGGTGCCATCAGTTCTTTGTCGGCAACGATACCTAGCAAGTGATACATGGTGGTTGCCAAATCCTCTGGCGAAACCGGATCGAATTCGGGTTCTGTCGCGGTTGCATCAGAGGCACCGTAAACCAATCCACCCTTCACTCCACCACCAGCCAGCATGACGGAAAACACCTTCGGCCAGTGATCCCGGCCAGCTTCGTTATTGATCTTGGGAGTACGACCAAATTCACTGCTGACCATAACGAGCGTCTTAGAGAGCAAGCCGCGAGACTCAAGATCTTCGATCAAAGCCGCTAACGCTTGATCGAGTGGCGGCGTGTCGCGTCGCATTGCCCCAGCGATTCCAGTGTGCATGTCCCAACCGCCATAAGTGACGGTTACGAACCGGACACCGGACTCAACCAATCGTCGAGCCATGAGTAGCCGTTGGCCAGCCACGTTTCGTCCATATTTGTCGCGGAGACCGTTGTCCTCTGCATCGATATTGAACGCTTCTCGTGCTTTGTCGCTGCTGATCAAGGAGTAGGCGCGTTGGTAGAACGTATCCATCGCAGCGATGTTGTCCGATTTTTGTTTGTCGGCGAAGTAAGAATTCACCGCCTCTAACGCAGAGCGTCGTCGATCAAAACGGGCCGTGTCGACTCCACCACCCAAGTTCAAGTCTTGAACTTTGAAGCCTTTGTTAGCGGGATCCGCCCCCAAGCTGAAGGGTCCATAAGAGGAACTCAAGTACCCCGTCCCAGCAAATTCGTTCGGCGAATTGGGCACAGCCACGTACGGAGGCAAATTGTTTCGCGGTCCATACTCATGGCTGATGACAGAACCAAAACTTGGGAAAACCAAAGCCGGCGAAGGCTTATAGCCAGTAAACATGTTGTGCGTACCACGCTCATGCGCAGCCTCACCGTGAGTCATCGCTCGAAGGACCGTCAGTCGATCCGAAATCGAAGCCAACTTGGGAAGTGTCTCCGAAAAAATATCTCCCGTCTTTGTTTTAACTACCCCGAGTTCGCCGCGATACTCAAGCGGACTATAGGGTTTAGGATCAAAAGATTCTTGGTGAGCCATTCCGCCTGGCAAGAAAATGTGAATCACACTCTCTGCCTTGGCCTCCATGAAGTCATACTTTTTTTGATCCGCCATCGCTTGCCGCGATCGAAACAGATCTCCCATTGTAAGCCCAAGCCCACCAAGGGCTCCAACGGTCATAAAACCACGACGACCAAGTGGATTGCCGAGACATCTCATTTTGATTGGGGTCCGAAAGTTAGGGAAATTGTGAAACAAACGAATCGGGTTCAAACGACAAAGCATCCGCGAAAGGAAAACTTTGGTATTAGGTGGGGATTTTCTGGTGGCCGACCGCTCACGGTTTGCCGGAAAGGAACTCTTAGTATAGTGCAACCTTCGGTTCAAGAGTACCCACCAGCTAAAGAAAGTCCTTCGATTTCCTTCGTGGAAACAATTTTTTATGCGCGAGTTTTGATACCACTGAGTTCAATTCGACACGTCCCATTGTAGTCATTCCGAACGAAAGAAGCCCGCTCTATTAGGCGGTTTAATTGTGCTGAATGAATTTTTCGGTTTTAGTCGGGGTAGTTTCTGGACTCGCTAAATCTGCGGGCTGTGCAAGGACCGTCCCGTTTTGTTAAAATCGTTTTGGTTTCCAAGCAGATGTCTGATATTCCTCAACCGACAGGTGGGTCGTTTAAATGCTGACTTTGTTCACTTTCCTAGCATTCGCTCTTCAGGCAGCGATTTTTCCCCCGATCGACGAACTCGAACACACCAAGGATTCGCTCAAGACGGTGAAGGAGCGCATTGCTGACAAGAAAGCTGTTCTTGTGGACGTCCGCGAGCTTGTGGAATGGAACGACGGCCATATCGAAGGAGCCGTTCATCTCCCGTGGCGTGATCTCCAAGACAAATTGGATGAAAAGGTTCTACGGGAAAAACTCCCCAAGGACACCATTGTCTATACCCACTGCATGGTAGGGTTTCGTGCTCTCAAGGCTGGCAAAATTATCGCAAAGTACGGCTATGATGTGCGCCCGCTCAAGCCTGGCTACAAAGAACTGCTCGAGGCCGGTTTCAAGAACGAGAAGAAATAGGTCTGGGGCGATCGAGATGAAAAGTCCAAACGGGACGGTTTGATTTACACCCACCTGATGCTGCACTAGGCTCCATTATCGAAGTACCCTATACTGCAGGTGTTCTTGGGGCGTGGTGTAATGGTAGCACAACAGACTCTGACTCTGTTTGTCAAGGTTCGAGTCCTTGCGCCCCAGCTTTTATCGAATTCGGTAGCTTCAAAAGCACTTGTCTTGGCCGCTTCTATTTCCCGACACGGCCGGCCGAAACTCTTGACGAGTTTCGCTACAAAATGCTTCTTTCGCTACAAAATGCTTCGCGGCGTTGCCAAAACCGGGATTCTGGTGGTCAAATCGGGGCTTCTTTGACTATACTATTGTGTCGGTTGAGCCGATTACCAAATACGCCTGCCCCCCCTTCCCACCAATCGTTCCTGACTTCCCTGTACTCCGGTATTGGAAGTCCCCCCACCCTTGTTGTTCCTGCTCTCATGATTCCCGAACGACTGTTTAAGCCTTTTTCGTTCGCGCTGAGAAGCCGTACTCGTACCCACGGATTGACACGATGATCTCGAATTCCAAGGGAATGCATCCTTTGCTAGACTCGGTGCAATTGCGTCAATTGGCGGATTGCTTGAGTTTGGGGGATTCGCTTGAAACCCTTGCGGAGCAGTGGTCCTTTAATAGCCCGCTGGAATTGCTAGCGACAAGTGCGCGTTCCATGAATCTCGATTGGCTCGAATCCGACAGCGGCGACTTTGCACCGGAAACATTGGAAGGCTTTCCTGCGAAGCTGATCCACCGCCATACCGTTTTCCCAATTGAACGCGGCACCGGTTGGCTACGACTGGCAGTAAGCAACCCATTTGATTTTGCAGCCATCGATTCGGTCGCGTCCGCGATGGAGGTTGAGGTTCGGCCGGTTATGGCTGCTCACGACACTGTTCAGAAACTGATAAAACGCCATCTCGGGGTCGGTTCGGAAACCATCGATGGATTGATCGCTCTCCAGCGACAGCAATCCGGCGATGTCGAAATGCTCGAGGGGATTGATCCCGACAGTCTTGAGGACGCGGAAGAAGCACAACAGGCCTCGGTGGTTGGCCTTGTTAACGAGATTCTAAGCGAGGCCATCCAAGCGCGAGCTAGCGATATTCATATCGAGTCCCAAGAGGCAGGCCTCAAGATCCGTCATCGTATCGACGGTGTGCTTCAGAAACAACCAACGCCACCCGAAATGAACCAGTTTCGCGCCGCGATCATCAGCCGATTAAAGATCATGGCTAAGATGAACATAGCGGAAAAGCGAGTGCCGCAGGATGGACGCATCAAGCTGCGCGTCTCGGGGCGTGAGATCGATGTGCGAGTCTCCATCATACCAATGCTTCACGGTGAAGGGGTTGTGATGCGGGTGCTCGACAAGTCGAATTTAAAGTTCTCGCTGCGAGGCATTGGAATGCCAGAATCCGTCTACGAGAAATTCCAAAAGCTCATTCGGCTTCCCCACGGAATTGTTCTCGTTACTGGTCCAACGGGTTCAGGAAAAACAACGACCTTGTACAGCGCCTTGAGCGAGATCAAATCGGAAGACATCAAGATCGTCACGACCGAAGACCCCATCGAGTACCAGCTCGAAGGGATCAATCAAATTCAAGTGCACACGAAGGTAGGTCTGAGCTTTGCAGCCTGTTTACGCGCGATCTTGAGACATGATCCCGATGTGGTCCTGGTCGGGGAAATCCGCGATTTGGAGACGGCCGAAAACGCAACGCAAGCTTCTTTGACCGGGCACTTGGTCTTCAGCACCCTACACACCAATGACTCGGCTAGTGCCTTCATGCGGTTGTGCGATATGGGGGTCGAACCTTTCTTGGTTGCAAGTACCGTCGAAGGTGTTTTGGCACAACGGTTGGTTCGCGTGTTATGCGACGATTGCAAGGAGCAATATCAACCGAACTCCACAGACTTGCCTGATGACTTTCCCGTCGAACACCGACTCGATCCGAAGTTGACTCTCTATCGTCCTGTCGGTTGTGAAAGCTGCCGCAGGACAGGATACCACGGCCGATTGGGGATCTACGAACTCTTGGTCACCAACGAAGAGATCCGACAGATGATGACGCAAACAGGTACATCGAACGCGATCAAGCAAGTGGCTATTCAGAATGGCATGGAGACCATGCGAATGGACGGCTGGAGTAAAGTCCTATCGGGCGTTACCACCATCGATGAAATTGTCCGTGTGACGAAAGCGGATTGAGTTCGATGGCCAACTTTGCTTACACTGCGAAATCGAATACCGGCGAGAAACTGTCCGGGACCATTGCCGCTGCGACCCGTTCGGAAGCCATGCAGAGACTGCGGTCACAGTCTCTGTTTCCGATGTCGTTAGTGGATCATCAAGCCAACAAGGCACCTTGGCTGACCATCTCTCTTCCAGTGCGAGTTTCCAAGGAGCAAACAGCTGACTTCTGCGCTCAATTGGCGGACTTGCTCAGCAACGGAGTGGCGATGCTTGAGTCGCTAAGGATCCTGTCTGAGGCGACTGAAAACGCCAAGCTCAAAGAGATTGCCCTGCGGATTCATGATGCAGTGGCCCAAGGGGATAGCTTGGACATCGCCATGAGCAAAGAGTCCGCAATGTTCTCCGAGCTCACCTTGAGCATGGTCCGAGCTGGCCAGGAGGGTGCATTCCTCGAAGAAGCACTCCAGCGCACCGCTTTGTTTTTGCGAAAACAAGATGAAATGCGAAGCAAAATCGTAGGTGCACTCACCTATCCGATCATTTTAGGGATTGTGGGTACCGTCATTACTTCGCTCATGATCGTGTTTTTGGTTCCTAAATTTCAACCCTTTTTTGATCGACTTGAGCAAAATGGGACGGGGCTGCCACTGATCACCATCGTGCTTTTGGGGGCAAGTCATACGATGCTCAACTATGGGCTGATTGTCGTTCCCGTGTTGGCAGCGATCGCTTTTGGTGTTTATCGGGCCATTCAGACTGCGACAGGTCGTCGCATCATGGACCGTGTGAAATTAAAGACACCCATGGTCGGTTCGATCTTTCACGACGCCGCCGTCTCGCGAGCCTGCCGTGTCCTAGGAACGATGTTGAGAAATGGTGTTCCATTGCTTCGATCCCTGAGAATTAGCAGTGAATCGACAGGAAACACGCTATTGGCCGAGGCTATGATGAAATCGGCCGAGAACGTGACTGCTGGCGATACCCTATCGAAACCCTTGGCGGCAAGCGGTCTTATCCCCCCCCAAGTAATGGCAATGATTCGGGTGGCGGAGGAATCCAATACGCTCGATGAAGTCCTCATCAAGATTGCAGATCGTATTGACAATCGCATCGAACGCCGTTTAGAAGTAATCGTCAGGATGATCGAACCGTTGATGCTCATTCTGATTGGCGGCATGGTTATGTTCGTGATCGTAGGGGTATTGCTCCCTGTGTTTGACCTAAACTCGTCTGTTGGATAAAATAGTTCGATGCAAGTAGGCTGATTGGCAATTGCATTACCCACCTTTCCCTCCCACCACGCTGCTTTTCTTGCGGCACAATCCTGCTTACACCGTCCCACCTTTAAGGATTTACCATGCTATATCGACATTCTAAACGTTCACATCGCGGTTTGACGTTGCTCGAATTGATGATCGTTTTGATTATTTTGGTCGGCTTGATGGCAATCGTTGGCCCAAGACTTCTCGGCTCACAAAAGAAGGCAGATATCCGCACAACCCAGGCTCAGATCGGCAATCTCGCTTCCGCACTCAAGATGTACGCAGCGGACATGAAAACATTTCCATTGACCGAAGAGGGACTAGAGCTGTTGGTAAATGCTCCCGAGGATGAATCCCTTGCCAAAAAATGGGATGGCCCATACATCGAAGGTGGCAAGCTTCCGAAAGACCCGTGGGGAAGCAGTTTTCAATATGAGTTTGGTGTCGATGGAGCTGCAGATAGCGGAAGCAGTTCGCAATCCAAATCGGATACCTCAGACTTCCCTCGTATATTCTCATTAGGTCCAGACCGACAACCTGGTACAAGCGACGATATCTCGAATCAACCCGAAAGCACGGATGACGCTTCGGACTCGAGTTCCAAAACCAAATCGTCGAAATAACCTCATCTGCATCATGTCTTGGAGTGACCCCCCATTAGCCGGAGGGCGCTATCCCCGGTTTTCCGATGGCTCGACATTCGTCGAGAACCGGGGCTATTGCCCAATTGCTATCTGAAATCAAAACAAAAGCAGATGTGCTTAGTAAGGATACAGAACTATCATGAGTAAATCATTACGAGCCTATCGCTCCAAGCAAGGCTTTTCATTGCTTGAGTTGATGATTGTCTTGGTGTTGATGGTAGGGCTATTGGCAATCGCTTGGCCCAACATGCAACGTTCGCTTCGCCGGACCACGCTGAACGAAGCGGCTCAGATGCTTCGCGAAGCCATTGACGAAGGACGACACGAGGCGATCGTTACAGGCAGGCCAGTCTTCGTTCAGATGCAACAAGGAAACCACGAAGTTCGAACAGGCTCCTTTGCGAATTTCGCAAACGATGAAGACACTCTCGGTTCTGTTGGAAACGGACTTGACGCCGAAGTCGTTCCGATTCGTACGTCTCCACTGGCCCAGCAACAAGAATCGCACATGGATTCGAAATCGCCAAGAAAATGGCGATTGCCTGAATCGGTCGTGATCGCGGAAGTGAATTGGACGAATGACTTTGCTTTGGAATCGGACAACGAAAGCGGAAAGTCTCCATTGTCCGACCCCTCCGCAAGTCATTCTACCTCGAGCTACTACACATCGAGCCATCACTCTTCCAACCATCTTGAGTCAGGTTCAAACGGCCAGAGCGATTCATCGCCTTCGAGTGCGACTGGTGCCGATGAGATGCTTTCGTTGCTAGATGGGTCACAAAGCGACTGGTGGTTGCCTATCAGTGCAACAGGCCAAAGTCGAAGTGCTTCAATCGTGCTTTATGACAAAACCATACACGAGAAGATGACGATCACTTATGCGTCGGACACCGGTTCATTGGAGATCGTAAAATGAGCCGCTTGGCCAAGCGAACGAGGACTGCATTTTCTTTGCTCGAAGTCATCATCGCAACGGCCATCTTGGCAGGTAGTGCCATGGTTCTTTTCTCTTTGATTGGGATGGGAACCAAGTATGGGAATAAGGCCGAGCAGCGCACTCTCGCAATGACGCAAGCCCAGTCGATGCTCGACGAGTTCATCGCGAGACTGCCCGGCGAAGAAATTCGAGACGAGGTCACTGGCGTATTACCAGGCACGCCGAGTCGAAGCTTTCGCATCGAGGTTACCCTGTATGAATGGCCGTCCAGCAAGGGGGAAGCCAGTCGGATCGCTAACACAACCGGCGAGGCATCGGGAGGACTATACCGCGTGACGCTCGAGCTGTTTGAAGCCAACAACGCTTTGGCTGGCGCGGAGGGGGAACCTCTTTGCCAGCTCTCGCAATTCGTTCGAAGAAGCAAGGTGGACCAAGCTGCAGCGAGTGGCGCAAGCAATGAAGGAACAAGTTCGGTAGACGGCAGGAGCCAACAAGGCCCACGCGGAAACCAGCTTCGATGATTTCGCTGGATCGATTGATTGCTTGTCCTAGGGCAAGATGCAGAATGACAAAGTCCCGCCAAGGAGCCCAATGGGAGAGCGAGGCTCCTGTCGAGCTGTGCAGTGGATCGGCAGGAGCCTCTCCCTCCCGGTATAAACAGAGCTGCCGCTCGCTTAAGGCGAGAGTTCCTCATTCGACGCGAACTGCTCGTGCCGCTTTTTCGTTGCTTGAGTTGATGTTGGCGTTGGGGCTACTTGGAGCCTTGTTGGCAGTTGCATGGTCGTTGCTGGGTACGTATCGCAATGCAGAGGTGCGAGGCTGGAAGCTTTCGCATCGCGTCCAAACCGTTCGCTCAGCTCGAGACTGGCTGGAACGGGACGCGCAGCATCTGATTATCAGCTCAGAGACGATCGTACCGGTTCTTGCTAGTCCCAGCATCAGTCGCGCCCCATCACAGCCAACCGGTCCGAAAACATCGGCGATACAACCCTCCAAGTCGTATCGCTTTGCAGGTAGTGCGACGGGGTTCTCTGCAACCATCTCGCCCTCGATCGACCCAATTCCTTTCTTGGAGAATTTAATGTCGGATGCGACGCAATCGGATCGCGAATCGCTGGGACTCGAATCGTTGGTTGGAGACGAAGCCGAGGGCAATGTCGCGTCCAACTCACCATGGCCTGCCGAGACCATCGACATTGAGTATCGCTTGACGCCCATGGCATCGTCAGCCTCGAATTTAAATTTGCCATCCCAAAGCTCAGCTCTCAGCGATGAAATGGACGATTCCCAATACGTTCTAACTCGCACTGAAACGATTGCATCGCAAAGGGAGACGATGGAAGCAAATCCCTCGGAACGCACCCTTTCTGCGCGGGACTTATATGGGCAAAACGAGGATCGCCTTTTTGCTCGTAGCCAATCATACCGCGAATCTCGATTGGAGGGCTTAACCAAAGTTCGGTTCCGATACTTCGATGGCAGTACCTGGAAATCAAACTGGAACAGCGATCAGCAAGGCGGACTTCCTCTCGCCATCGCGCTCGGATTTGACTTTCCTGCGACCTCCGAAATCCAGCTTCCATCCACTTCCAGTCCTGAGTCCACGGACGAAGAAGGATTGAGGTCGGAACAGCTACAAACCGAGGATTTCACTTTTGCTGATTCCGCATTGGAGACAGAGTCGCGAGCGGATTCATCCGCCAGCAGTTCGCCTGCGATCATGGAGTCCTCGACCAGCGAAGTGCAAATCGTTGTCTTGGTGGCCAGCGTAATGTCCAAGAACATGGCTGCTGGTTCAACGTCGATACAGCGAGCTCGCCCATGACAAGCAGTGTTTTTCGTCCAATTCGATCGCTAAAAAGTAGTCAAGTCCCCAGACGCAAAGGGATGGCGTTGCTTGTTGTGGTCGTCTTGGTCATGTTGATTTCGTTAGGCGCGTATCGCTTTTCATTCTACATGGAGAGCCAATATCGACTGACGCGGTTGCATGAAGAGCGAGTTCATGCTCGTTTAGCTGCATTGAGTGGTATCGAGTTGGCGGCAGCGATTGTGGAGATGCCTGCTGCTAAGCGTGCCATTCTTGGCGGATTGCAGGACAATACGTCGCTGTTTCAGCACGTCGCAATCGCACCATTGCTCGACACGACGCCGAGTCTTACCGAAGAAAGTGTGTGGCGATTTAGCTTGGTCTCGCCTCGAATAAGCGAGGGGACCAACAAGAACAGTCGAGCCTCGACCGACTTACTTGGTTCCGAATCTCTCACGATGCGATTTGGATTGGAAAATGAGTCTGCCAAACTTCATATTCCAACATTGCTCGCTTGGGACCGCATGAAGCCTGGGCATGCACGGCTGACCTTGTTGGGGCTACCTGGTATGAATGAGGCTATCGTAGATACATGGTTGAAGGAACTTGGTGTATCCAAACCGATGGGTCGCGGCGGCAACTCGGAACAGAGCAGCTCATTAGACGATATTAAGCAGGTTTGGTTTGGTGGCGACCTGAATCAAAATTACCGGCTTGACCCATTGGAGATTCGCTTCGAAAGCCAGCGATTGGGACAAAATCGCGAGGCAAAGGTGCAGCCAACTGACCAGTCAAGTTCGACAAATGCATTTCGCCCGCTTCAACGTTATTTAACTTGGTACAGCGGTCACCGCAACGTGAGGATCAACGGCCAGTCTCGGGTTAATTTGAACGAATCGGATTTGCGTTCATTGCATCGAACCCTGTCGATGATTTGGCCACAGGAATGGGCCAACTTTGTCATCGCAATGCGTCAATTGGGACCGAGTAGTCAAATCGGAGCTGTCCCAACGATCAACTTGCCCGGGACGGCAATTTCCAGTTCGGCAAGTGGAACCGCTGGAGGGACGTCAGCTCAGAATACATCGGCAACCATCGTCCAAGATTGGCAGCCTGATTTTAGCAAGGCAGCGGTTTACTCGTTCCGAAGTCCGCTCGATTTGGTCGGGTCCGTAGTCGAACTGCCCGCTACAGTCGGCGTAAGCGGTCCCAAGAATTCGGCAACTCTTGTAAAAAGGACCATTCGCAATCCGTTTTCAAGTGACTTGGCCTCGGTTCGCAATTACTTTGAAAGGTTGATCGACGATGTAACGGTGAACGGTCTTTTGATTTCAGAAGGACGGATCGACGTGTCGGAGGCGTCCGTGGAAGTTCTAGCGGGAGTACCCGGATTGGACTTGGCCCTGGCGCAGCGAATTGTTCAAAATCGCGACGCATCGAATAGCCCATCAGCGACTCCACAGACGCTCGGCACCGTGACTTGGTTGCTGGACACGGTCGATATCACCAAACTGAAAGAACTTGAACCCTACCTGACCTTTCGCAGCGATGTTTATTCGGTGCAAGCAGTAGGATATCGCGATAATCAGAGTGCCGTCTACCGGATGACGGCTACGATTGACGCTTGTCAAAGCCCAACACAATTGCGAAATAGAAAAGTCTGGCATCCATGGGATCGAGGCTTTTCCATCGAGCAACTGGCCGATTCAAAACCATGAACCTATTGGAACGCATAACAAGACTCCGACAAAGCACTGCCCGAAAGCCGGGGACGGGGCGAATCGCCATCGTCCATTGGGATCGAGAGCAAATTTATTTCTTAGTTGTCGCTCCAAAGTCTAAACGCATTGGGGCGAAAGATTTCGGAGCGATAAGCCACGCAAATTTAGGCAATCCCTTGGTCGCCCTATCGGACTACTTTCGGGATCAAGGCATCACGGTTCAACGACTCGTTGTGCTCTTGTCGAGACCCGAGTTGGATTTGCCAACGCTCAATCTGCCTCCCGCCGAGGAAAGCGAACTGCCTGGCTTGATCGCGAGCGAAGTCGAGCAGCAATTGGGCGAGACCGAGGAACCGCCGATAGTCGACTACTTGGTCGTCGCCAACTCCAAAGTGGACGCGAATACAGCCAGCCAAGTTTTGGCGTTTGCGCTGCCAGCCAAGGAGCTCCAGTCACTGAAGAAGCAAGTGGATGAAACCGCGTTTCGACTTGCAGCCATCTGCTCACGCCATCTTGCCCCCCTCAGCATCCTTCGCCGACGGAATATCTCCAGCGACACCTTGGTTGTCTCCGTTCATCTCTATACCGGTGAAGTTGAACTAGCTGTCTGCCGCGGTTCTGATCCTATCTTATTGCGAACGATTCGGTTAAGTACCGATGATTCGGCGCGGGTGGCAGAACAGATTTGGATGGAAATGCAACGATGCTTGACGCTGCTCACCCAAGAGACGGCAGAGCTTAAATTGGATTGGTACGTTTTTGCGACCAATGATGCAGCCGGCCAAGTTGCTAAAGCCCTCGAGGAACGGGGGGAATCCTCAATCCATCTCATCGATCCACTTTCGGATTGGGAACTTGATTCTTCCGAGAAAAAACCGGAAGCTGATCCTTCTATACGTTCGGCAGCCAACGCTGGTGCGGCTTGGGACTTTGTCAACAACGCGCTTCCTGTCAATTTGCTCGCTCCCAAACGGGCCCCCAAGCCAGCCAACCCCATGGTGCGTTGGGTAGGTTTAGGCATCGGCGTGGCATCTGTGGTTGGAATCGGTCTGTACTTTATGTTGTCCGATGTTTGGCAATTGCAGCGCGAAGTCGATGACATCCGCATCGAGCTAGACAACGCAAAGAAAGTCGCGGCCAAGTACCAGGAGAAATCCGATCAAGTTCAGGCGGTTCAAGCCTGGATGTCGGACCAAGTCGATTGGTTGGCAGAACTCAATGATCTATCGCGGAGATTGCCCGATGGTCAAGATGCAACGGTACGGCGATTGACGGCATCGGCTGGACCCAACGCCGCAACGATCGATCTCTCCGTTCAAGTTGCAGAGCAGGAATTCATATCGCAATTGGAGTCGCGGATCCGTAGCGCTAAGTATTCGGCAACAAGCAAACAAATCAGCCAGAATGCTTCCTCCGCTGAGTACCCTTGGCAGTTCGAAACCAGAGTCTCCTTTCCAATCGAAGCGCAGAAACAAAATACGTTTGGTCCCAAACCGCCGCAGGCAGAACCCGCGTCGCCATCGGACAGGCCCATCCCAACCAGCGAGTCGCCAAAAGCAGCCCCAAACGAATTGGAAGTTCCTACCAAAGACAAACCGGAGAGTACCTCAGAAAACACCCCTGAAGATAACACTGTTCAACCCAATGTTGAAACCACCACACCATCACCTGAGGGGCCAAAATGAGCCCACGTATCAAATGGCTAATGGTTGCCGGAGCAGCGGTATTCGGATTGTACGGTATGGACTCGCTCTATCGCAGTTGGATCGAACAACCCCATCAACAAATAACGGCTGAGTTAGACGATCTCACCACCAAACTGAACACTGCTAAAACCGAACAACTCACTGCGCAGAAGCAAGGAAAGCGACTGGAGACCTATGCCGCAAGAGCTTTACCGGACGATCCGCAGTTGGCTCGTTCGCTCTATCAGCAATGGCTTCTGAATTTGGTCGAGGCCAATGAACTGACATCGGCATCAGTTGATGCAGCCCAACCTGTACGGGTCGAGATTCGATCGCGAACGAAAAAAGGAAAGCGTCAGACGGTAGGGCATCGCATCAATTTCTCGTTGCGAGGCCAAGCATCCCTCAGCAAGCTTGCGTCGTTCCTTAACGATTTTCGCAAAGCAGGACATTTGCACAAGATCCGTACTATCGCATTGAATCCCGTAGGCAATGAAGGGAGACTGGATGCCGATTTGACGATCGAGGTACTTTGTTTGTCGGCCTCAACCAATAAGGAGACCCTCGGCGATTGGCAGATTGTGGACGATTCCTCAGTTGCAAAGAGCACGTTCGATGACCTCGTGCGCCGAAATCTCTTTGCGCGGGGTTTTGCGAAAGCACTGTACGACATCGAGCTTAAAGCGATCACGTCGAACAGAGAGGGTATCGCGCAAGCTTGGTTCCGCATCGACGCACGAGGCACAACGAAAACAGTTGCTGCAGGCAACCAGCTTCCGGTAGCCCTGCATGATATTTCGGTATTGGAAGTGCTAAACAATCAAGTGCTGGTTCGCGTTAACGAAGAACCGCATTGGATCCGTTTGGGGCAATCCATCGGCCAAGTATGTTCACCCAAACCAGAAAAAGGAGAGTTGCGATGAAATCTTTTCGAAAAACTCTGATCATGATACTCTTTGTGGCAGCGGCTTACGCGATCATTCTGCCCGTTGCATCCGCACAGATGATCGGGAATCGAACACTTGGTGCGCCCGCCCTGTCGTTGCAGCAACAACGAGCAGGTACAGCCCCAACCACAAATGCGCCTGGCGGTACGACAATTGGTGCTGCCTCGGGTTTGCAGGGCGCAAACGCCAGGTATCTGCGGGGTAATCGCTCTCGTCAGGATTTTGTTGGCTCAAACCGAACTGACTTGTCGGGTTTCGTGGGCTCCGGCCAAGCGATTGGGGTAGGCCGTGTACCGACTGCAGCTGAGACCTTAAAACTTGAGACGACGAAAGCGGACCGAATCAATAGACCACTGCCTCCTCAACCCGCAAAAGGAATGTACTACCCTCGGCTTTCGCTTGATTCGGACAGCGAAACATCGAACGAGTTGCCAAGCATAGGACCTGCCAGCCCGGCAGCGACGGAAAGGATCGTGGAATTTTCCAAAGGTCGCGCAAATGTGTCCATGGCAGGTACCACAGCCGTCCTTCGCGGGACCGTCTCGTCAAGTCGCGAAGCCGAGCTTTTGGCCCAGCTCTTATCTTTCGAACCAGGAATCGATCGGGTCAAGAATGAATTGGTAGTCAAGTAATTAGCGAGCAACGGTGTTGATCACAAGTTCCGTTGCAATGTAGCACGACGCGCAAGCTAGTGAATCATCACGACGCGCAAGCTAGTGAATCAGCACGACGCGCAAGCTAGTGAATTAGCGCGACGCGCAAGCTAGTGAATCAGCACGACGCGCAAGCATTAAAATTTGCGCAGATTCGGCCTGAAGGCGCGCCATATACCTAGCCGTGGCTGATAAGCCTCATCTTTACCCACATATTTGAACATCACAATCTAATTTCCTTGGGGTTTTTCGTACTCGTACTCCGCCCGAAGGACAGTACTCGTGCTCGATGGGATGAAAAATCGAGTACGAGTACCATTTCATTGAGTACGAGTACGAAATCTGTCCGGAAATATGGGTAAAGCCGTGGCTGATAAGCCACGGTGCGAAGACCAATTGGGAGACGAGCCCCGAAGGGCCGGAACATGAACGAGTGTGTCGGCCCTTCAGGCCTTGAAATCCCAGGGAATAACAAATCCGGTGCCTCTCGGCACCGGCAGAGGGTGTGTCGAGCCTTCGGCCCTAAAAGCAAATAGCTCAACTTCAAAACGAGCAAGCTAGTGAAATCACTATCAAATTCACTAGCTTGCGCGTCGTGCTAGGTTAACTGGATTCACTAGCTTGCGCGTCGTGCTAGGTTAACTGGATTCACTAGCTTGCGCGTCGTGCAAGGCACATTGGAGCCCGCCACTCCTATTACTTCTTGGGTTTTGGCACTTCAATCCGATGGACATTCATCCCGATTGCGTACCCAACTTGGCTTGAATCGGTTTCAAGGATGCGAATCTTGTTCACGGCATTCCCCATTTCGACTGCCTTCCAAGTTGCTCCGCCATCCGTCGTTTGGAAGCCATTTGGCACCGCTCCCACCCAGCCGGTTCTAGCGTCTAAAAAACCGACGCCAAACTCTCGCACTTTGTGGTCGCTGACCAATGGCAACTCAGCCCAAGTCTTACCGCCATCGGTTGTCTTGGCAACAAAACGTTCTTTGACTGTTGGGTCCGGATTGTAAGACTGAATCGTAACATAACCAACCTCACGCGTTGGGAACGCGATCTTCCAAGTTAACTCAAAAGATCTGGTCGATTGCCAAGCGTTCGTCCAAGTTTTTCCGCCATCTGTGGTCGATAGGATCAACGCGCTCGACTGAGCTGGGTCCGCGTGAGTAGCGGCTGCAATGAAGCCTTCATTGCGATTAAAAAAGTGAACATCAAAAGCCATTGCTGCTTTGTCGTGGATATCGACTTGTTGCCATGATTTTCCAAGATCATCGGAATACAACATGGCGGTTGGGCCGCCAACTCTGCCCACTCCAATGATGCGAACTCGAGTATCCAAATTTCCAGCGTTCACAAACTTCTCTCGAAGAACTTGCATGGCACACAGACCAACAACCGGCGGCCCTTCGATGTTTGTGACAGCCGTCCGCATCTTTGGCGACCAGCGTATAGAGTTGTTCGCTTCGTCCTTGTGTGCCTTCATAGATGATGGTCCATTGAAAGCGGTCCGGTTTTTCTGTCGGAGCAACCCTCAACTCCATTTGAAACGAGTCTTGCTTGCTGTTGGGGCTATGGCTTTGCACTTCACCTTTCCAATTTCCGAACCAATCGTTAGGAAAGGATTTATTTTTTCGAACCGCTGCGACGGTTGGCGACTCAGGTTCTTGAGCTAAACAGGTCGGGCTGAAAACCAATGCGAACAATACGCCAAGTTGGCTACGAAAACTTTTGCTCATTGTTTCCCATCATTGCAAATTTGGAACTGGAAAATTTCTTGATGAATCCGACTGTCGATGCTGCTTTGTGACGGTTAACTTGGGGTTAGCGAAATTTGGCCTCGTGGCGTGCTAAGGGCGTGCGTTTCTCTTGTAGCATACCAAGCATTTTGCGACGAGTCGGGACGAGCCCGAACGTCGCGGTGGGCGGACGGGCGATGTTGGTTGCACGCCAAGCATTTTCGACATGGCGGGTCTAGCCCGAATGTCGCGGGGGCGTACTGACGGAGCAGGTAAAAGTAAAATACACTACGTTTTCAAGTGAAAGTAGCAGTGAATGTGAGGTTCGCCGCGGAAGTACCAAACCATGTCGGGACCTTCAATTTGCCACGTGTCCCAGACTTTGTCCGAACCGATGTCGTACTTGCCATCAAACCACGATACATTCAGTTGATCGACCATTCCCTTTTTTTCAATCGTGTCGATGGTCGCGGTGATATCATCTGGCCGAAACATCGCCAACATGCCGCGCATGGTATCCACGAAAAGTTTCTTTTGATCCGGGCTCAGGTCCGAGCAACATAAGCCTCGCTTCTCCGCTGTCATTTTGACGACTGCTTCTGGACTCTCACTCCGTGGCTCATGCGTAACGAGTCCCTTGGCTTGTTGCTTGCCGTCTAATGACTCGACAAAACGATTGAAGTTCTTTCCTTGATACCAATAGGGATTTCCCGGATGGTCCTTGGCCTCGCGGAAGTTCTCGTTCATTCGATCAACAGGATGAGGATAATGGCCATAAAAGACCGGAGCTCCACCGAACCCTTGGCCCTTGTCCGTGTGCGCGTTGCAGCGACGTGTCACATGGTGCCCAGTGAATAGAAACTCAAAATCCTTGTCCTCTGGCGTCCCAAAGAATCCTACCGCTGGAGCGTTCTTTTCGTCCCCATACTGATCTAGCAGGACCTGTTTGTTAATCGCGTCTTGATAGTCCGTGCTGTGGAGTGAGTCGAAGATCTTTCGAATCAAGTCTTGCTGATCGGCATTGAACGTACTTGGGACACGATGGTCAGGATGGATGTACCACCAGTTGCTAACGAACTGGCGGCGCGGGTGATTCATTGGCAAGCAGACTCTTTGACGCTGCGAATCATTGAGACTTTTGTAAAGTTGCATCGGCAGCGAGTCGACACTCGCGTCGTTTGCGTATGCAGTCGGAAGAAGCTTTCCGAGGGGTGCCGCGGCAAGTGCTCCCAAGGTGGCGCCTGCGGATTGGAGCAAATTACGGCGAGTCAGTAGATTCATGGCGTACACTTTCGTCGATTGATAGAACGGTCCAGAAACCTCCATCATCGCTGAATCCGGCTGCTGAATCAATAATAGTTATTGAAAGCGGTGTCGAAGAATTGTCTCAAAAGTAGTGTTGAACAATTGTCTCAATTGTTAACGCCCTGCGTCCCCATCTCCGTGAGTTGAAATGTTGGCAAAATGCCCCCGATGAGCTGTGGCTAATTTCAATACCCACCGGGCGTTGAGAAATCGCTGTAGGTATTGAACTCCTCGTGCCGATTTCCAATCTTGTTCATGAATCGGGTAAAGCTGCTTTCCCAAACCAATTCGACGTCACCGACTGGACCATTACGCTGCTTGGCGATAATGATTTCCGCTTGGCCTGCATATTGCTCGGCGTCTGCGCCACGGTGGTAGTAGCCTTCACGGTGAACGAACATGACCACGTCCGCATCTTGCTCGATCGCACCGGATTCTCGAAGGTGACTCAGCTTTGGCCGGTGGTCTTTGCCTTCTTCGGATTGCCGATTGAGCTGCGAAAGGCACAGGATTGGAACGTCTTGTTCACGAGCCAGCATCTTCAAGCGTCGAGCCATCTTTGCAACTTGCTCCTGCCGTGGATCTTTTGGATTGTCCGGATCCAGTAGCTGCAAGTAGTCGATCACGATGAGGCCGATCTTGCGTCCGTTCGGCTTGCGCATTTCCTGCTGAGAAATGCGGCGAGCCACTGCGGCAACTTCGCTCACCGTTCGGCTTGGGGCATCATCGATGTAGAGCGGAGCTTGGCTAATCTTGGCGGCGTTGGCCAGCAGCCGCTTTTGGTCATCTTTGCTGATGGTACCAACCTTTAACCGCTGGCCGTCGACTTTGGCAATCGAGCACAACATACGGTCGACCAGTTCGATCGCGTTCATTTCGAGGCTAACGAACAAAGTTGGCGCGTTTTCTTTCATCGCCACTTGTTCGGCTATGTTCATCGCAAAGGCGGTCTTTCCCATACTAGGTCGAGCAGCCAAGATGATTAATTCGCCGTTATGAAGACCACCGGTCATCTGATCGAAATCGGTGAAGTGGGTTAAGACGCCGCTCTGCAGTTGTTCACCCTGCATACGCTGATCAATACGAGTCATCGCCGCTTTGAGCACTTCGGAAACCGAAGCCGCAGTGTTAGCGCTTCGGTCGTCCTGGATGCTGAAAATTTTCTGTTCCGCTTGAGAAACCAATTCTTTCGCGTCCGCACTCTCGTCGTAGGCATCGGACAGAATGGAGGTCGACGCGTCGATCAGACGCCGCATCACCGCCTTACTTCGGACGATTTGAGCGTAGTACTTGGCGTGGGCCGCGTTGGGGACACTGTGGGCCAATTTAGCAAGATAACCGGCGCCACCAACGAGTTCGTAGTCGCCCGCGGTCTTTAAGTCGCTGATCAATAGGGTCGAGTCAATCTTTCGTCCCGTATCGAACAAGTTCATCATTGCGCTGTAGAGCTTGCGATGGGCATCATCGTAAAAGTCGTCCGCCCGAAGCTCCATAGCCAGATCGTTGGCCACGTCCGGGTTCAAAATCAAACAACCAAGAATCCCCATCTCAGCTGCCAAATCAAACGGTGGCGACCGATCGAGGATGTTCGTCGTCGGCGGTTTCTTTTTCTTGGAATCGTCTTTGCGGTACCGCTTTGAATCATCGATCATCAGAAACCACCACTAAAAAAAGGCTC
Source organism: Planctomycetota bacterium (assembly GCA_026692905.1). Taxonomy (GTDB): domain Bacteria; phylum Planctomycetota; class Planctomycetia; order Pirellulales; family Pirellulaceae; genus JBKCUI01. The sequence continues at coordinate 47,151 of JAPLNL010000097.1, forward strand.
GCGCCACCCCTGCCTGGGCGACTTTCGCATTCTACCGATTTGAGCCTGGCAAGCGAGACAGAACTAGATTTAGTGGTTGATGAAAGAAAACCACAAAACTTGCGCTGGTGCCCCCTTCAGGCGAATGCTGTGAAACATTTCTCTCTGCTGAAAACAGCCTTTTTTCTGTAGCGAAAGTCGTCAAGACTTTCGGCTGCATTGCATAAACCACCGAAACTCTTGACGAGTTTCGCTACAAAATACTTCACAGCGTTGCCTTCAGGCGGTCACGTTTCGTAACGGAATTGGTATGAATTCCATTGGCTCCTCGATTTCGTTTTTTGGATTCGGAGTTGGTGCTGAATTCCCGCGAATCCAGCTACAGAACGACCGCCTGAAGGGGGGGCACCAACCAATCGCGAGAAAATCCCAATTTTGCTGTCTGGACGACAGTTGTTTGGACGACTATTATTTCGGTTAGTCGAAGGAGGGTGCCTAAAGGGCATCCATTTCAAACCTCGCTTCCGGGTACTTTGCCCGATTATTTCTGGGAGAAAACCATGATTCAGTCGATCGACCGTTGTGATGTCATCGTGATTGGCGGTGGGCCGTCCGGTTCTGCAACCGCAACCTTGCTCGCCAAGCGCGGTTTCAAGGTCACTCTCTACGAACGGGATCACTTCCCACGATTCCACATCGGAGAATCGCTCATTCCTTATTGTTACCCGGTCATCAAACAGCTCGGAATGCTGGACAAGATGAAGGGAAGTCACTTCTCCAAAAAGTACGGTGTTCAGTTTGTCAATGAACACGGCAAGCTATCTGAACCCTTTCGATTCGGTCAGTACGACCCGCACGAGCGTTCGCAATCCTGGCAAGTTCTCCGAAGTGAATTCGACCATATGCTGCTCAATAACGCTCGAGAGCATGGCGTAACCGTTCACGAGGGAGCACGCGTGCTCGATCTATTGATGGACGGCGAGCGTGTCATTGGTGTCAAAGTAAAGCTCGAAGGTGAATCAGAAAAAGATGTTCGTTCGCAAATTGTTGTCGATGCAAGCGGCCAATCCTCAATCGTGATGGATCGAATGGATTTGCGTGAATGGGATCCTGTTTTGAAGAAAGCAGCTATTTGGACCTACTGGAAGGGTGCGAAACGAGAACCGGGCATCGATGCGGGCGGTACGATCGTGATGCAAACGCAGGAGAAAAAAGGGTGGTTCTGGTACATTCCGCTGCACGACGACGTCGTGAGCGTTGGGGTCGTGGCTGGATTTGATTATCTGTTCAAGAACCGTGAAACCAAGGACATCGAAAAGATTTACATGGAAGAGGTGGCTCGATGTCCAGGCGTTCAGCCGAGAATTGCAGATGCGGTTCGTGAGGGGGATTACAAAGCTCAAAAGGAATATTCCTACAAAGCGAAAAAGGCAGCCGGAGACGGATGGGTTTTGGTCGGCGATGCCTTCGGATTCCTTGACCCACTTTACTCTTCCGGTGTGATGCTGGCATTAACCTCGGCCTCGATGGCATCGGAATCGATCGCCAATGCCCTGGATGCAAACGACCCGAGCGAGCAACGATTGCGAAGCTGGGAGCCTGAGTACGTCAAGGCAATGGATCGCATGCGGAATTTGGTATGCGCCTTTTACGACGGTTTGAACTTCGGTCGCTTGGTTCGAAAGTATCCAGAAAAGAAGAATCTCATTACCGATGTGCTCGTAGGCAATCTGTTCAGCGAAGAAGTCGACGAGTTATGGCCTTTGATCGAAGAACTTCGCCAAGAAGACGCCGCCATGGCAATGTAGCAGGCGACAGAGTAGCAGGCACGCTCCGTCGTGCCGTCCGCTGGAGTGGAGAGTCACTTGGGTCGTGTTCCCAACATGTCCGAGTATATTCATCGATAAAATTTCCAATTCAACTCCATCGGCTTGGCTGCTATGTTTTCATCGGAAGCTAGCTTCCATTGCTCCAAGATTTGTTGATTGCATTCTTTGGTCTGATTGCCCTCTGGGTCAGAAAATCGCCAGTAGCTATGCAATTGGAAGACGACTACGCTCGTCCTTTTGTTGCAGCCATTCGCAATTTCAAATCGAAAGAGGCCTGCATGGCCTTATTGAAGATCGCCATTTCGAATCCGACTTCGTTGGAAACAATCGCGTCTTGAGTTGTGATGCGACGGACGTTCGGGAAACGACAACCAGAGTGCCTGGCCTTCCTGTGCCAGCAATCAAAGCATCAAAAGAAAAGTGATTTAAGGCGAGCCGCAGGCTGAAAACTACCTGCCGGGGTTTCAATGGGAGAGCGAGGCCACCGCTGTAAACATCTTTGCAAAGTCAATTCCGCTGAAAACCTTAGGGAGGGCGAGGCTCCTGCCGAGCCAACGGTACAATGGTTCGGCAGGAGCCTCACCCTCCCGAGCAATGAATTGCTTAGGCCAACTCGTTGGAAACATGTTTACAGCGGTGGCCTCTCCCGGCCTCTCCCCCGGAGTAAACAGAGCTGCCATTCGCCTAATGGTTAGTAGAAAGCAATCAAATCGGGCGAATGAATCCCGAAGACGCGTCAGCTTGCATCACTCGGCGTAATACTATGCCGAAAAGGCTTAATCGCCATGTGGCGAACACAATTCCGACTTTATTCGAACCTGCGTGTCCCGTATCCTATCTAAGAGATAGCCAAGGTTGGCTACATCTAGGCACATTTGTTTCGAACACCAAAATTCCATGAGCGCAAGTAATTTCAAAGTGGAGTGGGCTCCTCGAGTTCACCGACTCCCTCCGTACCTTTTTGGACGTATCAACAATCTTTTGTATCAAAAGAGACGAGCGGGCCAGGATGTGATCGATATGGGGATGGGAAATCCTTCTGATCCGCCTGATCCATTGGTCATCGCCAAACTGACTGAGGCTGCCTCCGATGTCGGCAATCATGGCTATTCCAAAGCCAACGGCATCTTGAATTTGCGTCGTGAGTTTACGAGCAAGTATTTGCGCAAATATGGCGTCCGTTTGGATCCCGAGACCGAAGCGCTCGTTTGTTTGGGCTCGAAAGAAGGCTTTTCGCACATGTGTTTGGCTCTGATGGGAGCGGGTGACACGGCGATCATTCCTGCCCCCTATTTTCCTGCCCACATGTACGCAGTCATTTTGGCTTCGGGCAATGTCGTCGCGTTGGACGTCTCGAATACGGAAAAATACCTCTCGAACATCGCTTATGCGTGCGAGCATTTTTATCCAAAGCCCAAACTGCTCATTATCAATTATCCGCACAATCCTTCTACCGTTACCGTCGAGCCTCAGTTCTTCGTCGACGTGGTGAAGCTTGCAAAAAAATATGGATTGATGGTCATCAGCGACTTTGCCTACGCGGATGTGGCTTACGATGGCTACGTCCCACCTTCGTTCCTTTCGGCACCTGGTGCAAAGGATGTCGGCGTGGAATTCACGACGATGAGCAAAGGCTACAACATGGCTGGTTGGCGCGTCGGATTTTGTGCTGGCAACGCGGACATGGTCAAGGGGCTTGCTACGATCAAAGGTTACTATGACTACGGCATGTTCCAAGCGATTCAAATCGCTGCGATTGTTGCGTTGCGTGATACCGAAGCGACCGTCGAAAAGCAGTCATTGATTTACCAAGGTCGACGTGACGTTTTGGTCGAAGGACTTCGCCGAATCGGCTGGGAAGTCAACGTGCCCAAGGCGGGGATGTTTCTCTGGGCCAAGATCCCTGAACCATGGGCCTCGCAAATGAACTCGGTCGATTTCGCAATGCATTTGCTAGAACACGGCAATGTAGCAGTCAGTCCCGGCGGCGGTTTCGGCCCGGTTGGCGAAGGTTACCTGCGAATCTCGCTAGTAGAAAACGAAGCGCGATTGCGACAAGCGGTTCGGCACATTGCGGCTTGCTTGGATCAACGCAAAACACCGGAACTGCTGAAGGTCTGACCGGAACTGCGGAAGGCCTGAAAGATACTCACGGTCGCATCCGGCAGATGCGACCCACGGTGGGTCACTCTTGCCAAGAGTGACCTTGTTCGTGTCTGTGTATCGTACCTGTCGGTGTGTCGCCAAACTACGCAAGGAAATCATGGACGCGATTGTTGCGATTTTGCGAGCTGCGCATTGCAAGAGCACACACCATTACTTTGCCATCGATGCCTTGAATGAGGTACCGAGTTCGCGTGGCAAATTGTTAGCGGACCTCCTGATGGCGAACTATTCGGATTATCTCAAGGGCGCCAAAGATCCGGACAATGTTTTTAAGGACTTCGAGAACCATGTTCTGCATGTGAGGGATGGCTATTGGGGTGGAGCCGCCAAGACCGCTGAAAAGTGGCTGGAGCAATCCAATCGGATGCTTTCAGCAGGCAACTGGAAAGAAGCGGCTTATGCGATCGGTGTTTTGAGTCATTATTTCTCTGATCCCTTTATGCCACTTCATACGGCACAATCTCCCCGGGAAACCATCGTGCATCGCCCGTTGGAGTGGAGCGTGTGCTGCTCCTATCAATCGATTTTCAAAATGGCCTGCGAGGACTCACAGCTCGAGTCCTTTCCTATCGGTTCGGCCAGCAATTGGCTCACCGACAGTATCCTGCGCGGTGCGACGATGGCCAATCGCTATTATGAGCCGCTCATGGACGACTACGACATGAAAGAGTCAAGTCGACACCCTGAGCTCGCACTTGGCTCCGACTCAAGGAAAACACTCGCGATGATCTTCACTTGGGTCTTAACAGGCTGGGGTAGCGTGATTGATCGCATTGCAAACGAGGCTTCAGTGAAGCTGCCAACGACTTCGCTCGCGGTCCCAACCTTGCTGGCGGGTTTGCAAATGCCGGTCAAAAAGGTTGTAGCAGGAATCGAGTCGGTGGAGCAAAAGCGAGAGGTGGAGAGGATTCTTGACGAATTCAATCGGACAGGGAATGTTGTTCGAAATGTCAGTCCAGAGCAACGAATTGTTCAGAAAATTCGAAAGGAGCGGCCCGAATTACGCCCAGAACCCTCGGTTGTTGAGCAAGCTGTCACGAGTGAGCTGATGCAACTGCAAGCAAAACCAAAAGTTGCACCGGTGCAAATCAAATCGAACACAATCGATTCAGTCAGAAGCACCAGTAACGCAATTCAACCGACTGCCTTGCCTCGAAGCCCAGAGCCGGCAAAGCTTGATCGGTCGCCGCCGGTCACCCCGCCTGTCTCGATCATCCCGACGAGCCCCCAGGTTGAACCTGCTCACGATGCTGAGCCTGCTTTGCAAAAGCCCGAGAAACAAGTTCGCGAGGTTGTAAAACCTTCGACTGAAGTAACAGCGAGTGAAAAGACAACGAAGCGTGCTAAGCTAACCGTAGACAGTCCCATTGTAGACGCACCAGCGATCGGGCCCAAATCGGCTGCTCGGCTTGAGGCCATTGGTCTGACAACGGTCCGCGATTTGTTGAGTCACGATGCAGACAGCATTTCGGCTGAACTTCAAAGCAAATGGATCACACCTCGCATTGTTGACCAATGGCAGGATCAAGCCAGATTGGCTTGCCAGATCGAACGTCTTTCCGCAGCCGGTTCGGGGCTGCTGATCATGGCTGGGATACGCACTGCGGAGGAACTCATTCGACTTCGACCAGCAGAGGCTCATGCCATGGTTCGCGCCGCAGCGCAAACATCGGAGGGGCAGCGCTTGTTGCGTGATCAAGAACCGCCGCCATTAAAGACAATCGAAAGATGGATCGACGCTGCTCGGGCCAGCAAAAAAGCCGCTTAGGCGAGCGGCAAGGTTCGGTATACTTTAGCACGACGCGCAAGCTAGTGATCTTTTATCCAATTCAGTAGCTTGCGCGTCGTGCTTGGTAGTTTTCATTCCATTGCTCATTTCTGAAGCCCGGAAGGGCTGACACAGTGCCCTTCAGGCTTTGGAGTTCTTTTCTGGAACTGATCGCATTCTAATTTCCCTCGGTTTTTCGTACTCGTACTCCGCCCGAAGGGCAGTACTCGTACTCGTACTCGATCGGATGGACAGTCGAGTACGATTACCATTTCATTGAGTACGAGTACGAGTACGAGTTCGAAATCGGAACGGAAATGTGGGTAAAGATGAGGGTTATCACCACCGGCAGAGGTTGTGTCAGTCTTTCAGACTGCGACAGTTTTGAAGTCCGTCCGATCATCTGCTACAATGCCTTGACTTCAATCCCGCCATTTGCCCTCCCCACCTTCGCTGGAGCCCTCTGTGCCTCTCCACCCCCAAGCGTTTCATGCGCTCTTCGTCGTATTTTTGACGACGGGTATTTTCGGGTTGAAATCCGATGCCTTCGGTCAAACGAGCCAGTCTTTCGACTCGCTTCAAGAGCAGTTTCAAGCCACGCAGTTGCCGATGCTCAAAAAGTACTGCATCACTTGCCATTCGGCGGCCGAGAACCAAGGCGAGCTCGACTTAGAGCCGTATCGCTCAGTCGCAGATATTCGAAAGAACATTGTTCCGTGGCAACGGGTTCTCGAAATGCTGTCCGATGGCGAAATGCCTCCTAAAGACGCAGAGAAGCAACCGACGGCATCCGAGCACGCTGCCTTGAAAAAATGGGTGCAATCGCTACTCGATTCGGATGCGCTGGCCAATGCAGGTGACCCTGGTCCGGTTATCCTTCGTCGACTCAACAATGCCGAGTTCACTTATACGATCCAAGACCTAACAGGCGTCCCGTTGGAACCCACGCGTGAGTTTCCGACGGATAGCGCAGCGGGCGAAGGGTTTACCAACGTCGGTAGCGCGTTGGTTATTTCGCCTGCCCTTATCCAAAAATACTTGGATGCGGCCAAAGACGTATCAAGCCATGCGATGCTGGTTCCCAATGGTATTCAGTTTTCGACGAGCACCACGCAACGTGATTGGACCAACGAGAAGCTCGCTGCCATCCAGAAGTTCTATTCTGAGTTTTCGGATAACGCGGGAGCAACCTCCGTCAACTTGCAGGGCATCCAATTCGAAACCAACGGCGGCGGGCGACTTCCGTTAGAAAAGTATTTGCGAGTGACAATTCTCGAACGCGAGGCTTTGCAAAGTGGAGCTTCATCGATCGCTACAATCGCAGCCAAACATTCCTTGAACGAAAAGTATTTCACTGCCCTATGGGAAACATTGAATGACAAAACGCCATCTGTGGTACTCGACGTCATTCGATCCAAATGGCGTGCCGCCAAACCTGACGATCTCACCGAGTTGATTGGGAGCATTGTTCAATGGCAAAAATCGCTTTGGCGATTTGCGACCATAGGACACATCGGCAAGCGGGATGGACCGACGGCTTGGCAAGTGCCCATTCAACCCATTGCAGTCAGGCAGGAGATTCGCGCGAAGCTTCCGAAGCCTCAAGACGGTAAGGACATCAAGCTGTTTTTGGTGACATCTGCTGTTTCGGACGCGAATGAAAACGATGTCGCGGTATGGGAAAACCCCCGGTTCATCGCTCCGGGCAAACCCGACTTGCTGCTCCGGGATCTGCGAACCGCGATCGCTTCCCTTTCTTCCAACCGCGAACGCGTTCTGGCGGGGGCTTCTGCGAGTCTCAAGGCAGCTGCAGAGTTGGACCAATCCACTGGCAAGTTAACGGTCGAGGAATTGTCCGAGAAATATGACGTTGAGAAGATGGTGCTTTCATCGTGGTTCCAGTACTTGGGTGTAGGAGGCGGTGAAACTCGGATCGATTCGTACATCACGAACAAGACAGAGCGTGTTGCAAGTTATGATTTCGTGCAGGGTTGGGTTGGTGCGGATGCGCTGAGCGTACTTGCCAACTCCTCCGATCAATTTGTCCGGATCCCTGGGGACATGCAGCCACATAGTATTGGCGTTCACCCATCGCCCAAGTTTCGGGCTGCGGTCGGTTGGCGAAGCCCCATCACAGGCAATGTAAAGTTTTCAGGGCATGTGCAACGGGCCCATATCGGGTGTGGTAACGGTGTTACATGGTCGTTCGAGTTGAGTCACAGCGGTTCGCGTCGGGTTCTCGCTTCGGGCGCTGCAACGAATGCCGAGGATCAAAAGTTTGCACCCAATGGAGAGTTTGGAATCCAAAAGGGAGATCTGGTATCGCTCATTGTAGGCCCAAGAAATGGTGAGCACTCCTGTGACATGACCGCGATCGATTTGACAATCCAAAGCACTTCGGATGCGAATCAAACTTGGAACCTCGGCAAAGACGTGTCACCCGATATCCTCGCCGGCAATCCACACTCGGACCGACTTGGTAATCCAGGGGTTTGGCATTTTTATGGTGAGTCGGATTCGGGCGAAGTCAAGTCGGTCATTCCTGCTGGATCGCTACTCGCCAAATGGCAAAGTACAACCGACGAAGCAGCTCGAGAGAAACTGTCAGGGGACGTTCAATCTCTTTTGACGAACGGTCCAAAAGGATTACTAGCGGATTCGCCAGACGCCATGCTTTACAAGCAACTGACTTCGCTAAGTGGACCGCTCTTCTCCGCGGCCCGGGCTGAGTTGTTGGCGACCAAATCTAGCTTGGCCGAGGACCGCCAATCCGAATTCGGCGTCGATCCTAGTTTGTTTGGTTCGGATCTGGGGAATAATGTGTCGGGTGTTAATAGTTTGGTTCGCCAGGCACCGTCGGTGTTGGAACTTCTCGTTCCTGAGGACTTAGTAGAGGGCTACGAATTTGTTGCAACCGGAGCATTGCATCCCGAAAAAGGCGCCGAGGGAACCGTCCAATTGCAAGTGCTTTTTGACAAACCATCACAGTTGTTACAACCGGCGGCAAGCGGCATAGGCGAAAAAGGCGCCAAGTCGACTTGGTCGGATGGCGATCGGCCATTGCAATATGATGCACCGATCTTGGTTTCCGAGGGAAGTCGTGCCAGGGCTAAATTGCTTTCGCAGTTCGATGCTTTCCGGCAGTTGTTTCCGGCTGCGCTATGCTACACCAAAATCGTACCGGTTGATGAAGTCGTAACGTTGACGCTCTTTTATCGGGAGGATGATCATCTGAAACGCTTGATGTTGAGCGACGAGCAATCGGCCAAACTGGACCAACTGTGGGACGAGTTGCACTTCGTAAGCCAAGATGCGTTTGCGCTCGTGGACGCTTACGAACAGCTGTGGCAGTTCGCAACCCAGGATGCAGATCCAAGCGCCTTTACGCCCATGCGGGAAGGCATCGTGAAGCGTGCGGACGAGTTCAAGCAGCAATTGCTAGCCGCGGAGCCGAAACACCTGCAAGCGGTTCTCGATTTTGCCAATCGTGCTTGGCGAAGACCAATGACGAACGCCGAATCAAAAGAGCTCAAAGGACTTTACGAAAAATTACGAACCGAAGAGCTACCTCATGCGACCGCTGTAAGAATGCTTTTGTCTCGAGTTTTGGTATCCCCAGCATTCTTATATCGCGGCGAAGCGGCCGCGAAAGGCAAGTCAGCGGGGGCCGTTAGCAATCATGAATTAGCGTCTCGCTTGAGTTATTTCCTCTGGTCGTCGCTGCCAGATCAAGAGTTGTTGGACGAAGCTGCAAGCAATCGCCTGCATGAACCTCAAGTCTTACGCAAACAAATGCAACGCATGATGTCCGATGGTCGAATGCGGCGCATGGCGATCGAGTTTGGCTGCCAGTGGCTTCACATTCGGGAGTTTGATAAGTTTGACGAAAAGAGTGAAACGCATTTCCCAGAGTTCGCTGAGTTGAAGTCCGATATGTACGAGGAGTCCATTCTCTTCTTCGAGGACATGTTTCGAAACGATGGTTCTGTGTTGGATTTATTAAACGCGGATCATACCTTTCTGAACGCTCGCCTTGCCAAGTTCTACGGTATGGATGGGGTGGAAGGAGATTGGGAGAGAGTCGAAGGGACAAGGAAATCATCACGTGGGGGTATTCTTAGCATGGCGTCGACCATGGCCAAACAATCGGGCGCATCGCGAACCAGTCCGATCTTGAGAGGAAATTGGGTTTCCGAGTTTTTGCTGGGTGAGAAACTGCCTCGCCCCCCAAAGAATGTGCCGGTTTTACCAGAGGATGTGCCCTCGGATCTCACAGAACGGCAACTGGTGGAACGCCATAGCAATGACCCAGCATGCGCCAAATGCCATCAACGCATTGATGGATTCGGTTATGCGTTGGAGCTTTACGATACCATTGGTCGGTTGAGAAGCCAGGATGCGCATGGCTTCAAAATCGATACGGAATCGGTACTTCGAGACGGCACGAAAATCTCTGGTGCCGATGGCTTGCGTGAATACATTGGCACTACGCGTCGCAATGACTTTCTGCAAACCTTTTGTCGACGTTTTCTTGGCTATGCCATTGGACGATCGGTGCAGTTATCGGACAAGCCTCTCATCGATGAGATGGTCAAGCAGCTAAGTGCAAACAACTATCGAATCTCGATCGCCGTGCTTTTGATTTTAGAGAGCCCACAATTCAAGATGATTCGAGGAGAAGACAAATGACCTGCTTGCAGAGACACGCTTCTCGGGACTGCGCGACGTTTAAGCGTCACGATAACAAGGAACAATTGCGTTTCATTTATGCGACCAGAACGTTCGAGAAAACGAAATGAGGCGATAGCGTCGACGGCAAGTGTCTAATCGCGGTTAGGGCTACGTATTTGCTCCTTCCTTTTCGGCAAAAAGCTTACGCACTTTGCGATTGAGCTGCCCAAGATGACTACGAAGCAGAAGATCAAAAACACGATTGCCAAGCAGCATAATCCGCCTTGCAACTGTTCCGCGAGGTTGTTGGTCGACCAGCCGCGTCGAAACGTCGGCCAGAATCGTCCTGTGACCATTTGTGCCGCCGCGGTAAATGTAGTCGACACGATAAACAATAATGGAATCGCAGTCACGCAAACGTATCGACTACGGCCGCATTGGAATAGCCAGGTTGTAACGACACACAACGCGATACCAGCTAGTAATTGATTGGCAATTCCAAACATGGGCCAGATCGTGTCGATCGAGCTGCTCCAAATCAACGCCCCCCACGCCATTGTGACAAGCCCTGTGCTGAGGATCACTCCGGGCCACCAATCCATCTTCGCAAACCTGGGAATGAAACTTCCTAGAACTTCCTGAAGCAAAAATCTCGCGATTCGCGTTCCGGTGTCGATCGTTGTCAAGATGAACAGAGCTTCAAACATGATCGCAAAATGAAACCAATATTTGATGACACTATCGATAGCGATCGTGCTGGAGATTTTTTGCATTGCATCGGTCATGATCTTGGCCATGCCAACAGCGAGTGTTACGGCGCCACCTGTTCTCCCTCGCAGCGTCTCTCCACCGACTTGCCGCTCGAGCTCTTGCAAGTGGTCCACGTCGGCATGCATCTTAGTCAAAGTTTCCGCGTGCAAATGGATCTTGCTCAAGTCGATATTAATGGCCCAGTAATCTCCAGCGGGCATTGCTGCCGCCACAAACAGGGCACAAACCGCGACCAAGCCTTCCATCAACATAGCACCGTAACCGATCAATCGGAGATCGCCTTCCGACTGGACCATCTTTGGGGTGGTTCCCGAGGAAACCAAGGAATGGAAACCCGAGATGGCACCGCACATGATGCAAATGAAAACGAATGGAAAAATAGCGCCATTAAAATAAGGGCCTCCGCCGTTAGCGTAAAATTCGTTCACCGCAGGCGCTTGCATGACCGGATTGGCAATGATCAATCCGAGCAACAGAACGAGAATCGTTCCGATCTTCAAAATGCTGGACAAGTAATCGCGTGGGCAGAGCAACAACCAAACGGGTAGCACCGACGCGATGAAACCATAAGCACAAATCGCTACGATGATTCCTTGACGCGAAAGCGAAAAATACGGCTCTAGGACAGAACCAGGGATCCAATTTCCAGCAACGGTCGCTCCCAAGACGCCGATGGCACCTATGAGGGAGGCCTCTCCAATGCGCCCTTTTCTGAAGCGGTACATATACAAACCGACAAACAATGCGATTGGGATGGTACAAAAAATCGTAAACGTACCCCATGAGCTACCGCGAATCAGCTCAAATGACTTCGCTGGGACAATGAATCCATCCGCGGATTGCTTCAGTTCGGCGTTCGCGGGAACTTGCATGGTAAAGGTCTCGCTACGCTTGAAGCTGACCTTGCGCGGTTCTTCATTTGAATCAGGCTTAACCGACCCCATCGTATATTCGATCGTTGAGCCAGGTGGAACTTGCAATCGAGTGCCACTTGAGTTGGGTTGTTTTTCGAGTTCTCCCGGGAAAATGATCTTTGATCCCGCTACCATCGGAACAGACTCGCCGCCTAGTGCCTTGACCACCACGATTCCCAAACCAGACAACGCAATAATGACAATGAACAGGATGGCGGCTGAGGCGAGTAACCCTACGCGCGGCCCCAAAAGTTCCCTGGCCATCTGAGCTAGCGACTTTCCCTCGAACCTCACGCTCGCACTCAAAACCAAAAAATCTTGAACAGCCCCAGCCAAACAAACTCCAATTACAAGCCAAATCAAGCCGGGCATGTAACCAAACTGAATGGCGAGCACAGGGCCGATGAGCGGTCCTGCTCCGGAAATCGCTGCGAAGTGATGGCCGAAAAGAATCCAACGATTGGTCGGATGGTAATTTTGTCCATCATCCAACCGAACAGCTGGCGTCTGAATGTTGGGGTCGTTGCAAGCCACTCGGGTTGCCAAAAACACACTGTAAAAGCGGTAGGCGATCGCCATGATTGCCAGAACGAGCAGTAGTAACGGGGCTGCATGCATAATAAGCCAAAGTAATCAAGGAGAGGTGGGATTAAAGAAACTTTGCGGGTCGCTTGCTGAGCTGAAAGGAGGCGGTTAAGGTATTGTTCGGTTAAGCAATACCAGCTTAACATCAGTCACCCAACGGTGTAGCTTGTAGATCGGATTTCTTGGGCGGGTTCGGCAAACCGGATCGACCAAATACGAAGTCTTATTGCGGGGCGTTGGGCTGGAGACTTTAAGACAGAATGTTTGGGTAGACAGGCTGTTTGAGAGTTGATTGGTGTCGGTTGGGCGGCGGACATGCTGGCGTGAATGCATGTGTTGTTTCCCGTGCAGGAATGCAGGGAATGCGAACCGAAATCGTATTTTAAGTACCTCAAGTATGCGAGAGATGTAGCTGAATGTCTAAGGACAAGAAATTTAAGCTCGAGTACGTATGGTTGGACGGCTATTTGCCAGAACCAAACCTGCGCAGCAAGACCAAGATCGTGGATACTGCACCGACAAGCGTTGCAGATTTGGCCCTATGGGGCTTCGACGGTAGTTCTACCCAACAAGCAGAGGGCAAGAGCTCTGACTGTATTTTGAAGCCAGTCGCTCTTTATCCAGATAGCACACGCATCAATGGCTTCTTGGTAATGTGCGAAGTCATGTTGCCAAACGGCGAACCACACCCATCCAACTTCCGTCAAACCGTCGAAGATTCCGCTGATCTTTGGATCGGTTTCGAACAAGAATACTTCTTCATGGAAAATGGCCGTCCACTCGGATTCCCTGAGACCGGATACCCAGCTCCTCAAGGTCCTTATTACACCAGCGTTGGTTACAAGAACGTTGGCGATATCGCTCGCCAAGTTGTTGAAGAACACATCGACATTTGCCTCGATGCAGGGATCACTCTCGAAGGTATCAACGCCGAGGTGGCCAAGGGCCAATGGGAATACCAAATCTTCGCCAAGGGATCGAAGAAGGTTTGCGACGATATGTGGATTTCTCGCTATCTGTTGTTCCGTCTCGCAGAAAAGTATCAGCTCGACGTCGAGTTGTATTGCAAGCCGGTCAAGGGTGACTGGAACGGTTCGGGGATGCACACCAATTTCTCGACGATGATTCTTCGTGAACAAGGTGGCAAAGAGTACTTTGAGAAGCTCATGGCAGCTTTCGACAAGTACCGCGACGAGCACATCGCTGCTTACGGTCCAGACAATCATCTGCGTCTGACCGGATTGCACGAAACGCAATCGATCGACAAGTTCAGCTACGGAGTAGCCGACCGAGGCGCATCGATCCGTATTCCGCACAGCTTCATGAACGCTGGCTACAAGGGATACATGGAAGACCGACGTCCAAACTCGCAAGCCGATCCGTACAAGATCATCTCGCGATTGCTAAAGACGATCAAGAGCGTCAGCTAATCCACGCTCGGTTTGTTCTCGCTGGAAAACTAGAAAGGCACGCAGTCATGCGTGCCTTTTTTTGTGGAAACTTCCTCCTTCCTTGGTCAGGTTTGAGTGTCCCTGTCCGCCATCGCTTCCTGGATTCTAGCCACCAAAAGGCACAAGGGTCACAAAAGACGAATGTTGCTTTTGTGTTCTTTGTGATTTTTTGTGGCTCGAAAACGAGTGCGCCGCTTTGGAACAGA
>JAPLNL010000098.1 GCA_026692905.1 Planctomycetota bacterium
AATCAACTATCTGACTTCCCAATTCACTAGCTTGCGCGTCGTGCTAATTTCTCGCGAATCCAGCTGCGGCAATGTCCTACGTGCCATACCGAGCTCGAGCAAATCGAGCTCGAACTTCTTCTGCGGAAACGCCTTCTGCAGACAACTGATACGCGTGTCGAACAGCAGCATCAAACATCACTACCATCCCGTAAACGCCAATCCCAATCGAAAATGGAGAGCAATAGCAGGTCAGTGAGGTGACTAAACCGCCAATCAATGAAACCAGTGTTAGCGTTCGGTTTTTGAACCAAAAACACAAGATGCCGGTGATGACACGCAAAATGGAAAACAACAAGACAATGCTGCCGCCAATGCCGAAACCAATCGAAAGTCCAAAGATCAATTCGGGGGGCGGGGGAGCAGCGGCACCGTTATTCATTCCGGGCATAATCACCGAAAACAAGAACGCATAAAAAACAAGAAACACCCCCATAGCCAATTCCATAAGTCCAAAAACGATTTGGAGAATCCCAACAATCGCCACCTGATTCACTAAACCGCTATAGACGGGCGATCTTTGTGCCCCGTGCGCAACCTGCGTTGCGGTGGCAAGATAAGGATTAGCTGGCTGATCCGAGAATGGATTCACAGGCTGATCAGGAAGATTCATTCGGTGCTCATTTTTCCATTCGGCGGGCCCCCAACTCACTCAGAAGCCCAAAAGTCGATCACTTGAACCTTGTCGAGATGAGGTTTAAGCACTTCGACGAACTCTTTGTGCTTTGGATGCGGAAGATAAGCGTCCCTGTCCGCTTCAGATTTAAATGTCACAAGGAAACAATGCGTGAAACCATTGGCCAACCCCTCTGGGCTGTTGTCTGTTCCATACTCAAATGCTGCAACCTGCGGGATAGACGCTTTCAACGAACGAAAAGCATTGACAACCTTCTGAACATCTGTCTTGCTACTCGAATCATTAAACTTAAAAAGAACCACGTGCCGAAGCATTTTAGCGGGCTTTTCCTGGGCTGAGCCAAATGGGAACACTGCAAAAGTCAACAAAAGAAAGGCTATGAGGCAAGCAACGATGCGCAGCTTTGATGGAAGCATATCCAGCTTGAATAGTAATCGAACCATGCTATTCTCCTGATTATTATATTGGACTTGCGGAAAACCACCACGCGATAAGCCTACCATCGCACTTCAACACATGCACCTTTGGTGACTCCCAACATCATCGATGCAGAATCAGAGACCAAATGGAGCCGAAGCGGCTGCGCCGGTTCGACGATAGCAACAAGAGTCATCGAAGGTTGGTTGTGATTCGCGTCAAACAACCCATAGGTCTCATGCTCATTGTCGACCACGATTTTGGTATCGGTCGTTCGACTTACGCCAGCGAGCTGGGCTTCGCTGATATCAGTAATCAAGTCACCGTCGTCGCTGACTTGTACAATTTTGCCATGTATTTTCGTTACCACAGATATCCGCAATCCTGTCTCGCGTCGAATTCCCCTTTAAAACCGCTCTAGCGATCTTGCCCGAATAGGTGGACGTGGACATTGATTTTAGCAGATTGAAATGGTAGCAAAGAGGTTGAGCCAAAAATTAATTTCGGCGTCAAGTCGATTTTTTTTCTTGGCAAGCCAACGAGCCTGGCGTCGGTTCAATGAGATACTCGTCAGAAAATCCTAGCCTCCAGTGCTTCGGATGCAAACTGGAGGCGGAACGTGTTCAATTGCGAATCGAACTGCTTTGAGGGTAACAGGAGGCCCTGCAACCCTCGCAAAACAGAAGCCTGTCAACCAAACCTAAACAGGCTTTACGTTTTCAGCGCAAGGTCCTTTTGGGCCTTTTCCCTCGGTATAGGAGACTTTTTGGCCTTCATGCAACTCATTAAAAGTTGCGCCCTTTACGCTCGACGAATGAAAAAACAAATCCTTGCCGCCGCCGACGTTGATGAACCCGAAACCCTTGTCCGTCAACTTTTTGATGCTACCTTCGGCCATAACAACTCTTCCTTCAAATAATAGAACCGAACGCCGCCGTCAAACATTGTTGGCCGTACGTCCATTTGTTCATGGACAGAGTGTACCGTGATATCGCTCAAAAACGCATAAGAACTTGCGATGACACGATTTTAATGGCAAAAAAGCGGTTTTAACCAGATTACTCAACCCATTCGTGACTCGGGAGTGCGATCAATCGGATTGATCGTCCAATCCAAACGGAATGGCATTGAACTCGATCGGATGCTGCCCAGAACCAACATCCTGCCCGGTTTCGATGCCATAGTGAACCGCTCGAATGGCATGATCCACCGACCATTTTAAATCTTGCCCAATGGCTAGCCCTCCAACAATCGCAGCGGAAAGCACGCATCCCGTTCCATGCGGATTCCGTTTTTTCAATCGAGGGAGATGAAAGGCAATGTTCTCGGTACCCAACCCAAGAATATTGACTGAAACTCCATCGACCTCGCCAAGCTTCAAAAGAACATTCCTTGCACCTAGCTCGTGCAAAATCCGAATTGCGTTAGCTACCGAGCTAGAGTCGTTAGGATTGATCGGCTCGCCGCAAAGTCTCTCGGCCTCGAAGCGATTGGGAGTGACCAAGTAAGCCATGGGTAACAACTGCTTGGCCATAACCTGGATGGCATCGGCTGGCAGCAAGGCATCTCCATGCTTGCTGATCATGACTGGATCAACAATCAAGGGAAACGAAAATTCCTTGGCCCTTTCCGCCACAGCTTGAATCATGGCTGCATTTCCCAGGGCGCCCGTCTTCGCTGCTCGGGGCGGTATGTCCGAAACGACTGCATCGATCTGCGCAACAACAAAGTCCGTCGAAAGAACCTCAATCGCACGCACACCAAGCGTGTTTTGGACGGTCAGCAATGTAATCACACCAGTCCCGTACGCTCCAATCTGCTGAAACGTCTTAATGTCCGCCTGCAAACCTGCTCCACCCGATGGGTCGGAACCGGCGATTGTCAGAGCGTTTGCGTTGCGAAAAAGAGTCAGTTGACGAGATGCTTGCGTTTTTCGAATCATGGTTGAATTGAGTATCGGACTAGGAGCCTACTGAGACAAACTTCGACGACGCATGGCTTCTGTGACTTCTTCCAGCAAAGTCAACCGACCTCCATAGGTTCGACGCAGGTTATCCGGAGTAAACGTGGTTTGCATCGCCCCCCATGCTACAGCTCTCACGTTGAGCAAAATGAGATGATCGAAGTACTCTGGGACCGTGTGCAAATCATGATGGACCACCAAAATCGTTTTCCCTCGCGATTGCTGATGACGCAGAACTTGAATAATGGATTGTTCGGTGGCTGCATCGACGGCAGCGAACGGCTCATCCATCAGAAACACATTTGCCGATTGAACGAGTGCTCGCGCCAAAAAAGTACGTTGTTGTTGGCCGCCCGATAGCTGGCTTATCTGGCGATCTGCAAGTTCCGCAATTCCGACTTGCTCCAAAGCGTCCATAGACCGCTTGTGATGCTCTTTGCGAACAGGCATAAACCAACCAATCTCACGATACAATCCCATCGTAACGACATCGAGTACTGTCGCTGGAAAATCCCAATCGACGGACTCGCGTTGCGGTACATAAGCGATATGCTGCCGCTGCATCGCAAGCGGCTCGCCATGAATCTCAATCGTTCCCGAAATACGCGGAACCATGTCCATGATCGATTTGATCAACGTGCTTTTGCCTGCCCCATTTGGACCGACCAAGCCCACCAGAGTTCCTTGAGGTATCGAAAGATTGATTTCCCAAAGCACGGGCTTTCGTTGATAGGCGACTGTCAAATCAGCAATGCGGATCGCAGTCTTCGGTTCGTTGTCCGTCATTCTGTCGGCTCGCCGCCTAGTGCTTTGGTTATAATTCTAAAATTATGCTTCATCATGCCTTCGTAGGTCTCGGCATCGCTGCCTATCGGCCCCATCGCATCGGAGTAAAGTTCACCACCAATTGAGACGGTGGTCTTCTTTTCCGCCGCCCCCTCCATGATCGAATGCACCGATTTGGGTGGAACGCTCGACTCAACAAACACTGACGGGATCTTTTTCTCGACTAGCATATCTACCAACTCACGTATGCGTCTCAATCCAGCTTCTGATGAAGTCGAAACCCCCTGAATCCCTTCAACCTGCAATCCATAACGCCTCCCGAAATAGCGGAACGCATCGTGGGATGTGATCAAGATTCGCTGGTGGGTAGGAATGGTTTCTATCCAACGCTTCCCAAGTGCATCCAGCTTGCCCAATCGATCTCGAAGCTGACTGGCCCGCTCCGTAAAGACTTCCGATTGCGATGGGATGCGTTCCTTGAGTTCTCTTTCGATTAACTGAGTCGCGGCGGACCATAATGTAACGTCCATCCAGATATGCGGATCAGCGGTTTCGTGCTCCGGATCGCCTAGCGCGGATTCCTTGGGAATCGCGTCCGCGAGAGCGATATGTTTTTTTTTGCCTATCGGTTTGAGGCTCAGCAAATCGCTCATGCGTCCTTCGAGCTTAAAGCCATTATAGAAAACAACATCCGCAGCACGTATTGCTTTTACATCGTCTGTGTTCGGGCGATACAAATGCGGATCGACCCCATCGCGCATCAACTGCTCCACATGCACTTGTTCGCCTCCGATTTGACGGACCATGTCAGCTACCATGCCTGTCGTGGCAACCACAACTAACTTGCCGGAATGGGATGGAGCCTTGGCAGTTGAAGAGTCTGTCGAATCGCAACCTGGCAAGGCCATCAAGCAAAGCAGATTCCCACAAAAAAGAACCGGGGAGATGAAAGCGATGATTCGTCTAGTCAATTTCTTGATCGATTCATGAAAAAAGTTGGTGCGTCGGAAGTTTTACTTTACCCTGCGCTAACATTCAGTCAACCAGTTGACGACCTGCTAAAGCCTACCTCAACCCAAAGCGCAAGCAAGGGACTGGAGATCTCCGTTATTGGCTCAATAGGCCGGCGATGGCAGGCACTCTTCACCTAAACCAACGAATCAAAACCTTTCATACCAAGGGGTTCCTTCGAAGCGAACGGTTCTCCATAGCGTACACCAATGGCTTTACCCCAGAAAGCGGCTTCTTCCCGAAGTCGTTCGGTAAAGTTTGGCGGTTCCGAGGAACGACCAGCGACGAACTGGCTTTGATACGCATCTATTGATGCCGCTTTTGCTGGCCATTGTTCCGTGATGTCCAATATAAACGAGGGTTGCGGGATCATCTTAAGATGGATGCAGTAGTAATAGTAAATCCGCTCGGGGTGATAAGGCTGACCGGCAAGATCGCTCTTGGAAAGCTTGCTCCAAAACCGAGCAGCTTCCACCAACTCTGTGGCTGCAACGTGGTCTGGATGCGCATCGGACCAGTACGGAGCGAAAATCCATCTCGGCCGTGTCAGCCGAAAGAGGCCAGCAAGCCGATGTCGATTTTGAAGTGTCGCCTCCAGAAATCGATTCCTCATCCCCAAATTGTATCGCCAAGGACTTCCTATCGCGACATTGGCGATCGCGGTTTCGGACGCCCGAATCTCAAGAGTGCCATGCGGTGTCGGCTCGCCGCTGGTCAAGTCTACAATTCCTACCCTTCGCCCTTGCTGAAGCATTTTGCAAATAGCACCACCCATTCCAAGCTCCGCATCGTCCGGATGCGGCGCAACTACCAAGACATCTAGCGGTTGGGTAACATCTGGCAAGCCTGGGAAATCATTCTGCGATGCGTTCATTGAGACCGTTCAACTAAGTGTTTTTGGATTTGCAAAAGAATGCCGCGAGCAACTTCTTGCTTAGGACCATTGAACTGCCCAACAATCGAACCGTCTCGCAAGATAACTTCCACAGAGTTGTCTTCTGAATTCATGGCCTCAGCGCTGTTCGAAACCATCATGTCACAGCACTTGCGAGACATTTTGATGATGGCTCGAAACCGAACATCTTCGGTTTCCAATGCGAAACCAACGACCCACTGTTTTGGCCCTTTGGAGGCGCCCAAAGTCGCGATGATATCCGGTGTTTCGATCAAGGCTAGCTGCAACCCCTCGCCTGTCTTTGAAAGCTTGTGACTTTCGATATGCCGGGGCATGTAGTCGCACGGCGCCGCGGCCCCGATTAAACCATCGGCACTTTGGTATGCAAGCCGCGTCGCATCAAGCATCTCTTGAGTGGTAATCACATCGACTACCTTAGCAGCAGACGGATAAGCAACGCTAACGGGCCCGCTGATGATGGTGACTTCGTGCCCAAGCTCAAGGGTCGCTTGCGCTAAAGCAGCACCCATGCGTCCACTGGAGCCATTGGTCAGATATCGGACGGGGTCCAAGTATTGTCTGGTCGGTCCCGAAGTGATAACAATGCGAGCCATGAGCATCTTCGAGGGAAAGTGTTACGCCAAGAACGGTTCACAAGCGGAGAGAATGGCTTCGGGTTCTGACATGCGACCTTCGCCCATCCGGCGACACGAAAGCCAACCGGAGTCAGGTCCGACAATGCGAACTCCATCCGCTTTCAATTGATCCACATTGCGAACCACCGCCGGTTTCTCCCACATCGGAGCGCTCATTGCGGGCGCAAATACAATCGGACACTCCATATTAAGGTACAGGGTCGAGAGCAAACAATCCGCTAGGCCGAATGCACAGCTTGCAATGATGTGAGCTGTCGCCGGAGCAACGATAAAAAGCTTGCAGTCGGTCGCCAATTCAATGTGCGGTCCGAGTGGATACCGAGAATCGAACGCGCTAATCACCGGAGCTCGGTCGCATAACGCCGAGAAAGTTGCAACCCCAATGAACTTCTCGGCAGCCTCGGTCATGACAACAGATACGTCCAGACCGCGTTGAGCCAAGCGGCTAACCAGAGCCGCTGATTTGAATGCGGCGATGCCGCCAGAAATCCCTACAACGACGCGTTGACTCATCGTCCTTAAAGGTCGCTTGTATCCAAGTCGAGCAAATCGCCGAGGTCCGCTGTTTCGCTGAGCACCTTGAGTTCACCCGAAGTGGTCAAGTAGATCTTGTCTTGCAAAATCTCTTGGATCACAACTTCCATTTTGTCATCGGTATTCATTTCCACCAAAGGCCGACTGCCACGGTTGATTTGAACCAAACGCTTTTGGATGAGCGTGGACAACTTAAAGCGACCGCCAACCTTGTTGACGATGAACTCTTCTTTCAATTCTTCGAGCATGGGACCTTTTCTCCTTGGTACTGAACGAGCAATTTGCACAATTGCTGAACAGTTGTATCGATCTCGTCGTTTATGACTTCATGTGTATAGTGATGCCGGAGAGACAGTTCCTCCGCCGCTACATCCAACCTTCTTTGGATCGAGTCTTGGGAATCGGTACCGCGATTGCGAAGCCGTTTCTCAAGTTCGGCCATTGAGCCCGGGTGGACAAAGATGGTGATCGCTTGCGGATAGCCTTGCAAAACCGCAAGAGCCCCTTGGACATCAATCTCTAATAATACCCACTTCCCTTCGCTTAAGCCAGCCGAAACCACGTTTCGGAGAGTGCCATACCAATACCCACGACCAAAAACCTCCTTGCACTCCAAAAACTCCCCGGCCTGACGCTTGGCCTGGAATTCATCGTCGGTCAGAAAAATGTAGTCCCTACCGTTTTCCTCTCCCGGACGAGGAGGACGCGTGGTGGCCGAAACACTCAAAACCAATGGCAACCCCGAATCGACCATCAATCGCTGAACTACGGTCGATTTTCCGGACCCAGACGGCCCCGAGATAATGATAAGATTGCCTGGAATGGTCATAATTCAACGTCTACTCCACATTTTGGACTAGCTCTCGCATCTGTTCGATGCCCGTTTTGATCGAGACCACAAGCTGGGAAACTTGAGCGTCGTTGGCTTTTGAACCTATCGTGTTGGTCTCTCGAAAGAGCTCTTGGATGAGAAAGTCAAGACGCCTGCCTTGGCTTTCCTTGGTCGAAAGTGCATCTTGGAACTGTTTCAGATGACTGCCAAGCCGGGTGATTTCTTCGGAAATATCGCATCTATCTGCATAGGCAAGCACTTCACGGAGCAAGTCGATATCGGATACTTGATGCCCCACTTGTGCCAACCCATTGCGAATACGCTGCTCCATTTTCGAGCGAAATTCAGCAACAACTTCAGGGGCACGCACTTCGATCATGGATTTACTCGCTTCAATCTGCGAAAGGGTTTCCAAAAACTGCGATCGCATTGCCTCCCCTTCTTTGAGTCGCATGGACTGCAAATCACTCAGTGCAGCACGAACCGTCAACTGAACGACCTCAAGCAACTTTTCATCGTCTTGCTGTCGATTGGATTCCAGCACGCCTGGCAGCAACAAAAGTTGGCCGAGGTCATAGCCAAACTGAATTCCAAGTCGATCGGCAACGGACTGCGACTTGGTCAAATAGTCCTCAAGAGTTTTCTGATTGATAGCTGCAGCATTGCTGCGCCCCACTTGGGTCACACGAACCGAAACCGTGACGCTCCCACGCTTCAGAGTGTCACGAATGATTGACTCAAGCTGCGGTTCGAGGGCCGAAGCCGCCTCTGAGATTTTCGAAACAACTTTGAGATAACGGTTGTTGACCGTGCGAATCTCAATGTCAATTGAAAAATCACCGTGCCGTTGGGCGGCTTGACCATGCCCGGTCATACTTAATAGCAACGAACGAATACCTGATATCTAGAAACGGATAAATCGACCTGTATCTTCGCCCGAACGAACATACGGTCGGAACAGAAAAAATGGAACGGTACCAAGGTCCATCCCACCAATTACGATTTTGGTTCGGCCGAAGGCTTGGGAGACTCCGGAGTTGGTTCTGCGGTGGGCAGCGAGTCAACAGCTGGTTTCGGAGGCTCCGCGGCTGGCGCCGCTTCGGAGGCCGGCTTAGCTGCCGGTGGAAGATTGGCTGCCGAAGGCAAAGATTCGGTCGGCGTTGGAGCGACAGCCGCCGGTGCGTCCTCAACTGTAGATGGTTTTGAATCGGTCTCCGGCGTCGTTGCTGGTGCAAGTTCTGGGGGCAGAGTTTCCAGGCCACCCATCCCCCCTATTCCAGACTCCGCTTTCGAATTCGCTGAAATGTTTAGGTTGTCAGGCAGGTACCAAAAACAAGTCAGCGCACAAAGAACGATCCAAAGCAGAACGGCAACCGCAGTAATTCTAGTGAAGATGTCCCCCGCCTTGACCCCAAATGCACTGGCTCCGCCTGCCCCTCCCAAGGCCCCCGTCAATCCGCCCCCACGACCGCGTTGGAGCAAAATAATGAGAACAATAAAGAGGGAAAGAAGAAATAATGCTGGGCCAAAAACATATTGAGATAGCATCGCCAAAGGGAAAAACACGGCTAAAAATCTCCTCGCCAACGTCGAAAAACACAAAAAGATACAAAATGCCTCGATTGGGCAATCCGGAATGTAGCAAATTGCTAGGTGCTTGTTGAGAGCCCTTTGCGCTTTTTCGCCCCAATCTGCGGTAACTTCGAATGCTAGCGATTGAATTAGGGGTTGTTGACAGGGCAAATCAGTCTGGTACGCTTCCAACTTACCAATTTTACGCAAAGCCCCTAACCGGCAATGTCTACCACAGTAGGTTAACCACGGTGGACAATGCGGCACGGAGCGCCAGAGTTGTTTCTGGCAGATTAGGTCCATAACTCAGGAAGTACATCGTGGCGTTGCGTGGATCCATGTTTAGTTCTCTCGGGAGGAAGATTTTGATGAATAAAGTACGATTGGCATCGCTCGCTCTTGCTGCATTCGCAGCGAGCTTCGGTTCAGTAGCAATGGCAGATTGCGGCGGTCGACAAGGCCTTTTGGCTAAATTGCACGCAAAGAAGGAAGCTGGATGCCACGGCGGCGGACTGCTTGCTAAGTTGCATGCTAAGAAGGCCAGCGATTGCTGCGCACCAGAACCAACTTGCAGCCCTGCTCCAGCTCCAGCTTGCTGCCCAGCTCCAGCTCCAGCTCCAGTTTGCTGCTCAGCTCCAGCTGAAGCCCCAACTTGCTGCCCAGCTCCAGCTCCAAAGTGCTTCAAAGCACTTAAGCTCCGCAGGGCATCAGCTCGTAGCTGCGGTTGCGCGGCCCCCGCTGCAGCTCCAAGCTGTGGTTGTGACGCAACCGTTTCTGCTCCAGCAGCATCGTCGGGTTGCAGCTCCTGTGGAACAACTGTTGACGCTGGTACAATCAGCACCTCAACGGTAGTTCCTCCAGCACCTGCCGCTCCAGCAGCACCTGCTGCTCCAGCTTCGGTAAGCGACAAAGCTCCAGCAGCGTAAGCTGTTCGTAAATCAGCAAACAACTCATTTGTTTGCAATAACTTTCGAAAACCGAGCCGGATTTCAATTGAGATTCAGCTCGGTTTTTTCGTTTTCACCTCGCTCGTTTGAATTAGACTAGCGATCCTCTTTTGACAACGCTTTCACTCGACTTCACTGGCAAGTCGGTAATCCATCTCCATGACTGAACCGATTCGCGACAAACACCCCAATCCCCAGAGCCTCTCAATGCAATGGCAATGGGGGCTTCGACTCCTGATTTTGTTTCACTTTTTCGCACTTGGAATGACCTATTCCGCCAATTGGCAACGCTCTGCCATCCAAGACAATATGCTCTCTTTGCTACATCCCTATCTGATTGGCGGGAACTGGTATCAAGAAATGCTGCCGGTCGAATGGATTTCGGACTCCATTGGCCAAAAGACCTTGCGAATATCGATTCAAACTGTCGATTCGCCACAAAGCTGGACGCCTGCCCTTGACTCTTCCGTCAAGAGTATCGACCAAGCACGAATGCAGCGTTTGCTCCATGTCTTAACCGAACTGGCGCTCAGTGAAGACACGCATGGATTGACCAAAGTACTCAAATCGATCGTGCTGCATTTGGAACACGATCCGGTTCGCCCCCAGCAGCTTGTTGGTATTCGGTTGGAAAAACTCTCCGAAACTTTCGTACAACCAGAATCCGAGTCCATTCTCTACGAAGCCTCATTGGCTCGATTCCCAAGCGGAGAATTTGGTTTTGTTCCCAGAATAGAAAGCCATCGATCGGTTCGATCCCTGGATTCAAGTCGAGGAACTCCTTGATGGTAAATTGGTTTATTCCTCTGTCGCCGAAAACGATATCAATCATTCGTATCGTTTGCGGTCTTATCGCTGCTATCCACTTCCTTTTGTTGCTTGCCACCGGAACAACTTGGCTGGGAGCACAAGGCTGGTTGAATGTGGAAAGCAGCAGCTTCTTGATCGGCGAATCGGTACCTGGGACAGGAAGCTTCTATCGTTGGTCCATTCTTTTCTGGTACCCCGAAGCGATTACTTGGGTTGCAGGCGCGGGACTGCTGGCCAGTTTGGCTGCCATTGCTGGACTTGGTTCTCGCGTATCAACATTTATCGTCTGGCTTTGCCTCGCCACCTTCCATCATCGTGCTCCCCTGCTGACGCTATTGCATGAACCTCTTTTGGTTGCCATGTTTGCGTATTTGACGATCGATCCAGGCCGCAACTCCTGGAGCCGTCCTGGTTTCTCAAGCGGGACGGATCGGATCACGTCGAATGTGGCGACACAGCTCATCTTCTGTCATCTCTGGATTTGGATCGCTTTCAGTCTCGCATCGATGCTGGCTTCCCCGCTTTGGTGGAATGGCGAGGCTGGGTGGTTATTGATACAACAAGGCAGGGGGTGGCTTCATCTTTCTGAAGGCTGGGAGTGGCTCGGTCAACTCCTGACGCATCTAACGATTGCCTTACAAATGGCAATCCTTTGCTGCATGCTGCGAACCGATTGGAGCTGGCTCAGTCGATGGATGCTGTATCTTTTCGTCATCTGCGTGCTTTTGCTGCTCGGCGACTGGCTGTATGCTTCAGTATTGTTAGCAGCAAGTCTTTCTCTAACCCCCAACCAATCCCTCCCTGAAACACACCATGGCGCCAGCAAATCCGCAAACATCTAGACGACAATTCAACCAGGCGGCAATGGCCGGTGTGTCGGCAGCACTCGTCGGAATGGTTTCGACGCAAAGTCATTTAGCGGCTTCTGAGCCATCCCCCTCCAACTTGACAAGGACGAACAAATTGAAGTACTGCCTCAATACGAGCACCATCCACGGCGAAGTTGTTCCGATCGTTGACCAGATCGAAATCGCCAAGAAAGCCGGCTACGACGCCATCGAATTCTGGTTGCGGGATATCAGCAAGTACACTTCACAGGGAGGCACGCTCCCCGATTTAAAGAAGCGAATCATCGACGCAGGACTGACCGTTGAAAGCGCGATCGCATTTGCAAACTGGATCGTCGACGACGAAGGTGCGAGAAAGAAAGGACTTGAGCAGGCTCGCAAAGACATGGATATCGTGACAGCCATCGGAGGTATCCGCATTGCGGCTCCGCCCGCTGGGGCAACCGATTCCGGACCACTCAATTTGGAACAAGCTGGCCAGCGTTATCGAGCACTGTTGGAAGTGGGAAAGGCAGCAGGCTGCATCGCGCAGCTCGAAGTTTGGGGCTTCTCGAAAAACCTGTCGAAGCTATCCGAAGTGCTCTATGTTGCTGCTGCGGCTCAACATCCGGACGCCTGCGTTTTGCCAGACATCTACCATCTGTACAAAGGTGGCTCCTCCTTTAATGATCTTAGCCTACTATCAGGCAAACGCATTCATGTTTTTCACATGAACGATTATCCTGACATCGTCCGAGACAAAATCAATGACGCAGATCGCGTTTACCCAGGTGACGGTATCGCTCCGGTTAGCAAGATCCTTGCAACGGTTTTTGCGAGCGGGTTCGACGGCGTTTTGTCCTTAGAGCTTTTTAACCGAAGCTATTGGGAGCAAGACCCAAACGCTGTTGCCGCCAAAGGACTTGAACGCATGAAAATGGCGGTCGCTCAGGCAAAGTGATCGCATGAAATCGATTGCCTCCATCGTTTCCAGTGTAAAACGATTGTCCTCAATCGTTTCCAGTGTAAAACGATTGTCCTCAATCGTTCCCAGTGTAAAACGATTGTCCTCAATCGTTCCCAGTGTAAAACGATTGTCCTCAATCGTTCCCAGTGTAAAACGATTGTCCTCAATCGTTTGTAATTCCAGACAGCTATCCACAACCCGCCCCCGTCTAGAACGATTGTCCTCTGTCATTCCCCGTCTAGAACGATTGTGTCCAATCGTTCTCAATCGAAAACGGCTGTCCTCAACCCTTCCGAGGCCAAATGATCCCAACAAGCGAAGCCGTTGCCGTTACTTCCGATTGGCTGGTCCCTGTAGACTCTTCGCCCACTCCAAATGGCTTCATCGTCATTGAAGACGGAACCATCCGGTTCGTCGGGCAAAAGCTTCCGGCCGGTTTCCAATCCCTTCGCTTAGTTCGCCTGCCTGGCTTCGCGATCTTGCCCGGGCTGATCAACTCACATTGCCATTTAGAATTTAGCGATCTAGAGTCCCCGATTCCGGCTGGCAATTCGTTTCCGGACTGGATTAACCGCTTGCTAGCCTTTCGCCGAGCAAAGAACAACGCTCCTGAACAATTGGCTTCGTATCGACAAGCGGCAATCGCTTCTGGAATCCGGGAGTCTTATCAGGCAGGCGTACGTTGGGTTGTGGACATGGCAACGGAGCCATGGTCGGCAACTTGGATTGAAAACGAAGTGGCAGCCATTGCGGCTTTGTTCCCAATCGGCTTCGCTCCCAAAGTGCCAATCGTCGTACAGCCATGTATCGAACTCCTGGACATCGTCGAGCACCGATTCGAATCAACACTCGCTCTGGCCATGACACACTTGGGTGCACCGAAGTCAACCACTGGTTTAGGGGAAATTGGTTTTGCCCCACATGCACCTTACACGGCATCTAAAAAGGTGACGCAGTGGTGTGCCAACTTGCCACTTAAAGAGAAACGCCTTGTGACGATGCATCTAGCAGAATCAAAAGAGGAATTAGAGTGGTTGCAGCATCAAAGCGGTCCGTTTGCTGATCTGCTTGCCCCTATCCTTGACCGGGGTGCTTCATTAGAGTTACACCCATACTTTGATAGGCAGGGGCAAATTACGGAGCATGTCGCGTTGTTGTCCCAATCTTGGCGGGCGATGATCGCTCATGGAAACTATTTATCGCAACGAGATTTGATGAGTCTTGCCGAGCATGCCTCGACGATGGGAGTTGTTCATTGCCCAAGAACGCATCGGCATTTCGGCCATCTCCATGAAGCCGGCCAGTTCCCACCGACTGATCGCTACCCTTTCGCAGAACGAATGGCATTAGGGGTCCGCCATTTCTTGGGTACCGACTCACGCGCTTCCAACCCCGACTTGAACCTATGGACAGAAGCGAAACGGGTTCGAGCAGAACAACACGAACTGAGTTCGAACCAAATTCTGAAAATGATGACAACTGACGCGGCAGAATTTCTTGACCTCGGCAATGAGTATGGCTCCATTCGAGTTGGACATCCCGCGACCTTAACTGCGATTAAGCTTGATGGGGTAATCTCTTGCGATGGTCTGGTAGATGATGCAAGCACTCTCTACGACGCACTGTTGGAAGAGGGTACGGTTTCGGCCCCTCTGGAATGGGTTATGGCTAATCTGCAAAGTAATGACCGAACGAATCTGTAGCGATTAGGCGAACGGCGGGTTTCAAGATACCTAGCACGACATACCTAGCACGACGCGCAAGCTAGTGAATTGGGTAGTAGATTCACTAGCTTGCGCGTTTTGAAGTTGCACTATTTTGACTTAGGGGCAAAGCCTCATCTTTACCCACATCTTTGAACATCACATTCCAATTTCGTTGGGTTTTTCGTACTCGTACTCGATCGGATGGACAATCGAGCGACCCAAATCAAAATTACACAGTGCAAAACCCCTCACCCCCAGCCCCTCTCCCCTAAAAGGGGCGAGGGGAGCAAAGTCAAAAGGATATGGGTAATGACAAGCCTGCAGGGCTGGGGCAAATCAAGCAAAGGAATTGATAGGGCCAATGGCCCGGCAGTTTGCATCAGTTAGAGACGTTAGCCAACAAACGGTCGGACCTTTGGCCCTTAAGAGCAATTGCATCGAATACCCAGCCCGATGGGCTGGGCTATATAAATTGCTGGGCCGTTAGCCCGAATCACGGAAAACCTACAACTTCAAAACTTGCACGCCGTGTTAAGGTAGTTTTCATCCTGCCAGATGGAATGTGCCTACTTTGGGCTCTTAGTCTTTAGCATTCTTAATTAAGATATCTCGGGTTACTTCGTGAATCTTTTGCTGACGGCCAGCTAGGTCCTCTAGCTCTCCAAGCAAACTCGGGTCCCCGATTTGACCAACCGTATCATCTGGATTGTTCGTTTGTTTTGCCAAGGCCTGGGTTCTTCGGTTGATACGGAGTTGCAAAGTCTTGAGCAATTTTAGCTCGGCAATGGAATCAACCAGTGGCTCTTCCTGTTGATTGTTTGATTGTTGTTGCTGCTGCTGATCGGGCTGCTTCTTTTTTTCCTCACGTTTCTTCTGAACTTGCTTGAGTGAATCAAGCATCTCGTCTAGTGCACCGATAATCTCATCTTCCACGGCGATGGTCGTCGCATTCACAATGGCTTCCGTCAACTTTTTGCTAACGACTTGAGCATCTAGGTTGACTTGTTCTAACGCTTCAGGAAAAGCCGTGCTCGATCCTTCGTCTTGCAACAATAAAAGCGCTTTCTGCCCCTCCATCACGACCTTCAGCTGTTCGATGGACAACTTATTGGCTTGAAGCTCTAAAGTTCTGTCCTTGAGATCGCCTGTTAAATTGCCAAGCTTTTCCGTTTGCTCACGTACGGCACGTTGCAAATCGAGCATTCGCCGAAGTCGCGTTTCGACGTCGACTAGGGAACGTTCGATTTCTTCTTCCCGCAATTGTCGGAGGATTCGTTCCAATTCGTCGATGGCCTCGCGTAGTTCTCGCTCTGCTTCACGCTGCTCATCAACCGCCTCTTCCCGTTTTTCTTTCTCGAGTTTGTCTTGAGCGTTCTCCATACGCTTACGAGCCATTTCGACCCGTTTACGAGCCTTGTCTTCTCGCGACTCAGGCTTCGGTGGCGTTTTCTTTTTCGAGGAATTATCCGACTGCGAGTCCCCTTCGCTCGGTTTGGAGTCCTTCGAATCCTGGGCCTCCTCCTTTTTCATTTCGGTGTCCTTTGAATCGGCATCTTTCGACTCCTGCGACTCAGACTCTTTTGGATTTGCGTCTTTCGGATTTGACTTGCTGTCTTTCGGATTGGAGGGCTTATCCCCGTTCTTTTTTGGAGCTTCTTTGGGGGCACCATCCTTTGGCTCATCCTCTTTTGAATCGCCTTCTTTGGGTGGCATCTCCGAAGAATCCTTTGGCTTCGCCCCCTTTTCTTGTCCCTCTTTTTGCGGTCCGTCAGTTGGCTTTGTAGGATTGCCTTCGCCATCCTTCATCTTGCCTTCTTGAGGCTTTTCGTTTTGCTTACCGTCTTGCTCCTTGCCGTCTTGCTTGTTGCCGTCTTGCTCCTTGCCCTGTTCGCCATCTTTCAACTCTTTGTCTTTTTCGGCATCAATGTTGGTTTCTTGTTCGGACTTTTCCTCCTTACCGTCGTTGAGATCTTTGGCGACTTTTTCGAGCTGCTCCTTGATGTCTTTTTGATCTCCGGCAGCTTGCTTGAGTTCTTGCCCTGACTCTGTTCTGGCTGTCTGTCCGCGTTGTATTTGTTCGAGGCGTCGAATTTCTTGCTGGATCTCTTGAATCCTCGCCCGTTCGTCGCGAAGTCGGGTAGACCGGTTTTCACTTTGCAAGAGCTCTAGTAATTTCATGAGATTCTCTCGACCTGCTTCTTGCTCTTGTATTGCTCGGGTGAATTGCCCCTGAGAAAGCAGATCTCCGGCCACGCTCAATCGCTGCTGCGTAGCGAGTTGTTTGCTCATCTTCGCCGCTTGCATCAGCAATCCAGCCCGCGTTGGATTGGCAGCTGCCTCCAACTCGCTCATGCGGATAAAGAGTTCTTCTAGTTTTCCGAATCGTTGTGCAAGTTGCTTCTGCTGTTGCTCGAGCTCTTTGACCCGTTCGGCCGTCGGCTTTTTCTCTTGTGCGGATGCCGTAGGGGAGCAAAAGCCGAAAGTGAGCATTGCAAACATGAAGCCATAGCACGACGCGCGAGCTAGTGAATCGACACTCCGAAAAACATAGCACGACGCGCAAGCTAGTGAATCGACACTGCGAAAAACATAGCACGACGCGCAAGCTAGTGAATTCATTATATAGATCACTAGCTTCCGCTTCGTGCTACCAAGCCTCGTGCCACCAAGCCTCGTTGTTGATAGATCAAAGAACTTGGATGTGTTTCGAGTGTTCATGGCAAATCCAAAAGTTGTTTTTTCTGTTCCTGCTTGGTTTTTTCCAAAACCTTACCCTGCTCGTCGATGATTCCGCGGACCATATCTAAGACCTCGTTGAAATCCTGGATATTGATCATGTCGCTGAGTATCTCTGTTAATGCGACGATGATTTGATTGCTCTTTTCGATTGCGTTTGGCAGCAACTCATCCGCTTTGGAATCCGCCTTGATGGACTTGGAAAAGCTCTTTTCGATTTCACGGACATCCTTAGCCATTGGCACCCAGGATTGGTCAAGCACAACTAACAATGGCTTTCGAATTTTGTCTTCAAGTCTAGTTCGCCTATCGACGCTGTCGATTCGGTTATTGATCAACTCTTGGTTGATTTGAGTGATCTCGCGTTCGACGCCCCTAAGCTCACCTTCTGATTTTGTCATTTGTGATTCGGCTTGCTGAGAACGGAGCATTTGCATCCGTTCACGCCTAGCAGGTGAGTTTTCCTCAGTGTCCGCGGCAATTTCGTCCAATGGCTTATCCGCAACCGCATCGGTCTGGGAGCCCGTTGCTGCGTGAGCAATTGCAAGAACCTTGGCTGCCTTTTGCATGTTTACCAAAAGGTCCCTCATCTGTGACAGCTCACCAATAATCTGCTCCAGTCGCGCTCGCATGGCAAGCTCGCGGCGTTCCAGCAGAATCAAAAGTTGCTCCGGTGTGACAACACTCAGTTGAATAGGGCTTGCACGGCCGATATGCGGTTCATCACGAAGATTCAAGTAATCCTCTGCGGCAACGGTCAGCCCGAGCGTCGAACCTACTTTGGTAACGAGCTGCCCCGCGTCACGCATGGCTTTGAGATCAAGCTGATTGGTTGCCTTGCCATCCGGTTGAACCGCAAGCGGCGTTTTAAGCAGCGAATTGGCGTCTAGAACGGTTTCGACCCAAGCACCTTTCACGTCGTAATCGTCCTTGATCTTGCCAGCGATCGGCAGCATGGCATTTTCCGTAATGGAGGTACCGATTCCTTGTAGGGTCAAGTCGACTTGCGGTGGTTGGTCCGTGATCGCCGAAATGACGAATTGTTGAACGCGACTCGAACAGATTCCGTCGGTATCCCATAATCGCAATTCGATCAGAAGATTGCCGTCCAAAACCCCAAGCTGCATTTGAAATTCAGATTGATCGTCCTGGATTGCCAGGGACTGTTCAGGTAACAAAGCTTTGTCAACTGCTTCTCCTGCTCGAACAAGAACAAAGTCACATTTTTCGACCGGCTTGTTCGTTTGCATCTGCAAGTTCAATTGGCTCCCCTGCGGCAATCGCATGCCCGTTCGATAGGGAATCGTTTCGTTCCCCCAAGTCGTGGTTGTCGAACGTTGCAAATACTCAGGATAAGTGACGTTGATTTGCAATTGGGTAACCTGTGGCGCCTCGACGCTGTTGAGCTGCAAATTCGAAATCCGTGCATCGCCACCAGCGACACTTAGCCACAGCGATTCATTAACAGACTCGAGCGGCGGGCCATCTAACGCGAACGATTGCTGGGACTTGTCCGCGGTCAACCGACGCATATTGGCTCTGCCTCGATTGCCATCAACATCTCGGTAGTAGACGGTGCATACTTCTGGCACGATCTTGCCCGAGAGTTTGGCCCAGGTTTTAAGCTGGCACGCTTGCCCTTTGGGTACCGACGCAACGCCATCTCGAAACGGGACAAGATAGCGTTGCCGATTATTGCGTCCGGCGAATGTGGGCACATCCATTTCGATGCCATCGACTCCAAGTTCCGTCAAACGCGGCCAAGGCACGTCGGACAAAGCGAAAAAACGTTTGCCCCAATGCAATGTCCAGTCGGGTTGAAGGAGAGCAAAAACGCAGCTCGATCCGAGCAAGATGCCAAGAGCGACCAATTGCATCTGCAGTGGTCGAAATCTTACCAACTCATTGACCTCAACCTTCTCAATCAATTGCGATGCCTTTACGCGAGCGAGCTCCAAGAATCCGGAACGCTGCGGGTGCTCCTCAATCGAGGTATCGATCATGCTGGTTGGGTTTGCTGCCTGCACTGTGGTAATTAGCGAACTTTGGAACTCAGGATGTCGATTCTCGATAAGCAACGCGAGCGACGAATCGCTCCAGCGAACTTTCCAGCGATGC
Organism: Planctomycetota bacterium; assembly: GCA_026692905.1. Classification (GTDB taxonomy): domain Bacteria; phylum Planctomycetota; class Planctomycetia; order Pirellulales; family Pirellulaceae; genus JBKCUI01. The sequence continues at coordinate 19,454 of JAPLNL010000098.1, forward strand.
CAAAGAAACCGATAGATCAGGTAAACGGAGACCGAGACGAGAAGAATCAACATGACGATTCGGACGGCTCGCGGCGATTCCGCCGCTCCAAATTTGGGAGGCAAATAATCCAACAACCCGAATGTCCAAAACGCGGCGAGCAGCCAAATCGCTAAGATAATAAGTGACTGGCTTACCACGAAACGTGAAATGAGACCACGAAGATCGACCAGTTTCTGGCCAATCGACTGGGGAACGGAATACGCCGATTTCTGTTTGGAAGGGAGAACGCTTTGCATTCCTCTATTTGTAGCAGATTCCGCCCCCAAACGGTTAGTGGAGTTCCCCACACTTTGAGCAGTCTCGAGTACAATCGGAGTTTGCGGAGATTGCAAATCCCAACTTTTGTTTAACAGCCAGCCGAAGGCGTACTGTCACGGCGCAGAGTACCCCTTCGGCTAACGGTTGAGCCGAGCGGCAGGCGGAAAACGACCGTAGCTGGCTTCGCCAGAATTCAATACGTTCTGAATTCTGGCGAATCCAGCTACGAATCGTGGTATGTTCTCTCCCGCTGCTCGCCTACCCCGCCACTTCCTTTCCCACCCTCCTCAGCCAAAACAGACTCTCCATGAGCACTATCTATTGCCGGTTTAAATTCATTTTCAGCTCCACCCTTCTGATTTTGCTCGCTTGCAACTTTTCCTCAGCGCAGCAACCAGTAGCGTCCACCAACTCCACACCTGCCAAGAAGAACCTGTCGGTGCTGCTGGTAACGGGTGGTTGCTGCCACGATTACGAATTCCAAGCCAAAGCAATGCAACTGGCGGCGCAGCAAAAAGGTATCCCAATCGACTGGACAATCGTCAACCAAGGGGGCAAAGGGACCAAGGCCATGATCGACCTTTACAAAAACCCGAAGTGGTTCGAAGGATTTGACGTCGTCATCCATAACGAATGCTTCGCGGACACGGACGACGAGGCCTATATTCGCAGCATCACAAAACCACACTTCGACGGGGTAAATGCCGTCGTCATCCACTGTGCGATGCACACTTACCGCTCGGCCAAAATAGATGATTGGAGAGAATTCCTTGGTGTCACAAGCCGCAAACACGACCACCAAGCCCGCTACCCCGTGACCGTTACGAAAGGAGATCATCCGATCATGAAGTCCGTCCCTAAAGGCTACACTTCCGCCATGGACGAACTCTATATCATCGAAAAGGTCTGGCCCAATACCACGGTTCTCGCTACGTCGAAAAGCGATGTGGATAAGAACGACCATGCCGTTTTCTGGACAAACCAATATGGCAAAGGACGTGTTTTCGGAACGACTTACGGGCACTCCAACGATACCTTTTCCGACAAGGTCTTCTTGGAAACCCTCGTCAACGGAATCATGTGGGCAGCCGGAAAATAGTTGATTTGGCTTCTGACATATTCCTCCTGCATTATCGTGTGTCTTTCCGAAAGTAACTCTCCATGCTTTCATTCAATCACTGTCGAAAAGGCCCGCTCGGCGCACCCTCTCTTGGAGCGACCCTGTGCGATGGGCTATCACGTCGTGAATGGCTCCGCATCGGTGGCTTAAGTGCACTGGGCATTGGTCTCCCTGAGCTCATGCAAGCTCGAGCAAATGCCGCTTCGCCGGTACTTTCAGCTACGGCATCAGGCTCGTTTGGCAAAGCCAAAGCGTGCATCGTCTTGTTTATGCTCGGCGGGCCACCTCAGCACGAGACATGGGACCCAAAGCCGGATGCACCCAATGAAATACGCGGCGATCTGGGTACGATTGCGACAGCCACTCCAGGCTTGCATATAGGCGAACTGATGCCTCGGACGGCAAAACGGACCGATCGAATCGCCGTGTTACGAGCCATGGCGACAGATGACAATGCACACTCCTCCAGTGGCTATTGGATGCTCACTGGCTATCCCCACACTCCCAAGAACAGCGAGAATGCATTGCCTGGCGCGCCCAACGATTGGCCGAGTATCGCATCGGTTGTTCGCCATCTAAAAGGGGATGCAACGAGCTTGCCCGGTTCCGTTCGATTGCCCGAGGAGATATGGAACACTGGTCGAATCGTGTGGCCGGGACAGGACGCGGGCTGGCTCGGCGATCATGCCGATCCTTGGCTCATCGATTGCGAACCGCATAAGAAAGACTTCCGCGTTCCGACCATCTCTTTGCCAGCCGATATTTCGACAGACCGACTCCTGGCGAGACGAACTCTTCAAGAAACCATGAACCGTAGCTTGGACGCATTGCATAGCACCAACTCAGCCCAACGCTGGGCGGTCTGGCAAAACAAAGCCATCGATTTGCTGAGAACCAACACGGCGCAAAGGGCATTTGCCATCGAACAGGAATCGGATGCAACTCGCGAACGCTACGGCTCCAATCGGTTCGGCCAAAGTGTGCTGCTCGCTCGGCGTCTCGTGGAGTCAGGTGTGTCCCTGGTGCAAGTCAACTGGACGCGAGGTGACAACGATGACAACGTCGCCCCAGCGTGGGACACGCATGCCAAGAATTCCGAGCGACTCAAGAATGCTCTGATGCCGCCGATGGACCAAGCTTACTCAGCTTTGCTGGAGGATTTGGAACAGCGGGGACTGCTGGACGAGACTCTGGTCGTTTGGATGGGCGAGTTTGGTCGCTCCCCAAAGATCAATCCAAGCGGAGGGCGGGACCATTGGGGCCATGTTTTCTCAGCAGCCTTGGCAGGTGGTGGCGTACAAGGTGGCGCGGTACACGGTCGTTCGGACCGCCAAGGTGGTTTTCCTATCGAAGGTCGAGTGGAACCTCAAGATCTCTCGGCAACCATTTTTCATTGCCTCGGGTTCGCACCTGAGACCGAGTTGCGGGACCGATTCAACCGTCCACTCGCGATCAGCAAAGGTCATCCGATCATGCCGATATTGACGTAAGGCAACGCGGCATTGGCGTTCGTTCTGGTATGCAATCGCAATTGTCGTGCTCGCAGCCAAAGCTTCCCGAGAAAGAGTAAGCTAACTTTCAATCACCCGAAAGACCGAACCAAGAGGCGAGCTGGATTCTCACAAATCCAGCTGCGGTCGTTATCCTTCCAACGCTGGCCTAACTGCGGGCCAATTTCCTCAGAACTTCGATTCCTCGGTCGAGCGTTGCGTCAGGTGCGGCGAACGAAATCCGGAAGTGCGTGTCGCGGGCCGAAAAGATGTTACCCGGAATGATCAACAGTTCATGCTCGATCGCTCGGCGAACAAAATCATCACCTGTTCCCTTGGGGATCTTGGGGAAAACATAAAACGCACCGCCTGGTTCCGTAAACTCATAATAGTCTCGAAGGCCAGCGACGATTCGATCCCGCTTTCCTGCGTAGTCTTGGTAGTATTGGCTCATATCATGATCCATGGCCGCCAAAGCACCCCATTGCATCGGCGTCGGTGCGCAAACGAATGAATACTGTTGGAGCTTGATCATTGTCTGGATGACTTCACTCGGGCCATGCACATACCCCAATCGCCAACCAGTCATGGCATGACTCTTTGAAAACCCGTCGATGACGATGGTGTTCGGATTGAATTCGGCTGGCGAACGCATGGGGCCATCGAAGTGAAATCCGCTGTAGATTTCGTCGGAGATCAAAGCGATACTCTTCTCGGCACAGAGCGTAGCCAACCCCTGAATCTCTTCCAAGGTCGCAGTAACTCCAGTCGGGTTCCCCGGACTGTTGAACAGAATCATTTTGGTCTTGGGAGTAATCGCATCTCGAACTTTGTTCATGTCGATTCGGAAGTCCGGATACGTATCAATCAGGACAGGCACACCACCGACCAATTGAATCAGCGGAACGTACATGACAAAGTACGGGTCGAACACAATAACTTCATCGCCAGGATCGACCATCGATAGCATGGACAAAACCAAACCGCCGCTTGTGCCAGAGCTGATAAAAACTTTGCGATCAGGATGTTGGTATATGCGATCAATGTCCGATTGGAGTCGTTCCCGTAACGGCCCGATGCCTTGCGTGGGAGCATAAGCGTTTTTACCTTGATCAATGGCCTCGATGCAGGCTTTTTTGATGGGAGCTGGAACGTCGAAATCCGGTTGTCCGATGGAGAGATTGATTGGGTTTTTAAGCGAAGCCGCCAATTCGAAGACTTTTCGGATCCCACTGGAATCAAAGGCTAAGGTCCGCTTTGCGATCCACGATGGCTGCATTTTTGGCGACGTATTCGAGTTTGCGTTCATGAAACAGGATGGTTCGGGGAAATCTGGCGACGAATGACAAGCTTAATATACGGGACTTCTCAGTGAACACCAACCGGAAGTAGAGACGACGGGACGATTGCCAAATGGCAATCCTTTTGTTATCGGAACGGCGCAAGCCGTCCGGTGCGTTTTCGCACGCTACCTTCGCGCAGCGAAGGGCGACATTGTCGCTCGTCGCTCCGCGACGATTGCGTGCCTTCCTAGATCGATTTCCAATATGTTTTGATTTCTACTTTTGCCCAAAAGACTTTTGTCGACGCGTCAAGAAAGCGCTAAGGCTTCGGCTTATCAACGGCTTTTTCGGCTTCAGGCTTGAGTGGGATTCAAGTGCAACCTTCAAATTGGCTTTCCTTCGCAAGCTCCGAAGACGTTTGGATGTGCGAAATGCAACTCCATAAAGCCACGCACCCAAAGACTCTGGGTTGCGAATTTTCTTGACGGAGAGAACTAAGACTAGAAAGGTAGCTTGAAACGCATCCTCGGCATCTTGTCGGTTGGAAATCAATCGTCGAATGACCGACGATACCAAAGGCGAATGACGACGGATGATTTCTGTAAGCGCTGGCTGAGACCGCGAACAACAATAAATTTCTAAAAGCTCAGAGTCGGTGACCGAAGAGTGCTGCAAACTCAACTCCGACCATTCCCAAATAGGCCCAACTGGCTTTACCTCTTCGACAGAATAATTCATGCTGATTCTCAAGAAAAGATTGGAATGGAAATACAATCGAGAGCTTAGTGTTCAGTTTAGACAAATCCAGGCGCAGAAAAATCAATTTTTGTTCAAAAAGATTTTTGCAAACCGTGAGTTGCTAAAGCGAAATGCTGACGTGTACTATACTAAAATTAAGTCGAGCACGTCCGGTGAGCGTCAGAAAACAAAATGGCTCGGTGTGTTTATCCGTCGGATGCTGCAATCCTTCAGTCCACTTGGAAAAGACGAGATCGTCCATGCCAATGTGGACAATCGTCACCGAGTACTGGCGAACCCCATCGCGATCAGCTGAACAGCTTCGAGCTATCTTGATTCGTATACGCGAGCGTTTGCGTGGAGCGAAGTAATCGCCTAGTGATAGCGGGACTTTAACTTGAAAGAACCGACATGCGATTCCAGTTCAAAATCAGAACGCTGTTGGCCGCATGTGCTTTTTTCGCGATGTATCTTTCGGCATATCTTGGCCTTCGCGATCCTGTTAGCATTATTGAGCGATCTGCAGGAGGAGGAACTGGCACGGGGTACCATGAGCCGAACTTCCAATACGGAGGTGGCTTTGCGAAATTGGTTTTCTTTCCTGCAACCGAAATCGACAAGTTTTGCCGCCCTCGGTATTGGACCAACTATTCAACGGCTGATGATGTTTGGACCTCCCAAGATTTTTCATGGGGGGCAATTCACATCTGCAACGGAAGGCCATGTTCACTCCACATCAAGGCACACACGGAAACTGATTTGGAGGATGCCTTCAAGGCACTTCGCGCAGACCGACGCCTAACCATTCTTAGCGTCCACGGCGCGGGACTTACGGACACGCATCTCGAAACGCTTCAGCGAGTGAGGAAATTCGATGCGATTCAGCTTATTGGCACCCATGTTTCGCAAACTGCAGCCATGGAGTACCAACGAGTTTCCCCAGAAACAGATTTCTTTGGCATCTCGAACACAGGTGAAAAGTATTTGAGACCTAAATAAGTCACCCTCCCCGAGCAGATCGTCCGGTTTAGTCACCCTCCCCCTGGGAGGGTCGAGCGAGGGAGACCTAAATAAGTCACCCTCCCCCTGGGAGGGTCGAGCGAAGCGAGGGGAGGGTGAAGTGCCAGCGTCATTTGCACAAGTCACTTCACCCTCCCCGGGCCGAAGGCCCGACCCTCCCAGAGGGAGGGTGTCTAGATAAGTCCACTTGGATGGGATTCGCTGGGGCAATTCTGTCTTAGTTATTTCGCTGAACTGACCGAACTTCGAAGAAATCCGATTAGCGACGCAAATTCGCCATCCGTCATCAACTCATCAAAGTTCCCCGGCATCAACGATAGTTTGCTCGGTTTCTCTTGGTCAATTTCACTAAGCAAAATTCGACGCTGCTTTCCGGTTTGATCGGTCAGCAATAGCGACTCCACTGTGCGATCACTTACCAGTCCACTCACCGACTCTCCGCTTTCAAGCAACAAGAGCGTCATTCGAAAGGCTTCGTCGACGTTGCGGTCTGGCCATAAAATGTCTTCCGAAAGACGTGCGGCGCCGCGAGCACCAACTCCCTCGAGTTGAGGCCCGATCACTTTGCCTTGATCACCGAGCTTATGGCATATCGCACATCGATCAGCGAACTGCTTCTTTCCAACTTGCATGTCGACATCCATGCGTTCGATGGCGGCAACCTTTCGTTCGACAACTGCCAGCCTGTCGCTGGAGGCATTTGCTTCCGGCCTCAGAGCCTCAAGTTGCGACAGACTATCTGCCGGTAGGCTTTCCCACCAACTCTTGGGCAGCACACGCAAGGCATCGCGCGACATCGCCCCTCGCTCGCACAGTGAGGCGATAACTGCTATCGCTGAACGATGCTTGGACAACTTCAGAACCAATCGCTCTTGCTCTTGGTAAGAACAACGTCTGCACAGAGCATCTCCGAATTTGCGGAGCCCCTCGTTCCCAAACACACCCCAATCCCAATCTGGATTTTTTCTGACATCGATCGCTAAGAGATCAAGGAGGTCCAGCCAATTATGATCGACTGCGAAATCCACTAACTCCACGATCTCTGGCAGGCCCCCTTTGCTTCGGAGCCGCTGCAAACGGTATCGACTCTGCCAATCCATCTTTTTCGAACCGAGCAACTGCGAGACCTTTTCCAGCCCATCTGCTGCGCTCGGTACTCCGCAAAGTTCCACAATGGAAACAATGCGATCCCATTGATCTCGTATGGGGCTAGGGTTTAACCCAGATTGCGAGCTCTCACCGATTCCGATCCAAGCATAGCTGGCATCGGCATCACCATCCACGACTCGCAATTGAACGGTCATACCGGCGTGTTTTGCAAGATCCCATTCGACCTGTTGTCCGATATCGCTTCGGGGCGGTTGCGCTCGAAAGAGTTCTTCCGCAACGTTGCCTGCTACGTCAAGCTTGACCAGCGCAACGTAGTTCTTGGTAGTCGATTCTTTGCTTGGAAGACCGTTGTGCCCGACGACATAGAAATCAAGTTTGCCGTTGGCAATAAATGGACTCGAGGCCCAAGTCCCAATGTAACTCTCACCAAGTGGAAAACTGCTGAAGAACGACCCTCGCTTGGATTCCGAATTGGACGATCGAGCCAATTCTCGTTTTTCGGTGGGCCAGTTTCTGCGTTCGTCTTTTTTGGTCGAGTTAGCAGACCAGTGGATCAGTTGAAAGCCATCCGATCCTTTGGAGGATGCTTCAGCTTGTTTGAGCCACTCGCCACCTAGGTTGCCCACCATTACCTGGCAACGCGAGAGCAAGCTACCGAGGACTCTCCCCCGTTGTTGCATTTGGCGTCCAGCAATGCGCAGCAATTGATCGGCACGCGCATCTGCGTCTTTGGTCGTTGAATCCAAAAGTGCCATGAACCGGTCCATGTTGGATTCGTCTACCACGTCTGCTATCGACTGAATCGTTTCTTCCAAGGCGCGTTGCTGGTCGGCCGTTGCATTCGACATGGCAGCTTGTTTCTCGCAAAGCGATAGAACTCCAGCTGCGGCCCTAGCGTCTTTGAGCGATAGCAAGACTCGCACCAGTGCCCTTACATAGGTAGTTTCCATAGAAAAAGCTACTGGCTTGTTAGCTAGCTCTAGCACTTCATTGCTGCACAATTTGGCAATCGCTTGATCATAGGCGGCGTTGTCCCGTTGCTTGAGCCGAGTCAAGATGTCCCTTGTCGCGATCAAGATAGACTGCTTAAGAACAGGGTCGCTGAGGCTGTCTTCCCGAGCGATCTGCCGTAGTAGCCAGCTTGGTTCATCTTCTTTGTTGGCCCCTAGTTTCGAGTAGAGGTAATAAGCCTGCATCGCAGACAGCGGTTCATTTAGGTCTGCAGCACTAACAGCTCGAGTGATTGAGGAAAGAGCTGCTACAGAGTCCAGTCCGTTCACGAAGCGATCCGCAAAAAGTGCTTTTGGATCATCGATCGTTTTTGGAGCAGCTTGCTTTTCGATCGTTTCACCGCCTCCCGTCCAGCGGATTCGCCAAATGCGGCCGCTCTTGCGATCGCGGTCAGGATGGTCGAGAGGTACTTCGTAGTGACCGATGACTTTGTTGTAAAAGTCGGCGACGTACAAACATCCGTCGGGGCCAAACTGCAAATCGACAGGTCGGAACCAAGGGTCATCGCTCGTCATCAGGTCTGGCATCGCATTCGCTTTGGCAGTGGCTCCTTGATAGGTCAAATGGTTTCGGTTGATACGGCAAGTCATGACGTTGCCACTGAAGAAATTGTCCTGAAACAAAGTAGGAAACTTGGAATCCTTACTATGAGCCAAACCCGAAATCGCAGTGCTGCCATGCAAATGATCCATCATCGGAGGGACAAAGCCGAGTCCATCGTCGGGCCGGCCAAAGCTTGGATAGCAACCTCCCCGTATCAATTGAGAAATCGGCTTGCTATGACAATCGGCTGCGTACCAAAATCCCCAACGATCGCGTGCCATGCCGAACGGATTCACTTGCCCTTGAGTAAAGAGTTCGACCCGGGACCCGTCTGGTTTGAATCGAAATACGTTGCCTGAAGTCATCGAAATCGATTGCCCATCTTTCCCCTGCACTTTCGATTGATTGTTGAAACCGTGGCAAGCGTAGACCCAATTATCTTCACCCATTCGCAATGAATTGACCATGCCGTGCGTATCGCGAGTCGTATCGAATGGCCCCAGCACAACTTCACGGGTATCGCAAAGACCGTCGTTGTCGGTGTCGCGCAAGTACAGGATATTGGGAATCGAAAAGCAGAGAACACCATCACCATACGGCAGTAGCCCTATTGGAATATTGAGTCCGTCCGCGAACACTCGCGTGGTTTCGAAACTGCCGTTGCTGTCTTTGTCTTCGAGTACCACAACCGCATCGCTTCCGCTTTCGTCAGCTTTGGCAGGAAAGGGGTATTGGGTAGACTGAGTAATCCAGAGACGTCCCTTTACATCGAAGGCCATGTTCATCGGCTTGGAAATCGCAGGCTCGGCCGCGATCAAATCAACTTGAAATCCCTCCGCCACGTGGAAACCAGACAGCTCTTCTGCTGGGGACCGATGGCTTGACGCTCGAATGGTTTGGCCGAACAACTCTTGAGCGGTGATCGGCTCCGCTGGCGTAAATCGATCGGCGGGGAGCGTAGACGTGGCCAAAGCACTCGCGGAAATTGCAAGGGCGATGAAACAAGATGAAAGCAACTGATCATTCCGTGTAGGTTTCTCACGAAACCTGCTACCTACGCGAGAGGTCATGGCGGGGCCGATTCTGTAAATTGGGAAGGATAAGGGTTTTGAGGAAGTGGAACGCCGGTGAGTAGCGTGAATCATCATTTTTATTCTACCCAAAAATTCCTGAAATAACTAAAGTCCGAGGGGGCTGAGGTTGCTCTGTGAAAGTTCTTTTGTGTATTCAGTGAGGGAGATACGTCCCATCCCTGTCCGTGCGAGGTAACCTATGATCCAACCAAAAACGCTCGTCATTCGATTGGTTTTTCCGGTAACGCTGGTAATCAATGGATCCTTGGCAGTTGGTCAAATGGGTGGCGGCGGTGGTGGTGGGTCACCTGGGGGAAACGCGCCTGCGTTCTTCGATCCCAAGTTTAGCGATAAATTGTACGAAAACGGTGGGCCTCAGGGGCGTGAGACCAAGGATGGAGCCATCATCCTGTCAGTGACCATCGAGGGAAACAGCAGCATTTCCCAAAACTTTATTCTTTCCACAATGCAGTCCCGCGAAGACCGGACCTTCGACAAGGAAACATTCAACCGAGACATCAGCTCTCTCTACCGAACCAATCTATTCAAAAAGATTACTCCTTACTTTACCGAAGCCGCAAATGGAGTTCACATCCGCTTGATCGTAGACGAAAGACCGATCATCAAAGAAGTTGTTTTCCGCGGCAATCAGGCGCTTGAAGATCGCCAGCTCAGCAAACACGCAGGACTCCAAAAAGGAGATCCATTGGACCCCATCTCTCTGAATTCCGCCAAGTCGCGATTGATTGAGCTCTACCAAGACAAAGGGATGAACCAAGTCGACATCCAGATCGCTCAAGGGCTCAAGCCAGGTCAACGCGAGGTCGAGTTCATTGTCAATGAAGGCCCTGTCGAGCGACTAAACAAAATCCACTTCGTCGGTAATCAAGCATTCTCCGCCGAGATCCTCAAAACGAAAATCAGCAGCCGGGATACACGCCACGGACTGACGACATGGTTCGGCAACAAGGCTTCCGATTACAAGATGGAAGCGGACCGCGATGCGTTGATGGGGTACTATCGGTCATTGGGTTACTTTGATGCGCGAGTCGAGTTCCGAAAAGACTACACCCCCAATGGCGATTTCATCGACTTGACGTTTATCGTTTCCGAAGGCCAGAGATACAAAGTCAAGTCGGTTTCAATCGTCGGCACAAAACGATATCAGCCAAGCGAGTTACTACCGTACATGAAACTGAAGGCCGGTGAGCCATTCATGCAGCCCAACAAACTCAACGATGAAAAGTTCTTGCGAGATGTGTATGGTGCACAAGGCCACATCTTCGCTGAAGTCATCGGTGAGCTGATCTATCAACCGAACAACGAAGTAGACGTCGTCTACAACATCGGCGAGGGAGACGTCTATCGGATCAGCGAAGTTCGTGTGCACATTGATGGTGACCACACCAAAGAGCGAGTCGTCATGCAACCCCTCGGCAAGATCCGTCCAGGAAGTATTGCCAATGGACCCGAAATCGACAACGCCGAGCGACGATTGAAGTACCTCAATATTTTCAACAACGATCCAAGCCAAGGGACCGTCCCGAACATTCGAATTGAGCCCCCCGTGGGTGCGGACCGTGAGCTCAGCTCCAAGCGTTAATTCAATGCCCAAGGACCTGCTAGTGAGGTTCGTTCTCACCAACTATTTGAACGAAGCCATCCGTTGATAGTGAATCCAAACATGCTAAGCCTAACCACGAAAAGCCATCCTGCCATGAAGCAACGCGAACGCCGAAAAAGAAGCATTGTTGCGGCTTCGTTTGCATCGATCGGACTTTGGGTCGCCGCCTGCACGCCCAGCTTGGGGCAAGCACAATCTGGCCCGGCATCCGGTTACTATGTTCCATCACCGTATGGTTCTGGTCCGTCGGCGTATGCTGCCCCACCCTATTCCAATCCAAATGTCCCAAGTTCTGGCAATGGGCCAGTTTTCAATGGCCCAACTGTCAATGGCCCAACTGTCAATGGCCCAACTGTCAATGGCCAGCAGATCGTCGGTGGCCCCGCATTTCCAAATCAAGGATCGAACGTACCAAACGGATATAACTCGCCGGCACCCGGTGTCAGTCAGCCCGTGCCCCCACAACAGTACCCTCAGCAACCGTACCCTCAGCAACCGTACAGCAATCAGCCTTACATTCCACCTCCAACTTTTAACAATCAGCCATTGTCACCTCCCGCCGCCCCTTTCCAAACAGCGCCCTCACTCGAGGAACCATGGAAGCTTGGGAAATCATCCGAGTTTTTGGACAGTTCGCCATTCGGCTACAATCCGAAGATCAAAGACATTCCGGTCGATGTGTATGTCCAAGAGGGGCAGACAGGACGATTTTCAGTGGGTGGATCGGTCAATAGCGATTTAGGCGTTGCCGGTAACTTTGTTCTTGAGGAACGCAACTTCGATATTCGCAATTGGCCGGGACGGCCTAGCGATTTACTAAACGGAGCGTTCCGCGGTGCCGGACAGAATTTCCGAGCAGAGCTAGTGCCGGGCAATCGAGTACAACGTTACACCTTGAATTGGACAGAGCCAAACTTGTTTGGATACTCTCCGTTCAGTCTATCGGTGGGCGGATTCTACTTCACGCGTATCTATCGCGATTGGACCGAACAACGTCTCGGAGCCCGCGTTGCGGTCGGTTACGAAGTCACACCGGACTTGTCTTTGTCGACTGAGTTGCGAGGCGAAGACGTGAACATTTCGAGTCTTCGAATCACTGGGCTTCCAGCGCTAGATCGCGTTGCAGGCAGCAATGACCTCTATGCTGGGCGAGTCCGGCTAGCCCACAATACGCGTGACAGTCCGTTCCTGCCGACGGAAGGCCATTTGCTGGAATTGATTTATGACCAGACGTTTGGTGAATTCGATTATCCGCGAGGCCAAGTCAACTTTAGCCGCTACTTTCTCGTTCGACAACGAGCTGATGGCGGTGGGCGCCATACCTTTACTAGTTCGATACGTTTGGGGTTTAGCGGCGTGGACACGCCATTGTTTGAAAACTTCTTCGCAGGTGGTTTCTCTACGATGCGAGGATTTGCATTCCGGGGAGCAAGTCCGGTGGACAGTGATGTCCAAGTGGGCGGTCGCTTCCAAATGCTTGGAACCTTTGAATACATGATGCCAATCACGGCGGACGATATGCTGCGAATGGTCGGCTTCGTGGACTACGGGACGATTGAAAAGGATATTGAAATCAATTCTAAGAATTTCCGCATCGCGCCTGGTTTTGGAGCACGGATTGCAGTCCCGGCTCTTGGACCTGCTCCGCTTGCGTTTGACTTTGCATTCCCTGTTTCGTATGCAGACACCGACACACGTCAGATCTTCTCGTTCACGATGGGGCTAACGCGATAACGTTGGATCGAAACAATGGTTTTTGGAGTCGATCTACCTAGCTACTATGGACCACTAGAACTACTGTTCTATTTGGTCCGCCGCGAAGAGCTACCGCTTGAGGAACTCTCATTGGCAAAGATCACGCATCAGTACATGGAGTACTTGGAAGTGCTGGAGGTCTTGGACTTGGACGATGTTGGTGAGTTTATCGACATCACAAGTCAATTGATCGAGCTAAAGGCCAAGACAGTTCTCCCTACCTCGGACGCGGATTCGTCAGAGGATATCGGTTCGATTGGCCAAGATACATCGATGCCTCAGTTGGTGGAACGATTGGTTCAGTACAAGCGTTTTCGGGACGCGGCCTGCTTGCTTGACGAACAGAGCCGTCGATGGCAGCTACGATATGCGCGTCTTTCATCCGATTTGCCGCCACGTAGAATCGATCCGGATGAGCTTCCCATCGCAAAGGTCGAAGTTTGGGATTTGGTCAGCGCGTTTGGACGGATCTTGAAGGCACGTCAGAAAGCCCCTCAACAAAGTATCCAATACGACGACACACCGATTCACGTGTACATGCGACGGATACACGAACGAGTCCAGAAAATGGACCGGGTCGAACTGCAGGATTTGTTTGAAGTCGGCATGCACAAGAGCACGTTGGTTGCTATGTTTTTGGCAACGCTTGAGATGACGCGTCACCATGGACTGTATGCTGTCCAGGATACGGCAGATGGTCCGCTCTATTTGCAGCCTGGTCCTGATTTCACAGTGGAACTCAAGGTCGCACAGGTAGAAAATCTTCGACTTGGCTCTGTTACTAACTCGAATATGCCAGTCATGCCACGTTAGCCCACGCTGCTGTACAGCGATGGTGTACCGTCTTCAGCCGGCTGAAGTGGCATCAACCATAAGCCTTCAATTGCAATTTCGCTCGCCCAAAAGTCGCAGACTCTAGCCCCAAAAGTCGCAGACTCTAGCCCACAATCTTGTCCAACCGATCTTGAATCTTTTTGGACAATTCTTCATGATTCGCTCAAGTTACTTGGAGAACGAATCTCGGGTAACATAATCAACTCGGGAGCAAGGAAGCACCTCAGCAATGCCATACATGCCATATTGGTTTGAGTCTTTTGGTCCATGCCTGCCGTGGGTCGTTCCCTGTATTGCGATCATAGGTTTGTGGATCGCGAAAAGTTCCGAGAACTTGCAACTGCAGCGAAATGCCGAACGTATCTTTTTCGCCGCGATGCTGCTCGTTGCTTGGGTTGCCCTTCGTACTGTGGTCGCGAACGAAGGTTGCTGGCTCATTCACATGGCGAGCATTGGCGCAATGGTCTTGGGCGCGACCTTTCCAGCGCGAGAAGCAAGCAGCTCTGAGTTCGAAAATGACATGGGCGTCTGCGACTTTTAGTCAATGCAACAAGCTCTGAAACAAGGGCTGGTCTCGTATCGCTCGAAAGGCGAGCGGCAGCTCTGTTCAATCCGGGAGGGAGAGGCTCCTGCCGATCCGGGGCAAAGCTCGGCAGGAGCCTCGCTCTCCCATTGAAACCCCTGGCAGGTAGTCTTCAGCCACTCTCCCAAGTACTTTGCGATTGGATTCGCGACGATATTCCGGTGCGGTATAATGTCAATAGGTGCCAGGCACCTATGTTGCTTTTGCATCGAACCCCAATCATTCGCGGCCAAATGGCTCTGACCATGACAGGCCTCAAATCCGGCTTCCTCGGCGGACCACTGAAATGGGACGATTGATTCGGAGTACGGCCGCCCGGATGGTGACCGCACCCCCTCCCGGAGCTTGCTACGCTCGCTCCGACCTCCCCCAGCTTTGCTGGGAGAGGTGACGTTAGCGGCTTTTCTTCGAGTTGATTGAGCAGTGGGAGCGTATTCCGGAACACACTTCGATGTGCGGTCAACAGGGTATGTCAACAAGTTCTCGCAAATCAGTCACCTCTCCCAACGCAATTGGGGGAGGTCGAATGGAGCCATCAGCGACATTCGGGAGGGGGCCTAAGGGCTGCAATGTGACGG
This sequence comes from Planctomycetota bacterium, assembly GCA_026692905.1. Classification (GTDB taxonomy): domain Bacteria; phylum Planctomycetota; class Planctomycetia; order Pirellulales; family Pirellulaceae; genus JBKCUI01. Next base: position 34,516 of record JAPLNL010000098.1, read on the forward strand.
GCCGAATTTGTGACAGGCCGAATTTGTGACAGGCCGAATTTGTGACAGGCCGAATTTGTGACAGGCCGAATTTGTGACGGGCTGTCGGTGACCAATCAGCTAAGGATCTGTCCAAGTCGATTCGGAAGTCTATAGTGCAAACCTCAGTTCAGTTCCGTCTCGACCAAACGTTGGTTATCGCCTCACAGCAGAATGATGTCGACGGGGCGTACGAGATCATTATCGTGAAGTGCTCGTTGCCGGATGCGAAACAAGAGCCTGACGTTGCTTCTGAACAGTCGAAGTGAGAGATCTTGCCTGGTCTAACACGCAAGCATGCTCGAACCTCCTCATCCCCCGGCCCCTTCTCCTCCCGAGGAGGAGAAGGGGAGAATAAAAGAGGTAGGGGCGTCTCGCCCAATTCACTTGGCGTCTCGGACAAACTGGTTCATCCACTGAATCATTTCGTACTGCGTATGCAATACCGATTGGCGGGCTCGATAACCGTGACTCTCGTGCGGCAACATCACTAAACGAGTCGTTCCGCCGTTTCCTTTGACCGCTTGATACATGCGCTGCGATTGGATCGGAAACGTGCCTGGGTTGTTGTCGTTTTCCCCGTGCACAAACAAAATCGGTGTCTTGATTTTGTCAGCATGCATAAACGGAGAAACGTTGGCATAAACATCCTTGGCATCCCAAAGCGGCCTGCGTTCCGATTGGAAGCCGAACGGTGTTAGCGTTCGATTGTATGCCCCACTTCTCGCAATCCCACCTCGGAATAATTTGCTATGGGCCAAGAGATTGGCTGTCATGAACGCACCATAGCTGTGTCCGCCAACTCCGACTCGATTTCCGTCCGCTACCCCCATTTCAACGGCCTTATCGATGGCTGCTCTTGCCGCTCCAACAACTTGTTCAATAAACGTATCGTTCATAGTTTCCGGATCGCCGATGACTGGCATCGTGGCGTCGTCCATGATGGCGTAGCCTTGCGTCAATAAGGTCAAATGACTCAGCCCAGCAATGCGAGTGAACTCAGATGGATTCGCGGAAACTTGTCCCGCAGTGCTGGCATCGTTGAACTCCAATGGATAAGCCCAAACGAGCAGCGGCAGACGCGTTCCCTCCACGTAGTTCGCAGGCAGATAGAGCGTCGCCGACAAAGGAACGCCGTCACTGCGTGTGTATTTGACGATCTGCTTCTTTATCCCGCGAATCTGTGGCGTCGGATCCTTGAAATCGGTCAATGCGACATCGGAACGAGTTGCTAAATCACGCAGATAAAAGTTGGCTGGACTCGTTGGCGATTCGCGACGCGTGATGAACTTTGGCTTCTCCGTCGCATCGGTCGAAAGCACCATAGCGACGCTCTCTAAAGTTCCGGATTCGCAACGCCACAGACGCTGGCTTTCAAGCGTTTCCAAGTTCTTGCGATCGAGGAACGGCAAGTTCCCTTCTGGGCTGGCTCCCTGGCCGACCAACCAAACCCAAGGGCCTGTTTGTTGTGCCACTGGAAAGCCCGCTTTGTCGGCCTTGAAAAGCATGCGTCCGGGATCGCCGTATCGATCGCGCATGCTCCTATCGACGATGACCTTGGGCTCTTGATTCGGTTGGTCTGTATCGTGGAGCAACGAACGAACCCAACGCCGATCTCGATCGACTTCGGTTGTCATCAGCCACGATGCTTTTGCAAAAGAAGAGATGCCGGCATAGCGATGTTCCAATCGAATCAGGTCGCGTGGTTCGTCGCTGAACGGAGCGGCCAACGTTTTGATCTGCTCGCGGAAAGGGACTTTTTTGCGTGGGTCGCCATCATCCAAGGCTTCTGTCCAAACCAAGGTCGCGGGATAACCTACTCTCCAATTCACCGAACGACGCCCCAGCCGGACCCCTTCAATAGGAATATTCTCTTCCAATGGGACATCGACAACTTGGTAGAGCATTTTGCCATCGAGGTTCCAAACTTGAATGGTATGTGGAAAGGAACCGGCGGTTAGTAGATACGAGAACGGTCGGTGCAGAGTCGCAACCAAAAGGTGCTGGCCATCAGGAGCAATGCTTGCAATATCGATCAATCCAGGTTTGCCAATTTCCTTTACGGGGACGTTTGCTTCTAGGATGGCTAGCTGCGAGGTACCGAAGTACTCAAAAAGCTGCTCGTCGTAAGCGTTCGAAAGAAGATCTTGGTACGTTCGAATAGGAGAAACATTGCCGAACGATTCTTGAATGTTTGGGCCAGCGGGAGCTTTGGGGGCCGCTGGTTCAGGACCTCGATTCGCAGGGACCAAATTGCACAAGACACGTTTCCCATCCGGCATCCACTCCACTGCACCCAAAACCGTGGAAAGGCGATCGGTGAGCAGCACTGGTTTGTCTGGTTTGTCAACGGATACGAACCAAAGTTGAGTTCCCGCCTCAGTAACATTGGTAAAGACAAACGCTTGAGAGTTGTGCGACCAACTTATCGAGGCGATGCGTGCTGGTTCAGGAACTGGCACACGCGTCAGAGCCGCCGATTCTCGCTTTCGAATCGACAAACCTCGAAAAAAATCAGTTTGAAAACCGCCGTTTGCGATTGGGTCGATACGAATTCCCGCGAGCCCAACAACACGTCTCGCCAAATCAGCAATATCGGGCATCGCGTTGCGATCAACATACACCATCCATTTAGAGTCAGGGCTAACAGACACGGAGGGCTCGGGCTTGGCGTCGACAATATCGACAACTTCCTGCGGCGGTAGTTGATAGGTTGTTTGACCATACGCAGCGGTTGACATGATCGAGATTTCTAAAAGGAGACAAGTGGTCGCAAATAAAAAGGAAGTAACAGAGCATCGCATGGTATTGATTCTCAGGAGTGATTCAAAGTCGTAGTCGTAGTCAAATCAAATGGCAACCCGAAGCGTAAGCGAGAGACAGCAGGCGTTGAACAACGTCTAACTGCGTTTGACCGTACTCAGTTTCTTTGGCAGTACGCCTACGGCTGACCGTTAAACGAAATAAGTCGTAATATCTCACGCGATCCGTTTGAGGACCTGCACCCACGCTGGTTGTGCGAGCAGTTCCGGAAACTGAGAGCGCCCGGCCGCAATGTGTTCGGATTGTCCGTGTTTATTCAGCGCGTCGCGGCTCTCCCACTCCTCGATGAACGTGAACTTGGTCGGATCATCCAAATCCACATGAAGATCGTATCGCAAGCATCCCTCTTCTTGTCGAGTTGGTGCAACAAAACTGGTTAGCACAGACCGCAAAGCCTCTTCGCAACCTGGTTTGGATTGCAAATGGGCGACAACATCGACCTTCATATTCTTCTCCGAAATAGCCACTCTTCCAATCATCACATCAAACGCGAGAACTCGAAAACAAGCCCCGCCTCATGGGAAGTATATTGTAGCAGTTTCATTGGACCTCAAGTGTGGCTCCTATTTCTTCGCTTGATCGATTTGTAGTCGGCAGTCTGCTATCCATTCCCTTTCCAACTCAGGAGCACTCTTGCCAAACGTTTTTATCCAAAAATTGGAATCGTAACGCCCATTGCGTGCTGTGGTGTTTAGCTTGGCGATGAAGTCTCGATCATAGGTGCGTGTCAGAAAATCGAAGAAGTTCCCTGTTATGCGATAGCTGGCATCATGAGTCGCAGTCGCAAGAGCACGCTCTGGTATCTCGGCTCCTTTGATTTCCGGTTCATAGAGAAACCAACGAATGTAGTCCGGAATCCCCTCGACGATCCAACCCGGCGTGGTCGTGCGAGCGTTACGGCGATTCTGTGTGTAGCTTTGGACCACATGAGCCATTTCGTGAACGACCGCTCCGCGAGCCTCCCGTTTTAATTCCCGACGAAACCACTGCGTGTTGAGCGTGATGACATTGGCGTTTGCATAAGCTGGATTACCTCCCATTCGACTCTCATCCTGAAATCGCAATTCGACGCGACTCGGAGCCACAAATCCATCGCTTGGCAGCATCGCCACAATTTTGGGATACCACGTCTGAACAACAGGCCGCAGCTCACGGTCGCACCAATCACGCAGATCCGCCGCGTCCGTGGTGTCGATCGCAAATCGATACTTACCATCCGAAGTTTCAAATGCTAACTTGTTCGACTTCGGTAACTCAATGGGTGCTGCGCTTTGACCGTCTGCGTCATAGATATCGATCTCGCTGAAAAACGTATTGCCGAAAGCGTCATTGGTTTCCGTCGGAGACACATCGAGCAACAAATAACGAAAGCGTCCCAACGGCTTGTCAGCACCGGTGACACTAACACCATGTTGCCCACCGACGCTTGATTCCACTCGAGTGTCGACGCTAGCAATCAAACTCCAACCACTTTTAGCGAACTCCGTTACAGAAGTGATGCTGTGCGACAGGCCCTCTTCATCGCCGACCGCGCCATAGAGTCGATAAACCTGAGCCGCGCGCGTGGTTGCATGCCAGGAGTAGCTCGCAAACTGCTTAACCGAGATCGCTCGACCAAGATCAATCTCTAGGCAACCGCCATCGGTTCCAGCCGCGAAGAAAAAGTTTTCTCCAGGTTGGTCTTCGTTGGCAGGCATCTTATCGTTGTGAAGAGCCTGCAAGCCTACGGAGTTAGGATCGATTTTCCCACGGAGAATTTTGTATTCCGCTTTGGTTGCCGTGTCCTCTTTGGCCGGCGGTGGGACTCTTTTGAACTGGTAGTCAGATGGCACCGATTCCATAACGACTTGAGTTTGCCCAAGTAAAACGCTAGGCCAAAGACAAGCAAAAACGATTAGGGCAGTAAACCGGGATGATTTTTGCATGGAAGTGATTGGTGAGCGATTAGGAATCTACCAACAAACTAGTATAGCGGCAGAACCGCAGGTCGTATTGTCCGGCTCGGGCTTGTCCGACCGGACACCGCTTTGGTGTTCTAACGGGCCGCGTGATGACAATGACACCTCCGGATTCGTCGCACCACTCTTGGCGGTGCGACGATAGTAGGCCAGGTAAAAAGAGCCTGCAGCCCACGAAAGCACTAACGAGTACGCGGCTATCCTTCTAGCCTCGGAACCTCGGGCAGCCAACTGTTCACAGCCCTGCTGCTTCACCCAAGAGCCAACAGAGCGTTATCAGAGCCCAACTCCGGCCTTATTTTGTCGACATGTTTTTGAAAACGCGCACTTTCTCTTCTGGCACGATTTCGATAACGCCAGATATCGGAACCCATACAGGGGATTCCAATAATTGTTTTCGAATCTCTCCAGCATACTTGTCGCATACTACGTGTGGCAATCGGGTCGTTAGAAAATCGACCGTCTCGGGTTCAGGCAGAATCAGATAGTCCACCGTCGACTCTACGGAAACGGCCAAGGACCGAATTTTGGCCTCCATCGTATCACCAGCAACGGTATCCCATTCAGCTGGCGCGTACCGACTCATTGAAGCGTCTGTCACGAAATCACCGAGCTTCAAATCACTCCCGTCAAAGTTCATGTCAAACGTCATGATGTTACGCAGGCTCAACACCGTCATTTCAGCGCAATAGGAAACTCCATATCGCACTTGTTTCATATTGCTGACTTTCGCATCCGCAACCATCGCTTGGATCACCAGCTTGTGTCCATTCATGGGACTTGTTACCCCGGGTGCGTGAAAGGCAAGCCCACTATGCGCTTGAACCAACACGAAAAAGCCAAGCAAGACGAAAAGAACCAACTCAATTTTCCTTGAAGAGCGCATCGCAAGCAATCTTCCGAGGTAAAGGATAGCGACAAGGACAATCCCCAAGGAAGAAGGCATCGAGACAAATCGATTCGGCCCAGCACCTTTGAATACGAGCATCGCGGCAGGCGAAACAGCAAACCAAACCAAGCAAATTTGTCTGGAAAGGGTTAGCGGAAAGAACTCATTTTTCGAATTCAAATCGACGAGTTCTTTCGGGCGAACCCATTGTCGCATCCCGATACTAAACACCATCAATAATCCCAGGACGAGAAAGAGCTTATTACCGACATGGTCAGCCATAAACTCGACATGCATCATTGCTTGACTGAGCGGAAGCTTCGCTTGCGCATCAATATTCCAAACAACGTAGTAGAAATAGAGGTACTTGTAGTTTACGATCAAAAACCATCCCCCGACTAGCATCGCGATCAAGGCACTCAAAACCAGTCGACCGCCGAAGCGAACTCGTTGCGATGAATTCATCAGATCGAGCAAAACGCATGGCCCAAGCGCAATGCCTAAGTAGACCGGCGCAGTGGCACGAAACAAAATCGCAATTCCAGCCACGACGCCCAAAACAAGAAAGTGACTTATGCGATGGGTGGCTGATGCGATCAAGTACCAGACGCATGTGACTCCAAACATCAACATCAAACTTAAGTCCATCCGAAAATCAGACAGCCCACCAATCACTTGGTAATAGCATTTCAGCGAAAGCATAGGGAGAACCAGGCAGGCGGATAATAGGACGGACGCGTGCAATACCCGTCTCAACAAAAAATAGAGTGAAACACTCAGCAGCACCAACTCGGCGATCTGAATCCAAATACCGATATCGCGCTGTGGCTTTGCAAAGGGACCGATCAAAGCGGAAACGATCGTCGGAATGTATACCGTCGATTCCTTCATGCCATCTCGCAACGCAGGAAAAAGGCCCAAGTTCTTCGATTCGGCCATCGTTTCAGCCATGGCCTGATTGTACGCCAAGGAATCGTAAAACGGTGCTTTGTGCGTGTAAAGAGTGTGATTCAATGAGCATGCATACAAGCCCAGGACCATGCACGCCATTGCGATCGCCGCACACGCGATCGTATCTTCTAATAGCCAAGTTTGTGATTCAGACGACTTGTCGACGGCTACTTCGCTCATCAAGCTGCGCGTCCATACTTAGCAGCGAGACTCATATGGCTAGGGACATACGACGTATCGACTCCCATTTCCGCAGTCACTTGCGATGCGACGCGTATGCTATTGTTCACGCTTCGTTCGTCTGGGTACACGTGTGGCATGGCCGCGACGTACAAATTCGGAATCGGCGACTTAAAATCCGGGATATCGCGATGGAATCCGATCTCGACTTTGGGCGCTGCGTACTTGGCTCGAAACACCCATGATTTCTTAGTGTGGTTTTTCACTTCGGTCTTGAACAACCGCTCCAACTGGGTCGATTGACGTTCGATGAGAGTTTCGTCGCTCATCGATGCCATCGGATGATCCCATTCGTGATACCTGGAAAGGTAGACGAGATGCTGGCCACCGTAATTGGACGACGGCACAAGATTCGTTTGCTCAATAACACCGCCGAAATCGTAGTCTGGATCAGCAACGTTTAGCCAGTAGACAGGAGAAAGCTTTTTATCAAGCGAAAGAACAGTGCACGTTGCAGCGATGTATTTGATCCTATCGAGCGACTTGGCGTATTGTGGTGCATCGGCTTTCAGCCAGTCGGCCAGGATCGGTGTCGGCACGGTCGCTAGTACTCGATCGGCCTTGAAAGCCCCTGCTGTGGTTTCAATGCCGACGACGGCTCCGTCTTCATCAAACAAGAATCGCTTTGTTGGAACACCGAGTTGGATTTTCACACCGAGCGACTTGATTTCACTGACAAGCCGATCAACCAGAATTTGAAGACTTCCTCTCAGGTACCCCAGTTTTTCTTGCGAGCCGTCCCTAGAACGAGCTCTTTGACGCAATCGGCCAGCCATCCATGCCAACGGTACTCGCGAGGCCGACTCACCAAACTTGATTTCGAGCATGGGACGCCAAATCGATTCTGTGGCTGCTTTGCCGGCCCATTTATTGAACCAATGAAGCGACGAGACATCTTCGGCTTCTGCATATCCCTTTGCGTAAACCAGCATGGCGGAACTCGCCGCAAAACGAAGTCGATCCACCATCGGAATCGCAGAGAACTTGAGCAAGTCAGAAACGCCGTTGAAGTCATGGATTTCGCCGTTTCGAAGCATACCCATGGTCGTCGGCAGAAAGCTCACTTGATCGGCTAGTCCAAGCTCTTTCAGAAGCCAATTGATCTCGGCGTCGTGCGTGAAAAAATGGTGGTAATAGTACTCGAGTCGCGCACCGTCACCAGCGTCGAATGTCGAGAGCAAACCGCCCGGTATATTCGAGGCCTCCAAGATGGTTACGTCATGGCCCGCTTTGGCTAGCAAGTATGCCGAAACCAATCCAGTTGCGCCGGCTCCAATAACAGCTACTTTCATTTCACGACCTCCACAAGATGAGTCACTTCCAGTTTGCTAGACGCCGAAGTCTTCGGTTGACGATTGGCAAGGTCTTGGAAAGAGTATCCAAACCGAGTCAGCAGAAATAGACCAGTCAAAGTCACCGGCAAATACTGACACAAGTGGATGACTACCGAGTAGGCCGTCGCGTTCTCCGTGCTCAATCCAAAAACGCTAAACGCAGCAACCGTCCCAAGTTGAAAGATGCCGATATAACCCGGGGCTGATGGAATCAGCACACCCAAATTGACCACAGCCAGCGTAAACAAAGCCAGCTCAATACTAGCTGGAAAATCAAAGGCAAACAGGCCAAGATAAAACATGGCTGCTTCCGTCAACCAGACGGCTAGACTCATGCATAAGATACGAGCAAAACGCCAGTCAAATCGCACGAACTCCAGCGATTCTAGGATAGACTCCACAACCGACATCACTTTCTCCGACAGAGCGTTTGGCAATCGCCCTGCTCCCACCTTAACGATCCGACGAAATGCCTGCGGCCAAACTCGCATTAACAGAATCGTGGAAGCGACGCAAATAAAAAGGAGTGTGGCTAGTGTGGCTGCTTCTGAAATGCGAGAAGCGGATGCTTGTTGTCCTGGTGCAAACGACAATGAAAAGGACAGACATACCAACAAGGTCAAGCCGTCCATGACCCGTTCGGCGCCAATGGAGGAGAGCAAAGTCATATTCTTGACAGAACTGATTCGGCCCATGAGAAAGGCGCGAACCAATTCTCCCAGCCGAAAAGGCAAAAGGTTGTTCGCCATGTAACCTATCAGCACGACTCCTGTCGTGGTCGAAACGGGAATCTTCTTGACCGGTTGCAACATCCACATCCAGCGAACACCTCGCAGGATGTGTCCAAGCATATAAACCGCAATCAATAGCGGAATATATCCGAGGTGAAACCGATTCGCAGAGTCGCGAAGCAATCCCCAATCTACTTTTGCGGCCACATAAGCGATGGCTAACGCACTCATGCCGATGGCAATTGCCATCGAAAAGCTTCTTCGATCCATGTCATCAATCCTTACGAAGCCCTGCGTATCGAATGGGAATTGACCGAAAGCGGCTGCAGATGATTCGATCCATCTTTGCCCATCGCCGCGGGATAGATACCAACAGTGTCGCTCTCAATCCAAAGCGGTCGGCCCTTGACTTCCTCATAAATCCGTCCGATGTACTCACCGATGATGCCAACGCACACTAACTGTACCCCGCCTAAAAACAAGACGGAAATGACAATCGTTGCGAAACCAGGAGCTGGGGCAAGACCGATCGAAGCGAACCAATCTCCCATCCATCTTTGCAACAGAGTAAAGGCCGCACCAAGAAATGCGATGGTCGATACAGCCAGACCCAAATAAGTGGCAAGCCTAAGTGGGATCGTAGAAAACGAAAGCACGCCATCCGACGCCAATTGCAACAGTTTCTTAAATGTGTATTGCGGTACACCAGCGGCTCTCGCATGTCTTTCGTATTCAATTCCAATTTGTCGAAACCCTGCCCAAGCTCGCATCCCTCGGATGAATCGATTCTGTTCCGGCATTTGTCGGAGTACAGAAACAACCTTTTGGTCCATAAGGCAAAAGTCACCTGAATCGAGAGGAATCGTTGTTTGGGATAAAAGAGCAAGGCCTCGGTAAAAAAGGTAGTAGCACATTCGCTTGTACCAAACCTCCTTGCGCTTCCGCCTTACCGCGTAAACAACTTCAAAGCCCTCTCGCCATTTGTCAATGAATCGATAAAGCTCTTCCGGTGGGTCCTGAAGGTCGGCATCGATTACAAATACAGCGTCTCCTTTTGCATGTGCGAGGCCTGCAGAGACGGCTTTCTGATGTCCAAAATTGCGAGCAAATCGAACCAATTTCCAACGACTATCGCCCTGCGCAATCTCTTTCAGTCGCGCCCAAGTTGAATCGCGCGAGCCATCATCCACGCAAATAGCTTCCCAAGGCTCATTCCATTGATCGGCGGCAGCGACCAATCTCGACGCAAGTTGCGACAGAACGGCTTCCTCGTTGAAGCATGGGATCACTATCGAAATCATTCCCAATTCCTTTCAGGCATAAGTTGCGTCCATTGCAACGTGGTTCAGATGCCTGGCAACTTAGTGAATTCAAGCAAGAGAGACAAGATCAGTCATCCATGAATCTTGATTGCTATCTATCGCCCTGAAAGGTTGGAGGCCATCTAACTGTCGAACCCAATCCAGCGCTTGGAATATATTGGGAGGGCGAGGCCACCGCTGTAAACATCTTTGCAAAGTCAATTCCATTGAAAACCTTAGGGAGGGCGAGGCTCCTGCCGAGCCAACGGTACAAAGGTTCGGCAGGAGCCTCACCCTCCCGAGCAATGAATGACTTAGGTAAACTTGTTGGAAACATGTTTACAGCAGGAGCCTCGCCCTCCATTTGGAATTGCAAGCAATTCCAAAGCGAATGTGAGGCGGCCACTGTGGAAGGAACGTAGTTTCAGCATTAGCGGCATTGACCTTCATCGCGATGAGGCGATAAGTTGCCTGCCATGCGTACGGTTTTAGGGAGAAAACGGTGGTCATTGCGCCATCTCAAAAAGGCTGGCTTTCGTTGATATGCAAAAATCCGATGACAAGACAATGCCTCGCCGAATCTTTATTGATGGGACATACTCGCTTTGCAGCGGGAAGAACTCTGGAATCGAACGCGTTGTTCGAAGCATTATTCGGGAGTCGGCAGATACCGGAGGCGCAGCCAAAGTAGCAACAGTGCTTTCGTATGGCAATCGTTTTTTTCGATTAGACGCAAAACAGATCCGAGGGTTGTCCAGATGCGCAGCGTTCCAACGGAGCGCCGCGGCTCAGATGCCCGATGCTTACCGATGGTTAGCGAACTTTGTCTGCTGGCTTTTGCCATTCCTCTCGGTACGCAAGTGCCTTCTGCCCGATGCAGGGCATCTCGGTTTATTCAAATTGGCTCACTCTTTTTTTGAAAAACGAGCGAGAAAAAACGCCGCTAGCAATACGAGGGAAATTCAATTTGGCCCTGGTGATATTCTTTTGCTACCTGATGCCTATTGGGCAAAAATGAATATCTGGCCCGTCGTCGAACGAGCGCGACAAAGTGGCGTTACGGTCGCTTCGGTTGTCTACGACTTGATCCCAATAACTCACGAGGAGTTCGTTGGTGACGGAATGAAAGCCAAGTTCATCGAGTATCTTCGATGCCTAGCGACGCATTCAGACCTGATCATCGCAATCTCGGACACCGTACGAGAACAACTCCGAAGCTACCTTCCACAGATCTGCGTGCCGGGTGCTTACTGCAGCGACATCCGTTCGTTCACATTGGGAGCTGAATTTGCAACGGCGGAAGGCAATTCGAGTCAGGAATTGAAGGAGTTGTTTGGTAACGCGGAAAATAGCCCCTATCTGATGGTTGCAACTTTCGAGCCTCGCAAGAATCACAAATACCTAGTCGATGCCTTTGAAGCACTTTGGGAAACGCACCCCCACCTAAAGCTATGCTTGGTAGGACGAGTCGGTTGGCTATGTGATGATCTTTTGGCAAGGCTGGAAAACCATGCCGCCAGAAACCGTCAGCTTTTTGTTTTTCATGGCATAACAGACGCCGAACTTCAGTATTGCTATCAATCTAGCCGAGGAGTCATTTTTCCGTCCATCGTTGAGGGGTTCGGGCTTCCCATCGTCGAATCCCTTTGGCATGGTAAAAAAACGTTTGCTAGCGATACGTTGATCCACCGCGAAGTTGGAAAAGAAGATTGTACTTACTTCGAACTGGGGAATCCCGCATCGCTGGTTGAAGAAATTTTGGAATGGGAAAAGCAGTTGGAATCAGGCATCCCCCGCCTACCAGTTCGCCAGCCGATCTCATGGGCAGAAAGCTATAAACAGTTGCTCGATTGCTGTCTCGATGCCTACAAAATCCAATCCCAATCGCAAAAAATGCGAGCTGCCTAATGACACAGCCAACAAAAGTCAAAGCGGTAAGCACATTCCTCACTAGGAATCATTATCAGCGGACGGCACGACGGAGCGTGCCTGCTCCTTTTGCATGTTGAGAAAATGCTCACTTGACTTACTCCCTCACTATTTGATAACAAACTGCCTGATGGGTTTTCATTCAATTCAATCCAGATCAGTGCGCATTGATCTGCGGTGTGTTCCCAATCGAACCAAAGCGATGAAACAATGACTTCGACCTTTCGCAAAATGCAGGCAAACCCAAATCAGCCGAGTCGGTTGTTTTTGGATGCTTCGCATACCATTGCGTCAGGAAAGAACTCTGGGATTGAACGAGTAGTCAGGAACATACTGTCCGAGTGTGGGCGTTGGTGCGAGGTCGAAGGACTGCCGAGACCTCAGTTAGTAACGCATTGTTCAGATCGATTTGTCGCCGTCGACGAAAAACAGGCTGGCAAGTATAAGAAGCTCGCCGCGGTCGAATCCAACATACATCGATTCCTCCCCACTTGGTACAGCCCCATTGCGAATTGGATTTGCAAATGGTCTGGTTCGAAGCGGATCAAGAAATGGTTGATGCCTCAAGCCGGGCATTTGGGAATTTTTAAACTTCCGCATTCGGCTTGGTCCAAATCCATTCAACGATCTCTGTCGCGTCAAGCCTCCACAATCGAGCCCAACGAAAACGACCTCTTTGTTCTCCCTGACGCGTATTGGACCAAGCGTGGCGTTTGGCAAGCGGCAGCTTTGGCGAGAATGAATGGCGCCACCATTGCCACCGTCATCTATGACCTCATTCCGTTAACACATCCACAATATGTTGGTGCAAAACGCACTGAGGGCTTTCGCAAGTACCTTCACCAGGCGATTGAAAACTCGGACCTGCTTGTCACGATTTCTCAAACAGTCGAAATCGAGATTAAGGACTACATTGAAAGGAATCGTTCCTCATTGGCCAGTGTTCCCTCCGCTATTCGGCATTTGACTCTTGGCGCAGAATTAAAACTGGTCGAGGGGGACATTCGTCCGGATGTCCGCCAGCTGTTCACGAAGGACCTTCACCAGAATCCCTACTTGATGGTTGCGACGTTCGATCCTCGAAAGAACCACCATTATCTCCTGGATGCCTTTGATCTGCTTTGGCAGTCACGAGAAGACCTGCGATTGTGCCTTATCGGACGAGTGGGGTCACTCTGTGAAGATGTCGTTCAACGAATCCGAAACCACCCACGGTACGGCAAGCAGCTTTTCGCATTTCACGATATCAAAGACTCGGACCTGCAGCATTGTTACAAATCATGCCGCGGAGTGATTTTTCCTTCGATCGTCGAAGGCTTTGGATTGCCGATTGTAGAATCATTGTGGTTTGGCAAGAAAACCTTCGCCAGCGATACTCCGATCCACAGGGAAGTTGGTAAGACGGATTGTGTGTACTTTGACTTGGAAGACCCCAACTCACTCGTAGACGAAATCAAAAAGTGGGAACAGATCGCCGATGCATTCAATGGCATGCTGCCAATTCGAAAACCAACAACTTGGGAAGAATGTAGTCGGGTTTTGATTTCCCATTGTGTTAGCGCTCAGCAATCTATCAAGAGCCGCGCCGCCTAAGGCGAGGGCATCCAACACGCTGGCTGGTTTCGTTTGGAACATAGCGAAAGTCGTCAAGACTTTCGGCAAATTTCTTTGTTCCGCTAGCACGACGCGCAAGCTAGTGAATTGGATAATAGATTCACTAGCTTGCGCGTCGTGCTAATGCAGTTTTCAAATTGCCGCCTAACAACTAGCTCATTCCCAACTCTCGCATCCACGTCGCGATTTTTTCGCGATGGCGTTGCCGAAATGGAACGGCGTCGCCTGGGCTTAGAGACTGCGGGACCAACACCGATACGACAACACGCATTAACTCAACCAAGCCCTCCTCCGTAACGCTGCTCGTCTTCACACGGCGATTTAGGAGTTCTGAGTCCTTTCCATCAAAACGGCAGAAATCGACTTCATTCGGATATGCCAAATCGGACTTGGTCGTTACAAGGATCACCCGCTCTGAGCACTGAGCCAGGATCTCATCGTGTGTTTTCGTCCAACCAGAGACAGGATCGACTAATAGCAGTGTGCAATCAGCTGATGCAATGCGCTCAAGCGATTGCTGAATTCCGGTTGCCTCGATGGAATCCGTTGCTGTTCGGATGCCTGCGCTGTCGACCAGTTCGATCGGCCATCCATCAAAGCTGGTGTGTTCTGTCAGCAGGTCACGGGTCGTACCTGCTTGTTCGTGAACAATGGCACGAGTGTAGCCTAACAACAAATTAAGCAAGCTGCTTTTTCCGACGTTAGGCGGTCCCGCCAATACAACTCGCCATGGTTCAATCAAGTGGCTGCCCAACATCGACCGATCGTTGAGTTGACCGAGTCGGAGCTTGGCGTCGGCTAGGTTTCCTTCCATCAGCAGTGACTGGATCGCATCGAACTCTCTTTTGAGCCCGCCGCGATATTGGTCTAGCAGGATGGCAGTCGTACGTTGCGTAGCCGCCAAAGAGATATCTTCTCGAGCCTCGGCAACAGTGATGTCCTCTTCTACGCCTGATTCGCACTGAAACGGGGATTGGGTAACCGCTCCAAACGACATCAAAATTTTAACGAGCGTTTCGGCAGCTAGTCGGCCGCCGTGGCAATGGAGTTCTACGCGTTGCTCACCCGTTCGGCAAACCACGATGGACTCACCGCAGCCGCCTTCCTCGTTCTGCGTAAAGCCGTACCGAATCGCGTTGATCGCTAAAGGGCTATTGCCAGCGTTAGGACTCCAGCATCGGGCCGCGAACTCCAACGCCCGAGGACCATCGAGCGCCAGGATCGCGATTGCGGCTGGCGACCGACTCGTCAGTTGAGCAACGAAAGTTACTCCGTCGCCGGAGGTAGGTATTGATTGGTTCACTCGCTATTTCTGTGCATTTGGAGTCACAAACTGCTTGCCCTCAAGCCAGCGTCGGCAAACGTTCGGCCATTCCGAAGTACCTTGAATCGTTTTGGCTAGTCCCTTGCCATGGGAGCCTTTTTCGAAAACATGCAGCTCACCTGACACACCGTTTCGCAACATGGCGGCGAAGAATGCGACTGAGTTTTGAGGCACAACCCCTTTGTCTTCGAGCGTGTGAAACAGAAACGTCGGAGGCGTATCCTTGGTTACGTTGAGATCGCTCTGGAAGGATTCGACCAATTTAGGAGCTGGCGATTCGCCAAGTAAATTTTTTTCGCTGCCTTTATGTGTTCCTGGTTGTCCAAACAAGATCACTGGATAGGCCAAGATTCCGTAGTCGGGTCGCGAGGATTCATGTTCGATAGGGTCAGCGTTAGTGGGATCACCAGAGGCGAATCGGGTCAAAACGGTGGATACCAAATGTCCACCTGCCGAAAAGCCCATGATGCCGACTTTCGCAGGATCGACGTTCCATTCTTTGGCATTGGTGCGGACCATACGGATCGTCCGTTGTGCATCTTGCAAGGGTGCAGGATGGCCGTACCCTTTTCCTCTATGGCGGTAGTCGCAGATGATCGCGGCCAAACCCATTTCGTTGGCCCATTCGGCAATTTCCTGGCCCTCGTGTCCCATTGCCAAGTTGCCGTAACCGCCACCAGGGCAAATGATCAAAGCACCGGTTGGTTTTTCGCTGGACGGCAATCGAACTTTTGCCATCGGTATGTCTTTGGCCTCGTTGCCGTTGGCGCCTGGAGCTCCTTTTTCCCAAAGCGGGAGCTCAAAAGACTTGGGGGGCTCAGCGTTCAAGGAAGCGGCGATTGAGATCGCAAGGAATACGAAAAAAAGCGTCAACAGTGGAAATCGTTGCATGATGGTGGTTGATGGGTCGCCCAAGATTTGGAGGCAAGGTGTCGGGAGTTGATCTTTGTGAGCGTTGCCAAAAGGTATTAGCAAGGCGGTCATTCTTTTGGTAGCGAAACGCGTTAAGCGTTTGGGTCGTGTCGACATACGCATATCGGCATGAGTCTTCGAGTGAAATAAACCAATAGCCATTGTTCGATAGCCCCGGTTCTCGACGAATGTCAAGCAACTGGAAAACCGGGGCTAGTAGCGCCCAACGGCTAATCAGCACGAAAAAACATGCGGATATGCTATGGAGCCGAAAGTCTTGACGACTTTCGCTACGAGAACCATTTCCGCTTACGGACTATTGTAACCCAAAAACTAGCGGTTGCTTGAAGTCGAGATTGGGATAGCTTCTTGTGCGTCCGTCAATGCTTCGCTTGGAAAATAGGGGCGAGTTAGAATCTCGTTGGGTTGAGAGGGCATGATCATTTTGGCCGTAATGTTAGCCACTTCTGCTTTCATCTCACCTCGGGTTTCGAAGTGAATTCGCAGGGCCCGCTCCTCGGTCACAAAGCGAATGAGATCGAACCGACGCCATTCGTACTGTGACGTATCGGCTGACGAGATCAACTGGCCGAGAGACTCGCCACCGAGACTATCGCTAACCAACAATCCACTTTGGGTTTCTCCGACAGGTGACTGAATGCGAACCAAACCCTCGACGTGAATCATGGCTCCGGCAGGCGCAGAAATCGGTGGTGACGAAACCCGCATCACGGCTCCACCGTAACCTGATGGAATAGGCTGCCCTTGCATGGAACGAGCAGTTACGACGAGTGTCGGAAGGCCGTCAGGACCGATTGCGCCAACAAGGCAATCACTTTGTACGTTTTCGATCAAACGCCGATCGACTTGCCATTGCGATTCGTAAAGCTGAGCGGTGTCTCGAAAAGGAACACCGGGAACTGCAATGTTCTGTGCATTTCGCCCGGCCAACAATTGAATGAACTCCCAGTGGATGGGCAAGGAAAGTGGCGAGGCCAGAAGAGGAGTGCTTTGAAAGGCACCAAATTCAGAAGTCGCCTCCTCCCAGGAACCACGTACAACCCGCTGTGCAATCAGCAACGCTTGATCTGCAGACTTCATCGCCTGTGGAATATTGGAACGCCTCAGGAGAATCATCGCGCTGCGTTGAAGCGACTCAGCCCGCTTGATCTCCTCCCATCGAGGGTCGCTGGCTGAAACGCGTTGCGAGTTCATGGAAAGCTGCGCAAGCTCGATCACTTGTGCCGACATATCGATTCGGGAACTGACAAGCCCCGCGGTTACTTCAGGCTGGGAAAGCTTGTCGCGGAGATAGGTTAATGGCATCGCATCGGCCGCGGAAACAATCTGTTCAATCATCGCCGGATTCTCGATAACAACTTGCCAGCCGCCGGGGGTCTGCTCAGGTCGCATAGGTTCTAACTCGCCATGGGTGATACGGTAGACGCTTCGCATTTGCCCTGAAACGGGCAGCGTAACTTTGAGTCTTTCCGTCGCTGGAGCCACGGAACAGATTTGATCCATGGGTCCGGATGCAATAATGATCGCAAGCTGACTTTTGGGGGTTTCTAAGACCGTCGCTGTATGGTTTGGAGAATCGGTTGGAATGGTTCGCCAAGTCGATTGGCCAGCTTGAATCCAGGGCATCAGGAGATCGATTTCCATATTGATACTCGCATAGCCCTCACCTCGCTTTTGAGAGGTTAGGTCTCCCGCATCGAGCGGCGACGCAGAACGAAAGATAAAGCCTCGTGCCCCTTGCATCATGCTGCGATAAAACTGCAAACGAACTTGCAATAGATCGTAATCGAAGGTACTTGAGGCATTGGTTCGCAAGGTCCTATTGGCAATGGTCTTTTGAACGAACCACTCATCTGGCATTTGAGTCACGATCGAGACGAGAGCACTAGTTCGGCCTGCCAAAGGACGCAAATCGGTTTGCATAATTTGGCCGGCCTCGCTGGCCGAACGAATCCGAGTTGGCAGCGGTACCGGAATAGCCAAACTATCGCTCATGCGGCTATACTGTCCAAACATCTCCATCGCTTCGCCTACGACGGGGCGCGCCAGCCATTGCGGAAAGCGTGTGAGTCGGGACGCAACGATTCTCGACGAGTCCAAATTAGATCGATCCAAGGTCGTCCCTAAGAGCCAGCCTTGGATATGGCGATAATTATTGGCGAGCTCCTGTGTGGGTACCAAGTCAGGCGGTCGGGCAATGACTCCCATTTGCGAACCCAATGCTTGTTCGGCAATCAGAGGATCATTCGGATTGTTCGTGATGATTGCAGTGAACCCAAGTGACTTTAGATGATGCAAGCTCTCCCCTTGGTGCAAAATCCAACGTGGCACCGTAGCTTGCAGAACGCGAAGCTGTTCCTGGACCGGAAGGGTTGCTGTGTTTTGAAGCCCCCCAATCATTGCTCTTTCCTGAAGCCTTGGAGACATAGGCGAAACCATGCCATCGATTCGCAAGTCGTCCACCTTGATTCTAATCGTACCCGGATTGGTGTATACGCTGAGTACTACCGCATCGATGTACGCATCCTGAAGATCGATTCCTGCCCCAAATTTTGTCTTCAGGTATCGAACGCGTTCTTCAAACTGTGTCGGGACCTCCGCGATCGTCGAGGTTGACCATCGCCCCATCCCTTCGTTGGCATTCCCAAGCAGGACTTCTGTAATTGGATCGTGCGTTGCCGGATGCGCGCTCCTGGGAAACACAACTCGGAAGCCGATGCGCATGCCGCTTTGCGCAGTGAGGATCTTCATCGAGGCTTTCAGGTCATCGATAATAACGCATGGCTCAATGGCGCGGGTTAAGTAGACCTTCGTGCCTCGCTCAAACGAGGTTTCGATAATCTCAACGCCAGGTTCCGTTTGGCGAAATTTGGAAAGCTGGGCCTTTGCATCGCTATCCCACAGTACAAACTTTTGAAACGGTTCGTCGAAGGTATCGATTTCCTGTGCGTCTCCACTAGGCAAAGTTGCCAGGAGAACGAGAATCAAAAAAGCGAGCGGTTGCCAGCGCAAACCTACCCCAAAACCGATAACCGGCCAACGGGTTGACTTTTTGCAACAAAGTCCGAATGAATAGTGGAGAAAAAGAAACATAGGGGGCAACCTGACGTGCAAAACCGTAAGTCTTGCTTGTAGCATGACTTACAGCACGATTCCAGACCGATTGATGTTGCAAAAACCCCACCGACTTTTTGGGTTAGGAAATTCAAACCGAACAAATCGACTTTCCTAAGTCCTTGACTAGCATGGGTTTACCCTCCATGTTAGAAGCCTCTGCGAAGAATGTCGGCACGATAGCTGCATTTCTTTAATTTCATAATCGCCCACAAACTTTACGGCAACCTACTTCCAATCGCTACTTTGAGGAGCCTCAGCATGAGCCACGCAGCCCAATCGACCGAAAATCTCGTAAACGATACACCGAGCGAACTCGTCGATCTCCAAAAAGTTATCGAAATGCTTCCACCTGCACAACGGTTGACGATTCAGCCAGCGTTTCAACGCGTGGTTGAAAGCACCAATCGCCGACGCAAGATTTTGCAACTGGTTCAGGATTCCATCGGCCAACTCCGACTGGACATGAAGTATTTGGTTTTTGATTTGGAAGCAACTCGACGCGAACGAGACGCCTACCAAAGACAAATTCAAGAACTAATGGGCGAACAAGGTGATGCGGACGAAGGATCGTCGGAAGAAAATCAGGATTAGTTGACTTGGAAGAGTGCATTAGCTTGTGTTATTGAGTATCGATAGTCGCCACTTTCGCCCTCAAAAAGACCTCCGACAGAACAAAGCTATTCGCATTCGAACCATTGAGCAGGCGAGTCGATTTGGGCAAAATAGCCAGAATCGACTCGCCTGTTTTGCTTAATGGTTTGCTTGCCGACTTGATTTGGCTTACGCTAGTAATGAGTCGGCTTGATTTTCCTCCTCCTCTTTCTCTTCGTCGGTCTGACGCTTCGATGGAATTTACCCCTCGCTCATTAACCCAACGCGCAATCGATCTGGAGTTAGCAACTCCAGAGCAGATCGATCGAATTTGGGGGGAATTGCGCACCAGCGACGTGAGCTTAGAGGACGTCAAGAACCTTCTGCTACGCAAAGGGATCCTGACGAACTTCCAGCTGGATCGGATGTGCACCGGCGAACGGCTCGGTTTTTTTTATGGGCCGTACCGAGTGCTTTATATGATCGGTGCCGGAACGTTCGCTCGCGTGTTTCGCTGTGTTCACCGCGATACCGGTCGTGTCGTTGCCATTAAAGTTCTGCGTCGCCGACACCGCGATCAAGTTGCATCGGTCGAACAGTTTCTCCGCGAAGGCCGAATGGGGCTTCAGTTGCGGCATCCCAACATCGTAACGATCCACGAGATCGAGAACGATGCGAGATCACCTTATCTCGTTATGGAATTCGTAGAGGGAGAAACGTTGCGTGAAATCTTGAAGATTCGCGGAAGCTTTGGGCCTCTCGATTCCTTGCGCATGATGCAGGATATTTGCGCCGGGCTGGACTTTGCAGCTTCCAAGGGGATTACTCACCGCGACTTAAAGCTGACAAACGTGCTGGTTCATGCAAGCGGACGTTGCAAGTTGGTGGACTTTGGTTTGGCCGCGTTGGCTGACGTTTCGTCACCTGAAGCGATTGCGGATTGCCCCAGCGCCAGAGCGATCGACTATGCTGCTCTTGAACGGGGTACTGGAGTTCGCAAAGGAGACCCGCGAAGCGATTTGTTTTTCGTCGGTGTCATTTTTTACAACGTCGTGTGTGGCAAGCCAGCCCTGACAGAAACGCGCGATCGAATGCAGCGCCTCAGCGTCTCCCGCTTCACAGAGTTTCCGCCTTTAGGCGAACGAATCCAAGGACTCCCGGAGCAAATCTATGCGATTTGCAACAAGGCTCTGGAGTTCGATCCAGAAAAGCGTTACCAGACGCCAGGTGCGATCCTGAGCGACGTGCAGGCAGCGATCAAAAAACTAGAAAACCCAGATGGCCAATCTATAGTGAAAAAAACAGCCCTGCACTCGATTCAAACCGTCAATGAAGAAGATGCGAAAGAGGGACAAGGCAAAACGTTAATCGTTGTTGAAAGCAAACCAGAATTGCAAAATATTTTGCGAGAGAAGCTCAAGAATCGAGGCTATCGAGTTTTGATTTTTGGCGACCCCGAACGAGCTCTCAGCAAGTTCGCTCCAGACGAGACGCCTCCGGCGGACTGCGTTGTATTATGCGCCCCAGACCTCGGCAATCTTGCACTCGAGGCTTTCAATCAATTTTCCCAACAAGAACACACGAAAAACATTCCGCTGGTCATGTTGGTAGACCCAAAGCAACAACACATTATTCGAGGCGCGAAAACCAGTCCCATTCATGTGCTTATCGCATTGCCACTCAAAGTCCGAGAGCTTCGCCAAGCTCTAATGAAGTTAACAATGCAATCATCGGTTAATCCCGTCGTCGAGTAACTCGCGATTCCATCGTATCAGGCCCTTGGATCTACCGTTTCAATCGCTCTTAACAAGCTATGACGTAAAGTATAAAGCCGCGTTGGCTCTGTTACTTTCTGCCCTTCCAGATCTGTAACGTAAAAGACGTCGACGACTTGGTCTAGATGTGTGCTGACCTTCGCAACCTGCAAATCCAAATTGAGATCGAAGAGGATTTTGGAGATGTCGTACAACAATCCAATTCGGTCATAGGCAAACACAGAAATAATCGTATTGGTCTCGGAGGTGCTGTTGTCGAATCGGATTTGGGTGGGCTGAACCCGAGCATTGGCGGCATCGAATGTGGATTGGGATTTCCAAATACGTCGAAATACGGGCGGCTTTGCATCTCTTGAATCAATCGACTGCACCAATTGCTTGCAGACTTGCTCGATACGATGGGGTGGCGGTGTGCCTTCGTAATCTGCGTCCTGGACCACAAACCGATCCCACGCGATGCGCCCGGGTTGAGTATGAATTTCTGCTGATAGGATGCTCAGTCCTTGGCTGGATAGAGCGCCTGCAATCAAGTGAAACAGGCCGATCGACTGCTCCTGACGGACGGCTGTCACATATTCCGTCGTATCTTGGTTGGGCAGGAAATTCCCCCATGCTTGAACTGGTTTTTCGGGGGTCAATTGACGAATACGTCGCAACTCTTCCATTAGTTCTTTGGGTTTGATCGACAGCAGGTAACCTGCAGGAATGGCTTCTATCTGTTCTGTGCACCATTCGTTCTCTCGCTCTTCGGCCGTTCGGTGCGCCATGACAGCGGTCCGTTGAGTTGCCACGATATCGAGAAATCGCTGATCGGGACTGTCGCTTCGAAATTGCGATTCGGTGGCATCATACAATTGCAGAATGAGCCTTAGCTTCCAATCATTCAACGCGCCTGGCCCCACTGCGTCCAAATCGGCACAACTCAAAACCATCAACATCTGCAATCGCTCAATCGAACCCACTTGTTTTGCAAAGTTGACAATAGGATCCTTTTGCGAAAGATCAAACCGAAATGCGGTATGTGCCATCAGCAAATGCTGGTGAACCAAAAAAACCAACAGCTCCCGATCAGCATCCGATAGTTTGAATAAGACCGCGGTTTCCTCTGCAATGACACGTCCTACCTCGCTGTGATCTTCCGGAAACCCCTTTCCAAGATCGTGCAGCAGGAGAGCCAGGTGCAAAATCATTTTGTTCTGCAAACCGCGGTAAACGCGACCAAGAACATCATCTGACTTCGCAAACTCGCCCGCGCACTCAACCGCTCGAATGCAGTGCGCGTCAACCGTGTACTTGTGATATTCGTTGAACTGCAATAAACACCTGGCATGTCG
The DNA here is from genome assembly GCA_026692905.1 of Planctomycetota bacterium. Taxonomy (GTDB): domain Bacteria; phylum Planctomycetota; class Planctomycetia; order Pirellulales; family Pirellulaceae; genus JBKCUI01. The sequence continues at coordinate 57,378 of JAPLNL010000098.1, forward strand.
CATGGCCGGAATGATTTGCTCGAGTACTCTTAGCTCATGCAATCTCCTTAGTATCTCACCGAGCCTTCCAGGTTCGGCAATCAACTGCAAAAACCGCTCGATCGCTTCGCTTCCCACTTGATCGGAGCGCCGCCTCAACATTGCCTGTCGAATCGTTCGCCAAGTCTTGTGCTCAATACGTCGCATGTAGCGGTTAGCTACCTGCATGAGCTCCAACACTTTAGCTGGATCCGATTGCAACTTTTCGAGACCCGCTCGCGTGGCCCAAATCTCGTTTAGCCCCAAACGTATTCCAGGGCTAATCGGCCATGCGATAAACCTGGAGAGATAGCCAACAAAGCTTGAACGCGACCGAGCCATCCCAACAAAATTCGCGGAGCTGTATCGCACCTCGCTAGTAAACTCAAAGTACTGTTGCATGAACTCTTCGACCGGCAATACCCCATCTGTCCCTTTGAAATTCGACCAGGCTGCAAGCTCGATTTGCTTGGGCCGATCCAATGAATCTTGCGCTCGACCGGCCAAGAAGTGCAATTGATTTCTCAGTCGCAACAAATATTGGTAACCATCTCGAATGGCGCGGAAATCCTCTTGTGCCAACAATCCCATCTCAACCAATTGCTCTGGGTCTTTCTCACCAAAGCAGACGAAGCCGATCCAACGCACAATTTGAACGTCGCGCAAACAACCACGCGAACGCTTGACATTCGGATGAAGCAAGTAGACCAACTCGCCGAACTTCTGGCGTTCAACGAATCGCTCCTTCTCAATCAAAGCAGCCAATCGTCGCGATCGACGCTTGCAGCCAATTCGAAAGGAATTCAAAAAGCCCTCAAACAACGACTGACTTCCCTCGATCAAACGCATCTCGACCAAGGAAGTCAAAATGGTTGCATCGGTCCAAGCAATCTGCCGTGCTTGAAAGGGGGTTCGGGTTGAGAACCCCAACTGTAGCCCCGCATCAACAATCATCTGCGCGACCGCACGGGCTAATGGTGCGATTTCCGATTCGCTCACGCCACGATAAAGCAGCATCAAGTCGATGTCGGAGAAGGGCGCTAAATCCCGTCGCCCGTAACCGCCCAGCCCCAAGAAGGCAAAGCAAGATGGGTCCAGCGGTTTTGGCATTCCCGCCAACGCAACTTGAATTAAGCCGTTAACGACTTGATCCACTTGATCTGCCCAAGCAAAACAAACCTGGGGACCAGTTGCTCCGGAATGGTGTAGATTAGCCGCCTTTAGACGCGCGTCCGCTAATTGCGAACGCGCCTTTACGACTTGCGGATGGAGAGATGACAATTTGTTTGGACGTCTTACAGAGCGTCTTGGCCAGTTTCACCGGTTCGAATACGCACTGCCGTTTGGAGTTCTGAGACAAAGATCTTGCCGTCGCCAATCTGACCTGTTTGTGCCGTCTTGACGATCGTGTCGATCACCGTTTGCAGTTCGCCATCAGCGCAAACCACTTCGATTTTGACTTTGGGAACGAAATCCACTGCGTACTCTGTACCTCGATAGATTTCGGTATGTCCTTTTTGGCGGCCGTAACCGCGCACTTCACTAACGGTCATTCCATGGATGCCTTGTTCGGTAAGTGCGTTTTTGACGTCTTCCAACTTAAAGTGACGAACAATGGCTTCTATCTTTTTCATTCCGGACTCCAGGGATTCAAATCCCAAACCAAACTGTTTGGGTGACAAGCGAATTGCGGGACCGCCTGTGCGTCGCTCGCACATCCCACCCCTACAGTGTAACCAAACTCCTTGAAAACCAACAAGGCCAGCATTCAAACCAAGCCATACTCTTCGACGGATTTCGGGAATTACATTCAACCACCGATTTCCAGTGTTTTTTATCGCCCGAATCGTAAGTGAGAGACTTGAAGCTCCCGCGACTAGCCCCTTGGATCGATACAGCTAATAGAATCTTCCGTATGTACAGCGTTTCTGGGCTCTACCTGGTCGGAACGCGCTGCTTTCGAAACTCCTCCTCGCCGTTTGGATACAATCGTGGTTGGAGCGAGACTGAAGCCTCTGGTGCGCTGCGTCTCCTGGCGTAACCAGGGGACGCGCTCTATTCACTAGCTTGCGCGCTAACCTCGCATTTCGATTCACTAGCTTGCGCGTCGTGCTAACCTCGCATTTCGATTCGCTAGCTTGCGCGTCGTGCTGATTCGCAGGTCGTGCTAAGAGCCAGAAGCTGGAACCTGCACAGGCGGCGCTTTGGGAGCATCTACCGTCGGTGCAGGGCTAGCAGTCGCATTTGCAATTTCGCCTTCCAGTGGCTTGCGAGGCAGTTTTTCGTCTCGAATGGAGGCTTGATACACAAAGGCAGCCATGATGATCGACGCTTGTTTTGCATCGTCAGCTTGAATGCGTTCGTAAACGTCCATGCTCGAGTGATGTGTTCGCGTATCGTACTCAACCGGATCCTGGATAAATTGGAAGCCAGGCAAACCGATTCCGTCGAACGATTGGTGGTCTGTTCCGCCAGTATTGGACGACGTGATGGTGGTTGCTCCCATGTCTGCAAACGGGGCTAGCCAAGCTCGGAAAATCGGTCGAACGGCTTCGTTTCCTTGCAGATAAATCCCTCGGATTTTCCCCGTGCCGTTATCCAAATTGAAATAAGTCGAGAATTTTTCGTGTTCCGCTTTGAGTTCGTAGGTGGGCTTGGGACGTGGAGCATCTCCACCTCCGCCGAACCCGCCCCCAAAACCACCCCGACCTGGTCCGCCCTTGCGACTACCGAAGTGATCGGCAACGTAGGCTTGTGATCCCAATAGTCCTTGCTCTTCTCCTGTCCACAAAGCAATGCGAATGGTTCGCCTTGGCTTGGCACCAACGGCTTTAAGAATTCGGACCGCCTCCAACGCAACACCGCAGCCGATTGCATTGTCGGTCGCCCCCGTGCCGGCATGCCATGAGTCAAAGTGACCGCCGAGCATGACGACCTCATCCTTGAGGTCCGTGCCCGGAATTTCCGCCACGATATTGAAGCTATTCAAATCGGAATCGTGATATCGCGATTCGACATCGATCGCAAGCTTTGGATGCGATCCCTTTTGAATCATTCGAACAATGCGATTGTAGTGCTCGGCCGCCATGACGAGTTGCGGTAGAACTTCTGGAGGATCGACAGCCCATGGTCGCGGTCCCATACTGAATGGATTGCCACCTTCTCTGCCCGCAGGATCAGCTCGTCTGGGCATCGTCGCCGATTGAACAAAAACCGTTCCGCCGTCTCCTCGCCCAGGCTCGACCACGACGGCAGCTCCTTCCTCGTAAGCCATCTGCCATTTGTCCGCTTGGACCTGCATTGTACCTCGCCCTTCTCGCGGCGGCTGTGCTGGTGCGGCATCCGTAGGTGCACCTGGTGCTGCCCCGCCCGCTGGAGCATCTGGCGCATTCCGTCCTCGACCGCCTCGTCCTCCAGCACCTGGAGCGCCTGGCCCACCTGCGCCTGGGGCCCCCGGAGGCCCACCGCGACGACGTGGTGTCGAAGGATCTGCATTGGCAAGTGTCAAAAGTTCGGCGTCGGTCTGACGCGTTGCTGGTGCTTCAAACAAAGCCTTGACTTCGCGAGGTGGACTGATGAAAACGATCGCTCGCCCTAACTTGCCTCGGTACTTTTCGAGCTCTTCAGGCGTCGATGCATCAAGATAAATCGGCTCGCTCGTAATCGTCTTGCTGGTACTTGGCGTCCACGCTTTTGGATGAGCAATCAAAGCGGTGTAATGAGGCTCAACCAAATTGACCGAACAAGACTCCAACGTCCAGCCACGACCAAACGGCCCCCAGCTCTCAAGATGCGAATTCTCCAAACCCCACTCGGCGAGCTTTTCTTTGGTCCATTCGCCAGCGATTTTGGTTAAAGGCGAACCGGTCAATCGGGGACCGTGAACGTCGGTCAAATAACTAATCGATTCCATAACCTGTGATCGTTCTAGCCCCTCTTCCTTGATCTTGTCGATCATCGCCGTATCGACCTTTTCGATAGGTGATTGGGCTGAAACAAAGGGACTCAGAGCAAGACCGAACAGGGCTGCTGCTCGGCAAACGCGGGACTTCTTGTGCATCGTCGACTCAACTTGGTAAGGACAAACGAATAACGTCAATAACATGGACGATCCGACACTCGCCTTCGAATCTGGAATCGACGTATTATGCCTTGCCGAGTGCCGAGATGCTACAAGATGCAAACTGCAATTTCGCAACTTCGTCAGTCAGCATCGTCCAAGTCAGCATCGTCCACGTCGCTGGTGTCGATGGTACGGCGCTTGGCCAGTCGTAGCCGGATCGGACCTTTGAGTGTTTCGACTTTTCTTTCGTCAATATCGACCACTTCCCCGTTTTGCGTAATCTCAATTGCTCCATCGCGAACCATGTCCGATGCAACCTCGCGGACGGTGGTCATGAGTTCTCGCCACTTGGAACCGAATGTTCGTCCAATATCCGATGGACAAATGCTCTCTCCAGGCTTCATCATCAGCAAAAAACGAAGGATTTCATCGCGAATATCCTTGCTGCTGGGCTCCTCATGCTCGTTCCATCTGGTCTTCATCTGGTACCTCTCAATCGACTTTCGTTTTACTTTTTCGAGTCCATTCCATCCCTGAGCCCATTTCCGGAAAGGAAAGAAACAGTCCCTTTGACGACGGACGAATCACTCATCAAAAACGAGTGAATGACGGGGACGGATACAAGTTCGGCCATCCCCTCCAATGCCGCTTCCTCAACGGTGACCACGCCATCGCTGGGGCCGCTTAGCAAGGGGTTTTGAAGTGGGATTTTGGAAATATCACCCGCAACGATCGCAAATGGACATGGGGGAGTCCCTAATCCGTCACGAAATGTATCCCACGATGGCCCCAATTGCATCCCTGAATTCCCGGTGATCGTTTCAAATATACCTAATCGCGACAATTTCGCAGCAAATGTCGATCCCTGGTTCGGTGGGCCGAGCATCACCACCCGATTTAGCCTTGGCAAGACTTGCTTTGGATCGCCATTACGCTGCCACTCTCCAATCGCATGCCGGAAAACAATATTCCCCATACTATGACCAACCATGCTGATCCGAGGCGCCCCAGGCAGATTTTCAACCAGTTCCCGCAACGCAGCCGAATGTTTGGAAATGGGATCGCGAGTACTCGCGTAGGAAAATCCGATTGCCGTGCGAACGCGGGCGGTATCTGAACGTTGTGTTTTCGATTCTGTGTCAACTCGCGCCAACTCGCGTTGAACAGGCTCCATGCTTCCAGCCGATCGCATCAATCCATGCATCAACAGTACGACTTCCTGCGGCGGCGGCACTGACGGGTTGGCCGACGCAATTTTCGCCAACTCATCAATCATCGCTTTGCGTCCGCCCCAAGCACGACGAATGGAATTCGGATCGATCAACCGCCAATGATCGAGCGTGCTGTTATACTGAACTCGCCAACCTTGCCACCAACGATAGTCGGTCCAAAACTGCTTGCCGCCCAAAGTTGGCAAAGAAAGGTTCCAAAGCTTCGCATCGTCTTTCAATTCAATCGCCTCTTCATCCGTCTTGGTTGACGCATTTTCTGAATCGCCCTGCATCGCAACCGCTGGGGCGACCAATGCAAAACTGATAAGCAACACAACAGACAACATGTTGCCAATCATCCTTGTTGGCTCAATCGATGCCACAATTAAGAAACGCATGTGAACTATCCTTCCGGTGGAATACTGCGACCATGTGGATCCATGGCAGATTGCCCCGTCTCCGCATCTAGCTTGTCGCGCATCGAGGAACTTGTAAAGTGCTCCAATGACTCAGCCTGAGCATGCAACCTTGCGTCGCTTGCGCTCACTTCGACCGATAAATACTGCTCCCACAATCGGTGCGATCGAATCAAATTCTGGGCCACACGATATCCTTGATCTGTCAGCGAGACCGTTGTTTGATTCATGGAAATGCAACCCGATCGAACAAGATCGGAACCGACCGAACTGAACTTTTTTAACGATATCTTGAGCTTCGACGCAATCTCCTTGCATTCTAAAACAGCTCGATTCCCAACGTTTTTGCCCTCGGTCAGCGTTCGCTCGGAATTTCGGTAGAGCAGCGCCAACACATCCTCGCCAATGATTTTTCTGGCGACCGATCGCTGCTCGAGCCACCGCACCAATACTCCCGATTTGGGACTAACCACCACTGCTAGAACCAAGAACAAACCGCTTGCAACCGCCATCATGGCTGCCGAATTGACCGATTTGTATCCCAAGGCGGCTGGAACAAATCGCGCCAGTAAATGCCCAAAAATCGCTGCTGCCGCCCCAATCACCACGCTCAACAACACCATGCGATGCAACCGCTTGCATAACAAGAATGCCGTCGCCGCCGGAACAATTAACATGGCCACGACCAAAATATTTCCCACCGCTTCAAAGCTAGCAATACTCGTGATCGCCACCAACGACGCTAGCAGATAATGAAAGTACGTCGGCGAGATCCCTTGCGCTTGCGACAACAGTGGATCGAACGTTGAAATCTGCCACTGTTTGAAAAAAACGGCAATACAGACAGCATTGAGAAGACACACCACACTCAAAGTGATGACGACGGACGGCACAGCCCCAAACGAAGTTTCCACCATTCGCAACGTAATGGTCTCCAGCCCGCCATACAACACGCAAGACGGATCCAAATCGATCTTGCTCGACGCCCGTTCCATCATGATTAGCCCGATGGCAAACAGAGATGTGAATACCACTCCGATCGCAGCGCTCTCCTCCACCTTGCCATATTTCCGGATCAATTCGGTCAACCATACCGTTAACAACCCCATGCTAGCAGCACCGAGCAGGACCGCGAACGAACCTCGCGTACCACTAAACAGAAACGCGGCCGCAATCCCAGGCAACACAGCATGGCTGATCGCGTCTCCCATCATGCTCAGTCGACGAAGAACCAAGAAATTACCCAGCAACGAGGCTGCGATAGCGCACAAAGCACCCGCGACGATGATCCAGCCATCGGTCTGCCAATCCAATTTCATGGGCTAAAGAACTCTAGATGAGACGAACTACAAATCGGTGATCTCTAAAGGATACCTATTTGTTGTCCATTTGCGCAAGCTCATCACCAAAATCAAGCACCGGTTCGGACGCCGCCATCGGATCCGTGACCGCCTCGGCGCTAGCTGCCTGAGCCTTTTTGGGTGCTTTCTTGGGACGCCCCATCATGGCAGCAGCAAACGTCACGACGACTATGCCGAGCATAAAGACGATCCAAAAATAGGGAAGCAACGCGTACATGAGGACCTGACAAAACTTTGGTTCTGAATAAGAAGCGGATTCACCCAACTCCAATAGGGTAATTTGCAAAATGGGGATTCACAAGTTTTAGGACCAGGAAGTTCCCAGGAAGTCCTTTTTTCCCGAAAAGCCCCCATCCGAAAAGTGTTTAATCGTTTAACAGTCTCCGAAGGTGTACTGTCATGGGTGCATTTTCGCTCCTGTTTTTTGTAGCGTGCCAACTTTCGTAGCCGGAGTCGCCAGACTTCGGTAGCACACTCAGACCGAACGGTGGCCAGTCCGGCTATGGAAAACTTAGGGACCCCGCCAACGGAGGACGGTTCTCCTGGCAACCGCCAATCCCGCTTGACCCGCCCTCGCCAAAAGAGTTAGTCTTCGCCAGGAAAGTCCAATTGGACTACTTTGACACGCGAAATAGGGGCTGAACAGTCATGTCGAAAGAAAACGGAACCAAATCCTCCGTACCACTCCTCGATGTCAATCGAGGTAATTCACTCCTTCGAGAAGAAATTCTCGCTTCGATCGCAGAAGTTGTTGATAGCGGCCGCTTCCTCCATGGCCCACAAGTCGGCGAACTCGAATGCACCGTCGCTGGCCTATGCCAAACGTCGCAAGCCATCGCATGCGCGTCGGGAAGTGATGCCCTTTTACTGGCGTTGATGGCTCTGGATATTCAAGCCGGCGATGAAGTCATCCTTCCAAGCTTTACCTTCTTCGCCACCGCCTCAGCTATCGCCCGCTTGGGTGCGAACCCAGTCTTTGTCGACATCGATCCAAAAACGTACAACATCTGTCCCGATGCGGTTGCTGCGAGCGTCACTTCTCGCACCAGAGCCATCATCCCGGTGCACCTCTTCGGACAATGCGCAGCGATGGACGAGATCACGGCAATCGCTAAGAAACATGACTTGCCCGTCATCGAGGACGCAGCGCAAGCGATTGGTGCGGAGTACTTGGGTCGCCCCGCTGGCGCTTGGGGAGATATCGGTTGCCTAAGTTTTTATCCGACCAAGAATCTAGGAGGCATGGGTGACGGCGGCATGATGGTTTGCCATGACAAAGAGATGGCAGCCAAACTTAGACTGCTCGCTTCGCATGGTATGCAACCACGGTATTACCACAAACTCGTTGGTATCAATAGCCGACTCGATACCATCCAAGCGGCCATCCTCAACGTCAAAATCGCGCACTTGCAGTCCTATACCGATGCTCGTCAAAAGAATGCGGATCGATACGCCGATATGTTCGAAGCCTCGGGACTCTCGCAATGCATCGAGTTGCCATATCATGCTCCGGAAGCATTGCACGTCTGGAATCAATACGGCATCCGAGTCCCAGGCGGCCTACGAGACTCGCTCCGTAAACACCTATCGGACATGGGTATCGGAAATGAAGTCTACTATCCCGTCCCACTTCATCAACAAGAATGCTTCCGCGATTTGGGCTACACAGACGGGTGCTTGCCACAAACAGAGAGGGCAGCCAAAGAAATCCTCCATCTCCCGATCTACCCTGATCTCACCGAACGGGAACAAGCCTCGGTAGTCCAAGGCATCGAGCGTTTCTACGCTACGGCCTCGCTTCGACGCGCAGCTTAGCACGACGCGCAGCTTAGCAAAACGCGCAGCTTAGCACGACGCGCAGCTTAGCAATACGCGCAGCTTAGCACGACGCGCAAGCTAGTGAATCTACCTTCCACTTCACTAGCTTGCGCGTTTTGAAGCTGCACTAATTGTGTTGAGGGACGAAAGCTCGACACATCCTTTGCCGGTGCCGATCATGTGGCGCCCCTTCGGGGCTCGTATCTCGATTGGTCTTCGCACCGTCGTGCTCAGCCATCCAAAAGTGAATTCAGTTTTTCGACAGCCTTGAACAGCAGATTCCAGTGCTGAAATGCCTCGAAGGTATCGACTCGCAAACTATCATCGCGATCAAATCCAACTTCGCTGAGTTCGATTGTTTCGGCCAATGCGACCATATTGGATGGCCCATCCGACATCATATCGATGGTCTCTTGCTCGTTTTCGATTGGCATGACTTGCTGCATGGCCATATGAACCGCCCACAACGCTGCTCGCTCTGCGTCTTCGCTGTCGATGATTGCTCGAAGTGTTCCGCTTTGAACATAAAACTTGGCCATGCTAATCTTCCTTGAATGGTTCGAGGTGTTGATTGGGTCCAGGTCGGCCCTCCACCACCTGCCCCGTGAGGGCTGAGGCAGAGGTGGGTTAGGCCGCTTTTGGAGATGTCAAAGCAGGGATGTTGTGGCTCGTCAGCTTTGACACAAGTACTATCGCCTAGGCCGTTGACACCTTAGGTCCCAGCCAGAAAGAAAAGAATAATTTGTGGGGTAGGCTTCCAGCGCTTCGAGCCTGTCGCTTTCTTCCCAAATCGAGCGATCGCCAAACCGTATGGGAGAGCGAGGCTCCTGCCGGGCTGGAGCACCGTCATTCGACTGAATTATGGATAACGACAAGTTTTCGACGCCGCGGCTCGGCAAGAGCCTCACCCCACCGCTGTAAACATGTTTCCAACGAGTTTACCTAAGTCATTCATTGCTCGGGAGGGTGAGGCTCCTGCCGAACCTTCGCACCGTTGGCTCGGCAGGAGCCTCGCCCTCCCTAAGGTTTTCAATGGAATTGACTTTGCAAAGATGTTTACAGCGGTGGCCTCACCCTCCCGAATAACAAATTGCTAGGGTGAGTCCAAGAAAAGATGATTACGGAGGCGGGGGTAGTCGGGCGAGGCCCCACTGCGATATTTCTGCAATTTGGTATCCTTTGCAGTAACAGCGTCAATCCACGTCTTTGTTTAGACGAGCAGCGGAATAAAAACTACCGTAGCTGGATTCGTAAGAATTCAGAACCAACTGAATTCTTACGAATCCAGCTACGAATCAAGGTAGGTCTTTTCCTGCCGCTCACCATAGGACTTGGGCTGCAGAATGGTACAGCGCACGTTTAGGGAGAGTTGGATGAACAATCAATCTGTTGTTGAGAATAGCTATTCGATGCCTCTGGTACATGCTGCCCACAAACACCTTGCAACGTGGGTGATGGAAACCGCCGCCCTCTGCAACGCGGAATCGATTCAGTGGTGCGATGGCTCGCAAGCCGAATGGGATCAACTTACCGCAAAACTGGTCGAGTCGGGTACGTTTATTCAGCTCAATCCAACGCTTCAACCGAATTCATTCCTAGCTCGAAGCAACCCGTCGGATACCGCTCGAGTTGAGGATCGCACATTTATCTGCTCTCTTCGGGAAGTAGACGCGGGCCCCACCAACAATTGGCAGCCTCCCGACGTGATGCGTCGCAAGCTGACAGACAAGTTCAAAGACTGCATGACCGGCCGGACCATGTATGTCGTTCCCTTTTGTATGGGACCGCTGGACAGCCCACTCGCTCTGATTGGAGTCGAGCTTACGGATTCGCCCTACGTCGTTGTCAACATGCGAATCATGTGCCACATGGGTGCTGAGGTACTTGCGAAGCTCGGTAGCGATGGCGACTTCATTCCATGCCTGCACAGCGTCGGCAAACCCTTGGCCGAAGGCGAACAAGACGTGCCATGGCCCTGCAACGAAGAAAAGTACATCGTCCATTTCCCTGAGTCACGCGAAGTGTGGTCTTACGGAAGCGGATACGGTGGCAATGCACTACTCGGCAAAAAGTGTGTCGCGTTGCGAATCGCAAGTGCGATCGCGCGAGATGCAGGATGGATGGCCGAGCACATGCTCATCATGGGGCTTGAATCTCCCGATGGCGCCAAAACTTATTTGACCGCCGCATTCCCAAGCGCATGCGGCAAAACCAACTTGGCCATGATCGTGCCACCCGAAAGCTACGCCGAAAAAGGTTGGAAGACAACCTTGGTGGGCGATGATATCGCTTGGCTTTGGCCCGGCAAGACGGGCAAGCTACATGCGATCAACCCTGAAACTGGCTTCTTTGGCGTAGCCCCTGGCACTTCATGGCACTCGAATACCGCGGCCATGCAAGCCATGGCAAAGAATACGATCTTTACCAATGTGGCATTGACCGACGAAGGAGGCGTATGGTGGGAAGGCCACTCAGAGCCACCAGCACACTTGATCGATTGGACCGGATTGGATTGGACACCCGGCTGCGGACGCTTGGCGGCCCACGCCAATTCGAGATTCACCGCTCCGGCTGGGCAATGCCCAAACATCGATCCTATGTGGCAAGATCCAGACGGTGTGCCTATCGACGCGATCGTCTTCGGTGGGCGTAGACCAACCACGATGCCTCTCGTTTTTCAAGCGTTCGACTGGACCCATGGCGTATTTCTCGGTGCAACCCAAGGTTCGGAAACAACCGCAGCGGCAACAGGCGCTGTTGGCACTGTTCGTCGCGACCCGATGGCAATGCTCCCCTTCTGTGGCTACAACATGGGTGACTACCTCGGGCACTGGCTTAACATGCGAAAGAACATTCAACGCCTCCCTCGCATGTTTCATGTCAATTGGTTTCGAAAAGATGCAAATGGCAAATTCTTGTGGCCAGGCTTTCGAGAGAACCTGCGTGTTTTGGAATGGATCGTCAAACGTTGCCAAGGAAAAATCGCGGGCCACGAAACCCCAATCGGCTGGACTCCGGACTGGAAGAGTTTCTCCACCGACGGACTCGATGGTTTTACCAAGGAGCAATTTGACGCCGCGATGCTATTTCGGCGTGAAGACTGGCTGGCAGAAATAACGAATCAGAACGACTTTTTCTTGAAACTGTACCACTCCATGCCCAAAGAACTCATGTGCCAACGGGAACTATTAATGGCAAGAATGGCGTAGCACGACGCGCAAGCTAGTGAAAACACATGTCAATGGAATAGCTTGCACGTCGTGCCAGATAAATCCCATTTCGCCGCTCGTCTACTTCGCCGTTGGCACAACCGCCTTTTCATAGAACTTGACCAAGTCCTCCCGTAGTTTGACCATCGAGGGTTGGTAGATGTACATCATGTGCCCACCTTCGTAAAAACGATAGTCGATGTTGTTCTTGAGAGCCGGCTCCAACAACAAATGGTCAGTCGTGTTCATCATCGCAAAATGCGGCGTCGCCAAATCGTAATAGCCGCATGCCAAAAAGACTTTCAAGTAAGGATTGGCGGTCATGGCTTTTCGTAGCGTCTCCGTTGCATCGACGTAACGCCCCTCGAAACGCTTGTAGCTCCACGGCTGAACGTTGCCCGTTAGGATTTCATAGACTCGGTCCTCCTCAAAACCAAGCTCACGTCGAACGTAATCGTTGAACGTTGCCGTAAATGGACCGAAGATCGCAGCCCCGCTCGCATCGTATTCGTAACCAGCACCCGCATCATCGCGATCGATACCGACATAGCGACTATCGAATCGACCTACCGTCCGACTCTTGGACCGCAGCAACTCTTTGCCAAACCGGTCTTGGTCGATGCGCAACTTCGATTTTGTCACAAAGCTGTTGGATAGTCCCGTATATCGAGACAGCATCTCAGCCACGGCGCGAAACTCCTCGGCAGGTAACGATGTCCCCTTGAGCAAGGCAGCCGCATAGCGTCCATTGGCAAATTCCTCAGCTTGCTTCACGACCGCCTCAAGCGATTGACTTTGCAAATCCGCCGGAAGCACTTTGTGATACCAAGCCGTAGCGGTATACGTAGGCAAGAAAGTGATGTACGGCAAGTCATTGCTGCCGCCGAATCGAAGCGTCTGAAAATTGATAACCCCCGATACTATGATCGCACCATTCAATTCCATGTAGTATCGATCTTGGAGATAGCCCGACAAACCCGCTGCACGAACTCCGCCGTAGCTTTCGCCGAGCACAAATTTAGGGCTCAACCAACGTTGATACTTGGTGGTCCAATCGTGTATAAATTGCCCAACGCTACGCAGGTCCTCCTCGTAGCCATGGAATTGAGATTTTTCTTCTCCGTCGGCAGGCCGCGAATAACCTGTGCTAACAGGATCGATAAAAACCAAATCCGTCACGTCGAGCAGGCTCAACGCGTTTTCCTCTAGCGAATAAGGAGCACGCAGCGGCGTTGCATCATCCGGGAATCGAATGCGCTTTGGGCCGAGCATCCCTAGGTGCAACCAAACGCTGCTGCTGCCCGGTCCGCCGTTGAAACAAAAAGTAACCGGCCGTTGGCCGAGTTCCTTGACCTCACTTCGCGTGTAGGCGATGAAGAACATTTCAGCCTTGGACTTTTGCGCGTCGTCCTTGATCGGTAATTTGCCCGCCATCGCTTCGTAGGCTACCGTCTTGCCATCGATCACGATCGAATGTTTGGTGGTGACGATGGATTCTTTTTTTGCAGGCTCTTTTTCGGACTCTGATTTCTTTTCCTTGCTGTCGACAGCCTCTTTCCCTTTTTTTGCATCAGCAGCAGCCTTTTCTTGCCCCGAAAGGGGAGCGGAAAGCACACCTAAGGCGAAAACTCCGCACACGAAGATTCGGGCTAACTTAGTCGGGTAAAATACCATCTCAGACAAACCTCAATCGGGGTAGTAACTCTCACAACAGAGCCCTATTTTGATCTGAGCACACAGGAGAAACCAGTGCCTGGCCAGGAATATTGGTGGCATGGCTTGCACGATCAGTTCCGTACCAAACGAAATCGAAGCGCTGACGAACGCGTACCTAACTTCGCAAACGATGGTTGAAACCAACTCAAATCATCGTTGCCCAAATCCCAATCGATCGACAAACTCGCAAAGGTATCATCGATCGACTTGGTTCGCGCCGCTGACAACTGAGCTCCCGCACGCATGGCGACAGCCGGCAATCGCAGGGCAGATTGCGAGACTTGAGCAACCCCATCATATTCTGCTTCTGCCTCCCCACGAAATTCGGTGGCGTTTACTCTATTGATCCAATTGATGATAACGAGCACGTCCAAGTGAGTCAGCCATTGGTCACCGTTGACGTCCACGAGAGCGGATTTATTGATTTCGGAACTGCTCGTTAGAGCATAAGATCCTCGCACGTTTATTTCGTTGATCAAAAGCAAAACGTCAAGCTGGTTCGTCAAGCCGTCGCTATTCGTGTCGGTCGGATTCGATAGATTGTGTGTCATCGTGTCTATGCTCATTTCCACTTCGTCCACCGGAGCATCGACTACCATCGGTTCTTGCTGGGTAATTCGAATGGGCGTTAGAGGTTCGTGAGCTAGATTAACGACCACCATTTCCCCATAGCCCATCGCAGTCAAAACGTCCTCATCCAAGCGTGCAGCGATGACGGGTCCAGGAATAGTAAACTCGCCGACTAGATCAATTCCAACTGGCGATTCTTGTAAAACGGAAAGGGAAACCAGTCGCACTCTAGAATCGGAAAACAGAGGCAGGCTGATCGGTTCGATTGAGATCAAATCGCCTTCCGTTGCAGGGTCCGCACCATAGGCCTCCTCGATCATCGAGCTTGTAGGGATGACGAGAAGATACTTTCCTTCGGCTTGTTTCAGAACACGGCTCTCGAATACGCTCCATGTCCAGTCATCCAGGAATATGTCCGAGTCACTGAAAGTCCTAGAGACACTTGTCTTAGGGTGCGAGAAATCCGAAACGTCAAGCACATCTAGCCTCACACTTCGACCCACTATCGATCCATCCCCCAAATCGATTTTGTTTGCTATCCGCAAGTAAATGTTATTATCGAGTTGAGCCCAAGCTGAGAACTGTTTCGCATAAGTCAGACTGGTTGAAACGATTGGGACGTTTGCGGTTGCATCAACCAAAGTCAATCCTTGAGGCGATCCCAATACACCTCGACCGTCCGAGAATTCAAACGACGAAACCCAGTTGTCGCCCAACGGCAATGTGACCGGAATCTGCTCGTGATCGACATCGCCCATTGCGTCCAAGGAGAACTTCTCGATGGAGAAAACACCAGATGCGGAAGGCATACCCATCCACGATTGCACGAGCAAAGCAAGCCCTTCGGTCGAATCCGATTGCCAACGATCGTTTGCCATGATCATGCCGTCAAAAGCAAACGTCTCCTCGAAAGTAAGCGTCCCTGATTGCATGTCCAAATGAAAGTGCTCGAGCTTGGTTTGCTGCGGTGGCGCGAAAGGCGGTTGCGTCACCGCATTGAAATCACCGCGTTTCCTTTCTGTTTCAACGCTTTCCGACGCAGGAGTGAATGCATTGGATGTCACTGCAAAAAGCTCATTGCCGACGATAAAAACGTTTTCGATAGTGGAGGGAAATGGTTGTGAAGCGATAAGGCCTTGGCTCAAATGGTCCAACGCCAGGATTTGAATGGTTGTCGGCGGTAAGACTCCAGAATGGTCGTCAGTCCAAGACTGGACACTTTCGTCGAGTTCGCTCAGATCGACGGAGTCAATATCCCCCGTAACGTATAACGCCGAAGTCATTTTCGGAAGAAGCTCGCGGTCCATGGTTTGCAGCACGAGGACATCATCAAAGAAGTCTGCTGCATGGACAATGCCGGGTAAATCGACGCGAGAGATGCGTTGAGGCGAAAGCATGTCTGAGACATCGTATTCCTCAACGGCCCCCGTCCCATCGGGTAGATTCATCACGAGAAACAACCGTGTATCGACGAGCTTCTGTGCAATGGGAAATCCATCCAATTGGAGCCGTAATTCAGACGATGCAGCGTTATCGTCTACGCTCGACATATCTGGCGTAGTCCTGATTGCAATCAAACTATCGAGTTGAGAAACATAAGCCGTCTCCGCTGTCAGGCTCACCATTCCATTTCCCATGCCCCAATCTGCAAAGGAGGCTGCTCCATCAAATACGACTCGCTGTTCCAAACGTTCTGTTACTAGGACTTTGAGTGTTGAGCGGCAATCTAACTTAGTCATGTGTTGGGACCTTGGTCAAATCTTGAGCAAAAAGAGAATTTTTTTAAGCATCGGCAAATTGATGCCCAACTATTTAGAAAAATCCACCCAATTTGACATTTCGCAAAGAGCGGTGGGGCACTCTTGCCGAGAGTGACTCTGCCTTCTTTTGGAAACCCGACGCGTGAGCGAGAATCCGAGCTACACTTTTGCCCTAAAACTTTCGAGTAACCGCGATCCGCTTGCGATCGACATCCACCTCTAGTACTTTCACTTTCAGAATATCCCCCACGGCGACGATCTCACTGGGGTCCCTGACGTACACATCTGCTAATTGCGAAATATGGATGAGGGCATCTTGATGGACGCCGATATCGATAAACGCTCCGAAGTGCGTCACGTTGGTAATGGAGCCTTCGAGTACCATCCCAGGTTTGAGATCGTTCATCGAGTGCACGCTCTCGGAAAATTGAACAACACGAAACTCACTCCGAGGGTCGCGTCCTGGTTTGGCAAGCTCCTGCAGGATGTCGTTGATGGTTGGCAAGCCAAACGTTTCATCGACAAAGTCCTCCGGCGCCAGCTTGTGCACGAGGGTAGCATTGCCGACGAGGGATTTGGTATCCGCCTTGAGTTGCTTGGCCATCCGCTCAACGATCGCGTAGCTTTCCGGATGGACGGCCGAGTTGTCGAGCGGTTGCTTGCCGTCGCGTATTCGTAAAAATCCTGCGGCTTGTTCGAACGCCTTGCTTCCCAGCTTGGGAACCTTAAGCAATTGTGAGCGAGTTTCAAAACGACCATGCTCATCGCGATAAAGGACGATGTTCTCGGCAAGCTTCGGTCCGATGCCGGCAACGTGTGATAGTAGCGAAGCACTTGCCAAATTGAGATCGACTCCAACGCTGGTAACGCAAGACTCAACTTCACGATCCAAACGCTTTCGCAGAAGTTTTTGATTGACATCGTGCTGATACTGTCCTACGCCGATGGACTTCGGGTCGGCTTTGACAAGCTCCGCCAGTGGGTCCTGCAAACGGTGAGCAATACTGATGGCCCCGCGAGCCGTCAGATCCAAATCGGGATACTCGCGAGCGGCTAGTTCACTTGCCGAGTAGATCGATGCACCGGATTCGCTGACGAGCACTTTCGTGAGTTTCAAATCATGTTGCCGAAGCACGCCCGCCACAAAAGCGTCCGTCTCGCGCGATGCGGTGCCGTTGCCGATGGCAATGAGTTCAACTTGGTACTTCTGAATCAAACCAAGAAGTATTTTGCCCGCACCGTCGGTATCGTTTTGTGGGGGGGTGGGATAGATGGTTGTGTTGTTAAGGAATTTGCCAGTGCCATCGACAACAGCAATTTTACATCCCGTGCGGAAGCCGGGGTCGATGCCGATCGTGACTTTGGGACCAGCAGGCGGTGCGAGCAAAAGTTCGCGGAGGTTTTTTCCAAAGACAGAGATCGCTTCTTCGTCGGCTTTTTCTTTGAGTTCCTGAAGAACGGTCGTTTCGGTAGCAGGCATGAGAAGTCGTTCACAACAGTCTTCCACGGCGGTGAGCAGATCGCCATGGAACTCGAATTGGCGATTGGTAACAAGTTGTTGTTTGAGTTGGGCGACCGTTTGTTCTTTGTCGACTTCGATTCCGACACGGAGCATCCCATCGGCTTCGCCGCGAAGCATTGCGAGCAATCGGTGAGATGGAATCTTGGCGGCTGGTTCGGCGAACTCGTGGTACATCTCGAATTTGGCAGCTTCCTCTTTTTTGCCACGTTTGATTTGCGACGTGACGTGGCCTCGTGACTTGGCTTCTTTTGCCAGCCAAGTTCGCGTGGCGGCTTGATCGGCCCAAGACTCGGCGACGATGTCGAGAGCTCCTTGGAGAGCGGTCGCTGCGTCGGGCACGTCGAGTTCGAGATTGACGTATTGTTTTAGAATATCTTGTTTGGGTCGCCCAACTGCTTTTTGGGTGAGGAGCAAATCGGCCAGTGGTTGTAAGCCACGTTCACGAGCGATGGTGGCGCGGGTACGCCGTTTGGGTTTAAAGGGGAGATAGATAGCTTCGAGAGTTTGCAAGTCAGCGCAAGCGGCTATTTGTTTGCGAAGAGCGTCGGTAAGAAGACCTTGTTCTTCGATGGTTTTCAGGACCGTCTTTTTGCGGGCAGCCAGTTCGCGAGCTTTTTCGAGGGCATCTTCGATAGCGCGAAGCGCCATTTCGTCGAGTCCTTGGGTGGCTTCTTTGCGGTAGCGAGCGATAAAGGGGATTGTGTTTCCGGCATCGAGAAGTTCGATGGTCGCTTGCACCTGACGTTCGGAAATCGACAAGGATATGGCAATTTGTTTTGCGATGGCGAGAAGTTCGGTATTACTTGCAGTATCGGAGGCCATGGGAAGTTGGCTAGTTTGCAGGGTGAGTGGTTAGTCAAATCCCGTGGGATTTATGGGGTAAGTTGAATTGGATAGTGGGTTTGATAAGCCAAAAGCTGGGGTAACACAAGTCAAGAAGTGAAGCCGAAGGAATCCGAAGTGAACCTTGGCGAGTGGGCAGGTATCCGTTACACTTCGAGAGTCTGGATAAGCTGCCTGCAGTGAATCCAAACAAAATCGGGCCGTAGCGCAGCCTGGCTAGCGCGCTACCTTGGGGTGGTAGAGGTCGTGGGTTCGAATCCCGCCGGCCCGATTTTTTTTTACCATGCGAATCGTTGATACAACGACAACCTGACTGCCAGTCAGAGCGCTGTTTTCCATAGTCCAAAAGTCTGTAACGTACAGACTTGCAGATTGGGAGCATCGCAAATGGCACTAGAACCAGGTTATTGTTTGCACAAGCCGTCAGGAAAAGCCTACGTCAATTTGGGCGGGAAAGTGCATTATCTTGGCGTTTACGGAACGGACGAGTCAAAAGAGAAGTGTCAGGCGCTCAAGGCTGAGTGGCTTGTAAATCGTCACGTAGGGGCCTTTGCTCCAGTGGCATCGACCGGCCCCTCAATGTCGGAAGTTGTCATGGCTTTTCTCGAACACGCCCCCTCGTACTACACAGTTCAAAGTGTGTATTCGAATCTAGAAAGAGCGGGCTGGCCGATCGATGAGATGTACAGCAACCTCAGTGCAAAGGATTTTGGAGTAATCCCATTTCGTGCGTTCCGAGATTAGTGGTTGAAGGATGCCAAGCGAAGCAGAGGTTATATCAATGCCTGCGATAAACAACAGCCAATAAGTAGTGATTGTGTTCCACATATGGCATCCCTGAAAAACGAACTGGCAATCCTCCGGCGCGGCGCCGTTAAAGACATTTTAAATGTACACCATCTTATCGCTTGCCGGTCGAGTGATTCGTCTTTTCAAGGCGATATTGCCGGACGCTTGCCAAACAATTGTTGCGTTGGATTACGCCGTGGTCTTGAATGTCTCACCCGTTCTTTCGGTCAATCAGTTATTGGTACTCCCTTTCTTGACGACTTTTTCTGAATCGATCGTGACGTTGTCAAACTCCTTCACCACTTCGCCACTCGCCGTATTGTAGAATCGGATACGACCATCATACCCCCCAGCGGCGATCTGCTTTCCATCTGGAGTGAAGCCTAACGCGAAGATGGGGCCATGAGTGTCTTTGATCTGAGACAATCGCTGCCCATTTTCCATTTGGAATAATCTTAGCTGCCCGTTCAAGGCACCGCAGGCGATTATCGAACCGTCCGGGCTGAAGGCGATGGCTTGGATCTGGGACCCCATGTGTTCGAATTCGCGAACGAAACTCTCTTCTTTGTTGTCACCTTCCGCTAACCGTCCACCGCGTGGCTGCATTCGGAAGAGTCTGATCTTTCCTTCAGTGCCACCCGTGGCAATGAGGTCGTCCATTGGATGTCGCGCCAAGCAGATCAGTGGATCTCGCGTCCGATTGATGTCATCGATAAGATGCCCCGTGGCAACATCAATCAGCTTTGCCGCTTTGTCGCGACTGATAGTAGCCAAACGCAGACCGTCGTTGGTAAAGGCAGAACCAAACACCCAATCCAAATGGTTGTCGGATCGCATGGCTTCGCTGCCATCGGCCACGTTGAAGACACGAACCAGCTTGTCCGCGCCGCCAACGGCGACCTGCCGATTGTCTGGGGAAATGGAAACGCCATAGAAGGCATCGTTTGATGCCTTGATCGAACGTTTGAGTTGGCGTGTCGCGGTGTCCCAGATCTGAATCTCGCCAAACTCAGAAACGGAACCGCCGCTGGCCACTAGCAAGCTACCATCTCTCGAAAATGCGATCGACTCCAGCCGAGGCGAATCACCCGTTAATCGCGCTACGATGTCTGAACCATCTGATTGATGAAAAAGAATCTCATGGCGACCAGCGATTGCCAGAAACTTTCCGTCAGTCGAAAACGAAAGCGTATGAACTGACGGCAATGCATGGTAGGTCGGTGGTTCGGCAGACCGTCGCGCGAGTGTGTTGACCGGCTCGTCTACTAATGCACCTTGAGCGATCCAGCGACTTAGCATCGCGATCTCCTGTGGCATCAGCGGTTCACTGTCTTTGGGCATTTCGGGCTCTTTCCCACAGATTGTTTCAATCAACCGACTGCCGTGGATATCGCCCGTTTTGACCACCACGCCTGCCTCACCACCTTTCAGCAGCGCAGCATGCGTTGTTAGATCCAGTCCGCCCCTCGCCTTTCCCGGCTTATGGCAGACAATGCAATTCGTTCGAAAAATAGGGAGTACGTCGCGATGAAAAGAAATCGGCCCGTCGTCGGCAATGACCAACGAACAGGTTGTCGACACTGCGATAAAGAGCAAGGCATGACAACGAAGCGGATTCATTTCACTTCCTCCACCGTCAGTAGATAGCTGTGCCATTCACCTCCGATATCATGCGCACTGCTCACGCACAGGAACACGACTTCGTCCACAGGCGACTTAAGCGTTAGAACGGGATCGCGAGATTGCGCATCATCGGCGGCCGCAAGAAGCTGGTTTTTTCCACGATAACAATGCAGCTCGGCATCCAATATCAAAGAACCGCCCGAGGTCACAGTTACTTTATACTGCTGACCGGCGATGATTTGGTATGCATAAACGTCGACATCTTTGTCCGCCTGAATGCGGCCGCTCGCCGACTGCCCCGGTTGGAGCTTCTGTGCTTCACGAAAGCCGTTGTTAGGCTCGCTCTCGTCTATCACTGCATCAGGAGGGAATACCAAAATCTTACCCGAGGCATGACCGGCTGGAGTTTCAATTACGTATTCCAAAATTCCGGGTGGGTGATCGATTGGCAGGGTTAACTCGGCAAGAAGTTGCGTATCGCCGACCTCTTTATTCTCGAGTCCCTTGGGCTGGACCGCGTCCTTCTTTTCCTTGATCTCGGCCTTCACTTGCGTTGCCGAGGGCAGTCGCAGTTCCGTGGCCTCTTTGAGTTTGAAGCCTCGCACCTTGAGAGCTGTCTTAGCTCCACAAACAAGGACGACAGGTTCGGTGGCGGTCACTCGAGCCGCCTCATTTTTCTTATCATCCGCTTGGGCAGGCGTGATGCAACCAAACTCAAAGCATGTTGGCGCGACGCAACCCAAAATGAAGAAGGTTGGAAACAGAACGCGAAACGCTCGTTTCATGTAAAGAGCTCCGATACGGTTGCTCCCTCGGCAAGGATGGAGACAGGACGTCCCTCCGGCGTCAGCAGCTCTTTCGCGGGATCAATTCCCAGAGATTCGTAAACGGTCCACGCCACGTCGGCCGGTCGAACAGGTCGATCGGTAACAAACGCACCATTTTTATCGGTCGCACCAATCACATGACCGCGTGCCACGCCAGCACCGGCCCAGAGCATGGAACCCGCGCGGCCCCAGTGATCCCGTCCCGCTTTGTCATTCACCTTGGGCGTGCGCCCAAATTCTCCCATCGTCAGCACTAACGTATCCTCTAACAGACCTCGCTGATCCAAGTCGTTAATCAATGCACTGTATCCGCAATCGAACTCAGGTAGCTTTTTGTCGAGGCCCTTAAAAATATCGCCATGATGGTCCCAGCCGCCGTAGTTGATTGTCACAAAGCGGACACCATTTTCAACCAGACGTCTGGCCAAAAGAGCGCTCTGACCAAACTCGTTACGACCATATTCGTCGCGAGTCGTCGCTCCTTCGCGATCGATCGCGAACGCTGCCTGTGCCTGAGGCGAGAGGACCATCTCAGCCGCCTTGCGACTGAACTCATCATAGGTCGCAACCTGATCGTTTTGCTTCACTTTATCCGCCAGCTGATCGACGGCGGCTAACAACGTTTTGCGGCGTTGGAGCGTTTGAGGCGTCAACCCTGCGGGGGCAGAAAGATCGCGTACTCGGTAGTTGGCTTCATTGGGGTTACCTGCCTTGAACGATTCGCAGCGTCCCCCCAGCCAAACGCTCTTGCCGAGTTCCCAAGTAAATGAAGGATTCTTAGGCACTGCCACATAAGGAGGCACCGCACCGGAAAATCCCGCCTCGTGCGCGACAACCGCTCCGATCGCCGGATGGTCTCCAAAAGGACTGCCGAACCGCCCAGACAAAACCCAGTTCGTCGCCGTCTCGTGATGATCGTTCTCATGAGTCCCGCTGCGCACCAAGGTGAGTTTATGCATCACCTGCGCCGTTTTCGGTAGTAGTTCACAAATGTTGAGCCCGGTAACCGTCGTAGCGATACTGTTATACTTACCGCGAATCTGCTCCACGGCCTCGGGTTTCATATCGAACGAGTCATGATGCGAAAGTCCACCACCAAGAAATATCAGGATCACCGATTTGGCTCGAGCCGGACGAGAACCGGCATCCGCGGCCATCAACTGTGGCAATGACAACCCAAGCGGTGCAAGTGCCCCGACGCGAATGAAGTTCCGCCGCGAAACACCGTTACACAATTGGCTGTGACGATTCGTAATCGAAATATCGAGCATCGGAGTTTTTTCCTTGGGAGGGTCAACATACTGACAATCAGTGGTTGAATGCAAACTCTTTCGAGTTGAGTAACGCCCAGAACAAATCGGCAAACACAAGCTCACGTTCGTCAGTCGCCAAAGCGGCATCGATTGCTGTGCGTTCTGCCTCACTAGCTAAGCGGCTGAGCGTTGCCAAGAAGACTTCCTGGGTCACGCTTTTCGAATCTGGATTCTGCAGCAGGCGTGTAAGTCGACTATCCAGTGAGCGGATTTTCTTAACCAGACCTTCGTCATTGTTCAAATGCAACAATTGCGGCAGCGTCACCTCTCCCTTTCGCTCACAGGAGCAAGCCGTGACACGATCGCTGCGACCAAACAGGGTCAGGAAATAAGAGTCGGTACCAGGGTCCGCGATTTGAGTAGCTCGCAAGCCGACCGGATACCCCGGGAAAAGATTCGGCACATCGGTGGCTGCAGCAATCGCATCGAGCAGGACTTCCGCCGGAAGCCGCTTGGCATTGTAGTGCGAGTAGTATCTTATGTCGTTTTCGTTTTCGGGCGTAGTTGCCGAATCGAGTTGCCATGCCCGCGAGTTGAGAATCAGCCGAATGATATACCTCAAGTCAAAGTTATGACTACGGAATTCATCATTGAGCACTTGCCACAGCTCGGCGTTGGTTGGCGGATTGCTGGCTCGCAAGTCATCGACGGGCTCGACGAGGCCAACCGCAAAAAAGTGTTTCCATAAGCGATTGACCATCGCTCCCGAGAAATTCTCCTGGTTAATCGCCCATGTCACAAAGGGAATACGCGGATCGCTCCCCTGTTCCACTTTTAATGCGACCCGATCTAGTGTCTGCGGTGCCATGAACTTGGCGGTACGCGGCTGGTTCACTCCAGGAGAACGCCTGCGGAGTTCCTCCAGTCGCTTGGTTTGGTTATCGAGTTCGCGTTGTTGATCAGCGATGTGTTTGGTCTTTTCATCGTCCTTTAACTCGGAGCGACAGGCTTCTGCCAGCTTGGTCGCCGCTTCGGCAATGCGTCGGTACTGATCACGTTCCTCGCGGCCAACGGTTGTCACCGCGCTGATTCCGGTTTGAGGGTTCTGGCGCTCGAGATTCACCTTTGCGAAGCAAGCCGCAAAATGATAAAAGTCATCCTGCGTGTAACGCTCGAGCGGATGATTGTGACAGCGAGCGCATCCGATTCGGGTGCCCAGGAACGACTGAGCCACACTGTCGGGCAATTCACTCTCTTCCACTTTATTGAACTCACCCAACACCGTGACAAAGTAACCCGCTTGCGGCTGTGCGACAACGTCTCCTTTGGCCAACAGCACATCGCGAGCAATGTCGCTCCAAGGGCGATTGGCAGCCACCTGCTCGCGCAACCACCGATGAAACGCCTTGACCCCTTTTTGCCCGCGAACATCATGGTCACGCTCCTTGCGATTTTGAAGAAGGTCGGCAAGCTGCAATGTCCAGTAGTCCGTGAACTCAGAGCGTTGCAATAAGTCATCGATTGCGCGAGCACGCTTGTCGGCTCGCAGATCTGCTTCAAAAGCAATCACCTCCGCTGGCGTCGGAAGAATCCCGGCCGCATCAAGATAGACACGCCGCAGAAAAGTTTCGTCAGTGCAAGGGCCAGCCGGCGGCAGACGAAGTTGCCTTAACTTCTGAAACAAAGGGCCATCAATTGCGTTTTGCTGAGCCGTATAGACTTCAGGACCAATGTCATGGGGAAAGGGCATCGTAAAACCTACGACCGAAACAAGCCCTTGAAAATGGACTCGCACTCCTGCTGCGCCACTCCGCAACGCCTGGACTATTCCGGAGGGTTTGACCGTCACCGTCGTATCATCATTGGAAAAAAACTGCGCTAACCAAGTCACATCGCGAATTCGTCCGTCGGCGTAATGAGCCCGAACCAATAATTGCTGCCGCTGACCTGGAACCAAGACTTGATCGCCAGGAAACACTTCGAGACGAAGAACATCGGGTTCATCCGCAACCGGTGCGGGAGCGCGGACCGCAATCCAGTCTCGAAGTGTTTGCCACATTCGCGAATCGGGACGAAACCGAACGCCACCTTCGTGCGGAATACCGCCCGAAGCTTTGGCTAATAGCAGACTGAATTCGGGGAAGCCCAGATCTACCCGACGACCGCTCACTTCCTGGGTGATCCAATCGTAATCCCATTCTGGGGCATATCCGCGCAGTGAAAGCCGGAATCCATTCTGTCCAGCCTGCTTGCCATGGCATCCGCCCGTGTTGCACCCGCAGCGAGTCAAGATCGGCAAAACGTCCTGCTTGAACGACGGAGTCTGTTTGTCCGCCAGCGCTGCTACCCGCACCGATACCGTCGCCGACAGGGTATCCAGTCTGACCGTCAGAGTTGCTATGCCATCGGATCGAGCCGTCACCGTACCATGCTCATCAACCGCTGCCGTATCGGTTTGATCGATTTCGAAGGAAACGCGACGAGTCGCATCCGTTACATTGCCCTGGTCATCGATCAGCGAAACAACCACTCTATGGATCGGATCACGGCCTGTCAGTTCAAGCTTATCAGGCAGGACCTTCAATTCGGCGGCATACGTTTTCGTCTGAAGTAACGAAAGCAAACAGGCAAGACCGATGAAAGATAGCCACAAAATGATAATCGGATTGCAAGTAGTCGATTTTAATCCCAAGTGAGGCTCCAGAAAGAGTCTGATACTGGGCAGGAACCAGGGCAGGAAGGATTTTTAGGCGGGTCGCTCAAGTCTAGCAGCTCGCTTTACCAAATGCAACTTGATCATAGAGAAGCGTATTACTGGAAGAACGATGTGTCTTGCCAAAGTTCGGAGCGGATGGGCTA
>JAPLNL010000099.1:0-43294 GCA_026692905.1 Planctomycetota bacterium
CACGACGCGCGAGCTAGTGAATTGGATCGTAGATTCACTAGCTTGCGCGTCGTGCTAGGTCGATTCGGGTCACTAGCTTGCGCGTCGTGCTTAGAGGAGTTGTGCTCGGTTGATTCGGTTCACTAGCTTGCGCGTCGTGCTAAGGTGGATGCTGCTGCCCAATTCACTAGCTTGCGCGTCGTGCTAAGGTCGTTTTTATGCTGTTCGTCTCGGCAACAATAAAAATTTAAAAACCGTAGGAGCGGGAGTCGATCCAGTAGCCTGGATAGCTGTAGAGGCGTCTTGTGCGGACGACTGGTGCTGCGTTGTTAAATGGGTCCGCAATCACGCTTGGGGTCGCAAAGTTGTAACCCATCCAATCGTATTGGCGGATGATCGCCTCGCGGTGCATCGTTTCGGTCCGAGCCCGAGCGACGAGATACTCTTTGGCTGGGCTCGTTTCAAATCGAGCGTGGCCAGGGGAACCAGTCCCGCCGGTCAGCGGCTCGTCATTCTGGGCGAAAGCGGTTGAAGCGGTGATTGCAGCGGACAAACAAAAGGCGGCGAGAAAAAGTCGCATAAGATGGTCTCACAAAATTGACTGTTAAGATAAATGGGCCGACCATCCATGGCTCAGGGCTCGAATCCTGTCTTCTTTTCGAGCTTCAAGAAAGGGTATCGGAAGTGCTAGCAATCAAAATGCAAGGGATTTTACTGGCTTGCTACAAACTACCTGGACGTCAAGTTTTATGGCGATCGGCGACGGAGAATTTCCATCGGTAGTTTTTAACGCGGTGAAGCATTTTTTGGCGAAACTCGTCGAGAGTTTCGGTGGTTTAGGCGATGCAGCCGAAAGTCTTGACGACTTTCGCTACACAAAAGCCTGTTTTTCGCAGAGCAAGATGCTTCGCAACGTTGGGCAAGATGCTTCGCAGCGTTGGTAGTTTGGGAGCCTTGTTGGAGGATAACGGGTTTTGAGATAAACTCTCCGTTTGTTAATCCCAGATTCATCCTCGTCCACCTTATATTTCCAATGCTCGATCGAAAATTTGTCTTAGAAAACGCTGAGTTGGTGAAAGCGAATTGCGCTCATCGAGGCACTCCTGCAGAGATCGACAAATTTGTCGAGCTCGAGCTTCTGAGGAAGACCAAACTTAGCCAGGCCGAAGAGTTTAATCGGCAAGCGAACGCGACCAGTGCGAAGATTGGCGCCGCGGCCCCCGCCGAGCGAGAAGCGATCAAAGAGCAAGGTCGAAAATTGCGGGAACAAAAAGAGGCGGTGCAATCCGAGCATGACGCTTTGGACAAAGAGATCGCTGCTATCTTGACCCGGGTGCCGAATATGACGCACCCAGCTGCACCGATCGGGCGCGACGATCAAGCCAATTTGGAAATTGCACGGGGCAAGACTGCGATTCCCACTTTCGACTTCCAGCCCAAGGATCACTTGCAGTTGGGCAAAATCCACGACATGATCGACTTCGAAGCAGGAGCGAGGGTTGCTGGAGCCGGGTTTTATTTCCTCAAAAACGATGCGGTGCTTTTGGAGTTGGCGCTTCAGCAGTTTGCGGTCCACCTATTGATCAAGCATGGCTTCGTGCCTGTTTCGACACCGGACGTGGCCAATACGGAAACGTTGCATGGAATTGGGTTTATCCCACGGGGTCCTGAAACGCAGATCTACAGTATTGAGAACACCGACTTGAACTTGGTCGCGACCGCTGAGATCACCTTAGGTGGCATGTACGCCGGTCAGGTGCTCGAGGCTGAGAGCTTACCATTGAAGCTTGTCGGTATCAGCCATTGCTTCCGCACCGAAGCCGGCGCGGCGGGCAGAGCTTCGAAGGGACTGTATCGCGTCCATCAGTTTACCAAGATCGAAATGTTTGCGTTCACGCTGCCCAATCAGAGCGATGCGGTTCACGAAGAGCTTCGTCAGTTGGAATGCGATTTGTTCGACGCACTCGAAATTCCGTATCGAGTGGTTGACACGGCGACCGGAGACTTAGGCGGGCCAGCCTATCGCAAATACGACTTGGAGGCGTGGATGCCAGGTCGAGCAACGGCTGGCGAATGGGGTGAGGTCACGAGCACTTCTAACTGCACGGACTATCAAGCACGTCGTCTCAACATACGCTCGCGGACCAAAAACGAAAAGGGAACACAGCTGGTTCATACGCTCAATGGCACTGCCATTGCGATCAGCCGAGCGATTATTGCGGTCATGGAAAACCATCAATTGGCGGATGGCACCATTCGAGTTCCGGCTGCTCTTAGACTATGGATGGGCAAGGAATTTATTGGGAAGTAGTCGTTTGTTATTGGAGCTGATCTGGCGCCGAGAAGGACGGGGTGCTAAGACGCCACTGAAACCTTAGGGAGGGCGAGGCTCCTGCCGAGCCAACGGTGCAAAGGTTCGGCAGGAGCCTCACCCTCCCGAGCAATGAATGACTTAGGTAAACTCGTTGGAAACATGTTTACAGCGGTGGCCTCACCCTCCCTAGTAACGAATTCGTTGGGTAAAATAGTTAGAAAGAAGTTTACAGCGGTGGCTAAGACACTCCCAAGTCACTCTCGGCAAGAGTGACCCACTTTGTAGTAGAGAGGTTTCGTTCAGATGACATCTTTGCATCTTGGGAAATGGTGGCATCGCGACGAGGCTAGTGACAGGATCGTTTGCGATCTTTGTCCCCGACAATGCACGATGAAGGAGGGCGATCGCGGTTTTTGCTTTGTGCGGAAAATCGAGGGCAACCAGATGGTGCTCGATACGTATGGGCGAAGCACCGGTTTTTGCATCGATCCCATTGAGAAGAAACCGCTCAACCAATTTTTTCCGGGTACGAGCGTTCTTTCGTTCGGTACGGCTGGTTGCAATCTTGGTTGTCAGTTTTGCCAGAATTGGGACATTTCGAAATCGCGAGAGGTTGCCAAGCTAAGTTCGATCGCTGAGCCGGAATTGATCGCGCATGCCGCCAAGGAGCTTGGGTGCAAGAGCGTCGCGTTTACGTACAACGATCCAGTTGTCTGGGCCGAATATGCAATCGATACGGCGAAAGCATGTCGAGCGATTGGCATTCAAAGTGTGGCAGTCACAGCTGGCTACATGTCGCCTGAAGCTCGACGTGATTTCTATGTTCATATGGATGCCGCGAACGTGGACCTCAAAGCGTTCACAGAAGATTTTTATCGCAAGATTACGTATTCGCATTTGGAGCCAGTGCTCGACACACTTCGATATCTCAAGCATGAGACGGACGTTTGGTTTGAGATAACCAATCTCGTGATTCCCGATGCAAACGATTCCGACGATGAGTTGACGCGGATGTGCGATTGGATCTTGAAAGCGCTTGGCCCGGATGTGCCGGTTCATTTTTCCGCGTTTCACCCAGACTTTCGAATGACCGATCGGGCGCGGACACCGCCAGAGACGCTGCTCAGGGCGCATGAAATTGCCAAGCGTGCAGGACTGCATTATCCCTACGTGGGGAACATTCATGATGTTGAGCATAGTTCGACCTATTGCCGCTCCTGTTCTGCGTTGCTGATCGAGCGAGATTGGTATCAGCTAGGTCGCTATGGCATGTTGGGAAATTTGTGCGGGCAATGCGGATCAGAACAATCCGGACGATTCAGTGATCGACCGGGGAATTGGGGGCGCAACCGCCAGCCCGTGAACTTGGATTCTTTCCGGCAAAGTCAGCTTCGCGCGCAGCGCAATGGGGTATCATTGGCCATAGTGCAATCCCCGTCCGAATCATCGGATGTTGTGCCGGGGGCTGCAGCCAGTCGTTTGTCTGTCTCTCCGCTAGAGGAAGCTATGTCAACTGAATTCATTTCCGCGCCAGTGAAACTCGAAATGCTAAAGCTTGTGGAGCTTAGTGGTGAACAAAAGAGCAGCATCCAGCGAGCGGCCCAGTTTGTCGTGATTGCCGCGACCTGTGGGCGCAGGCTGACGGACGAATGGCTCAAAATACTCGGTCCGATGGCGGAATTGCATGTAATGGGCATGTTCACCACATTGACCCGTGGGACACAACTAAGAGGCTGTTGTGGATTTATAGGTAGGCCGACCAAATTGCATGAAGCGATTTTATCTTCGGCGGAGCGAACCGCCAAAGATGACCCACGAATGCCCTCTATTTCTCCATCTGAATTGCCTTTTCTGAGTCTTGATGTCTCATTGCTTACTTCTCCGACGGTTCTTACTGTTGTGCCGGAAACAAGACCGGATCATATTCAAATTGGTAGGCATGGTCTCAAGATCACCCGAGGTCAGCAAACGGGACTGCTGCTACCAAGTGTTCCGGTCGAGCAAAAGTGGACAGTCGAGCAGTTTTTGGAAGGTGTTTGCCGCAAAGCAGGGCTTCCTGAGTCGGCTTGGAAGGACAGCGATACTATTCTCGAAACCTTTGACGGCGTTGTGATCGAAGGGAAAATAGAAACCGATAGTCTTCCGTCTCAAGTACCCATGCGACAAGCTCCCGGTGACATTGCGAGCCTGCAGAGATTGAAGCAAGTGGCAACACAAAATTTGATCGCGTTCTCGAATGGAGCGACTCCGACTTACTATGCGCTCAATGCGATGGATGGAAACGTCAACGGCATCGTCTTGTCGCTGGTGAACACAGAGTCTTCGAAACCGCTGGCACATTGGATCAAGACTTCTTTGCGAAACGATATGCCATTGCAGTCGAGTCTCTTTGAGCTTTGCAAAGCGGCCTCCGAAGTGCTTGCGAAAGCTCGATTCCAAAAGACAACGGACATCGAGTTGGCGATCACGGTACTATATGACAGTGCCCATCATGGTTCCATTTCGTTTGAGGATTGGGATGGAAAGGAGCTCAAAGCGGAACTGAAGCAATGCGAAACAGCAGGGCTTGAACCTTCCGCGAGGGCGGTTGTTGCCGTGTGCGGTGATCGCGCTGCTGTCGCGTTTAACGCAGAGAAGTCGGCATCAACACTTTTGAGTGAAGCAGCCGGCTCAATCAGGACGAGGCGAAATCCGATCGGCATTTATTCGATGGGGTGCATGTCCACAGCCAGTTCGTTGTTGGCCAGCAATGCCACCGTCCCGTACAGCGACGAAGAAGTGCGAGCTCCAGCCATTGCGGACGGTTTTTATCCTGCGGCCCCAGCGGCTCGTCAGGCGCTGGTCGCGAAGCTCAAGGAGAACGTGTCGTCGGATATCGAGCAAGTTCCTGCTTTAGCGATCATGACTCCGCATGCAGGGCTTCGATTCAGTGGACAGGTCGCGATGGATGTATGGAGTCGAGTGGAGTTGCCCTCGACACTTTTGGTGATTGGCCCAAAGCACACGGCGTTGGGATCCGATTGGGCTGTCTCGCCAGCCCAAGCGTGGGAACTGCCCGGTGGAGAGCGATTTCAAGCAGACGTCGAGCTGATGAAAAAGCTTGTGGAGCAAGTGGAGGGATTTGAGTTGGATTTTGCGGCGCATTCGCGCGAGCATGGGACGGAGATTCAACTTCCGATATTGGAAGCATTGTCCAGTCCTGAGACTCGGCCCAAGCTTGTTTCCGTAGCGCTCAAAAGTGCGTCACTGGAGGAAATCATGTTGGCTTCCGAGCAATTGGCGGATGTCCTGCGAGATTTGCCCGAGCGTCCACTGTTGGTGATATCGAGCGACATGAATCACTACGCACCCGAGGCCGAGAATCGCCGTCGGGATCGTTTGGCTCTGGACGCGATCATGACGGGCGATCCAAAGCATTTGATTCAGGTGTGTCGAGAGAACTTTATTAGCATGTGTGGACTTGTCCCAGCTGCCATCGTGATGCAAACGATGCTCAATCTTGGAGAATCTTTTTCGGTTGAAGAAGTCAGTTACGATAACAGTGCAAGCAACGGCGGCGATCCGAATCGTGTCGTTGGCTATGCTGGGATAGTATTCAAGGCGAAATAGGGATGTCGGCTGTTGCCAAAACGGTTGTCCGTTGGTTAGAACTTGGCTCTGGCCGCTTTTCAAGATCGAAACCTTTCCCGCTATTGTTCACCAGGAGACACACCACCATGGCC
Organism: Planctomycetota bacterium; assembly: GCA_026692905.1. Taxonomy (GTDB): domain Bacteria; phylum Planctomycetota; class Planctomycetia; order Pirellulales; family Pirellulaceae; genus JBKCUI01. The sequence goes on from JAPLNL010000099.1 coordinate 6,016, forward strand.
CTACAAGACATTGAAGAAATCACCAAGTTCCTAAACGCGCGGGGTTTCCAGGATGCCGATGAAATGGCCCATGATGCGGTGGAAGATGGCGAGCCGATCGTGGAAACCATTTGCTTTCACGAGATTGCCGAGGATTTATTCAGTCCCATTCACGACGCAAGTTGGATTGAGGAGGCCGCCGAAGATGGCGATCACGAGATAGGTGACCAATTAAAGCGATTGCTCGCAACAGGGGCAGACCCGCAGGATTTGGCGATCTTCGCTCGCTATATGCAACGCCGCTTTGCAAGCGATTTAGGAAGAATTCTCGACGGAATCAACATGTACACTTCACCTGAGCGCCCCTTTGAGGACTTCGGGGTATTTGCTTTGGTGGATGGCCAACCAACGGCTCAGATTACCGATCTCGAAGAGGGACTTGGATTCTGGGACTTGGATTCGGAGATGGAGTTGTCGCTGTCGGTAGCCAAAGCATTGGAAGAAGACGATAGCAACGACGAGGATTGAGCATGGACCGATGGATTTGGTATGCAATTCTCTCTATGGTTTTTGCAGGCTGTACATCGGTTATCGCTAAGAAAGGGCTCGTCGGCATTTCCGGCGAGCTCGGATTGGCCGTCAGAACGGTTTTCGTCTTTGGCTTGATTGCCATTTTTGCAAGCATGTTTGTTCGCCGAGCAGAAATGCAGTTGCTGACTGCGAGGAACTATTGGTTCCTCGGGCTTTCTGGAGTCACAACGGCTGCGTCTTGGATTTTTTATTACAAAGCCCTAAAGCTGGGCGACGTCGCTACAATCGCGATAATCGATAAAGGCAGTTTCTTGATCGCTGTTTTGCTTGGATGGATGCTCCTCGGCGAAAAGGTCACGTGGCGGATTGCTTTGGGATGTGGATTTATCCTGGTTGGACTTTGGATTGTAGCGAAACGCAGTTAGGTGAGCAGGCTGGAAGCCTGTGCCACCACTGGAGCATGAGTTAAGCCAAAAATCGTGGAAATCGCTCCGATTCTGACTAAAGTATTGAGAGGTTTGGGTCTATTCTCTACAGGCGATTTTGACATGTCTATCCTGACAAAGCTCCGTTTTTTCCGAAGTGCCGTTTGCGTTTTACTCTTTCTGCTTTGCTCGACACTATCCTTCGGGCAAGCGTACAAAGCGACGGTTGGGTACAACAAATTACAATCGGAGGTTGGGGCAAGTTTAGCCAATGGTGCTGGGGTCGTCGTCGCAATGGCGGAAGCCAATACTGGAGGAACCGGAACCAACACGTACTTTCTGAACACGGCAGATTCGCAGTTTTCCGGAAAGTTCTTTACGGATATCAGCAATCTCTCGCCGCGAAATATTTCTGGGCACGCAACGGGCGTGGGGCAGCTATTTTTTGGAAACACATCGAGCATGGCTAACGGTGTGACCAACGTTCAAGTCTACGACGCCGAGAACTTTGTCATCTCTCAGCAGCAATTAGGAAATGCTGGGGTGAATCCAAATGCAACCCCTGGTTTTTCCGTAATGAACCATTCGTACATCGGCAACGGTTTTCCTGCCGCGATTGCGGTCGAATCAAACGCTCGATTGGACTACACGATTGCCCGCGATAATTTCACCTCAGTGGTCGCTCTTGGAAATGGCGGTTCGTTACCTCAGATCTATGGTCAGTCTTATAACTCGATCGTGGTTGGGTTAAGCAATGGAGGTCATAGTCAAGGTGTAACGGACGTTGGTGTCGCGGGGCGTATCAAGCCGGACATCGTTAGCCCTCAAGGTACAACGAGCGAGGCAACGCCGCTGGTAAGCTCCACGGCCGCTATGCTCCATCAAGCGGCTTCGAATTTTGGAAGTCCTAATGCCAGGAATAGCGAGGCGATGAAAGCAATCATCATGGCTGGTGCAACAAAGGACACGATTCCAACGTGGTCCAATACCACGACTCGTCCGCTCGACTCGGTATACGGTGCTGGCCAGCTCAACGTCTACAATAGTTATCGGATGCTAGAAGCGGGTGAGACGAATGGTGTCCTTAGTATTCCGATCACCAACCCGGTCGTTAACAGTGGACTCCAAGGCTGGGACTTCGGTACATCGATCACTCCGGGTTCTCCGCTCTATTGGAATTTCAACGTCGCTGAGGGCTCCTCGATCTCGGAAGCGTCCATTTTGTTGACTTGGAATGCGCAATACAAAGACGCCTTAGGAAACTTTACGTCCGGTCTTTCTTTGGCAAACATGGATCTAAGGCTCTTTCGATCCAACAATGGCGTGTTGGGTTCGGAGGTGGGCGCAAGCTTAAGTTCGATTGATAATGTGGAGCATATTTACCTGAAGAATCTTGCTTCTGGCGGATACACAATTCAGGTGTCGTCCAATTTAGATACGAGCTTTGGATTGGCTTGGAATATTACCGCGGTCCCTGAGCCGAGTAGTTTTGCATGTTTGATTGTCGTCGGCTTGGCAGCTTCGATCCGGACAATTCGCGTCCGTCGGCGCCGGCTAGCCCGACGAATACGTTGCTAAGTGTTATGAGGCTCCTGCCGAACCGTGGCGACGCTTCGAATCGTTGTTCATTTCCAAGGACAAGCATTTGTGAAGGGAAAGTCGTCAAGACTTTCGGCTGCATGGCCCAAACGACCGAAACTCTTGACGAGTTTCGCTACAAATTGCGTCACAGCGTTGCCGATGCGCCAACCAACCTTTGCCGCTGGGCTTCGTAGAGCAGCAGTGCGCCAGCGACTGATACATTTAGCGACTCAACGCTTACGGCCATCGGTATTGAGACTTTATCTGTCGCGAGCGAAAGTATTTCCGAACTCAGACCGCCTCCTTCGTTACCGAGTAGGAAAAGCGTCGGCTGAGTAAGATCGGTTTCCCAATAGGATTTGCCATCTGCACATGCGGCAAGAATTTGCCATGAGGCCGCCTTTTGGACCCTCAAGAACTGCTTTAGATCGGTCACAACGGGAGGACTGCGAAACCATTGCCCGGCCGTGGAGCGGAGTACTTTGGGGTTGGTGGGTGCGACACTATCTTCGCTGATATAAACCTGTCCAACACCTGCTGCCGCCGCGATTCGAATGAGGGAACCCAAATTGCCTGGGTCTTGAAGAGATTCAATCGCCAGGGCGAGGGTGGCTGGAGATGAGCGTTTGGGAGCGCGTTCATGTAAGAAGGCGACACCAACGACCGGTGTTCGCGAAGTTGTTGTCGAAAGCCTGTTCAAGATGTCTTTGGTAGCCGGCTGCAAGATTGTTTTTTCGCGGCTTGGGTCGATCGTGATACGATTCAATAGAACTTGGTTTTGCTCTGCCCAGGTTTCTTCGAAGCAGAGGCATTCCAATGGCCAGCCGGTGGCGATTGCTTCTTCGACCAGATGAGTTCCCTCGATAAGGAATTTGCGTTGATCGCGTCGTTCGGACGCTTGGTGCAACTTCATGATCGACTTGAACCATTCATTATGATGGCTGGTGATCAGCGTTTGCAGTCGTGTCATTCTGACTCGCGTCCTATGTCTCGAAGCGATTGATACTTTTCGTCCACCTCCTGCAGTTTTGCCTCGATGGCCAGCAAGTCGGATTGGTATTTGGCACGCCTGGTTTCATTTTCTTCTTGAAGTTTTACCAGCTTGAGTTTGAGCTCATCGAGGTCATCCGTCCCCCACGTTGCGAGCGACTGCGCCTTGAGCTTTTTCAACTGGTCCGCGGCGTCACGGTGACGTGTTTCCGCCTCAATTTTCCTGCGGTTTAGCTCATCAAATTTGGTCTGCAACTGCTCGATGGTCAATTGACCTGGAGGCAGTGTTTTTGTTGTTATTTTCTTGGTTGTCATAGTATTTCACTTGCTTGATTCGAATCCAAAAGCACATCCTCAGCAAGCTTCAAAATTTCGCTAGCCACCTCAGTTTCGAATTGACTAACGTTCTCTTTTAAGAACTGCATCAGCCCGGCTCCTGATTCGGTCTTTCTCGATTGGAGCATAGCGAGGCCGGTTACAAAGCTGGATTGATTTTGGTCTGCGTCTTCGATGCCCATCGGGTCCAAGTCGTGGAAGACCTGGGTTGCATCTTGGTGAGGCACGTTCACATAATGCAAAAACTGATCATCGGAGACGATATCCATTCGCAGCACAGCGGGTTCATGGCCGCGAATAGAGTCGCTTCGTGAGCGGCGAACGATATTGCCTGGATTCACCCAGGTCGTTTGGCCTCGCACGACATCCGCTGAAGCGCGGCGATGAATATGACCATTGATCACATAATCGATTCCGACCAGCTCGTTAAAATGCGTCACGACCGCTTCGTGCGGATTGGGAAATGTTAGGTCGTGGTGAGTTAGCCAAATCACGAGACCTGGTTTGCAGACTTTGCTAGGCCATTGGCTCAAATGCTCCATTGTCGGAGGCGTTGTTGAGAGAAAGTCCAAGTAGAGGTTTGCAGGATCGATCGCAAAAGCTTCTGGAATCGGATAGCGATACGGAGAACCGCCGACCAACACAATTCGTCCCTCGAACGAGCATGCCCACAGATGCTGTTCGTCAAGCAATCGAACGGCTCCTGCTTTTTCAAGCAAAGTCAAGCTATCGTTCTCATCCAAATGAGGATTGGCGCAATCGTGATTGCCAAAGATGGTCGGAACACAGCGACCATCAAAAATGTCGAGCATCCTAGCAATCAACCAATTTGGATTGTCGCGAGGCTTGTCAAAGATGTCGCCAAGCAAAATAGGCTGCAGTTCTTGCTGTTCGCAGTACTCAATACACCATTTCAGTTTCGCCAAAATGGTCTCAGGATAGTTATCGCGACGAAAACCTGGCGTCCGCCCTTCGACATGGGGATCTCCAATAAACAACAAACCAGAGAATCGGTTCGATTCTACGTAGACGCGTGTGGGATCGAGGTTTGGAATCGTTGTCATAGACTAGTCTCCATGCCGATGCATTTTGAAACGAACCGACTCAACCGTCAGCTTGGCTCCGCAAGTACTACAGTTTGGTTCCGTTTGAATCCATTTCTTCGCTACGGACTCAAGCGAATCGATTGCCTCAAGAGCTTGTCCCAAGGACTCTTGATTCTTAATGGACTGGTCGTGAGCCGACGCGTAGGCGAGGATTGCATCATTTAGTGATTTCAAATCCGTCAGGGTTGGTGTGGGCATAATTGGGGAAAGAACGGCGCAAAGTGATCCTACCCCTTGAAAATCGAGAGTTTTATTTTCTATCTGTTGAATCCAAGCGAAAAGTGGCTCCTCTGGCATCACGGCGGGACGCTCTGTTGCTTTGTTTGCGATTTGTGTTATTTCGTCCAGTCGCTGACATTCTGTTTCCAGTGCTTGGATTTCCTGAGCCAGAGTTTGCAGGTCATCGGTCCGGGCAAATGGGGCTGGCGGGACCAATTCCTCATGTGCAGCTAAGTGATCTGCCATGTACTGCACTCTCCCAATGCACCGGGATAGTTCCTCAGTCAAATTCCAAAGCGGTGTTTCATCGATCAGCTTTGGGGCGGCTGAAAGCGGAACGAGCCGATCCGAAGATTCGCCATAAAAGCGATGGTTTGCAAGCGTGTATTCCCATTCGACTACGACCTGGGAAAGATGCTCCGTTGGAGCAATCAACGGGACAGGCTGCAATGACTCCAGACAATGAGATCGATGCAATTCGATTTGCTGTTCGACAGTCAGCTCAGCGTAGGAACGAATCAGTCTTTCCAGTTTTTCGATCTCACTTGACAAGCTCAAGAGCGACTGCGATTCTCGTTCTAGGCTCGCCAGTTCCAATTCTAACATTGGAATGCCTTCTAGCGATTGAATCGATTGTTGGATCGTTTCGTTTTTGAATGCAAGCAATTTTGCTTTTGTTTGAGCTTCGGTGCGATGCCTCTGGTGCAAGCGTTGCATGGCAACTAGTTTTTCGGCGTCCGACGTTGTCGAAAAGAACTGAGCGATTTGACTGGGTGGACGATTGATGAGGAATATGGGTGATTTTTGGTCACCGAAGTGGGGCTCGAAGTCTTTGTCCTCAAATTCGACGGCTGCTAACCTAAGAGTCTCGTCCAATTCGGGGGGGGTACCTCCACGGCCCAGTCTGTCTTTCGATTGCCCGTTGATCAAGTAGCTAGGGCTTTTTCGCTTGATCCACTGGATGGAATGCCCCTCGCTGGTTTCAACGGTAATGGAGCATTCCTTTTGGTCATGCTGCATCACGAAATTCGAATTTGCATTGCGTGCTAAGATTTTCAAAGCGACGGCGACAGTGCTTTTTCCGATGTTATTTGGCCCGACCAAAACCGTCAGTCCGTCGGACAGTTTAAGTTCAGTTTGGGCATGAGCCATAAAATTGGAAAGAACAATTTTTCGTATCATCGAAATCGCGTCATAACAATGTGGAAAAGCGTCCTGATCAGTAAAACCGTGTGCATTGTAGCGATTGTGCACAAAGCGCCCAACGAGCCAAGCAAATAACAGCAATAAATCAAATCATTTTAAAGACACATAAATCATTCGTACACACATTCCGATGCTAATGTTGCGAGTCCGTGTGATTGAGAGGGCCTGATCAGACTCCCGACACAGCCACTAGCAACCCCTAATGATGTTCAGCAGGGTAGCGTGTGGGTTTTCGGATGAAATGCAACGTGTTTCAACTTAGGACTTACACAGGCGTCTCCATACGCCACATCCTTGATCAATATTTAGGGTGACTTTAACCAATCCAATCGGGAGATTTTCGCAATGACAAGAGTAAATACCAACGTCAGCTCGCTTACAGCTCAAAATCGTCTGCAACGCACGAACAGCGACTTGCAAACATCTTTAACCCGCTTGAGCACAGGCTTGAGAATTAATAGCGGCAAGGATGATCCAGCAGGTTTGATCGCTAGCGAGTCGCTACGAAGCGACATCACGAGCATCAACAAGGCACTCACCAATACTCAGCGAGCGAACCAAATCATCGGTACCGCTGACTCGGCCCTCGGCCAAGTTAGTTCGCTGCTCAATGACGTTCGAGGTCTGGTTGTCGAGGCCGCAAATAACGGCGGATTGAGCGAAAGCGAGATCGCTGCAAATCAATTGCAGGTCGATAGCTCGCTCGAAGCCATCAACCGAATCTCGCAAACAACAACATTCCAAGGTCGTCGGCTCTTGGATGGGTCACTCGATTTCAATACCACCATCGGTGGCGTGAATACGGTTTCCGATTTACGGATCGACTCCGCAAATCTTGGTTCTACCGGCGCCGTGACTGTCGATGTGAATATTTCGGCTGCAGCAACTCAAGGGCAAATCACCGTTGGAACAGATGCGTTCACTGCGGCTGCCGCTGCGAACACGCAACTGAAGTTTGCTCCAGAAGCTATCCTGACATTCGCCGCTTCTGAAATCAAATTAACAGCGAACGATTCGAATACCAGCTTCGAAGGCTACACCGTTAACTTCACTGCGGACTCGACGGCAGTCGGAGCCGAAGTTGCCACGTACACGCCTGGCTCCAAAACAATTAACGTCAGGATCAATAGTGCGGCAGCGACCACGGCGGCAAATGTTGCCGCCGCGATCAATACTCTGACCGCTTCGAACTCTGCTATTTCTGGCTTTACCGCCTCGGTTGTCACCGCAGGTGCAGTTGATGGCTCGGGAGCTGATGCTGCGGTAACAGATACGACTGATAGCGATCGTATCGACATTACCGCCGCTAGTACCGGGGCCGACTTCAACGGTGTTTCGGTCAAGGTTGCGTCAAGTGCCTCAGTACTTGTCGGTGCACCAACCGCTAGTTACGATTCGGCAACGAAGCAATTGTTAGTCACCGTTAACAACACGGGCACAACAACACTCGCGAACATCGCGACGGCAGTAAACAACTTGGCCGAATTTAACGCGACTGCTACCGGCAACGGAGATGGCAATGTCCTCGGCAGCTCGGCTGACGTCAAGGCAACTGCAACCACAGGCACAACCGGTGGTGTTGTCCTCAAGGCCGACCTCGTGGTTGAAATTGGCGGTAAAGATGGTTCGCAATCGTTTACTTTCAAAAGCGGAGCTTCCGCCGATCAACTCGCTGCTGCAATTAGCTTGCTCAAGGACTCGACCGGAGTTTCGGCTGTTCAATCCAGCAACTCGCTTGTTTTGAAGTCAACAGCTTATGGAAAAGAAGCGAAGGTAACCCTGGATGTCATTTCGGAAGGTGCTGCCGGGACATTCAAAGCCAAGATGAGTTCTTCGCGAGCCACAGGAACGGATATCGCTGCTACGGTAAACGGTATCAATGCGAATGGCAAAGGCAATGCTTTGTCAATCAACACGGCTTCTCTATCGTTGTCGCTCACCGTTACCGACGGAAGCAGCAAGAGCTTTAAGTTTGATATCTCGGGAGGTGGTGCTCAGTTCCAACTAGGACCGACAGTAACCGGCAATCAACAAGCACGATTGGGAATCGGTAGTATCAATACAGCTCGACTCGGTGGAAGTGCAGGTCGATTGTTCGAACTAGGAACAGGTAATGCCAAGTCACTTGCGAATGATGCTGCTGGTGCTGCCCGTGTTGTGGACCAAGTTATCGAGAAGGTTACAGGTCTTCGCGGTCGATTGGGTGCGTTCCAACGAACGACCTTGGACAGCAACTCGACTTCGCTCAACGATTCGCTCCTCAACTTGAATGAAGCCCAAAGCTCGATTCGCGATGCTGACTTCGCTAAGGAATCAGCTAACTTGACTCGCGCTCAAATTCTGGTTCAATCCGGCACGAGCGTTCTGGGAATCGCCAACCAAAGTTCGCAGTCGGTTCTGTCGCTCCTTCGATAGTAAGCTTGAGAATCTAGCTCTTCAAAGAGTCAAAAAAACTAGGCGTGTTGGGAAAATTCTTCCCGACGCGCCTTTTTTCGTTCAGTAACCAATCAGCAAACAGAAAAGGCGTAATAAACCCGATAGATAACGTAAGCAAACACCCGTTTTGCATCACTCCTTCCCGCGTCGCCACAATTGAGCGTCATAATTTACCACTATGGGAAAAATCCAATCAAACGTCGGCCTTATTTCCGGAATAGACATTCAAGGTACCGTCGATAAATTGCTAGCTGTTTCAGCACAGCCACGCGATCGCTTGCAAGCAAGGATCAAGGGCTTTCAATCGCAACAAACGGCGATCAACGAGCTCACCGCGCTCACGATCGGGATCCAGCTCCAATCGGATCGACTTGGCAAAGCCTCGAACCTTTCAACCACGACGCCAACCTCGAGTAAACCGGACATCATTTCGGTTGCCACAACAGGCACCCCGGTTCTAGGCAACTTTTCCGTACAGACTTTGCAAACCTCCCAAACCGCCACGGCGGCCAGTAGTCCCTTTACCAGCTCGACCGATACTCTTCAAAGCGGTGACTTTGTCGTCCGCTCCGGCGGCTTTGTCGACTCAAGCGCGTCGGTTGATGATCTTCGCGGTGGTGCTGGCATCTCGCGTGGGAAGATACGAATAACAGACCGAAGCGGGACGTCTCGTGAGATCGATCTGCGGTTCGCCTCTTCGACCGACGATGTTCTGAAAGCCATCAACACGTCCTCAGGATTGCGAGTTTCAGCCAAAACGTCCGGAGACCGGATTGTACTCAGCGACCTAACAGGCCAAAGCGTTTCCAATCTCGTTGTGGAGGAGGTTGGTGACGGACGAACTGCCGCGGACCTCGGACTGAGTGGCGTTAACGTCGCGTCTGCTTCGGCAACAGGGGAGGATATCCAGTTTCTTTCTTCCTCAACTCGACTTAGCACCCTTTTGGATAACCGAGGAGTTGGGTTCACGAGCGGCAACGATCTTTCCGTAACCCTTCGCGATGGAACATCGTTGAGTATCGATGCGAACGCGGCCAAGAACCCGACTTCCGTCGGCCAATTGTTATCGACAATCAATGCTGCCAATTCAAGCAAACTGGAGGCACGCATTCGATCCGACGGCAGCGGTTTTGAGCTCATCGATAAAACCACGGGCTCTGGAACCTTCGCCGCCACGGGGAAACTGGCTGATCAGTTGGGCTTTACCGGCACTGACGGAACATCGGGAACGATCCGTGGCGCACGAGTTCAAGGTACCCTGCAAGGTCCTTTACTCTCCTCCCTAAAAGGTGGACAAGGGATTGGAACGCCAGGATCGATCTCGGTAACCAATCGCTCTGGGACCACCACCAGCATCAACTTGTCCACTGCAGTCAGTCTTCGCGATGTCGTAGATCAAATCAACAGTGCCAGTGCCGGAGTGACCGCATCGTTAAACAAAGCGAGAACCGGAATTGTCCTTCAAGATGTGACTGGCTCGTCCTCGGGAAATTTGATCGTGGCTGATGGCGATGCCAATAACACGGCAACGAAGTTAGGAATTGCGGCCGACGTCGCAAGCAATTCTGTGGATAGCAAATCACTGGGCCTTCAATACATCAGTGAAGCGACCGAACTTAGCAAATTGAATCAGGGACGTGGCGTAACCCTCGGATCGTTCTCGTTAACCAACGCAGCTGGTGCGACCTCAGCGGTCAACCTACTACAAAACGACGCCAAGACCGTTGGCGACGTCATTAAAGCAATCAACAGTACGGCGATCGGTATCCAAGCCAAACTCAACGACGGTGGAGATGGTATCGTTCTCGTTGACACCTCCGGAGGGACTGGCGCCCTGACGATTACGGACTCCACCAATGGAACGACCGCTCGCGATCTAGGCATTGCTGGAACGGGCAAGGTCCTAACCGACCCAGCACGTCAGGAAATCGATGGCTCGCAAACGTTTAAACTGACGTTGACCGGAACCGAGACGCTCACCGACGTAGCAGCCAAAATCAACGCAGCCAATGGACCTTTGACGGCATCGCTTCTGACGTCCGGTCCCTCCACGGTCAGACTTCTTTTCACTTCACGTGCGAGCGGCGAAATCGGCCGAATCGTGGCGGAGGGGGACGCGGTAGGATTGAATATCAACGCGTCTGGAGTCGCTCGTGACGCGGTTATCTCCGTTGGTACGACAGGCGATATAGGCGGAACGCTGGTTCGATCTTCGAACAACACGTTCAGCAACGTTATCGATGGAATCCAGCTGACAACCAAAGGAGTGGACACATCGCCTGTTGAAATCAACATCGCAACCACCAACTCGAACATTCAGAAAAACTTACAACTGTTCGTCGATCAATACAACAAAGTCCGAGACAAGATTGACAAAGAAACGGCGTTTGATGCAACTGCGAAAACCTCGGGTCAATTGTTCGGTTCTTCGGAAGTGCTCAGAGTTGAGCAATCGCTTTCGCGTTTTATTTCGCAAAAAACCTTTGCCTCAGGCAAAATCCAGAGCCTAGAACAACTCGGTGTTAGCCTGGATGACACTGGGAAATTGAGGCTAGACTCAACCAAACTCGCCAAGGCCGTGGATAATAATCTCAGCGATGTCCAAGCGTTTTTGACCAAGGAAAAAACGGGATTTTCGGATCGGGCCAAAGTCGTTTTGAATAGCTTGGTCGGTGTCAAGAACAGCGTGTTGGTGAACCGAAGTCAAAGTTTGCAACGCAACATAGAAAACTCAACAGACCGCGTCAAAAGCTTGAATTCCCGATTGGACAAAGAACAAACAAGATTGCTCAAGCAATTTTATGATCTCGAAAATAACCTGGGCAAGATCAAGAACAACGGCAGCGCGCTGGGCCAACTTGGTATAACGACCAAGGCGTAAGTTTTGCCGAAGTGCTTAGTGAATCTACCATCCAAAATACGATCTATCGCGTTTTACTAAGGTCGTTCTCATGATGCCGCTCGCCTTCATCGCTCGCTACCTTGTGAACGGCAAATACGGCTGAACAGCTTCGTAGAAACTTGGTTCTTTGGGCTCGACATTTTCTCCGTTGAGATACCGTTTCAAAAGAGGCACGTCTCCTCGGAAGTCTTTCCCAGTCAAGTCCTTGAGCGCCAAAGACGCTGAATACTGCATCGCCGGCGACCGGTCATTGATCTGCTTGGTCAGGAACGCTTTGACTTCTTCGGATTTGTGCATACCGAGAGATTCAACGGCCTTGAGCCGTATGTTTTCCGTTTTGTCGGAGGTTGCCATCGCTAGCAGCGTCTGTGTTGTCTCAGGCGTAACTTTCATTTTCAGAGAATCAGCGACGGCAAGCCGAACCTTGTCGCTTTTGTCCTGTGATGATTGCATAATGGCTTCTGCTGCGTCGGAACGCTGAACGACCTTCGATAACGCTTGAACCAATTCCCATCGGATTTCGGGACTGGTCTCCGTTTGGAGGACATCGCTGATAAGACTGACCCACTTTGTTTGCTCGTCGGGCGTCATTCTAGGGAACTGCTTCGCTACCAAACGAATTTCTGGAACGCGCTGGTAGTAGGTCGTCCCCCGTTCCTGATCTTTTTTCCACTGGCTCTGAATGACGGGATTTAACTTCTTCAATTCATACAATGGACCGTCCACACAACCAACGAGCGTTGAGAGTGTCAAAGGAATGAGGTAAACACCCATTCGAACTGATTGTGAGTCTCGTTGATTTCCGTCCACGGATTCCATCCCTGGGCCATTGAATGCGATTCCACACACTTTCCGGACGATACCAAACTTAAAGAACAAGTATCTAGACCAAAAACCTGCGAATTTCCGGTAACTCTTTGTTGCGAGACGATTTCTGCTTAGAATCAAGCGAAATTCGCTTAAACACGCCGGAATCCATTAGGGACACGAACGCATGCGTCATTCAAACACTCCACGTTTTCGCTGCCTTGTGTGTTGTGCTGCAGTTTTCGCGTGGCTCTCCAGCGGAATGCCTTTTGAGAAGATCGTATATGCTAGCGATTGGCCCGTCAGTCGAGGAAATGCGACCTCGACCGGAGTGGCCGATGGAAAACTTCCCGCCAAACCCGATGTTCTTTGGGAATACAAAACGGAATCCGACAAGTCAGGCTTCGAGGGGACTCCAATTGTCTACGACGGGAAAGTCTTCGTTGGCGACTTTGAGGGAACAATCCATGCGATCGATTTAACAACAGGCAAGGCCGTATGGACGGTCAAAAAGAAAGACGGCTTTGTGACACCTGCTGCCGCACATGAAGGCAAGGTCGTCATTGGAGACTTTAGCGGAATGGTCTTCTGCTTGGACGCGAAGACCGGCGAGCAAGTTTGGGCACGCGATATCGAACAGCAAGTTGCCAACGGAGCTAATTTTTATGGCGATAGCGTTCTGGTGGCAAGTGAAGGGGGAACGATGTTCGCCCTTGATCTTAAGTCGGGCGAAACCAAATGGAGCTACACCACTGGCGATCAATTGCGGTCTTCTCCCACCGTGTGGAAATCTTTTTCATTGCTGGGCGGTTGTGATGGAAAACTCCATAAAATCGACAAGGTGAGAAAGTTGGCGAGGGAGTGACGCTCGAAGCCCCAACACTCAGCACGCCAAACATGATTGGCAAAATTGCTATCGTTCCAACCCAACCAGGAGTCGTACTCGCGATCGACGTCGAAACGGAAAAGGTGGTTTGGAGCTATAGCGATTCCTCTCAATCAAGCGACATGCGTGCTTCGCCTGCCAGCCTTGGCAAATATGAAAACAATACTCTCAGCGGAATCTCCGTCGTCGCAACCAGAAACAGACGACTCTTAGGTCTCGACTTGTCCAACGGCAAGGTACTCTGGGAATCGATTCTAAAGAAAAGAGCCGACGGCTCACCGATTATTTGCAGCGATCGCGCTTGGATCGGCGCATTAGATGGAAGTATCTATGCCATCGACCTCAAGTCAGGAGAGGAGACCTGGTCGTATCAAATGTCAGGCCAAATCCTAGCTTCCCCAGCAGTATCGAATGAGAAATTGATCTTCGCAACCGAAAAAGGAAGCGTCATTTGCTTCGGAGCCAAGTAACGTGGCATGCACACGTTGCCACACAGGAATTGGACTTTCGTTGTCTAAGCATAATTTGGTATGCCTTAAACGTTGTCGAGCAATGTAACGTGCCGATCGCTCTCCATCAACTTTGATTGCACTAATCCAGCCGCACAATGCCAAGCCGAAAATCGATCCGCGAAACGATGCCAAGCTCACGCAACGGCATATCCTGGCGAAACTCGGTAACGCTCATGTCAATCCTGTTCGGGTACTGTATCGCCTTGCCAGGTTGCCAACGTTTTCCCGGTAGTCAAGCCATGCGTCAGTATCAATTGGAAAGCGATCGACTGCTTGCTGAGTATCGCGCCGAGAAAAAACGAAACGAAGAGTTAACGGCTCGCAACGGTCTCCTCGAACAACGACTCGCCGAGAGCGAAAAACTACTTGCCCGCAACACGGGCGGCTCGAATAGCAGAAGCACTGCAACCCATTCGAATCGCAACCGCGGCGATTCCGAACTAACGATTGGCAATGTTCGCGATAACCCTAGCCCAACCAACGATCTATCCGACGCAAACTCGTCTCGAAACTCCGTACGAGGTCCGACGAAAATCCAAAAAGGCGGCTTGGCCGACGCTCCTTCATCGACCAGCGGCAAATTCACCTCGAGCAATCGCACGGACCCTATCTCCCTCGGTGGCGGCTCTCGCGATTTACGAGGCGATCCGAAAAGCGAATCGCAATGGCTTCCCCTCAATCGCACCAAGTGATGAGCTGGCTTCTAGGAAAGCCAGCATAAGTCTTTGGGGGTAATGCACACACAGCGATGTGCTTAGGCGAGCGGCGGAGCCCAATATACCTAGCACGACGCGCAAGCTAGTGAATTTCCAATCTACCTAGCACGACGCGCAAGCTAGTGAATTTCCAATATACCTAGCACGACGCGCAAGCTAGTGAATTTCCAATATACCTAGCACGACGCGCAAGCTAGTGAATTTCCAATATACCTAGCACGACGCGCAAGCTAGTGAATTTACTGTCCAATTCACTAGCTTGCGCGTCGTGCTAAGGTAGTTTTCATGCTGCCGCTCACCTTAGGCAAATAACGACTCGATTATATTGCCTTTGCTCAGGCTGAGTGGTCGGCCAATCGGCGTTTGCAGTTCTTTTGCAAAATCTACGCCAAATGCATGCAACAGCGTCGCGTGCAAATCCTCGATCCGAACAATGTCTTCAATCCCTTTTAACGGGTCGTTTCCTCGCTCGATAACTTCATGCGTTGTTTGACCATGCAAATGGCCGGCTCGGAATGGACCGCCTGCCAGGAGCGTGCTAAAGCCTGTTGGCCAATGGTCTCGACCGTTTGCGATATTGATCGTAGGCGTTCGACCAAATTCGCCTCCGCACATGACGATTGTTTGATCCAACAAACCTCTAGCGTCGAGTTGCTTGATGAGCGAATGCAACGCAGCGTCCAAAATCTTGCAGCGACCACTTTGTAGACTGTAGTTTTCTGCATGCGTATCCCAGCCGGATAGTTCCACCTCAACGCAACGCACCCCTTGTTCGATCAATCGGATGGCAGCCAAGCATCCACGGCCAAATGCGTGGTCGCCAAACGAATCGATGACACTTTTGCTTTCCGCCGTGATATCAAAGGCTTTGATTTGGTCGCTTGCCATCATGGTGGTTGCACGACTAGTTGAGGATTCGTGCAGTGTCTTGTTCTTGTCGAGGTCTCGCAGTCGTCCTCTGCGAAACTCCACTTCTACGACGCTTTTTAAATCGACCAAGCGATTTTCTAATACCTTCTTGTCGGTGTAACTTTTTAGGTTGGGCAATGGGTCCTTGGGGTCGCCCGTTTGAAAAGCATCGAGAGCACTGCCCATGTAGCCACCGCGGGCAGGCCATTGCCCACTAAGGATTGAGACGTGCCTCGGAATTTCGATATTGTCCTCGGTTTGATGGCAAATGACCGATCCGATGGCCGGGTGAATCAAGGTTGGATCGGGCCTCCAGCCTGTTTTCATGTTGTAGGTAGCCCGTTCATGGTCTCCCTCTTTGGATACCATCGATCGGATCAGGGTTGCGTAATGCATGATCTCTGCCGTCTGCGGCAAAGTATCTGCAATGCGAAGACCATCTACGGATGTTTTGATCGCAGTCGTTTCGCCACCGATTTTCGAATCGGGGTGCGGATCAAAGGTCTCGAGTTGGCTAGGCCCACCTTGCATCCAGAGAATGATAAGGCTCTTGGCTCGCATCTTGTTGCTCTGCCGGGATTCGCTAGCCATCGACAAGCGTTCGGCAATCTTGGTCAGCATGCCTTGGCTCAATAAACCGCCGGTCGCCATGGCGCCACCGTGTAGGAAACGCCTGCGATGGAAATTCCACCAGGATTCGCAGCCAGGTTCCTTGCCAAGGTTACTTTCAATTGTGCCTGCTAGTGGTTCCATTGGAATTCCGTGCTGTTGATGATTGCCCAAAAAATGCTTCCCATGGCTTCCGACCGCGCGGTGCCTTTGGTTCCCTTGAGGCGTTCGCAAAACGCATTCAATTCCGCCCCAGACGGCTCACGATTGAGAGTCGCAAGATAGGCGGTCTTGACGGCTTCTTGGTCGTCTCGAACCAGACTCGCGATTCTCGTTGCGGCATTCATGATCGGGTTGTGCTTGATCCGTTCGCTAACGAATGAGCCGTTCATGACCAGCAGGCGCTGTGGAATCGTTATCGATTGCTGAGTGAATTCATCGTCCCCTTGATCGCCGTAGGCTTTGGTAAAGTCGTTTACGCCTCCGAACAATTCGAGCCTAGAGACAATCGAACTGCTTTCATCGATTGCGATCAGTCGGCACGCCTGATGGATCGACGCGGCAACTTGTTCTGGCCGCAATTGAGTCAACGGAAAGATCGCCCAGTGATCTTCGTGCTCTTGCTCGACAGCCTCACTCCCTGTTTCTTTGAGCATCCTGGAATCTCGCTGGAAAACGTCGGTACAGACGATGGTTCGAATCAAGCGTTTAAGGTCATGCCCATTCTTTGAAAAGTCCTCGGCTAAAATTTCGAGACCTGGTGGAAATGGCCCTGATAGTGGGATACTGTCCAGCGGTTCGACGAGTGGTTTACCAAAGAGGATGGCCCACATACGGTTTACGGTTGCACGCGCAAAGGCTTTGTTCTTGGGATGAGTAACCCAAACGCTCAGCTTGTGTCGCGAATCGCCTGTCTCGGGCATCAACTCCCGGAGATAAGGTACTGTCGGTGTAACCTTGCTCTCGTTCTCATCGTTGAGATACTTGATTCGGTAGTCCGGCGCTGAGTTGTGAAGTCCAACGAACGGGTTATCCATTTTGGTTCCGGAGAAAAAGGCAGCCAATTGGTGAAAGTCTGATTGTTCCCCAGTTCTGTTGGCGACCGCAGTGGATGGCGTTTCCATCGACTCGGTACCATGGTCATCGTTTTCACTCAACGCGTCCGTGAAATTGACTTTGCCTAGGTAGTCATGATGGCACTGCAAGCAATCGATCCGCTGCGCCAGAAAAGCTCGTGAAGTTCGACCGGCCAAGCGAATTGCATCAGGCTTTTTATTATCGTTTTCGTCCATCGTTGCGGTAAGAAAGTTAACTTGCGGAGCGTCAGTCCAAGACCCCTTTGCCTCGATCAATTCACGCACGACGACATCATAAGGCGTCCCTTTTTCAAAGTTGTCCGCCAACCAATCGACGTATTTGCGTCGTCTGAATATAAGGAACGGTCCATTGTTTGTTCCAACGGTAGCTCGCGTCCATCGTTCTGCCAAATAGTCCGAGGATCGCCGATCCTTGAGCAAGTATTCGGTCCACCATACCGCCCGTTTATCCTCAGGCAATTGCTCCAAGACTCGCATCTCTTCGAGCGAAAGGCCGTTGCCAATCAGGGCAAGACTAATCCTGCGGGTCAATGTATGCCAATTAGCAGCATTGGCTTTCTCTAAATTGTGGTCAGTGATATCGGCGTCGATTGCGTTATCCACTAGCCGTGCGACCGAATGAATGGATGCGTCGAAACCGGAAGCGATGGTCTCAGGAGCATGAAGCAATTTGGCACGTGGCGAAGTAGCCCAGGCAATCGAGGCTAAAAGCGAAATGCCAATGGAAAGGAGGAGCAGCCGTTTCTTCCATCTTGCTTCTTTTTGTGGCAAGCCATGCAAGACCGAGGCATTCCCAGCAGAATTCAAATCCGCAGCTATCAAAACAGGCGGCATGACCGGAGGAATCCGATCCAAAAAGGGGGGCACGTTGTTTTCGCTCATCTCGAACTAACTCTCAATAAATGTGACTCGCTCTGTACTAAGGCGAGCGGCAGCTTGAAAAGCACCCTAGCACGACGCGCAAGCTAGTGAATTGGATCGTAAATTCACTAGCTTGCGCGTCGTGCTAGGTTTTCACTAGCTTGCGCGTCGTGCTAGGTATATTGGTGCCTGCCGCTCGTCGAGGTGCTCCTCAAACCGAATCTATTCGTACGTATCCGTTAGGGCTTGGACTAAATCTTGCCGAATAGAGCCTTTCCCGACAGATTTATCGAACCATTCCTTAATTCGTTTTGCAAACAGATCGTTTTTAGCAGGAGACAGGGAAAAATAGACGGCTCGAGCAGCGACGTCGGTAGGCTCCGAATTGCTCAGCGCCAAATCTGCCATGGCGTTGGCAATTCCAGGTGGCAACCGGTCCCAAGCGTAACGCACGTTACTACCCTCTTTCCGGACAATCAACTCATTTTCTTTCACTTCGATGATGCTGTAGGACATTTTGCCAACCATAAACGACTCAGCACCCTTCATTTTGCTTTTTGCTTCCTGCATGGCTTTGATGAAGATCTCATAGAGCTGCCCCATCTGGTCAAGCCTCGCTCTTTTAGAAGACATCTCCTCGTTGACGGAGAGCGGCAACGCCAACTCGATTTGCTGATGGAAGGTTTTGAAATCCGCTTTCTCGACAGCGTCGCGGGCTTTCCTCATGACGGCAACCCATTCTGTCCTAGCAGGCGCAGAGGGCATTGCATCCATCGGTTTTTCAGGAGCCGTATTCATGGGCGTCTCTGGCTTCAAAGGAGGCGAGGGAATTGGCACGGTGAGGGTTGACTCTATTGAGTCGGCTTGTTTTGTTGAGTCCGCTGGCTTCATTGGCTCCGCTGGCTTCATCGGCTCCGCTGGCTTCATCGGTTCTTCGCCGAGCGGCGGGACCATAGAAATCCCGATACCAGGTTCCTGGGACGATTCCTCTTTCGATAACGACGGCAGAACGAAGGTCGACTCGTTCGAATTTCCTTTCGGCGCATTTTTCCCACCGATGGTCTTGGGCACCGTTTCTTTCGCTATCGCTAGAACTGGAGCTTTCGCATTTTCGATCGCCTTAGCTTCGTTTTGCTGTGCAACCTGTTGCCGATTCCTAACGAACATAAAACCTGCAAAGCCCAAAAAGGCCATTGCGAAAATTAAAAAGGTGGCCAGGTAAAGGCTCTGTTTTCGCTTCCGGCTTCGTTTGAGTCGCTCGATCCTCGCCGCGGTCGACTCGGCTGCCGCCCGCTGCGCAGACGCTGTTTGGACCAGTCGTTGAGGCGTCAAGGGAAGTGTTGCAACCGCCCAATTCTGATGTGACGGTGCCGACTCGTTGAGAATTTGTATCTGTCGGCTCAGTTCATCCCAACGTTCCTCAATGCTGCCAAACGACAATGCAAGTGACTGCGCCCCGACGCGATCCAAACACTGACTTGGATCGAAAGGTGCAAAAGGGTCCGATTCTGGCAAGTACGATTTGCTCGGTGCGACTCTGTTTGGGGCTAAAGTGCTGGCCACTAAAGCTCTGTCGTATTCCATCTTTTTAAACTCGTCCAGCAAAACGGATTGCGCTTGCTTGATCAACTTGGCGACATGCTGCGCTGATTCAGGATCGCTTGATTTATCCGAGCTGTTCCAAGCGGCGATGGCATTCTTCAACGCTTGCTTGATTTCGACTGCCGACGCCTTTGGGCTGACTCCAATCAGGGTGTAATGATTGAGTTGTGAGTCCGTCGTGCAAACACCCAAATGCTTTTTGATTGCGGCTAATTCATTCATGGTGAAATCGATGCTTTAAGCGAATGGACTGTCAGGTTCGGTACTGTTTTCTAAAGTGCGACCGAGCTTCAGAACCCTGACAAAGAAGATCTGCATCAATCCAACAATCATGGTTAGGAGCAATGGAGATGAATAACAGAACAGGAGAAAATACAAATGCGTTCCTCGATCGGGCTTGCCCGCTTTCACCGTTTGCGCAACCCCGAAAAAGTCATTCACTGTATTGGCGATGGCCGGGACGTGAGCCGCCATCATGAGTAGGAACGAAAATGCAGCACAAACCACCAACGAAAAAAGTAGCATCCACAAACTGAGCGTTGGACGCGCCGAGACCGTTTCTGCAAAGGGACTAAAATCGTTGGCCTTTTGGGACATGTTTGGCGACCAAAAAAACAAGACCGAATATCGAACCGCTCAACCGAGCCGAACCATTTCGATTATAGACCCATCTAGCTCCCCAGTGAGGGCCGTACTCGTCTTTTCGCAGAAAAGAAAAGGTCAACAAGTATCAAAGTACCCCTATACGCCTTACTGAAATCAACCGGTCCAGATACCCTCCCGCTGGGAGGGTCAAGCGTAGCGAGAGGAGGGTGACGCCACCGCGGTAAACATGTTTCCAACGAGTTTACCTCAGCGATTCGTTGCTCGGGAGGGAGAGGCTCATGCCGAACCATTGCACCGTTGGCTCGTCAGGAGCCTCGCCCTCCCTAAGGTTTTCAACGGAATTGACTTTGCAAAGATGTTTACAGCGGTGGGGTGACGCTGCAGGGACCAATCCGCTTACGCAAACCCTTTGTAGCATATTGCCCTGCTAAAAACAGGCTTTTGCGAAGCGAAAGAGTGTCAAGACTTTCGGCTGCATCGCCTAAACGTCCGAAACTCTTGACGAGTTTCGCTACAAAATACATCACGATACATCACGGCGTTGAAAATACATCACGGCGTTCTCGAAGCGTAAAGTTCAACGTTCCACTAGAGGATTCGGTCAGCGGATCCGTTCGTCGCAAGATCCTGGTAAGGAGTCATATCCAAACCATCGATGAAGCTGGTCAGCGACTTGCTTCGTTGTGGGTGCTGCAATTTCTTAACTGCTTTGCTTTCAATTTGACGAACACGTTCGCGGGTCACTTGGAAAATCTTTCCCACTTCTTCGAGTGTGTAAGCGTAACCGTCAGCCAAGCCATATCGCAATTTGAGGATCTCGCGTTCACGGTAGTTCAACGTCTGCATCGCTTCGTTAATCTGCAGCTTTAAGGTCGCTTGATTGGTTTCATACAACGGATCATCATCTCGGTAGTCTTCGAGGAACTCGCCAAAGAAGCTATCTTCATGGTCACCGACTGGTTGATCGAGCGAAAGAGGCTGACGAGCCATTTTCAAAACAACACGTGCGTCGTCCAGCGAAAGACCAGCTCGCTCGGCGGTTTCTTCAACCGATGGTTCGCGGCCCAATTCTTGGGTCAAGTCGCGAGTGACCTGACGAACCTTGCTCATGGTATCGATCATGTGGACCGGAACACGGATGGTTCGGCTTTGATCCGCGATGGCTCGTGTAATGGCTTGGCGAATCCACCAAGTTGCATAAGTCGAAAACTTAAAACCTCGCTCGTACTCGAACTTATCTACGGCTCGCATCAAACCGGTGTTACCTTCTTGAATCAAATCCAAGAAGCTCAAGCCGCGATTGCGGTACTTTTTGGCGATCGAGACCACCAATCGCAAGTTACCAGCGGACAAATCGCGTTTGGCTGCGTCGTATTGAATTCGGTACGCATGAACTTTTTCGCAACGGCGAGCCAAAGTCTTTGGTGTTTCGTAGGTGATTCGCATCAAATAGTACAGTTCAGCACGCAACTTAGCGACCGGCGTTCCATCGGAAAAACCTGTTGGAAGGGCCGCTTCGATTCGATCCCGCAATACTTCCATTTGACTTTGGATGGTTCGCAACTTTTGGAAGATCGGTTCCAAGCGATTCGTTCGAAGATTCATTTCTTCGATCAGGCGGACGGCCTTGTTGCGTCGGCATACCAATCGCTTCCAAGCCAATCGGCGTTCGGTCATCGACAAGCTCTTGTTGATTGCGGCGAAGTAATCACCGTGGTTTCGCAAAAGCAAATGGCGAAGAGTTTTGATGTTAGGACCGATGCGTCGCATGATCGCTACTTTTTCGGATGCGTTGGTCACGCTGACTTCGATGGTTCGGTCAAGTCGCAATTTGCTATCGCGAACTTGCTCAAGCAATTTGGTCGCACCTTGGAGCATGAAATCGCTAGCCAACATCCAATTGCGGTAGTCGGTTCGGGTCAACTCAATTCGCTTGGCGGCACTGACTTCTTCTTGGCGAGTCAACAATGGAATCTCTCCCATTTGCATCAGATACATGCGGACGGGGTCTTCCGTGGCATCGATGGACTCGCTGCCATCCTCACCCCGAAAATCATCGCCTGATTCGTCTTCGAGCATGCTTTCTTCGTCGACCGAATGATCGTCGTCAGCATCTTCCTCTTCTTCTTCTTCGAACCCAAAACCTTCAAGCTCAACACCCAAGCTGTCTCGCTCTTCGCTAAAATAAGCGGCTCCAGATTTTCGGCCTGCGGATTTGTTGGATCGAGAATGAAAGCGTTTGGTCATGGCTGGGTGCAAATCTCGTTAGAGTGAACAAGGGTCAGATGCGTTTGTTTCGCATCAAGTTCCGATTGATGAAATATTTAGATTGCATTCCCTGTACCAAGCGATTAGGGAAAGGTACGAATACGCGTTTTTCCCTGTAAATTCGTTGCTGCGATGAAATTTGCGACGGGTTCGTCGTTTTTTCTATGATGTAGAAAATCAACATTTCCAACGATTTCGAGGTTGAAAAATCGAAGCATGTTTCCAAAACGCCCCCATCTTCCATCCTGGCAACGGCAAAACCCCAGTGGGCAAAACCCCAGTGGGCAAAACCCCAGTGGGCAAAACCCCAGTGGGCAAAACCCCAGTGGGCAAAACCCTGCTTGGCAAAACCCTGCTTGGCAGAACCACAGTTGGCAATCCTCAAGGTGGCTGCGAAATCGCGGCTACCGGCTTTGGGCGAGATATCCCATGGTGGCAGTTCTGGTCATTGCTCTGGCCGCCATCGTTGCTCAGAGTGCGTTCGAGAACATCTGTTGCCACCTCTTGTTTTTGAGTGTGGTGTTTTCGGCCTCCCTAGCATTATTGCAATATGGGCGCCGACCGCAAAACCCCATGGTCTGGCCACAACTTACCATCGCACTAGGGCTAGCTCTTTTCTTTAGTTTCTATCATTCGTTGTCGCAGCAAGATGCCGCATCGCGACTAGACAGTTGGGAACGAAGCATCCAAGAATTCTCGAAGACGGATCGCCTCGCTCAAGTCACATGGAACCCGATTGCCTGCCGTGGAATCATCGACTCCCCCGTTCGTTATCGGAAATCGACTTTGCCGAATCGATCCGAAGAACCTGAGTCGGTGGATTGGCAAACGATCACTGCTGTTCGCGTTACCGAAATCCGAGCAGATGGCGATTGGAAACCCAAGTCACTGCTGATGCCGCTCAGTATCGACGGTCAAGTGAGCAGCCTTTTTCCAGGCGACCGAATTGAACTCTATGGGCAATGGCGTCTTCCCAGCAAACCCTCGAATCCTGGCCAGTTTGATCAGGCTCGCCGCTATGCAGAACTGGGATACTCCGCGCAAGCTCGCGCGGATTCTGAGGGCCAGATAAAAAAACTTGATAGCCCAACACAACTTCGCTTGGATCGCTATTTGGCGATGGTTTCGGCTGTTGCTCTTCGTTCGATCCAACGCCATGTGGTTCTCGGTCAAGCGGAACTGACGGCCGCGTTGGTCTTGGGCCAACGCGAACAAGCGGAGTGGCGATTGCAGGAAGAACTGCTTGCAACCGGAACCATCCACATGCTTTCCATCTCCGGCATGCACATTGAGATGGTCGCTCTATCGCTGCTGCTGCTCGGCATGTTACTCAAGTTGCCACGCAAGCCCTTGCTGGTTGGAATCTGCGTGATCGTCATCGCCTATGGCTTGTTGTGCGGCGCCAATCCACCGGTCGCTCGAGCGACCATTATGTTGACCGGCCTCTGCGTGGCTCGCTTAATGGGCTGGAACTTTTCAAGCCTGAATTTTTTGGCGTTCGCCGGCGTTGTCTTGGTCTTATCCAGAACCACCATTGTCTTTGAAACAGGAACGCAACTCTCTTTCATGGCGGTGGCAGTCCTCATTCTATCAACCAAAAATGCGACTCCAGGATTGACGTCACTAGAACGGCTAATCGAGTCGAAATCCGGCCGCGTGGTAAAGAACATTCAACGTACACGCGCCTGGGCCTTCGAAATGCTTCGCACTAGCTTTTGGGTTTGGTTCATCACCGCTCCTTTGGTTTGGTCTGCATTTCACGTGGTCAGCCCAATTGCAATCACCCTCAACTTGCTCCTCTGGTTGCCGATGCTTTTGGCTTTGATGGCAGGACTTGGACTAATCGCATTTGGATGGCTACCCGTGCTCGGCTTTCCTTTGGGAATCGTGTGTGGAGTCTCGCTTTGGTTCGTGGAGGTTTTCATCGGTTGGGGCGAACAGATTCCCTTTGGCCACTTTTGGATGCGTTCGCCGCCCGCTTGGTGGCTTTACGGTTTTTATGCCTTGGGAATCGGAACGACCGTCTGGTCCGGTGTAAAGAAAAAAGCGAGTCGCCGTCGCCTGCGATTCGTACTTGGCACCTGGTTCTTGTTCGGGTTGGCCATGAATCCCATGTTGGACTTTTGGCAGCGAATCACCATGGGCGAGCATGGCAAACTATGCGTGACATTTATCGACGTCGGGCACGGAACGAGCATTCTCATCGAAACACCGGACCACGAAGCCTGGATGTACGATGCGGGCAGACTCGGTGACCACCAGCGGAGCTATCAAGTCATCGTGGATGCTTTGTGGGCCATGAAGCAGCCTCGCCTAGATGGCCTCATTCTTTCACATGCAGACTCCGATCATTACAATGGCATCGATGGCCTAACAAAGCGATTCCAAGTGAATCGACTCTATTCAACCCGCCAAGTCTTTTCGCATTCAAGTCCGCTTCTGCAACAAATCCTTAAGTCATCTGCCCGCCGCGGAGTGGATCATATCCCTTGGAAAAAAGGGACGGACTGGCAGGGCAACGGATGGAACTTGCTCGTCTTGCATCCACCAGAACAGGGCGTGAAAGGGACAGATAACGCGAATAGCTTATCTATCTTGATTGAGTTTGCCGGCAGGCGTGTTCTGCTGCCTGGTGACTTAGAACCACCCGGAATGCAAATGCTCGTTTCTCAAACCCCCACTGCAGTGGATGTCTTGATGGCACCCCACCATGGATCGCTTAACTCAAAATCCGATGCACTTTTGAAATGGTGCAATCCTGCAACGGTGGTCATTAGCGGCTCCACTCGAGCGGTTTCACCTCGTATTCTGGATGCGTTTGCCGACGAACAACGAGAAGTATTCGTAACCGCTCGCGATCATGCGATTCGCATCGAAATCAGCAAGAATGGGGCAATCGAAAAGAAACACTGGATGGCAGACCATTGGGAGGAGCTCTAGTAGGTCATCGTAAAACTTACCAACACATGGTTTCGCAACGAGCCTAACAAATAGACTTAGCTGGTTTCGCTCGAAACCAGCATTCAAGCAGGATTTGAATTGCATCTGGTTTCTCACGAAACCTGCCACTCTCTTTTGTTATTCCGTCGCAGTTTTCAAACCAGCCAGCGCAGCGGTAATTCGCTCTCCAACTTTGGAGTATGGCGTGTCTGTTCCCCCGTGCATGGCATCATCTAGTGCCCCAAAACACTCGAACAGCTCGGCAACCGACTTCTTGACGACTTCTTTCTTCTCGTCGGACAGATCTTCCGCAAGTTCTGGAATGCATTTCAACATTTGACCGACATCATGCAATGAATGATGCGCATCATCAGGCTTGTTCGACGTAAATGCTTTGTTGATCGTTTCCGCATGTTCCGTGAGCTGCTTCAGCGCCGCAAGCAACGATTTTGGACCTTCCTCTTGCTTCAATGCAGTTCTACCCGTTGGTTTCAGTTTTTGTTCCTTGGGTGTGCAACCGAGCAAACAAACTCCAATCCCAATAACACACAACGCAAATTTCAGCTTCATCATTGCCACTCGTAATATTCGGAACGTACAAAAAGGTCGTCTAATGCAGAATGGTCAGTCTTAACCAGCTTTTCCTTTAAGTCAAGACGCCGGTGCCACTCAGCGACCTCGAAAAAAAGGATGCATTCTGAACGCGGAGTCCACCTAGGTACTAGAAAACGCGTTCCGAAACCAGCATATTGGGACGGTTCGAATCTTTGCCAGCAATCCACGGGAAGTACTATGCCAGTTCCATTCGCTTTTTCGGCGCGTTCCAATCGTCTGGTTTCATCTTTGTTTTTGATAAGCTGTGTGCAACTAGCAATTGTTGTTACGCCGCCCATTGCCGTGGCCCAAGAGTCGATTAGTCCTGAAAGCACGGTTCGGCTTCGCTACCAGAAAAAGGAGTACATGGTTCCGATGCGCGACGGGACCCAATTGCACACTGCTGTGTTTAGCCCTACAGACACGACGCGAACTTATCCGTTTCTGATCAAACGAACACCTTATTCGTGCGCTCCATACGGCCCGGATGCTTACCCAAACGCACTTGGGCCGAGCGAACATTTCATGAAGGCAGGCTACATCTTTGTCAACCAGGATGTGCGAGGGCGTTTTCTGTCCGAAGGCAAATTCCAACAGGTGACACCTCACATCGCTAACAAATCATCCGTCAGTGACTGCGACGAAAGTTCTGACGCTTACGATACGATCGATTGGTTGCTAAAGAACATCGCAAATCATAACGGCAAAGCAGGTATGTTCGGTATCTCGTACCCCGGGTTTTATGCTTCTGCCGGAATGATCGACGCACACCCGGCCTTGCAAGCCGTGTCGCCTCAAGCGCCAGTCGGTGATTGGTACTTTGACGACTTCCTGCACAATGGCGCCTTCTTTTTGGCCCACGCGTATCGGTGGCTAAATAACAATGCGCACGAGCGAACCGGACCGACAACGGAACGACCCACGCCTGAAGTATTGCCATCGATCGACGGCTATCAATTGTTTCTCGAAGCAAACACGATCGAGGAAATTAACCGTCGGCATCTCAAGGGAAAAGTCCCCTTTTGGTCTGAAATGATGGAACATCCTAACCGCGATGAGTTTTGGAAGAAGCGAGAGATTTTACCGCACCTAAAGAAAGTAGCTCCCGCGGTCATGGTTGTGGGCGGTTGGTTCGACGCGGAAGATCTGTATGGTACATTCAAAACGTATCAAGAGATCGAAAGGCTGAACCCAAATGCAAACAACGTGCTGGTCGTGGGCCCCTGGATTCATGGCGGGTGGGCTTCTGGTGATGGCGACAAGCTCGGCGATGTTCCGTTCGGATCTAAAACGGCCGCTTTTTACCGAGCAGAGATCGAGTTTCCGTTCTTCGAAAAGTATTTAAAGGGGGCATCGCATTCCGCACCTGCGGAGGCCACTGTATTCGAAACAGGCTCCAATACGTGGCGAACCTTCGAGCATTGGCCACCCAAAAACTCGACCGCGAAAACTATCTATGCTAACGCTGACGGGGAATTGACGGATGAATTACCTAGCCAAACATCCAATGGCGCTTACGATGAGTTTATCAGTGACCCTGCGAAACCCGTCCCTTACACCGAAGCAATCACTCCACGGATGACTGTCGAGTACATGGTGGAAGATCAGCGTTTTGCAGCCCGACGTCCAGATGTTGTCGTATATCAAACCAAGCCGTTAACAGCTGACTTGATTCTTGCCGGACCACTTGATGTCGACCTGTGGGTGACAACGTCTGGTACCGACGCAGATTTCATCGTCAAGCTAATCGATGTACTTCCCGACGGAACGAATCCAGCAACCTTGCCGAACTATCAAAGGATGGTGCGAAGCGAAGTTATTCGAGGTCGATTTCGAGAGTCCTTTGAGCATCCGACTCCATTCCAACCCAATGTACCCACGAAAGTGCATTTGGAGCTGCTGGACGTGCTCCATCGCTTCAAGAAGGGAAATCGGCTCATGATTCAAGTGCAAAGCACATGGTTTCCTCTTGTAGATCGCAATCCCCAGAAATTCGTAGACAACATTTATTTAGCAAAGCCAGAAGACTTTCAGAAGGCCACCCATCGAATTCTTCGATCGGGGAAAAATGCGACAAGCGTTCGATTTAACACACTGCCCTAATGCAAGCGAGGGCCGCTCGCCTAATAGCGATCCTCGTCATCGTCGCTATCCTCCCCGTCGTCGTCTTCTTCGTCGTCCTCTTCGTCGACAAGCGAATCATTTTCAGGAAACCGAGGACCTTGAAATGCAATGCCTGGTCGATCGTGTAACGTCTCATCCGAGCTATCAATGTCAATGAGTGTACTTTCCAACGGATAGCACTTGGCTTGCCATTGCAACGCAACTTCCTCCGCCTCGGCAACATTGCGAGCAAGCACTCCCCACTGAGCAATATACGTCATCCACTCCGTCTGATCTGGAAGGCATCCCACCGATTCCGGCCATGCGGAATCGAGTGGCTGTGAGACATAGCACTGATACAGGTAAAGATCGCATGGTTTTTCATCCGCTCGAATTTGTTCGAAATAACTTTCGGTCGCAATCCCGGCCACCAACATTTTGTGCTCAACCTCCAACTGCAACGCGCGCTCGTCAGGGCACATCTTGGCAGCTGTGATGAGACGTTCGAAAGCTCCCGAGACGCCGCTTAAAGTTAAATCGTTGATTTGGGCGAGCGATCTCGAAAGAGCAATCCGCACAAACTTAGCTGCTTCGCTCGATTGCCCGAGTTGGGCATATGCCGCGGCTCGAACCGAATCGATATGCAACCCTTTCGATTCGAATAATAGTACTTCTCGATCGATCGCCTCGAGCGCTTCCTGAGGACGCTTTAACTCAAGCAGACCAGAGCTCAAGTAATAGTTGGTCCACGGCCCCGGGGAATGACGCTCATGCAGCTTCTGCAAAAAACTGACTTGCAATTCGTGCTGCGTCAATGCGTGAGCCTTGAGCGCCGCTTCAAACAACAATTCGCCCGAATCTCCGCCTTCGCGAATGCAAAGATCGAGAACATACAATGCGTCCTGCAGTCGGTCCGTTTCGGAATAAATTCTCGATAGGGCCAACGCGGCATCATCCCGTGTACGGTCCAACTTAAATGCCCGAGCGTAACATCGTTCCGCTTCACTGGCGTTCCCGATGTACTCAAAGACCTCGGCAGCTCGGAAATTATTATTCACTCCGGTTGCCTCCATCTGCAATGATTTCCGTATCAGCTGCTCCAATCGTTCATTGCTGATCGAAGTTGGAGGTAGATCTTTCTCATTGGCAGGCTCGTCGAAGTCATCCGGCTCGTCCAAGTCATCGACGTCGTTGAAGACGGGATGTTTCGAATCAAAATTCAACTCGGCTGTCAATCGATCAAGCATGCTGATCGTCATGCCTAGCCGACCAAGCAAAGAAATCAAATAGGCAACTTCCTGGTTCGACGAGACCAGCGTGTTCCCCCATTTCCACACAGCGGCTCGATCACAATCGGGAGTGATCAAAAAGTTCATCAGATACATAGCCCGTCCGATATCCTCAGGATGAGAAAAATCCTTAACTGGCCGGTCCAATAGTTCTTGTCGAAAAACGGTGACATCGACTTTCGAATGCGAATCTTTTTCAGCCAATTTGCCAGCATTATGCATTCGCTCCGTCAAATCATCCATCCAAGGTCCAAGCGGCGTTGGGTCCTTGGTCTCCGTTTCCTCGGTTTTCGTTTCATCGAGCGGCTTGACTTCCATGTCCGTCGCAACATTGGAGGGCTCAGGTTGCGGCAGCGTGCTGGGGGCCCGCGTATTTTTGATGACAGTACCAAGCGGCGTGATTTCGACCGAATCATCCAGGATTTGATGGAGCCTTCGGATCGACTGCCAATCGTTGGCTTTGGTGGCAACCTCCTCAAATTGGATACTCAAACGCATTGCCTTGGTCATGTCCCCTCGCAAGCGATATAAGGCAACGAGCCGGATTCCGGACTCTAGCCATTTCGTAATCGCTTTGCCTTGCTTGAGACTTTTGTTCCAGGACACAAGAAGCTTTTCCGCTTGTTCCCATTCCTGATTCATTGCGTGGCCAACAGCCGTTAGCAAGTCGACGTCCAAATCGTACTCAGGGCATTCACCTCGTGGTGGTAGCCCCATCAGCAATCCACGGGTCCGTTCGTCCATGGGTCGGTTTTCGATGAGGTCCAGCGCATGGCGTTCCAACATCACTGCCACCTGCGCACCTGGTGGATCGTTAACACTCGTGGCTAACGCCAGTTCCGCCGCCTGCTCAAGCTTCGAACGCGCCGATTCATGCTGCCCCTCGAAAACATCCATCGTCGCTAAACGAAGCATGGCCAGCCATCGGCGATCGCCGCGTTCTGGAAAATCGTTTTCCTGATTAAGTACCTGTTTGCAATGATACCGTGCCAGCTCGTAGTCATCGGCAGCGGTATGCGTATCGCACGCGTACTCGCGGAAGCATTGTATGCACGATAGCTTGCCGATGCGGTGACAAACTTCGATACCACCGGTCAAGCATTCTTGCATGCCTTCCGAATTGTAACCGTCAAGCGCCCCGGTCGCCTCCGCCAAGACCTCATAAGCGCAAGCCCCCATCGAGTAAATCATGTTCTCGTATTGATCGAGATCGAGCGATGGCTCAATCTTGCGAGCCTGCTCCTCATCTTCAAAAATTGCAATCAACTCGACTGCGCGCTCCCGAACGGTTTCGAACTGAAGCAATCTTTGGGACAATGTCATTTGAAAGAAAGTGCCAAAAACATAGAATCCAAGGTGCCCCTCGGAACGAGCCCGCGATCGAAGCTCCCCATAAAGCTTGTAAGCCGAGAGACAGAAAGCGGACTCCATCAAATCGCCGGCTGCGTCGTTGATCCCGGAGAGCTCTTTTTCAATCGAATCTTGTTTGGATTTGTCTTTTTTCGCCACGCAATCGGCCTTTGAAGAGTTTCGTACTTAAGCGAGCGGTCGCGTGGAGGATTCCAGCATCCAGTTCACTAGCTTGCGCATCGTGCTAGGGCGTTGTTTCGCATCCAGTTCACTAGCTTGCGCGTCGTGCTAGGTCGTTGTTTGGGACAATTGTCCCGTATCAAATAATAGCTCTCATCGAACCATCCGGGTTGGCTTGCCAGATCATTCCGGTCTCCAACTCCATGGCCGTCAGCCACTTGCCACCGTAACAGTAGGTATCAATGCAAGTCAAATGTGGAACTTGAAAAATCTCTCCCTGACGGTCGTGCGTATGGCCGACAATCGCTTTTTTTCCAGAAAAGTGCGGGCCAGGCAGCACATTCGATATCTTAACCCATCGCAACAAATCCGATGGCTGTTCGGAAAGCGGCAGATCCGGATCGTAGTTGGCGTGCACTATAAAATGCGTGTCGTTTTCAAAGTAGTCCTGCATGCGATCAAGGAAATCACGATGCGATTTTGGAACGCACGAAAGATCACCAGAGAAGCCGTAAGACTCCATGGTTTCAACCCCTCCGTGATTGAGCCAACTGTAAGGCTCCATTTCACGACGAAGGACCGCATTCAGCATTTCCTCGTGATTGCCCATCAACGCGACCAAGTTGGTCGTTTCCTCCAATTGGAGCAGTCGCTCGAGCACCCCACGCGAATCGGGACCACGATCCACGTAATCCCCAACCGTCACAATCGTATCTTCCTTGGTGGGCTGGATTGCGTCGAGCAAAGCGTTCAAAGCAGATAAGCAGCCATGGATGTCGCCGATTGCAATCGTTCTGGGCATAAATTTGGTCTTGTTAAACAGAGCAATGAAGAACGGGGCTGGAATTAGTTCCATTCATGCAAACCCGCCTTCCCCCCTTTTCGAGGACCGTAAAAGATAGTTGCACCAAGCAAATTCGCATAGTTCAAAAAACAAGCATCGTCGGTACCGTTGCGGTCAATTAGCCGATGGACGTTAGCCTTGTCATTAACCCCAATCTTTGGCTTTGCTCCCCTCACTCTTAGGCAAAGCTTGTGTAGCGAAACTCGTCAAGAGTTTCGGTCGTTTGTGCAATGCAGCCGAAAGTCTTGACGACTTTCGCTACTCAAATTGCTGACGAATCCATCTAGTGACCCTGTGCCACGGTTATGTCTCATCCTGCCGATCGCCTAAGCAAAAACCCGCATCAAGTAGTCAAAGGCACGTTGGTAGATCTCCGGCTCCTTGCTCGCTCGTGGACCGGCAATATTGAGGGTTCGAACATTGCATTTGGCAAGCCATTCATGGACTCGTTCAATTCGTCCAGGGTGCGTCAAGCGAATCTTGAGGCATGGTTTGGCAATGCACTCCGCATAGTGAAACGTCTTAAATGTTCCTCCCTCAAGATTGGAAAGGTAGAGCACAAGGGTTCCGTCCGAATCGATGACATTTCGCTTGGTTCGGTCGGAGTACTTCGGCGACGGATGCTCTTCAAGTTGATAGCAGCTTGGAATCGGGCCATCTTCTGCGATGCGGCCAAGCGGACACCAACCGCCATGCGGAATGTCGATCTCGATAGCCACATCGAGCGCGGCCCGGTCGACCCCAGTTTGTCCGCCCGACACAATCCGCTCAATTCGCACCGCATCCTTAGGCGATTCTGATTTCGTCGCGGCGTTTGGAACGGACTTGTTGCGTGAGGTTTCGCTGATGATCGACGGCTCTTTGGGACACGAATCGGAAATTGGTTTGTGAGGGAAAAGCAAGTCGTATGGGTCGTTCCACGCAATCCCGCTTTGTGACATGCAGCGATTATCTATTTCCGGACGCTTGCTTGCAAGATACAGCCTATGTTTCCCAAGATCGACTGAGGCTCGCATGTCGAATGCGTCCGAAGAAGACAAAGGTTTTTCGATTTCCCAAACCAAACTCGACACGCCAAGCCTATCGCGAGAACAAGAAACGTGAGTGAAGCCCAATTGAACCGAACTTCCATCAACCGAACTGGAATCATCGGCGGCGGTTTGCTGTTGATATCATTTGCGATGGGAATGGCGAACCCGACAGCCGACAAAGCGGATCCTCGCGACCGAAAGTGGAATCTAGCCTTGGCACCCCAAAATGTGCTGGGTGTCCAGAGCTGTGAAAAATGCCACGCAGCCGAGATACAAACTTGGAAACGAACTCCGCACAGCGAAACCTTCCTTACCCTTCATCGCAAACCCGAAGCTCAGAAGATCGCTGATAATCTTGGCATCACCAACTTCAAAAACGACTCAAATTGCATTCAATGCCACTACACGATGGGCAACGTCGACAGTCACTTGGATGCCATCGCTGGCGTTTCATGTGAGTCTTGCCATGGTGCCGCTAAGGATTGGATCGCTGTGCACAACGATTATGGCGGACCTAGTGCAACACGTGAACAAGAATCGCCGGAACATCGTATCAAGCGACTTACGGCTAGCATCGACCTTGGCATGCGAAACCCAGTCAATGTGTATCTCGTTGCTCAAAGCTGCTATCGTTGCCATACCGTACCCGACGAAAAATTGGTCAACATTGGCGGCCATAATGCCGGTAGTCTGGACTTCGAATTGGTCAGCTGGTCGCAAGGAACTGTTCGACATAACTTTGTTCGAACCGATGGCAAATCGAATGCCGTTGAGTCACCAGCGCGATTACGAACGCTGTTCCTAGCAGGCATGATCGCGGACTTGGAGTTCAGTATGCGAGCGACAGCGATGGCGACCGAAAAGGCCACGTTCGGTATCACCTCTGCTCAAAGAACAGCTCGGTCTCTTGAGCGATTGAAGTCGGCACAAGCGAAAGTCAATCATCCGGTCTTGGCAGAGACGATCGCGGTTGCTCAGTCGGTCTCGCTGAAATTGAATAATCGCGATCAGTTAGAAATGGTAGCGGGCAAGATCAATGAGTTCGGTGTTCGCTTCGGCGCAACCGTCAACGGTGACGAGCTAGCCGCGATCGACTCCTTTGTCCCACCCAAGAACAAATGGAAGTAAGCGTCCGAAAAATACTTGTTACCGACATTCGCAGTTCGAGCAACAGCTTTGACTGCGATTCTGCAGCCTTGGATGCTATTCTTGGGTTGAATCCAATCGGACAGCGCCAATGGCGCGTCGATAGTGCCGAGTCCGCACCGAAATCGCATCTCGGGAAACAGCCTGCACAGGTTTACGTTCCATTGGATGTGGTTCCGGCTGCATCCCCCTCAAGCGTACGCGGTTCGAAACCTGTTGGACCCGAATTGCTTGCGGACGCTGAGTTCAAGCGAGAGAGGTTGGTACGACTGCTCGATCGGCAGCAGGCATGGTATGATGCGCAACAGCAAGCTGCACGAGCAGCTGAACAACTCTTGTCACTGTGCGAGCATCATCAGCAGCAATGGCTCCTACCGAACCAACCGACGTTAATGTCACCACCGCCCCAGCCTTGAATCCAACGTTCGGACCCATTCAGAGAATCTTGATCATCGGTGCCGGCTGGACGGGGAGGCAAATTGCAGGCCAAATGGCTTCGCATGGTTTGGATGTAACGCTGGTAGACAACAATGCGGCTGCTCTTGAGGTATCGCGACAGTGGATCCTCGACCAGAGAGAACCGTTCTCAGAGCAAGGCTACTGGCCGGAAGTCTCAAGTGAAGAACTTGCTGGGCGAATTCACACCGCGGCCGGTATCGATGCTTTGTCGGGTGAATTCGATTTGATCTTGGAGTCCGTGAGCGAACAGTTTTCGCTCAAACGAAGAATAATCAAAACGTATTCCGAGCGATTTGCGTCTCCGACCATCATCGCATCGAACAGCTCTTATTTCACGCCATCGATGATGCAGCCTCACGTCATTTCGCCAGGGCGATTTGCTAATTTGCATTTCCATGTCCCAATCTGGCGAGCCACGTTGGTGGATATCGCTTCTGGTCCGGCAACTGACGATGCAACCATTCAGCGGTTGGTTGTTTTGGCGATTCGCATTGGTCAAACACCGCTTGTGCAGCGGATCGAAAATCCCGGCTACGTATTCAATTGGATGCTCAAGGCGTTGCTGCAATCTGCCCTGCAATTGGTGGATCGGAAAGTCGCCTTGCCTGCCGATATCGATATGGCTTGGAAGAAAGTGACAGGCATGGCGATCGGCCCGTTTGGGATTATGGATCAAATAGGAGTCGATTTGATTCACCAAACGATGTCGCATGCGAGATTTGTGGACGGAGACGAAGAATGGCAACCGCTAGTCGACATTTTGCAGCCGTATGTCGACAGCAATCGCCTCGGTGTCAAAACAGGCCAAGGTTTCTTTGATTATTGAGGCTCCCGAACCGAATCGCGCGAGTGTTAATCACATCCCCATGTATTTCCAGGCCGCTTCACGGAAAATTCAGGGTGGTGTGCTAGTCTAGATGTCGGTTCAGCCGGTATTTTGATTTCGGGCGATTAGTGTCGCACGCTTGTTCCAATCGTCCCCCTGAACAATTGAGACAGTTGTTCGACACTCAGGAATACTCAAGGAAGCATGATGTTCAAAAGTTTTGAAATGATCCGATCAGCGGGCTTGATTTTGGCAATCGGTTTGCTGGTCGCGTCTCAAGTAAATTGTTTAGCAGACGAACTTCCGGCCGGTGCGACAGGAATCGGCGGGCGGTGGTTTGTTGGGCCGACTGAAAATCCAATTTACTATTACCACGATGGCGATCGGTATGTGGATCTTTTTTCGTACCACACCAAAGACTCCAACAAGGACGGGATCGACAACGTCAAGATTAGTCACGACAAACAGTTCTTGATCATGGAAAGCCAGGGCTACCCGAACCATCCCACCGCCGTTTTTCCAAACAGTGGCAATCCGAATTCGATTCGCGTTCAGAAATTCACATTTCGATTGCCACTCGTTCCCAAGCTTGCGGATAAAATCACTCGGTTACCGATGGGCCCCGTCGGAACTGCCTTGAACGGCGTGGTCTTTTTCAATCCATTTGAGATGGAGGGGATGAACGCGGTCGAGGGATACTCCGAAGTCTGGTTGGACTCCTGCTGTGGACACCCTCAGCAAACGGGTGTTTACCATTACCACAAATATCCGACTTGCGTGAAGTCCCCGTTTAAAGATGACGGCAAGCAACATTCACCCGTTATTGGCTTTGCATTTGACGGCTTCCCCCTCTATGGACCATATGAATCCGATGGCATTATGGCAAAAGATTTAGAAAAATCGAATGCTTTGGATGTTTGCAACGGTCACATTGATGAGATTCGGGGTTACCACTATCACGTAACACCTGGAAGGTTTCCCTACATTTTAGGTGGCTACGCAGGTGTGGTGGAAACATCAAACAACCGCGGGTTGCGAGGTGCTCAAACCGGACCGCTAATCGACAACACTCAGCAGGGTGAAAATCGCATGGATAAAGTGATCGCGACGGTTCGTCCTGGGACGGCCTCGCGTGGCAAAACTCATTCGATCGAGTTTGAACTCAAGCCTGAAAATGGAGTACGACGTCGGGTTCCAAACGACAAACCGAACTGGGTGCA
Organism: Planctomycetota bacterium; assembly: GCA_026692905.1. Classification (GTDB taxonomy): domain Bacteria; phylum Planctomycetota; class Planctomycetia; order Pirellulales; family Pirellulaceae; genus JBKCUI01. The sequence continues at coordinate 42,582 of JAPLNL010000099.1, forward strand.
AATCGGCCCTTACGAAGCATCCTCGATCAAACGCGAAGGGAACACGGTAACGGCCGAAATCACGATCGCCGAGGACGCGCCTGTCGGAGTGTTGTTAGACTGCCATATTGAGTTTACAGAAAACGGACGAGGCGGCCCCATCGTCTTCAAGAAGAACGGCGTGTTTCGTGTTGTGGAATAAACAACGAATTAAGTGAGTGGAACTGTTTGGCGAAATGTCGGTATTGAAGATGTCAGTACTGTACTTGTAGCCAATCACCTTGTCGGTGAAAAGCAAAAGGCCCTTTGCGGCAATTGAATCAAAAGAATTCCCAATCCTCTGGAGTGTCAGTTATGAAGCGATGTATGTGGACTCTCGGTGTCTTGTTTGTAGTGGGAGCGTCGAATGCGATGGCTCAACCACCTGGCGTTGGAGGTCCTGGTGGACCTGGCGGACCTGGCGGCGGTGGACCTGGTGCCCAACGCGGTCGCTCTCCATTGGTCGAAGCTCTCGATGCAGATCATGACGGCTCGATCTCCGCAGAAGAAATTAAGAACGCAACTGCTGCTTTACTGAGTATCGACAAGAACAAAGACGGAAAATTGTCCGAAGATGAATTCCGACCCGCCGGAATGGGCGGACCTGGCGGTGAAGGTCGCGGACCTGGCGGCGAAGGACGTGGGCCCGGTGGATTTGGCGGACCCGGCGGCGAATGACGTGGGCCCGGTGGACC
>JAPLNL010000099.1:43439-62960 GCA_026692905.1 Planctomycetota bacterium
CCGGGCGGCCCTGGCGGAGAAGGGCGTGGGCCCGGCGGACCCGGCGGAGAAGGGCGTGGGCCCGGCGGACCCGGCGGACCTGGTCGTGGACCGGGCGGACCTGGAGGTGGCGGCCAAGGATTGACCGTGAAGCCAGACCGTATGTTCAGTCACGCAATGGAGTTCGATACAGACAAAGACGGTAAACTTGGAAAAGATGAACTGCAAAAGTTTATCGCCTCCTTTATCGAACGTCATGGAAACCAAGGCGCTGGTGGACCGGGCCGTGAAGGTGGACCGGGCCGTGAAGGTGGACCGGGCCGTGAAGGTGGACCGGGCCGTGAAGGTGGTGGGCCAGGGCCTGGCCGTGAGGGTGGTCCAGGCCGAGAGGGTGGCGGAGGAAATGGCGGTGGCGAACGACCGCGTCGGCCTGATCCGCAACCTTAATCGGAGACTGCAAATTTGCAGCGACAATCCAACTACTGAACCGCAACGCTAGCCGCGTTACGGTTTCACTAGCAAATACGGTTGGCGCGGCTAGAGCGGATTATTCATGGAGTTGGTTGTATTTTCTCGATCACGCTTCAGGTTACCAAACCAAGCCTACGGCTCACTCTCGAGCATTAATAATCCGCGCTAGTGCAGGAAGTCTTGAGTTCCTTCTGGTTTTTAATCCAACTATGATGCAATGATTCTCTTTTTGGCTCTCATCTTTTTTCCAAGTGCAGATTCCCTTGCTGTTTTTGAAAACACGAAAACCAATGTGTTGATTCTTTTCGCCGATGATCTTGGATCGGGAGACTTAGGGATGCACGGTGGCGTGAGTCGGACTCCAAACATCGATCGGCTTGCGAGCGAGGGAGTCGAGCTAACGAGGTATTATGGCTACCCATTTTGCAGTCCCTCACGAGCGGCACTGTTAACGGGGCAAATGCCTCGAAGATTTGGAATCGCTTACGCACTAGGTGCAAGAGAGCCTGGATTACCCGCAGGCCTGTCTACTTTGCCAAGGACATTGCAAGCAACTGGCTATCAAACGTGGTTAGTCGGCAAGTGGCACCTCGGCACAGCCAGTCCGCCATTGCAAAGCGGCTTCAATCATTTTTATGGCTTCGAAGGTCCCGAGATCGACTACTTTGCACATACCAACAGACGAGGTGAAGTCGATTGGCAACGCAACGGCGAAACCGTCAACGAGAAAGGCTATTCAACCTTTTTGATTGCCAACGAAGCCATTCGACTCATCGACGAGCGCGACACAAAATCACCGTTCTACTTGCAAGTCGCCTTCAACGCCCCACACTTTCCACTTAGCGCCCCAGAATCTTATCTGGACAAGTACAAGAGCTTGAGCAAAGGGAATGCGCTGCGAGCTGCAGTGGTCGATGCCTTCGACGAGGCGGTTGGTCGTATCTTGAGGGCGATTGAGACTCACGGTTTGTCCGAGAACACGCTCGTGCTATTCATCTCCGATAACGGTGCAGATCAAACCGGTCGGAATATACCTTTTCGCGGCGGCAAAGGGTCCGTATACGAAGGAGGAATCCGACTCCCTTGCTTCATGCGATTGCCAGGAAAACTTCCACCTGGGACGAGAAGCCATCAAGCATGTTCGGCGCAAGACCTCTACCCAACACTTGCATCGGCGGTGGGTGTTTCACTTGATGAAAATCTGAAAATGGATGGTAAAGATCGTTGGGGCGCATTGCTTGATGTCAATGCTCCAAAGCGAGAGCCTTTTGTCATTGCTGGTTCTGATATGGCCATTTTTGACGGCGACTGGAAACTGATTCAATCGATGGATGGACGACTATTTTTGTTCAATCTGAATGAGGATCCTCACGAACAAAACAATGTTTGGGCCCAAAACGCTGAAGTTGGCGAGCGACTGAAAAAGACGCTTGCAGAAATGACAACGGACTTTCCAAACCTGTCGCAACGTCGCGGACCAGCACCGCGTTCGCAACGTCCCGGCCGTTAAGTTCCCATACCGCTCTATCAAGCAAAGCTTCGATTCGTTTAACAGTCAGCTGTAGGCGTACTAGATCTTCAGGAGGGCGAGGCTCCTGCCGAGCCATGGTTGCAAAGGTTCGGCAGGAGCCTCACCCTCCCTGGTAACAAATTCATTGTGCAAACTCGTTGGAAACATGTGGCCATCAACCACTTTCCCAGGAACGAAAAACGGTCTCATCGACCAAATCTAAGTCGCTTGAATGCACTCGGCGATTGCGTTACAGAGTGTTGGCATGGTGGAGGTAGCCATACCTGCGACATTGATTCGCCCAGTACCGACGATGTAGATGCCACGCTCTTTTTTTAGCCAATCTGCTTGCATGTTATTCAGCCCGCTATACGAGAACATCCCTTTCTGCCGGCTTAGGAAACCGAAATCGCGCGCGGCATTTGTACCCTTCATGCCAGCAATGAACATGTCGCGCATTTTGGAAATGCGATTCCGCATCGCATCGACTTCTGCCTGCCATTCTGCTCGCAACGTAGCGTCGTTGAGAATCGTTGCAACCGTTGCAGCGCCATGGCGCGGCGGGTTGCTGTAGTTGCACCGAACCGATTGACGGAGCTGGCTCAACGCGGCTTCGGTTGTCGACGCTTCCTTGCCAACCAGCATTACCGAGCCGACTCGCTCACAGTACAGTCCGAAGTTCTTGCTGAACGAATTGCAAACAATCGCCTCGGCGTTTTTCTCCAACAGAGCGTGTAAAGGCAGTCTGTCCGCTTCCAGCCCGTCCCCGAACCCTTGGTAGGCGAAATCGACAAAGGGAATCATTTGCTTCTCAGCGAGCAGTTCGCTGATTTCTCGCCATTGCTCTAAAGTCGGATCGATCCCGGTAGGATTGTGGCAGCAAGCGTGTAGGCAAACCAAATCGCCTCGTCGCCCCTGCGATTTGAGCTCGCCCATCATGGCCGCGAAGTCGAGCGATGTTTTGTCGGCGGTAAGATACGGGTAGACAGGTGTTTCGAGCCCTGCGGCTTGAAAAATGGAGCCGTGGTTGGCCCATGTTGGGTTGCTCAACCAAATTCGGGTACCTGGAAAATGCTTGGCGACGGTATCCGCTCCGACCCGAAGAGCACCGGTCCCGCCTGGCGTTTGAGCTGCCGCGACACGTGCGACATCGATGCTCGTTCCGAAAACCAAGTCGAGCACAGCTTTGAGATAGCCTGGGTGCCCCTCGATCGGCATGTAGCTCTTGGTCGTTTCCGTTTTGAGAAGGATTTCTTCGGCTTTTTTGACCGTGTTGAGAATGGGGGTTCGCCCCTGTTCGTCCTTAAAAACGCCAACGGTTAGATTGATTTTGTTAGCTCGAGGGTCGTTGGTGTAAGCCTCGCTGAGGCCGAGAATGGAATCGGGAGGAGCGGTTGGAAGGAATTCAAACATGGAAGTGTTGAGGTTGATGGCGAATTGAGGAGCCAGCGCGGCCGCTGGAGTCTTGTGTTCCTAGACAAAAGGGTACAATGAATGGTTCGAAGTGAGGAGGGGAAAGTGGATTATTCGAAGAAACTGATGTTGACGCGGCACCAAACCTCGAGGCATACTCTTTCCCCGAGTCATGGACGACTCAAGTGCCCTTGCGTTCAAGGCTCAAATTTGCTCGCAAGGCACTGCCTGGAATCCCCGCTCCAGCCCTCATGGAAGAGACACGCGTACTCAATCTGCCTGAACGCGTCTCGTTAGGAATCCTGTGTCCTTCGCAATTGACAACGAAGTCAAAGATCGAGTCCGGTTGGCGATCAATATCGTCGATCTGATGAGTACCTATATGGAGCTCCGACGTCAAGGTCGAGGTTTCGTTGCCGTCTGCCCTTTCCACGACGACCGACGCCCAAGCATGCAGATCAATCCCGATCGGCAAACGTGGAAATGCTGGGTCTGCGACATTGGCGGCGACGTTTTTAGCTTTGTCATGAAAAGGGAAAATGTTTCTTTCCCCGAAGCACTTCGCATGCTCGCGGAAAAAGCGGGCATCCAAATCGAAGAACCCAAGAACCGCAAAGGTCGCGGCTCCAACGACGACAAGAAATCACTCCTCGAAGCCATGAAGTGGGCCGTCGGCGAATTCCATCAGTGCTTGCTACAAGATCCCGGAGCCCAACACTGCCGCAAGTATTTGCTCGATCGCGGCATTTCGGAGGATAGCATTTCCAAATTCCAGCTCGGATACGCCCCTGAGTCTTGGTCGTGGCTTTTAGATCGGGGAGCCGCAAAATCCTGGAAGGCGGACGACTTAGAAGCGGTCGGCTTGGTGGCACGAGGCGAACGCGGTTCCCGTTACGATCGCTTTCGCGGTCGAGCTATTTTCCCAATCTCCGACGCGCAATCGAGGCCGATCGCCATTGGCGGCCGCGTTCTGCCCGGTGCATCCAAGGACTCCGCCAAGTACGTCAATTGCAACGAAACTCGACTGTACCAAAAGAGCCATCAACTCTACGGACTCGACCTGGCTCGCGATGCGATCAGCAAGACACGACAAGCCGTTGTGATGGAAGGGTACACGGACGTCATCATGGCCGTCCAACATGGAATCCACAATGCCGTTGCCTGCTGCGGAACTGCCCTCGGCGAAAGTCAAATCAAATTGCTCAAACGCTATTGCGATTCGGTCGTGCTCCTCCTGGACGGCGACGACGCCGGGCAAAAACGCGCTAGCGAAATCCTCGAGCTCTTCGTCACCGCACAAATGGACTTGCGAATCTTAACGCTGCCCGACGGACTCGATCCATGTGACTACCTGATCAAGCACAACGGCGAAAAACTAAAGGAACAAATCGGCGGTGCACTCGATGCTCTCGAGCATAAGCTGAGACAAGTTTGCCAAGGCTTTGATCCCCTATTGGATACGCACAAAGCCAACACTGCTCTCGAAAATGTCCTTGCGACCATGTCTCATGTTTCGCACAGTTCGCTTCTATCAAATGAAGCCATGCGACTGCGCCAAGACCAGTTGATCGCTCGGCTCGCACGTCAGTTTGGTATCGAGCAATCCGAAATTCGCTTGCGGCTAGAATCGATTCGCAAGCAAACAGCCGAACGAGATAAACAACGCCAAGAACTTCGCCGCACACAGCTGACACCAACAGCGGATAACTCAAAGAATTCGAGGGCATTTGATTCGAATCGGCAACTAGAACAAGTCGCTGCACCGGCGGTCGTGGCTTACAAATATAGCGAGCTAACAGCGACGGAATGCGAGCTATTCGAGATCATGGTAACGCACCCCGAGCTTGCACCGATGGCCATAGAGCGATTCCCGATTGCGAGCTTAACGACAACTACCGCAAAAAAACTTTTCCAGTTGGTTTTGGACTTGGAACTTGAGGGACATGCGTTAGACTTTAACAGTGTCATGTCGGCGACGGAGGATCCGGGCCTAAAAAGTGTTCTTGTAAGTGTCGAGGAACACGCGGCTCGCAAAACCCCTTTGTCGACGATGACAGCAGACGAGCGGTTGCATTCCCTATGTGAGCACCTGAGCGGTCAAGATGACCGAGCACTGAGGCGTTCGCAAATTCAATCGCTCGAAAAGAAACAACTAGATGAGGAGTCTTCCCTGAGTTTGCTGAATGATCTCATTCACCAGGCTCGCGTGCGACAGGGGCTTTTCCCACCTCAAGGGTAGTTGTCCGGCAAACGGCAGAGAAAAACATACCACGACACGTAGCTGGATTCGCAGGAATTCAGCTGGTTCTGAATTCTTATGAATTCAGTTTCGGTAGTTTCATCCCGCCGCTCGCATTACATCGGTTATTGTTGAAACAACGTCGAGGGACTGCTCGACTACAAAAGCATTCATGTTGTTGACCCCAAACGACTGTTCATCGGATGAACGGTCAGTAACAACAGAGTACCACCATCAAATGGAGTTGATCTCGTGGAAACACAAATTAATGATTTGGAAAATTTGGTTTTGATCGGTCGCCAGCAAGGCTATCTAACCTACGATCAAGTCAACGAATATCTTCCCGATGAAGCCAACACGGCTGAGAAGCTAGACCATCTTTTGGTCGCCTTGGAGCGAGCGGGGGTCAACATTGTCGACGAAACTGAATTTGAAATCGAAGCCCGCGATAAGCTGAGAGTGTTCAACGGAGAACACTCGATCTCGACACCTTCCGAAATGCCGAAGCTCACCAACGATCCTATTCGATTGTACCTGAGCCAAATGTGCGAAATCCCTTTGCTCTCCCGCGAGCAAGAGATCTCCTTGGCAAAGAAGATTGAAATCACGCGCCGCAAATTCCGTCGGGCCGTGCTAGGGAACGATTTTGCACTTCGTCAAACCGTGGAGATCCTTCGCAAAGTCGCCGCAGGTATTCTGCCGTTCGACCGAACCATCAAGGTGTCGCTGACCGAGCGACTCACCAAAGAGCAAGTCACGGCTCGTATGCCGCACAACTTGCGCACACTCGACGCACTGATCGAAGAGAACCGACGCGAGTTCCAGCGCGTCGTACGAAAGAGCACATCGGAAACGGAAAAAGAACGCACTCGCCAAAACTACCAACGACGTCGCCTCAAGTCGTTGGTGCTCGTCGAAGAGCTCTCGCTCCGATCGCGCCGAGTGATTCCGCTGATGAAACAGCTTGAGCAGTTTTCGCAACGCATGAACTACTTGAAGAATCGCATCGACTATCTTCGCGATAACATGGGTTCGGGCGCTGAGCTCAATCGATGTGTCTCTGAGCTTCGCCATTTGATCATGACCACGCAAGAGAGCCCACGCTCATTGCAAGCCCGCGTCGAAGACTTCAAAAAGAACTTCAAAGAGTACGAAGCGGTCAAGCGACAACTCTCAAGCGGCAATTTGCGACTCGTCGTCTCGATCGCCAAGAAGTACCGCAATCGAGGCCTGAGCTTCCTAGACCTCATTCAAGAAGGCAACACTGGCCTCATGCGGGCGGTCGACAAATACGAATACCGCCGCGGTTTCAAGTTCTCGACCTACGCAACTTGGTGGATTCGCCAAGCCATCACCCGAGCGATCGCCGATCAAGCCAGAACCATTCGTATTCCAGTACACATGATCGATGTACTGAGCAAGCTTCGAAACATTCAAAAGAAGCTGACTCAAGATTTCAAGCGTGAGCCAAGCATGTACGAAATCGCCGAAGTAGCCGAAATGACGATCGAAGAGGTCCAACGCGTTTTGGACATCGGTCGCAGCCCGATCAGTCTGGACCGACCTGTTGGCGAAGGCGAAGACAATGCGTTTGGCGAATTTATCGAAGACCCATCGAGCGACAACCCAGTTCGCAATGCCAGTAACGGCGTCTTGCGAGATCGCATCGATTCGTTGCTTCAGACGCTGACGTATCGCGAACGCGAGATCATTCGACTTCGCTATGGCTTGACCGATGGTTTTTCTTACACGCTCGAAGAAGTCGGTCGTATTTTCAAAGTAACTCGAGAACGAGTTCGACAGATCGAAGCCAAAGCGGTTGCAAAATTGCAGAATCCCGTTCGAGCAAAAATGCTCGAAGGGTTTCTGAAACAAGTTGCTTAGTATCGACTGAGCCCGTTTCATCATTCTAAGGGAGGGTGAGGCTCCTGCCGAACCTTTGCACCGTTGGCTCGGCAGGAGCCTCGCCCTCCCTAAGGTTTTCAATGAAATTTACTTTGCAAAGATGTTTACAGGGGTGGCCTTGCCCTCCCCTTAATGACCACTCCACTTCCAAAGGGGACTGCACCAGGTGCCAGGGGGGACTGCACCAGGTGCCAGGCACCCACTTTTGAGGCACCCACTTTTGCTTTCCAGGCCCCCACTTTTGACGATGACTCCACTCATGTCTTGTTTTCTTTTCGTGTATTTCGTGTATTTCGTGGTTGCCTAATACGCGAGAGCCCAAAGAAGCTTGTCACACGGTCCGTTGGGATGTGAAGAGTAGCAGTGGAAATCCAATTAAGAAAAAAGGCCGCTGGCAAAGTCATCCGGATCAAAGACAGAAAGGTCCTCAAGCTTTTCGCCAATACCTACAAATTTCACGGGCAGTCCGAACTGCTCGGCAATCGGGACGATGACGCCCCCCTTTGCACTGCCGTCCAGTTTTGCCAAAACGATTCCCGTGCAGCCAGCAGCTTCGGAAAACCCTTTGGCTTGGCTGATCGCATTTTGTCCTGCAGTCGCGTCCAGAACCAGCAAAACCTCGTGGGGCGCTCCTGGGATTTGCTTTTCGATCACTCGCTTGATCTTCTCCAATTGCTGCATCAAATTGCTCTGCGTTTGCAATCGCCCTGCAGTATCCAAAATGCAAATATCAAATGATTCGGCTACGGCACGTTGAACGGTCTTGAAAACCACGCTGCCTGGATCTGCTCCATGCTCACCATGAACGATCTCGCATCCAATGCGTGACGACCAGATCTTGAGCTGCTCGACGGCCGCTGCTCGGAACGTATCGCCAGCCCCGAGCAATACACGATTGCCTTCCGAAGTCAGTCGATGTGCAAGCTTAGCAATCGACGTCGTCTTGCCCGAACCATTCACTCCAACAACGAGGATGACCGTCGGACCAGTGGTAGCAGTGTTTAATGCCGCTCCTTTGCTCTTGAGCGATTCACCGACTTGTTCGCGAATGATGTCCAAAACGTCTTTTAACTCAATGCGTCGGCTTCTATATTTTTCGCTGATCGAATCTCGGATCTTTGTGGCCGTGGTACCGCCCATGTCGGTACGGACCAAGGTCGCGTAGAGCTGGTTCAAGAACTCGTCGTCGACGATTTGCCCTTCACTCTTCCAAAGGTCGCGAATGTCTGTCCGAAGCAAATCGCTTGTTTTCGAAAGGGCTCGTCGCCACCAGCTGCGTGTCGGCTCGGCAATGCTCTCTTGGCTGGTTGCAGCGGGCTCGGTTGGATTAGCGACACGATCGCTCGATACAATGGGAGCCGCACTTTCAGCAGATGCATCGGCGCTAGTCTGGACTGGATCGACAGTTTTCTTTTTACGCCAAAATACCATTATTTTCTTTCGTTCTCATTTATGACGCGGGAAGAGCCTGCGATTCGTTGGCTGCACAAGCCGGAGCCTGAGGAACTAGATGCTGTTAATCCGCGAAAAGTATATCTATTCTTATCGATTTTTGCCTGGTCCGGTATCCCTTAACTTCTGGGATCACGCCAAGACACTTTCGCGACGCGACTTTCCTGGCAACGCGGTTAAGTATCGTAGCTGCTAAAAGGAAATCGGGAATCACTAGCTTGCGTGTCGTGTTAGGTAGAAAACACGCTTTTGTGTAGAGGAATTTGTGTAGCGAAAGTCGTCAAGACTTTCGGTGGCATCGTGTAAAATACCGAAACTCTTGACGAGTTTCGCTACGAAGTGCTTCACAGCTACGAAATGCTTTACGGCGTTGCCTTCTTGGGGCGGCCTCTAGGTCGAATCGTCGATTCAATCCCGAGCCGCACTGCTGTCTTCTGGACCCACTCTGGCGCTCCATATGGACAGCTTCGATGAATACTGTGGTTGATTCTGTCGAGCGTTTCCAATGGCATTTCCGAGGACAGTTGCTCGTTCCAGTCCGATGGAAAGGGGACGGGTGGGATTGATAACAAAGGCCAAGCCGCGTCTGGCTCCTGCACTCGCCGGGACGAACTTAACCAAGGCCAGTCGCTCAAGGCCTCAACCAATCCAGCTCGGATTGGATGCGATTCCACGAATCGAAGCACGTCCAGCAATTGTGCGTTGTCCTGGACCGGAAACGAACGAAACCTCCGTTCGTATATCCCGCCCGAGTCACCGCGTTTGGGCTTGGTGTGCCAGCGTGCAGAATGTGTCGTCGTTAGCCAAGCCATGAATTTGGAGAGGTCGCCATCCTTTCTCGGCGTCAAAACCAAATGCCAATGTTTGGGAATGACACAATACGCCAGTAGTCGAGGCTCAAAACGTTCTACCGCCCGAGCTAAAATCGAATCAAAGTCCTGATAGTCCTCAATCGAACGAAACATCGGCTTGGGCTTCAGGCCACGGCCGATGACATGATAAACGTATCCACCTTGGCTATTGCGAGGTGCTCTACCCATGATCGACTTCCTTGTCGCTCAGTTCCACTGTGGATCGATAGGGCTGTCGGTGATCTTTTCGTCCACCGACAAGATGTTTTGACCAATCCTCTTCAAGAGATTTTCCCAAATTTCCGGATCATCGCTCAGCACCAGGTCCGCATCAACATCAGCGATCAACCAGCTACCTGTCGCTATCTCATCGTCCAATTGACCTGGCCCCCACCCCGCGAATCCATCAAACAATTTTAACTTTGCTTCCGGCGACACAAACAACTTGAGCAGTTTGTCTTGGTCGCTGGTCATGTGCAATCCATCGATGCAGTCCTCGGAACCAAGCTCAGGTTGGTCGTGTAAAGCGATCAATGGACCATCCACTGGCCCACCACAATAGAGCGGACGATCGTGCACGCACTCCAACTCACATACCATCGAAACGACTTTATCCATCCGGAAGTCCGTTGGCCGATTCAAGATCAATCCGAAGGCGTGATCATCGGCGTGACGAACCAAATAAATCACCGAACGAAAAAAGTTGGGATCGTCCATAAAGGGCGAAGCCAACAAGCAGTTTCCTTGAAGCGATTTTGACATCAAATGGTTCTCAACTCAAAACAATGCCGAAGGTCCTAAGAGTCCATCCATTGTGGCGCAATCGGACTCTCTGTTTGTAATCTTACCATCTGCTGGTAGATTCCGGACTGCTCTAGCAATTCTGTGTGCGTGCCACATTGGGCTATCCGCCCATCGTCTAGAACAACAATTTGGTCCGCGTGAATGATCGTGCTCAATCGGTGCGCGATAACGAAGGCCGTTCTTTGCTCAAGAAGCAGGGCTAAACTGGACTGAATCAGCCGTTCGCTTTCGCTATCCAAATTGCTGGTCGCTTCGTCAAGGATCAGGATCTTCGGATCCGCCAAAATCGCTCGAGCAATTGCAAGACGCTGACGTTGGCCCCCGCTCAGTTTGAAACCTCGCTCGCCGATCAAAGTCTCATAGCCCCTCGGCGACTTGGTGATGAAATCATCAGCCGCCGCCGCTGTGGCCGCTTGAATGATCTGATCCTTGGAGGCTCCACGACGGCCATAGGAAATATTCTCTGCAATGGTACCATCGAACAAAAAGACATCTTGCTCGACCACTCCCAGCAGTTGCCGATAACTATGCAACTGAACATCGCGCAAATCAAGACCGTCGACCAAGATGCGACCTTGTTCGGGATCGAAAAATCTGGCAACCAGATTGCATAGGGTCGTCTTGCCCGCCCCGCTTCGACCAACAATCGCAATCGTTTGGCCCGCCTTGGCGTGCAAATTGATGTCCCTCAAAATCCACTGTTCGTTTTCGGGGTATTTGAATGACACCGACTCAAAGCGTATTTCCCCTTTGGCTTGCTTGCGACTAATGCGCATGGCATCGGGTCGATCGGCCAATTCTTTAGGTGAGGCCAACAAATCCAAAATTCGATCCAGGCCCGCGAGGTTGTTCTGGAATTGAACGGCGCTGCCCGCCAAAGTTGCGATCGGACCAAGCAACATGGTCAAGTAGACCAAGAACATCATCAGGTCGCCAAGCGTCAACTGCGATTGCAAAATCTGCCAGCCTCCGTATACCAAAAGCGACGTTGAAGCGAGCGGGATCAGCACTTCCCAGACAATCTCGATCAATCGTGTACGCCACCAAATGAGCAACTGCTGGCGGAGCAGAACGTGACTCCCCTTCACATAGCGTTGGGTCTCATTGCGTTGCCTTGCAAAGGTTCGGACAACTCGGATTCCACCAAAGGTTTCTGTTGTATTTCCATCGATCTTCTGCCGTCTCTGTTTGGCATCGCGATAAAGAGGCCGAATTGAGTAGATCCAAGTACGGTGACTAAAGTAAACCGCTGGCAACAACAGCAAGCCCGCTGCAAGCAATCGCCAATCTACGAGAATCAGCACGATCAAACTGCCAATCAATTGAACGATGGCTTGCCACGGGTTATAGAGCACGCTGAAGATCAACTCGGCAATCCCACCCGCGTCTTCACGAAGCAAACTCGTTGCACCACCCGATTTCAATTGTTGGATTTTGTGCAACGGCATGTGCAGCATATGTTCGAACACGCGACTTCGGACCGACATCTGAACTTGATTAACCGCTTGGGTACAAGTCCATCGCCCCCAAAGAAAAATTACGGTTCGGACCAGCGTTACCACCGCTACCAGCACCGCGATCCAAACGAGCAGCATCATGGGCGACGGAGTCCCCAATACAGACGTCAGCCACTCCGGGAGCGGTTTGGTAGGCACGGTCAAAGCGCAGTCAATTGCCAATTTCGTACCAAAGGGCGGAATCAATGCCAGGATGGTTGCGATCGTAACGGTGAAGAGGCCGAATACGATCTTGCCACGAAACCCTCGCAACAAGCCCCAGAAACTGATAAAGAGTTTCCAAAAACTGCGGTGCGAACGGGATACAAGTGCATCCTTTTCCTTGCCACTCATGGTTGCATGAAATGAATCTTGTTCCCCCTTGGATTTTTCTTTTCGTCGTTTGCGAATTTCTGCCAGGTACTCGCGGTATTCAAATCGGCTGGTTGGCATAGGTGCTGTTGTTTTTTCTTCGTGATTCAGGCGGACCGCCCGAAGTCGGATTTTGGAATTAGGTCTGTACGCACATTGTAGTGGAGGATCAATTTCAGGTCTGCAAGCACACCGTGGGGCACTTTTGCCGAAAGTGACCATGTCCGATTTTCTGGCAATTTGCCCTGACAAAACCCACCCCGACCAATTAAACTCTATCGCTTACCAGTTGTGGGCTAGCAGATACGACACCTCCGCTTCCCGATGAAACGGTTTCCGAAATCGTGAAAACCGTCAATCATCCGCTGAGCACTTCCCCATCCGAAGACTGCTCGCCTATGGAGGTGCTTTTGCTAGAGTTGCTGCGTCGTGAGACGCTGCCAATCGATCTTTGAGCGGTTGCACGACAGTGTTTTGAGTTCTTTGATTGAATTGATAGCATCGCCATGAACAAGCCAAAGCGGCCCCGTACTGAATCTCCGTCTGTACTCTCCGGAGAACAACGCATCAATAAACTCTTGGCAGCCGCAGGATTGGGCTCGCGTCGCCAAGTGGACGAGCTGATCACGGATGGACGCGTTGAAATCGATGGCAAAACCATCACCCAAGTCGGTGTCAAAGTCGATGTTGATACCGCTAAAATTTCAGTCGACGGCGAGCCGCTCAAGCGACATCGCCCACTTTACTTTGCTGTCCACAAACCCGCTGGCGTCCTTTGCACCAACAGCGACCCAGAAGGCCGCCCTCGCGTTATTGATTTGGTCCCAGGCCACAATCGTCTCTTTCCAGTTGGGCGTTTGGATTCGTCGAGTACTGGTCTTATCTTGCTGACCAATGATGGCGAACTTGCTCAGCGATTGGCTCACCCTCGCAATAGCGTCCCGAAAAGCTACTACGTTGTTGTTGCGGGCCAAGTCGAAATGGATTCAATGCGTCGATTGCAACGGGGTATCTACCTCGCCGAAGGATTTGCGAGAGTCGATGGCGCCAAGATTCGACGCGTTCGAAAGGGCTGCACGGAAATTGAGATTACGCTGAGCGAAGGCAAGAATCGCGAAATCCGCCGCGTGCTCGCACGGCTTGGCCACAAAGTCATTACGCTGAGAAGACTCGCCATCGGACCTCTTCGATTGGCGACCATGCCCGAAGGAAGCTACCGGCCGCTGTCGCAAGAAGAAGTTGCACAGCTCTACAACGCAGTCGAAGAAATCAAGAAAGAAAAGAAGATCCAGCGCAAGGAAAAAGATCGTCATCGGTCTGCTGAAATGAGCGGAGTTGGGGCAGAAGCCCAAGAAGACCGGTTGGAAGTTGCGAGCAAACCGGACTTGGGTTCACCCGGCAAAGACAAGAGCCAGAAGGTCAAAAAGAAGTCCAAACGAGATGATGATCTCGATACGTTGCCACCGTTGTCAGTGAACCCGTACAGTGAACCCGAAGACCAAGACGAGGAAGACTCGGGCTTCAAAGACTCCGTCCTTGTCAAGAACTCGGGACCATCGCTCGATGGCAACGTCCGCCGCGGCAAGGTGATCAGCTACAGCGACGACGACGAAAGTTCGATGGAAGACGCTTCGTTTGACGACGATGATGAATTCGATGCAACCGGCATGGGGTTCGAGAGCTTTGACGATGATGATGATGACGACTTCGGAGACATGGAGGAAGATGCATTCGAAGGCTCGGACGATGATGAAGTCAACAATGAAGTGATCCAATCGAGATCGTCAGCTCGAAAGAAGCCGCAGCAGCCGCGAGGAAGCGATCGAAACGATCGACCGGCGAGAACCTCGACGAGAAGAGTTAAGTCAGCTACCGGTGCCGTCGATCTGGATGGAGGAGCTGGTTTCTCACGGAAAAAATCGGCTGTGGGACGCCCAACGGGTCCCAACAGCGGAGCGCGCGGGCGAAACCCAGCGCCGCGGAAAGGCTCCTCTGGTGGCCGAAAAGGGGCTGCTTCCAGTCGCTTCGGTGCTTCAGCGGGGCGACCCAGTTCAAGTCGGCCCAGCAAAGGGGCGGCAAGAACCGGATCGGGATTCGGTGTTACCAAAACGAGCGGTCCGCGCGAAGGGTTCGGCGGCGGTGCTTCGGCTTCTCGATCCAACGGTGGCGATTCGCGGTCGGCAGGACCTCGCTCGGCAGGACCAAGCTCGCGATCTTCTAGCCCAGCTCGAAAAAAATCGGGCGGCGGTGGTCGTTCCTTCGGTGCCCCAAAGGGCAAAAAGAGTGGCGGCCGAGGACGCTCGCCAGGCAAGCGGTAAACGGTAAACGAAACTTTTAGTCCAGCAGGGATGCCCCGCGGTTCATTCGGCTCATAAGCCGGTTGGGCGTCAGCACCGGTTACATCCGTTCCAAGGCTCCGCCTTGGAACGCACTGCCTTCGAGGCTCCGCCTCGCGATAGCCGTGCTTGCCGCGTTGCGGTTTCCTGAGCAACCACGGTTGTCGCTGCTATCGACCGCGGCTCATATGCTTCAACCACTTTTCATTCCTTTTCACTTCCCGATTCCCACTAATCCTATGAGCTATTTGCAAGTCGAAGAAAAACGTGTTGTCGTCATGGGCGTCGCAAATCGCAAGAGTGTCGCCTACTTCATCGGCAAAGCCCTTGAAGCCAATGGTGCCCTAGTGGAGTACGTTGTTCGCAGTCAGAAGCGGCGCGATGAAGTTAGCAAGTTGTTTCCTAACAGCCCAATATGGGTATGCGACGTCGAGGACGAAACGCAAATCGGTGCCTTAGCACTGCAGCTTGCATCCAACAAGGAGCCGATCCACGGGCTCGTCCATTCAATCGCTTTTGCGGATTACAGCGACGGCATGAAACCGTTCCACGAAACGACACGCAAGCAGTTTCTGCAAGCGATGGATATCTCATGCTTTTCCTTCATCGCAGTCAGCAATGCCGTCAAGGAATTGCTCGCCCCGACCGCATCGATGGTCACCATCGGCATCTCAACGACACGTATGGCCAGCGAAAGCTACGGGTTTATGGCACCCGTCAAAGCTGCCCTGGACTCGTCACTCGCATTCCTAACGAAGTCGTTCAGCCGATTCTCCAAAATTCGATTCAACGCAGTTGGGGCAGGGCTGCTTAAGACCAGCGCATCGGCAGGTATTCCTGGTTATGTCGATGCCTATCTGTTCGCCGAGAAAGCTATTCCGCGAGGTACGGGTGTTACGACTCAAGAGGTAGCAGATACGGTACTATTCCTCTTGAGCCCACGCTCGTCAGGGATCACGGCGCAAACACTGGTAGTCGACGCAGGCATGTCAACCAATTATTTCGACAATGATATCATCTCAAGAGTGGCAGGAAGTCAGTAGTCACTTGACCCGTGAAATCTTGCTCACTCAGCGACGTAAAGAACTCATCGATACTCTCCCATTTCGGTGGTACCTTATTACCTCCAGCATTCGCCCCAATCGCTATCGCCTCACTCTCGCTTGAATTGCCTTCGAACAAGCAGACTGATTGTTTTTGTTCCTTAGTGAAAAGATTGTAGCCGACTAGGGATACGTAACACCCGGGCTTGGAATCCGTTCCTGTGGATTGACCACCAACAGCCCAGCCAAGTATCGGTGCTGCGTCAACCCCACGAATGGCTACCAAGCTTGAGCTGCTTCCGCTCGATTTAGCAGTTCGAGCCGCCGGGGCTACAATGGGAGCTACAATCCCAAGCGTTTGCTGGTTGGTGCGCACGATACCCGTGTCGGTCGCGTTCACTCTGCCGTCACGATTGATATCGTAAATGTTGGTTACGTCTGCACTGTTGGGCAAGGTGGACTGATTGTTCCTCACTGCCCCTGTGTCGGCAGCGTTGACGCGCAGACGGCTCGTCGTATTATCGACATTCACATCGCCGATGACATTTCCAAAGTAAAACAGATCGTTAGCCGAGAGACCTGTATTCGCGTTGGCGAACACAGTCACTTGTAGCCATGTATTCTGAATCGCATTATCAGGGAAGGTGATCGCGACACGAGTTGCGCCACCAACTCCCGCTCCGCTAGCGATGGTAACTGACGGAACAGCAGATCCTGGCAATGCGACAAATCCGGCTGCGGCAATACCATCCCATTGCGCAAAACCTAAGCTGGACAAAAGCTGCGATGCTGTCGTCGAAGGTGGAAGTCCTACGACGTCGACAACCAAACCATTCAGCCCAAAACTGTAACTGGAGTAGTTTGCAAAGGTAGATGCTTGCCCTGGCATCAATGCCACTTTGTCGGACAAGCTAGACGCTGCGCTGCTGCCCGACGCCCCTCGGTAGAACAACCCTCGAGTTGCAACGGTTGACTTTGCACTGAGGACAAAGGTAACCTGGGAGCTACCACCGTCTTCATCTGAGCCGGTTATGGTAACCGTCTGCGAGGCAATCGAAGCCGTCGGAACGAGAGTCCACGTCCAGGTTCCATTTGCATTTTTGGCCACGTTTCCGACACTTGCAGTTAAGGTGACTGTGTCGGATGAAATGTCCGCATAGGTCCCGTTATTGGATAGCGTCGCACCGACATTTCCTGTCACCGAAGCTACTGCTCGACTAAGCGTAGGTGGTGTGTTGGTGACCAAAACGGTAATCGCTTTTTCAAATGACAAACCGCCCGAGTCCGTTGTTCGTATGCGTACCGAATAGTTTGCGGTTCCATCCAGGGAGAAGCTACTGCTGCTACGAAGCGTATTTCCAACGATCGTGAAACTGGAATTGTTTGTACTCCCGGTCCCAGTTACCAACGAATAAGTATGGGAATCACTCGCATTGGGATCCACACTGCTTAGTGTTCCGACAATCGTGCCCGACGATGCAGTTTCGCTAATCGTCGACGCCGAAATCGAAAGGTTGGTTGGTGGCAGGTTGGACGCAAAGTAATAGTCAACGACGAGAGGCAAATGGTCCGTGACGGTAGTCAAGAGATTGAGCAACGCGGTACGGTTCGCGAACCCAGGCAAAGCCGTGTTTGATGGGTCATTGATGCTGCCATTAACGGCAACCGTTCCGTTGTTACCAAAGGTGCGATAGGAGCCTGGGGCGAATTCCAAACCCACGCCGTCTAACCATTCGGAGGTAAGAAGCTGAAAATCGAATCGATCGTTGATGCCACCTCCGACAAAACCCGTTGGTGCATTAAAGGCGGGTGCCTGAGTGAAAATGTCCCGAAAACTTGAGCTACCATTCCAATTGCCAGGTCGATTGATCGGATCCACGCCTTGTCCAGCACCAGTAGCTAGAAGTGTCTGATACGACGCTTCTGTGCTCGACTTTAAATTAAAGTCTCCTGCATAGATGATATTGGCCGAACCCAACGAATCTGCGTCCGTCCGGATTGCGATCGCCTCTGCGTTCCGCCTGGAGCGATCCGAGGATGTGTCGCTGGCTTTGTAGTGGCTGTTGTACAAATAAAAATCGTTACCTAGCGGAACCTCAAGGGGACGTAATTTGTACCGTATCGGCTGTCTCGCGGCAGCCGCACTAGAAGGCGTTCCAATCCCCGCTTCGCTCAACAACTGAACCGTTTGAGTGTTGTAAATTAGCCCGATTGTCTCGTTTCCCGAAAGCGATGCACCATTCAAGTTCCCGCGACTGTATCGCCCTGCACCATAGATTGCATTCAACTGAGAAACAACACTCTGGGTTGTCGTTGCCTGAGTTTGAACCTCTTGAATTGCAATCAGATCTAAGGGGCGAACACGACCACCATAAACTTCACTCCCAATTGCACTCAAGACGGTTCCAACGTCCGTTGATGGCGTCCCGTCGAATCCTCGGACGTTGTAGTTTACGATTCGGAGATCTCCTATCGCCAACAATCTCCGGAGTTCAAGTAATTCATACGCTAGTGTGCGACTTCTACTTTGAACGGAACGCAACCTTGAGGAGGTTTTACGGAACCTGAAAATCGTCAGGCTTCTTTGCCTTAGAAGACTTCGAAACAATTAGCTTACCCTCCTAGTTTGCAAATGTAGCGGAATTAGCTTCCACCAGAAGGATATTTGCCTTGAGCGCCATGACATGTGCCCAATGGACATCCAACGCGATTTTAACTCCCCAGCCACCTTTCGCATTGGCAGATGGTAATGCGTTGCCGCCAGTTTGATTGACCTTCGTGAAACTCCGTGGGTCCGGCAAAACGTCATACGCATCAAACGCAGCCAAGTCACTCGCAATAGTCGGCAAGTCGAATGCATCCACAATTGCAATCGTTTGACCTGTACCATCTCCGACAATCGAACCGAAAGAAGCCAAGTTTACTCCGTAGGCCTGCCGGATCGTCGCTGGCGGAACACCGTTGGGACTCGCAGTACCAAAGGGTTTGATGTTCCCCGAGGGTACTTTTACTAACTCGGAAGCCAATGACACACTCGTATCCGTATTAGAAAATTTGAATGTAGGACGCATCGAGGACAAAACAATCCGAGTTTCCAATCGCTCAATGAATGACAATAACCTTCTCTGAAAACGAGTCGCGATTGACTTACGCAACCAACGTTCGCGGCTTCGAATCAAATAATCCCCCACGCCCCCTTTCCTTTCGTTCAGCCCAAACCTGGTTGTTAGATTTGGTCTGCGCCGCCAGGTTAAGGATGGCGGTTCTCGTAGACCATAACGAATACTTGCTCATAATAACCCAGCCAAGTTCAACAAACAATCCTCGCCCGATCCAATGGGTTGTGCATCTTTTCAGTCCACGAAAACCTCTCGTCGAACTGCGCGCAGTGCGTCATGGTAATTTGGGGCGCGCACTAGTTTTGGGCCCTGTCGCTTGACCGCGTTTTTCCGACTACCGATTGTTATGGCAACTCATCACCCTGTCGGTTGCGGATGTTGATAAAGTCATTGCTGTTGATTGCTCCGTCACCGTTGATGTCCATAAAGAACGAGTACGTTGCGTCGCCGATTTCAGACCCTTGTGCGTTACGAGTATTGATAAAGTCGGCACTATTCACCGCACCCGACTGATTGAAGTCCCCAACCAAT
>JAPLNL010000100.1 GCA_026692905.1 Planctomycetota bacterium
CGAAGCACTTCATGCCCATCAACCTTCACCGTCTCGGAGAACATCTGCTTCGGACGCACCCACAGCCCGTGTTCACCGTATTCCTGCCGGTAGACGACGTGTTCTTCCAGCGTCTCGCTGTGCCGGGCCGTGCCGACGACGGTGTACTCGTTGCCCTTGTAGTGCCGGTAGCGACCGGACGGGATTGGTGTTTCTTCGCTCATTAAGTGACCTTCTCTTCCAAAAATCCCGCCAGTTTCTCAGCGTCATCGGTGCCGATCCGCAACTTCCCGTCGTTTTTGAAGCGGTATCTGGGCTGCATGTTTTGCCGTCCAAATGAACTAGGGAATGGAATTGTAACCTTGTTGATGACTAATCCGCATCTTTTCCTTTAGCCATTCCACATTGCATCTTTTTGGATGCCTTTTTGGAATCGAACTTCTCTGGATCGAACTTGCCCCTCCACTCCAACATTTCCTCGTGTTGTTCGTGCTTCGGGTCGCCGATGATTTTAAGGTACTCATTGTAGCCAAATATCCCACCGACATCTTCAGGTGGACAGGCTCGTTCGCCCTCAACACAGATAGGGTATTTTTGCCCCTCGGTTGCCGCCAGACATCCTTCGAAAAGAACCTCATGCACCCAACCACTACTTGTTACAAGAGACCCGCACGTAGCCTTTAACTTGACGTTGAGACCTTGCGCAATCAGAATATTCGTCGCAGACCGCAAATCTTGATTTAGCGCGAAGGTGTCGATTCTCCTGGCATTCGAAAATGATAGAGCAGTTTGGCGACCAAAAGAAAGACTGTTACCAGAAACACGGCCATGAGTACTCCGAACCAAACAGTGTTTAATCCAACGCCGTCCCGATTGGCCAAGAAGACCAAATGGTTGATTGCCATCGCAAAAAGTGAAAGTGCCACCGCAATCCAATTCATGAAGAGCTGAAAATAGCCCATCGATGATGCATGGCGATCAGGATGAAGCAAATACTCGCGATGTGGGATATTCACCATCGAAGCCGGTAACCGCGCGGCCAGTAAAGTTACAGCGATCAAGATAAATGGCATCCCAATTTGAAACGCTGACATGGTGAGCGTCGCGTTGGTCTTGGTCATCCAGTCATTGGGAGTGCCTTCCGAATTGAAATGGGTCGCAACTCTATCGGGCAGTTGGCCCCAGTACCAAGCATTTTGAGCGACAGCAAGCAAAGCAATTACGGCGACGGCGAACATAGCAATGCGTTGTGAATTCATGATGTAAAACCCCTGTCTATGACACCGTTTTTTCCTGCTCGCGTTTGCATAGAAACCTTATCTCGCTTTTTATTGTTCCAGAGAACGGCAAGTAAAGTGCCCGCCAAGCGATTGGGACAATCGCTCTACACTCTTTGCTCACGAAGCAAAGCTTGGTTCGCATAACGGTGACCGGCACACGCAAGCGATTTGCGACACGGGAGGACCAACTCAAGGACGCAACTTTGGGATGTCCCAAGTCTTGCCGTTCCATTTCGCGTTGGCGACGTCCAAATTCATCTCATCCAATTTTGCTTGAACGGCTTGGAAGTCAGGATCCTTCAAACGATAGTCTCCGGGATTTTTTAGATGCGTAACAAAAACATTCGCTTCTGGACCAATATGCGGGTCAGCCCCCTTTTCCAAAAGATAGAGAACGACTTTCCATCCTGACTTCATCGCAAAAAGGGACAAAGGATTCTCCTTATCGACGATTACATTATTCAGGTCTGCGTTTGCATCAATGAGAAACTTAGCATTTTCCACACTTCGTGGAGATCCTGTGTTGAAACAAAATGTTGCAGCCAAAGGGGTAGCTGAATTGTTCCTGTGCGTTTTCGTCCAGAGATTTGGATCAGCACCGTGTATTATCACTTCCCTTAGCCAATAGTCTTCGGAAAGCAAAGCACATCTAAAGGTTACTGTTTGTTTGTTCGCTAAGAAGAAATCCGGATCCGCCCCACACTCAAGTAGTGCTCTAAACGCATACTTCTTACGCTTTTCCAATGCATATTCTAGCGGTGTTTTTCTGCTAAGGAACCCAATCTTATTTAATTCCCTTTTGGGATCGCGAATACTCATAATCGATTCGACTTCGTCACAATCAATCGCACTCCAGACATCCTTGGAACGACGGTTGTTTGCATTCGTACAACCACTGTAAGAAAAGTAGATCGGTATAATCATCGCAATCACATAGCAACGGAGCTTATTCGGGAAGAATTTCATATCGAGTAACTTCATATATGTACGTGCGTAATTAAGCAGCATTAAGGGCTGGGATAACTGAATCTACCATCTTATGTCTTGTTGCAAAACTGTGTGCTGGATTTGCCGCTAGCCAATACGCGGTGCCTTGGGAATTAGGCATCATCAGGCCAGTGAAGGAAAGGGAGTCCTGAATTGTACTCAAGAATTCACCTTGGACACGGTAGGCATCCACTAATTGATTGATGTTGTCGAGTGTTCCGCGTCCGTGCTCGGAAACCGTCCATGGATGTACCCCAGCAGCATTGAAGGTGACTGCGGACCGCTGAAAGACTGCGGCAGCGGCCGTCGCCAGCCCACCTCCCAAGGAATGGCCGACAAAGATGATTTCCTTTCCTAGATTTGCAGGGTCGTCAATGATTTTCATCGCATCCTCAATTGCCAAATCGTATTCTGCGCCGCCACCCACCAAACCCTGAAAAACATCCGCGCCGATGTCAGGAATATCATCGGTTCCTGCATAGCAGATGGCAATTTCATTTCTGCGAGTAAAGACTTTTCCGAAGTACCCTTTATGGCGTTCATTTTGCAGTTCGTCTAGATAAGCCCAGCCGTTTCCTGCTGCGTTTGGCTGGTCTGAGTAGCAATTGGTTGCCAAGTCTGCGTATTCAATTCCTCTTGCCTTTTTTGCGGCTGGGAGCGGTGTTACTTGTTGCGACCGCGAGTTGAGAATAAATCCTGAAAGCGTTGTGGTTCCCAGTGTGGCTGCAACTCTCATTGCGAGGAATGGATTAAAGGCTGCTAAGGCTCCAAGGGCCGCGCCAAACAACGCTGCCACTGCAATCTCTTGTGGGCTTCCTCCAGCTAAGAAAGCGGTACCGCCCCCTATCATTGCTCCTGCAATTGAAAATCCTATAACCAGCCCAGCTAACCCATCCATTTTTCCTGTCGGATCGTTGTGAAGAATGGGGTCACCATGCGTAAATGCATACTTGTTGTATGACTGCGGGTCCCGCGGATTGCCGATGAACGGATCGAGCCTCTCAAAGCGTCCGCTACTTGTCGAATACCATCTTGCCCTGAAATGATATAGACCCGTTTGGCTATCGAGCGATTCGCCATTGTAAAGAACATTCGTCAGGCTCGAATTGTTGGAGAGTCGGACGCCGGAACCATTGTGAATCGCCAGGAGTTCACCGTAGGAACTGTAAGTGACCGCTTGCGCTAGTGCTGCTGCTGCAACGAATAGCGCCCGGACACTACCGTGTCCATCGTGGCCAAATGTCACGTTCGACACCTGAGTCTCTTGACCTGTACCAGGTGCAATCGCAGTTATCGTCTGCGTGATCTCATCCATTCCAAAAGTCGTAGTGGTCCGCTTCGTGGGTTGTCCGGCTGCATTCTTGACCGTTTCAATAATGGTTTGTTCGTAGCCTGTCATGTTGGCTCGATCAATTACGTACTCCGTGCTGGAGTGAACACTCCAGGCGTCTGGGGCTTGAACCGGAGCGGAAGAAGCGATCGCGATGAATCTCATACCGCTCGTGTCGTAACGGTATTGCACTTGATTCCGGGCAGTCACCGATCCAAAGCCATCCGAAGTGGTCGTGATCACTTTCTCAAGCTGACCACCCAAGGCAAACGACATCGACTGCACCACGCTCGATACGAAGGGGATGGAAACCGACTTGGATGTTTGCTGTGTGCCAGTCCAGTTGTAGTTGGTCGACTGTATTGCCGAGCCGCTCGGCGAACCAGTTGCGAACAGCCCATTGAACCGAATTTCACTCACCAAACGATCGCTTGCGTCAAATGAATAGATATCTGTAACGTCCTCAGCCGTTCCTAGTTTGTCGATCGTTCGTCGGACACGATTGCCTACCAAGTCCATGAGATAGGACTCCGTCTGGTCGAGAGTGTTGTTACTACTGTCCAGTTGTTCACCGGTTAGCCTACCGGCATTGTCATAAGTCCAATCGTATTTGTTGGTCAGGACAGGGTTTGATGGAGTCGGACCGGTTCCCGTGCCGCCAAACGTCTCCGTGCTGGTCGTGCGTTTGCCATCGAGACTGTACTCGTAGTCAAACATGTCCTTTAGCAAGTTGTCGGTTAGGTCTGCATTGTTGGCATCGGCTTGATAATGACGCATCGCATCGAGACGATCCATTTTGTCGAATGTATAGTCCTCAACCACCGAATTCGGCAGCTCCATATAATCCAATCGACCCAGTAAATCATAAAACAGAGTCGTCGCTTCGGGCTGCAAACCCAACTCGGGACTGACGTCGACCAAGGTACCGTCCCGAACAGTGGTCGTCACTGTTTTGAGTTTTCCAAAAGTGTCGTGGGTGTATGTCACAACAGAGCTTGGTGTCGAAAGTAGATTCCCACCGCTGTCTCGAAGATAAGCGTACACGCTGGTCTTGCGGCCTAGGAAATCGTATTCATAACCTATCGCACCATTGGGAGACGATTCTTGGATCAACCGACCTTGGGTATCATACGTGTTGGTCCAAATGTCGGCAGTAAACGCGTTGAAAATCGGACCACCACCTAATGCTCCGTTGGCATAAATATGTGTCGTCGTCTTCACTCGACCAAACGCATCGAAAGTCATGCGAACCCGCTCCCACTTGACCCCAGCAGCTAATGTGCCGACTGTATTTGAAGTGAAGTTATTGTAGTCCGATGCATTGGCAAACAGATCGTAACCGACACCCCTGCCACCGCCAGCAAACGTATCATCGTAAATGATCCGCTTGTGGACGCCTTCGAAGGAGATCGAGAGCGACAATCGCCTCTGCACATCGTACGACATCGACTCCGATTGGCCGGACGGCAAGATGCGGCCGGTAGGCTGACCTGCTGAGCTGAACGCGAAATGGGTGGTGGAGCTATTGGCGTCGATCAACTTGCTCATCAAACCTAAGTTGTTGTATTCGTACCGGTAGGTTGGGCGAGTCAGGATATTGTTGTTCTGCGGATTGGGCACTGCGGGGAGCATGACTTGAATGAGGCGATTGTCTCGGTCGTAGGTCATGTCCTTGCGATTCCCCATCGGACCGATTTCGGCGATGATACGATCTTTCGTATCATATTCGATACGGGTGGAAGTCCCGTCCGGGAGTATCGTTTGAATCACTCGGCCCACAGAATCGTGGACGCTTTCTGTGATCCTTTGTTTTGAACGGTCTATGTCGCTCACCAAAGAGCTCTTGATGAACTGACCATTGGCAACAGTACCGTACTCGACGATCCCGGTAATGGATTGAAACTTTTGTCCGAGCGCATTGTAGATGGTTTCTGTTCTCAGGCGAACGTAGTTGTTCGGGCCCCGAGCTACCAATCCGACGGAGGTAGCCAAAACATGCATTCCAACCGCTGCGATGGAGCGGCCTCGCGAATCGAATTCTGTCGTGGTCACTTGGCCATCAGCCGCTATTTCTCTGAAAACGCGACCTTGTGAATCATATTCCGTCTGAGTTCGAGAAGCTTCGATACCGGAATTGGAAATGGTGGTCTCATTTCCAGTTAGCGACACGATTGCACCCGAGACGCGACGCGTGCCGTTCGAGCGACCTCGGGAGTCGTACAAATTGTTCGTTGCATAGACCGGAGGAGAAACACTGGCCGAACCTGTGTCGATATATTGGTCTGTCGCCAAGACGGATCGACCTTGCGAATCGAACACGGTACGGCTCACGAGCCAAGCGTTTTGCCCTGTTTCAGTGGTTGTCTGAGTTCGAGTTTCCACCGTTTGGCCTTTCGCGTTGAATCTCACGCGAGTTTCACGACCGTAGCCGTCGGTAGAAAGGATATTGCGTCCGGAGGAATCGAAAACGCTCGTTTTTCGCGTGTGTGGAATAAGTGTTCCAGGGGCAACTATTTTGGCCTGCTGACTGTTAATAGGTCCAGACAACTCAATTCTAATACCATGCACTCGGTAGATTGCAGTGACGCGACCAGCTGGGTCATACTCAGTGCGAGTTGCATCAATTGAATCTGGTGGCAAGTCTTCGGGATAGGCATCGGTAACGGCAATGGGTAGACCGACTGCGTCATAGACCGTGCGTGTGATGAACCAAGTGGCGGGGCCGTCGGTGCCGCTGGGGCGTTGTTGGGTACGATTCTCGATGACCCGACCGTCGATGTCGAATGTGGTTTCTCGCCGCAGGCCTGTGTCGCTGCTTGAGACGCGATCCTGTCCGGCCAGATCAAACTGAGTCTGCGTGCTTGAAACAAGAAACTGCGTAGGGATAACCGCAGTCTCGAAGTTGGCGAGGATATGCCTGCCTGCTGGCAATCGGCCTGCAAAGCTCGCGATCAATTTGTTGTCGTCATCGTAACGGCTGAGTCGCAGCGTTTGCACTTGATTGGGTGCGGTACCGTCAAGACTCCAGCCAGCGATATTATTGCCGATTTCATCGTAAATATCATGTTGTGTACGTCCCTGACCGGATGTCATCGACGTCGCTTCGCCAAATGCATTGTAGGTTGCATTGACGAGCAGATTGTTATTGCGATCTCGCAATTGAGTGACGTTTCCAAGATTATTGGATTGAAATCGCGTCGTGTTGCCGTCCGCATCGGCTGTGAACGCGATCGAGCCGTTTGGGTTGTAGTTCGTAAGCGATTGGTTTCCGTGCGCATCGACGGCTGCGATCACGGCACCATGTTCATCGTGTGCGTTGCGAAGCGTGTTGCTAAACACATCGCGTTGTTCGATCATGTTGAAGTCTAAATCGTAGACATTGGTGGTCGTTAGATCATTCGTCTCGCCACTTATTGCATCGTCGAGCCCAATCACTTGGGTTTGCGTTAGTACATGCCCCTTTGAATCGAACGTTGATTTCGCAATCGCTCCAGTTTGGTCGACGGTTTGAACCACATTCCCGCGAGCATCGAGCGTCTTCGTTGAAATGAATCCATTGGCGTCGGTTACCGTTTGCGTGCGAGCTCCAATGTTATACGCAAGCGAAGCTGTTTTGCCCGAGGCGTTGGTCAGTGATTGAAATCGACCATCGGGGGCATACGTTGCGGCAGCAGCAGTTCGTCCCAATGCATCTGTGATCGAACTCAGGAAATGCGGGCGGTTCTCGGCGTACGAAAACTGCGTCATTGCTGAGAGGCGATTGGTAAAAGAAACGAGATCACCCGATCCATCGTACGCGTACTCCATACGCTTCCCACGCGGATCGATTATCGTTGTGATGCGGTTTGCCCAGTCGCGTTTAAACACGATTCCTCGTCCATTTTTGGAGATGAACCCATCGGGGCTAACGGTCACTTCGTTGCCAGCTCGATCGACGATCGAAGAGAGATCACCCGTGCGGGCATCGATTATTAGCGATGAGCCATTTCGTAACTGCAGTTCGTACGAACCCCCGAACGTCGGATCAGCTGGATTGTAGAGGCGGCCCGAGGCGTAATCGAGATAATCGTCCCCGACCTTCTTGAGCGTCACCGTATCCACAACTAATTTGCTCTTGATTCCGACGTCCGCGACGAAGAATGGAACATAATCGAGAATGACTCCCAAAAAAGATGTGCCAGGTTTACCATAAAAGGTAAACCCTTCTTTGGTCCCGTCAGGGAGGGTCACGAAGATGCGATCTCCGTCACGGAACGGCACGTAACCCGACAAATCCGGCAGACGCTCCGGATCGATTTGTTTTTCGAGCTTGGTCTTTGCAATGTCGAGTGACCAACCGTAGCCGAAGTCACCTGACACCTTTGCATCCAACGAATCGTACCGGCGCGTTAGGGTGATGGGAACGCCGGCGATCGGGACGGTTAGATCGAGAAAGGCGACGTTGAAATTCCCGAGTTTGAGCGCTCCTTCGATTTGAACCGAAGCGGTATCGATTGTCTTATTGGCTCCCGAATCGACTGCAGTCAAAAGCAGCGTATAAGCTCCATTGCGAAGCACAGTCGTGTCGAGCTGTGCAATTGCGGTACCCGCGACGTTACCGGTGCCAGTGGCGAGAGTGGAGGAACGACGCGTTTCGTCGTCGATCAGTTCGAGTCTCCAGTTCAGCAATGGAGCCTCGTCCAATAATTTGACATGGATCGGAGTTGGCTCGGACAAAGTGAAATGTGGGCCGCCAAGAATTTGGGCAATGGGAGCTTTGATATCGTTGGGGTCAACTACCACTATTTCGAAGGGAGTGGCCGTTCCAACGTTGCCTGAAGGATCGGTGGCCGTTGCCGTAAATCGCAACAGGCCAATCAGATCGGTCGTGATTCGCAATCGCGTCGAGTGGTTCGAGTCCAGCGTTAACGGTTCATTGCGTGGTGTCGTGTTTCCGCCTCGAGTAACGCTAGCGAAAGTGAGTGCGCGTGAATCTACTCGAACGTTGTCCTTAAGTGACAAAAAGAGCAGGATCTCATCTCCCAACCGAGGCGAGACCAGTTGGTTACCAGCCAAGTCTGTTGCACTGATCGAAAGCGTTGGAGTTACCGTGTCTGCGATGACAGTCAGTGTAAACGATTGCGAAACGGATGCCCGCCCGTCGGTTGCCGAAAGGGTGACGACTCGATTGCCAAGTGGAGTAGCAGCACCAGCGTTCGTAGCGATAGTTTGCCATCCGATGCGTCCTCGCTCAGCATCGATGGTGATCCCGGCCGCCAGCGACGCTGCATCTAAACTGAACCGTAGTGAATCGTTGTCCGCATCCGTCGCTGACGCATCGATTAGGTATCTGTCGCCGCGAACAATGGTTGCATTTGTTATGGTCTTCAGGACAGGGGCTGAATTGGCCGGTATTACCTTGACTAAAAAACTCTGGGTCGCAGTTAACTCACCATCCGATACGCGAATGGAGTGAGGAACCGACTGGTTCAGTTGGCTAGTGGTTGGTGTCCAGAGCAAGACTCCGGTAGCTGGATTGAAAGAAGCGTTGGGTGGAATGGGTGAAGGAGTGAGAAGAGTGTAAGTTAGGCCCGGCGAATCGGAGTCGAAGGCATCGAGGTCATAGGTGTACTGCAATCCAACCTCTGCCGTAAACAATGGCGACGTCGTGATACGAGGGGGTTGATTCGCGTTGGATGCGATCACCGCTAGTTCGTACAACTGAGAGGATTTCAAGCCTTGCCCATCTTCTGCTACGATTTCGATGACGAAGGTTCCATACGATTTTGGAGTCCAAGATAGAATTCCCGTTTCGCTGTCGATGTCGAGATCGATGCCAACCGCGGTCGTTCTGTTTCCCAGACTGAATCGGATCCGATCTCCATCGGCGTCGGATGCTCGAACGGCATAGTTGTACGGTTTGTCGATCGGCGTCGAAGTGACAGGGAACGACGAGATAACCGGAGGGCGATTGGCGAGAGCTACGTCGATCGTACCGGCTTGTTCGGCCGAGCCCCCGCGCATGTCTGAAACTCGAAGCCGAATGGGGTGAATACCGACTTGAAATGAAGTTGGATTCCAATCGACGATACCCGTGCGCGCGTTGATTTTCATTCCCGATGGTGAAGCAACCAATTCGAAACGAAGCGTGTCTCCTTCCGTATCGAACGCGTCTGCATCGTAAACGAACGGTTTGCCTGCAATGGTACTGTTCGGTGGTTGCGTGGTGAATCGAGGTGAATCGTTTTGCGGGTAGTTGGAAACCGTGATGGTAATGGATCGCGAGTTCGTCAAGAATCCGTCGCTTGCGCTGATCGTGAAGATATTTTGGCCGAGTTGCGACAGGCTCGGATTCCATTTCAATACCCCAGGTGATTCGAGCGCCATGCCAGATGGAGCATTGACAATGCTATAAACGAGTGAATCGTTGTCCGGGTCGATAGCATTGATTGTGTGAACGAAGGTACGGCCACGCTCGATTTGACCGGACGGGTTCGACAGAATCTGCGGTGGTCTGTTGACGTTCGAGGTATTGACCGCAAGATCATAGCGTTGAACGGACTGAGCTCCGAGCGGGTCCGCAACGGAGATTGCGATAGGATGCAGGCCAAGCATCGGAGTTGACCAGCGAAGGATGCCCGTTATGGGATCGAGTGCCATCCCTTTCTCCGTTGAGTCGGAATCGAGCTTGAATCGCAGTGTGTTCGCAGCATCATCCAGATCGACTGCGTTTGCATCGTAGAGATAAGCCGCCCCGACGGTGGCCTTGATGACGGGAGTCGTTGTAAATTCCGGCGGCTCGTTCGGTACAATATTGAGCGTGAACGACTCGATGTCATTGCCACCGTGGCCATCGTCAACTTTGAGCGTTACGCGCGAGGTCGTTAGACTTGTGTCAGCAAACCAAGCGAGAGTTCCGGACGCAGGGTCGATCACCATTCCGGAGGGCCCGAACTCCAACGAGTAAGTCAGCGCATCGCCATCGGCATCGCTGGCGGTTGGTGTATACAGGTACCGCTTGCCCTGGATGGCCGTTGTATTGGGTCTCGATGTGAATTCAGGAACATGGTTATTCGAACCGCGTGTCGTATTGCCGAAGACCAGATTTCCGATGGATTGATTCGCAAAAACGACACCTTGGTAGCGTTGGCTCGAAGGAAGCGTAGGTGCCCATGCTGCCTGCATCACGATCGCAAGTGTGAATGCGCCTGGAGTTACATTTCCCAGTGAATAGTCTCCCGCTGCATTCGAAGTTGTCGAACGTTCGCCTAGGTCAAGCCTGTTGTTTTGGTTGGAATCCAGGTAAATCGTCCAATTGGAAAGCGGAGGGTCCGTGCTGGCCCGCGTTCCATCGCCATCGACATCGAAGAAGACGTTACCGCTCAAGGTAGCGGGCGTTGCGTTGAGCACTTCGAGGAGATAGGACTGAAGCACTTTCCAACCTTTGCCATCGGTCACTTCGATTTCAATCGGTTGGAAGCCTACGTTTGCATCGGATGGGTTCCACGCTACCTGACCGGAGGAAGTGCTGATACTCATCCCCATTGGAGCTGTAGTGAGTCGATACGAGAGCAGGTCGCGGTCGGGATCGATAGCGACAGTGGAATAGAGATATGGCTGTCCCGAAAGCGTTTTAAGAATCGGAGTTGAAGTGAACTCTGGGGCACGATTTCCAAGCTCGGGTAGAACTTGTACTTGGAACTGCTGAAGACTACGACTATTGGGTTTGTTGTCGGAGGCAACCAGCGAAACCAAATTCAAACCGGCGTTGATGGCTGTGGGAGTCCACGTCAGTCTAGCCGTCGCGACTGCCGAAGTGCTCGCTGTTGGCGAGAGTGCCATGCCACCCGGCAAATTCCCTTCAGCAGCAAAAACAACAAGATCGCCGTCCGCATCGGTCGCTACAATGTTGTATTCGTAGTCCTCACCGATACGAACTGTAACAACTGGGATCGAGGTAAAGATTGGAGCACGATTGGGGGTAGGAGCCGTCACGTTCAGCACAAAGGCTTGTCGGGTGGTTGCGCCTTGTCCATCGGAAGCGGCGATGGAAATGCTATGCGTTCCGATGTCGCTTGCAGCCGGGTTCCACTGCAGGCTGCCGTCGATTAGGAGCATTCCCTTCGGACACGTCAATAGTTTTAGGCTGATGGGGTCAGCATCGGCGTCCGCAACTTGGATGGCGTATCGATATGAGGTTCCTGAAAAAGCCGATGGGATAGGCGCTGAGGTGAACTGTGGTGCGCGATTGAGTTGAGCAAGTAGAGTTGTTGCGAAGGTAAATGGGGATCGAGTTGGATTGAAGAACGAGAGCAATCCGCGATCTGATGTTTGGTTGGGGGCGAGTGTTTTGGAGGATACAAATCGACTCATGTCATAGTAGGGAATTCCCTCCTCAGTGAAGCCATCGATGTCGCTTGGGACAACTCGTGGGTTACTGATATTCATTATTCCAACTACCACGGGCGTTTTGATTGGGTATTGCCCTAGGTTGGCAATGTCGAATTCGGAGTAGAGGACTCTATTCTTTTCATTCCAGGAGGTCAGACCATGTGTCACTTGGCTGCTGGACAGTTCCGACAGCGTCGTCATGAAGTCCGATTTTTTCGTGGAATCGAGTCCTTCCAACGACAGGTCGGCCGTGGCTGAGGCTCCATAGGAATCGACAGCCTTAAACGAATAGGTCGTCCGCCCAACTCGTGGTACCACGCGTGCGAAGAAGTTCCCGTTGGCATCGAGGGCGTCGACGGGCGAGCCGTCTATCGAAACGGAAACAATGCGGGCGGCTGGGATTGCGGCAGTAGCGTGACCCGTGATTAAGACGGGCGAGTTCGCTTGGTGCGAGCTAAGTTCCGTTGGTGACTCGATTGCGATTGCCGGTGACGGTGATATCCATTTCATCTTGGCGGATTGAGTCTTATCCCCAATGGACGCCGTGATGAGATCCGTTCCAAGTTTCGTGCCGGTGTAACGAAACGTAGCGAGTCCGGATCCGTCGGTGAACGCGTAGCCGAGTTTCGCGTGCATGCCGGCAACTTCGAAATCAATTCGAATGCCAATTAATCGAGACCCGTTTTGATCGGTTGCCCAAGCCGTTACCGTGTGTTCAAGACCAAGTTGCGACTTGTCCATAGCAGGGATTAAGAACAGCGATTTTACGTTTGCAATTTCAGCCAACGCCATACCGCCCGGATAACCGTATGAGTCGTAGACGTTAAAGCCATACGAATAGATCCCAAATGGGACTTCGCTAGTGAAGGAGTGAGAACCGACAGGAACGAACAGTTGTGCGGCGGAATGATTGGTATTCGTAATGGGCGTAAATAGGTTGGCTGCTATTGTCGTTCCGTCCATTTTTAGGGAAGCGACGGCCGCGGTTGGAATCACCAAGTTCATGAAGTTCATGGCAAAATTGGCTGCGGGTGTGCTAACGGTGTAGTTTGCTAAAAACTGTTCTGACGGTGGGATGAGCATCATGAATGGATCGGCGTTCGTGTTATCAAACCCTTGTCCGTTTGCGTATTGAGCGACCAACACCGGCCGATTTGTTTTGATTCGAGAGGCTTGCGAGAGGAGCGTTTCGTAGACTTCGCCTTGATTGATGATTCGGACGACAGTCCCGTTGATGCTGATTGAGGTTGCGTCCTGCGATGCAATGACTCGAACGGTGTCGCCAACGCGTCGAGTTGCAAGCGGGACTGTATAGAAATTTGTACCCCAAGTGGATGTTGGTGGTATCTGCTCGACCACATAATCGCAAAGTGGCACATTGGTTGGGATGTTTGCGCAGGAATGGCCCCCATAGACCGCGATTGGCTCGTTGGATGAGAGAAGTGTACCTGATAAATCGAGCGGGATTCCTTGTGCCTGCAGTTGGTACGATTGGCCTGCGTTGAGCGTGACGGTGTAAGGTACACCAGGTTGTCGACCCAGAGTTGAAGCGGATGGCGTGATTCGAACCGTCGTGTTGTTTTCCGTGGCAACAAAATTCACTTGAGTGCGTGCATAGAACGCATCAACTGTGTTTTTCCAGCCTAGAACCATGTACTCGGTATCTAAAATATCGAGCGGGATCCCAGTAAAGGCATCGGTTGTTTGTTCGATTTGGTTTAGGCCATAAACGGCAACTTCTTCTTTGCTTACGACATGGATCCCGAGATCGTTAATGACACCATTGGCACCTTTGGGATCGGCTGCGGTCGGGATGTTTACGGTTGTGGTCTGATTCGGTTGGACGGTAAAGGGTTGGCTGAAATTGAGGCCTGGGATGGATACGGTTCCCGTGGTGCTGTACGGAGATGAGATGTACAGGTACAGGTTTTTTGGTCCGGCAAAACCGGCGCCGTCACCTAAATTGGTGGGGAAGGCCAGCCAGAATTCGGTTCCAAGATTGTCACGTGTGATTGGCCCACTGTCGTCATCGATAATCGTACCTTTCGCGGTTGCCTGAGCGATTCCTGCGAAGGTGGGTTGTGCCAAGGTAACCAGAAAGCGCTCCATGGATTCCGCGATAGAATCGTTGACAACTTGAACGGTGAGAGTTTGCGTCGTTTGGCCTGGTGCGAAGACAAGTATCCCGTTTTGGCTTCGATAGTCTGACGGTTCTACCGCCGAGTCGTTGCTGGTAAAGTAATTGACGGTAACACTGTCTGTACTTGGTCGGTTCAGCGATACCGTGAATTGAAAATCGGTTTGCGACTCCGGTTGTCGCAGGTTTCGGATAGAGAGCATTGGTGCGTCAAGGGTCAGAGTTAGATCGTTACTATTGCTGCCATTGCCTGCATAATTGACGCGGTAGTTTCGGCCATCGAGCATTACGGTCGCGTTGTTCGGAAGGTTTGAAAATGTTCCAGCAATTCCCTCGATTCCGTCGTTGTCGATAAAAACGATTTCGTTGGCAGCGATTGGAATGCTTGTTCGATTGATGGCCACGTTCCCATTGAGTGAGATGGTTCCGATCACTTGGAGTTGGTCGTATCCTATGATGGGTTGATCTGATTGCCAGTCCAAGGAAAGTAGCCCTGAGGCAGTCTGCGTGTAAGTGCCAATCACATTCAGAACGCCGATGGTATTGCCTATCTTGAATTCACCAGCATTGGAAACATTACCGACGAGACTGCCAGTCCCCAACAGTTGGCCTCCCAATATTCTGATCCCGTTTGAAGGACCGC
This sequence comes from Planctomycetota bacterium, assembly GCA_026692905.1. Classification (GTDB taxonomy): domain Bacteria; phylum Planctomycetota; class Planctomycetia; order Pirellulales; family Pirellulaceae; genus JBKCUI01. The sequence continues at coordinate 14,727 of JAPLNL010000100.1, forward strand.
TCTGTGCCGTAATCGCTCCTCCATCCAGCTTCACAGAGCCTGAAGTTTGTTGGTAGCCAATGGTCGCAATCGGAGGCGTGGTTTGTGTCGAAAATGTAACCAGTTGAGCTGATGTTCCGATTGAGACCGATCCTGCGTTGGAGATGCCAGCGTTGATTCGGATGGTTCCGGACTCGATGAATACCGATCCTGCTGCATTGTTCGTAATTGCTAAATGCAAAATGGATTCATCGGATCCATTCGGTTTGCGCAGGGTACCTGAGTTACTGAAAGGCCGCGGAACCAAATTGCGGTTGAAATTTCCAAAACTTATGTCGATGTCATTTTCGATTCTAAACTCACCTGACGCAAGGTTTTGAAAGCTTGCGTTATTGCTTAGAAAGAGGCTACCCAGGGCGTTAACCCGTCCGCTATTCACGAATGGCCGGTCTAACGTTTTGACACCAACTCCAGTAATATCAGCGGTTGCCGACGAAGCGATCTCGATGTTGCCTGTCCCACGCAAAGTTCCGCCGTTCCATGCGAACCGATTTGTTACGAAAACGTTTCCGCTGCCTTCCAGGGCTCCACCGTCGTCGAGAGTGAATCGCGTGAGTTCGCAAGTAGATACGGCATTCAAAACGCCGGCAGATGAGATGTGGATCGTCTCGAGCGAGGCCAGGCTTCTTGCGTTCGCTTGTCCTGTGATTTCGATATTGAAGTCGCCGTTAGGAATGTCGATGACGACGTCGTCATCAATATTAGGAACGCGTGCGGGACTCCAATTGCTGGCTGAGTTCCAGTTGCCACCGGAGGCTCCGATCCAGCGGATGGTAGGCGGATCGGCGATGTCTTCTGGATCGGCATTCTCAGCGTTGAGATTGTAGGTCGTGGTGGCGTTTTGAGCTTGCGAGGAGGACAGCCAATTCAACGCTCCTGTGTAGGCGTAGATTTTGCGAGTCCCTTTGTCGACGGTCCAAAGATCAGAACCGCCAGCCGGGTTGAGCGTTACCCCCGTTGCGGCGCTGTTCAATGGATCGAGTGGCCAGGAACCTAACGCTGAACCATCCATCCCATAAACAAAGATTCGATCAGCGAGTGAATCGGAAACCCAGAGTCGAGTCCCATTGGTAACAATACCAGTCGGCTGAGTATTGTTGGGAGCTAACGCAAAGGATGTTGACGCGGTTAAAGAGCCTGATAAGACGCGGGCGCCATCCTGGAATCGATAAACTCGGTCTGTATTTGGGCTTACAGTCCAGGCATCATTCCCCCAAACGGTGATCCCTTCACTGGAGACTCCTTCGTTGGCAATCCAGCTTCCCAAAGCGATTCCGGTTACCGGCTCAAAAACGGAAACATTTTGAGTTGAATCGACTAGCCAAAGCCTGTCGCCGTTGGATGACATGGCCGAACCCCGTACATCTCGCACCGGGGATATTGGCAAGTAGCGTTTGGGACTACCATCGCTTGAATAACGATACGCGGCAGCGTCCCCCGAGTCAGGTACAAAGAATTTGCTTGACGAGGTAGGATTGCTGACGAGTGGCGGCGCTAGCAAGGAACCGAGCGACGCATCCGCGGTCGTCAAACCAGATTGATTTCGCGTGACGAGGGTGACGTCGTTGCTCAAGATCGATGCGCTGCCATTCACATCCATCAGGGGATTGTAGGTTCCTATTCCGGATTGGGCGCGTGTCACCAGAGTGACATCGCTTGAGAGGACAGTTCCTGAGCTGTTCACGTCACCTCGTACAACGGTTAGCGGCAAATTGTATGGGTCACCTGGTGTGCCGTCTCCATTACCATCGATAAGACTGCCTTGAGCATCACGAATCGTGTCAAGCAGCGTCAATTGCACTTTATCAGTGGTAAATACTAATCCAGAACGAAGGGTGAGTTCTAACGTTTTTGCGTCTGGACGAGCGAGCGTTAACCCCGTGTTGTAGTCAATCGCTAGTGAGGGCGATCCGGAAAGAACGATATCGCTAAGGTTGATGGCGGTGATTGGCTCGGAGAATTGAACGCGAAGCTGATTCAGGTTAAACCAAGGCAAATTCCTGGTATTGCCGAGCAACGGATAGCCAAGTGCAGCGTAAGCGAAATTGTTGCTCCACAGCGTTGAATCAGCAAACGCACTAACAATGGTTGGCGATATCCGTAGATTCACTTTGACTGGCTGTGAGAACGACGCTCCATCGGACACTCGATAAGTGAAATAGTCGTTGCCCGTAAAGCCAGTGTTAGGAGTGTACGTAAACGAACCATCCGCTTGAAAACTGACTGTCCCATTGTTTGGACCTTGATTGCTACCGACCCATTGAATCGCGGAAAGAGTTCCACTGTCGATATCGTAATCGTTTCGAAGGACGCCGTTTGCGCTTGAGATTTGGAGCGGCTGGTCGAATCGCACCGAGTAGTTATCGTCAACAGCTACCGGTGCATCGTTGATTGCTGTTACCGCAATAAAAACAGTTGCTAGCGAGGATTGGAGAAATCCATCACTAGCAACGTACGTAAACGAGTCGTTGCCTGTGTAATTCGCGTTAGGAGCATAGACAAAAGCGCCGTCGGGCTGAAGGGAAACGGTTCCGAATTGAGGTTTAGCTGATAAGATTGCTTGGAGGGCATCCCCATTCGGGTCTGAATCATTCCTGAGAATTCCCGGCGTTACGATGTTCAGCGGTGTATCCTCGGAGGCCAAATAACTATCATTGTCAGCAAAAGGAGCACTGTTCTGAAAGTAGAGACGAGCAAAGGTACCATTATCGTTTTTGGCCGAGTTGTCATTGTTGACCAATCGTACGAAAAGCGTCCCTGTCGTACCCGCTAAGATCGTATTTAGAGCCAGCGACACATTTCCGTGGAGCTCGTTACCAATCATCGAAGTGGTCAGTGTCGTCGAAGTTCCGAAAGCAGACGGTTGTCCTTCGGTTAGATTCAAGAAGCTATCGCGTCTGGTGGCGAAGGTTGGCACGATCGAGTTCCCAAGAGAGTCGATGAAGCCGAACTCTAAGGCATCGTTGATTTGCGCTGCATCTCGATCGAACCGTAAGCTAAAGTCAAACTGTAGTGCATTTGCAGTTGCGGGGACGGTCCAGTTGGTAGAGAGAGTAGAAACGAAAGAAATTGGATTCGGGAATAGAAAACATGTTGAAAGGAGCAGTACCTGGTCCGCCGGGATCGACAATACGGCCGTTTGCAATTCCGTCGGCGTCTCCCCGGCCTCCGTCCTGCAGGTACAACTGAAAGACACCCGACTCGAGCTTCGCCCCAGTCGTGCCATCAAACGAGAAGTCCACCAGCGAACTGGTTGCAGCGTCCATTTTCCAATATTGGTTAGCGGGTGTATCGGAGGGCAATCGTAGCTGAACGGTAGCCATTCCTCCGATGGGAATGTTTTCCAATTCGAAGCCGATCAAACCGTAAGGCAATTTTGCTTGGTCGGCAGACAGCGTTGGTAGAAACGTTCTAGCATTTTTGAAGGTGCCCGAATGAGTCGATAGTGAAAGCCATTCACCGTACCTTGGATCCAAAAGGGATAGGGCATTGGCTTGTTGTCCATCTGGTACATTGTCCTGGTTGATGTCCGAGTGAAGCGTTGTCGACTCTAGACGATCGGGAACACCGTCGGCATCGCTATCAGAGCTTGAAGTATAGAAGTACGGGGCGGAGACATAGTCAAATGCGTTTGTGCCAACGACTCTCGCATACAAGTTGGCGTTTGAAACGAGATCACCGTTGATCAGGCCGGCAAATGTGCTAGTCGGATTGGTTGCCACAGCCTGCGATTTGGTTTGAAGGATACCGAGCGATCGAATCGCGGTTGAACCGCCGCTATTATCTGGGGGTAAAAGAAGAATTTCGATTCGCGAATTTGCGATGGGCTCGCCGTTGATTGAATTCACATGTTCTAGATGGTTCAACCGTCCCTCAACATAAATTCGGCTTGTCCCTTGGGTTGGCATCCTTTCTGCCAATGAAATCACCGGAGCAAAACTACCGCCCGTTTGGTGCAAGGGGATTTGTTGCAAAGAGAATGTGTCAGCAGCAATTGAAGCGAGCTTCGCATCAGCGTTGGAGGTTTTGTTCGACGCTGAATCATACGACAACGGCTGAGTAGAATCGACTGATGGGCCGGCCGCGACCGATTGCACTGCTTGGGCTTTGGCTGTGCCGTTTTGCGATGGAGCGGTCGAAGTCATCGCCTGCACTCGACCGTCACTGCCCGATTCAACTGCACCTGCTCCGCCATCATGGAGATTTCCTGACGGCATGTTTGGCGGCATCGGAAGTCCATTGAGAGAAGTTGGGTTGTTCTGCGGTAGAGCTGGGTATCCTCCCCCCCCAGAGATGCCAGCAGGAGAATTGTTTCCGGCTGCCCCCAAGGTGATCGGATCGATTCGAGCGTTGTCCGGGATCGATGACTTGGTTGAATGAGCGGAAAGTTCGAGGGAGTTTTGTGAAAAGAATGATTCAATTGGCCTGATTGAGCCAGATGCTTGGGTGGCCGACAGCTGACTTGCAATTTGGTGCTGACTCGGAAACCTGAGATGTAAGTCTTTGTCCGTGGATGCCGTACTATTTAGCGCCTTCGCAAGGTCGTGCAGCGGTTTTGTCAGAGAGGATTGAAACAGAAGTGAATGTGAGAACTGGGCGCCGGCATTGCGAGTTAACAGTGGATTTGTCGTCAAAAGGGAATTGCGATTTTTAAGAGTGATCCGCGATCGCGTGTCGTCGTCAGGAATATCGGGTTTGACTTGGAGTGCCACGAGCAAGCTTTCAATCGATGCTGGGAGCATAGCACCAGGCGCGTCTCTTCGCTCCAGTGTTTCTATCAACAGAAATCTAAGTCCTCTTCGCTTCGTCTTAAACGATCTCGCCCTTTTTCTATTGGGGAGGGTTTGATTAGAAACGACCCGATTGGCGCGAGCTCGCACTTGATTGTGTAGATACAGTTGGGGCATGACAGAATCACTTTGAGAAATTGAGAGCGGCGGGCATCACAAATGCGACCGACCCAAAGATAGTACTTTGAGTAGTTGGCGAGAATCAGCACTTTCGCTGGCTGGCGATCAACCTTCTCATCCTCAACGCTCGATGCGTTATTGCCGTAACTATGCCGGCTAGAATAAGAACGAGAGACGATGATTCAGGCACAGCAACGATGAGCGCGCCGTTGTTCAAGACGAATGGCCGACTGGTGGGTGAATTGTAACTGTGTTCATTCAAAAGTTCGTCAGCAAACGCTGGATCGTCCAACGAAGGTGCCCAGTTGATCGGAACGACAGTCCCAGCGGTAATGGTGCCTGGAACGGTGAATTCGAATGAAAAGATATGCTTCGGGGAGCCCATGAATTCGATTTCGGTGAAGCCATTTGGAATGTTCGAAGCGATAACGAGATCGGTTCCTTGCCGTTGCATCTGAGTTGGAAAAGGATTCGTATCCAAATTCCAACCAGCCGTGAGTGCCGAATTACTTGCGCCAATATGACTTGGGTTGACCGACGTGAACGTGATCCCGTGAGGTATTACCGAATTGACTCCTCCCACATTATCGCTGCCGACTTCGAATGAAAAATTGTAGCCGGACAGCTTGAAGCTTTGTACGCTCGAAGCAAACACGGGGACCGATATCAAGTTAGGTTGGTCCGTCCGAAGGTTTGACTTCTGGATTACCACTGTACCAACAGTCCAAACGATATCGGCTCGAATTGGCTCGCTCAGATAAACATGTAACAAAAGACTGAATAGAAAGACGCTGAAACAACTTCGGTTATCGTTATGCGTGAAGTAATTTGCAAACGAAGTTGTCCTTATCGTCTGATAAGACGCAAGTACAAATAACATTGGAGAGATCCTAGATAGTCACGAGGGCGTTGTCACAACCATGATCAAAAAATCGTCTCGCATTTCCATGCCTGACAGAACGTCGGAAACGTTTTACAGATAAGTTTCTCCAAAATCAAGCAAATTATTTTGAGTCGATTGCGAAAGTTATCTATTTTTACTTAGGTACTTTTGACCTAAGGGTTTGGGGAGGATCGCGACTCGTCTTGGTATTCTGCAGTTGTGTCGACAGAAGTTGATTCTCGTTTGCATGTTTCGTCCAAAACGTGAGTCACCCCTAGAACTGTTAGGCGAGCGGCAGATTGAAAACTACCTTAGCACGACGCGCAAGCTAGTGAATCGACTATCCAATTCACTAGCTTGCGCGTCGTGCTAGGTATAGTCTTGCTAGGTATATTGGAACCCGCCGCTAGCCTTAAAGCCCAGCCTGGGGCCCACTTGATCGGGCAGATCGAATCCGGAACCCTGAGATAATTGCAATGGGACGATGGCAGCCTCGGGGTACTTGGTAGAATACCACGAACCGTAAAGCCACTCTTGCGGAATCCGCGATAGCTTAGTGCGTGATCCAACGTTATCCTTCCAAAGAACATCCATGATACGACGTCCTATTCCTGCGTGGCTCTTTTGGCTACTCGCCATTGGCGGAGTTGCGGTGCTGCTGAGTGCCTACGAAGTGGTTTCGGCACGGCAAACACGAATCAATCCACTTCAAACCACCATTCCATCCTTCCAGAAGCTCGGCGAAGGCCTAAAGCAGATTTTCCAACCGCAGGGGCTGGCCGAGAACCCAAAGCCTGCCATGTTCTGGGTGGACATTCGCGCTACGCTATGGCGACTGATTATCGGTTTGGGCGTTGGTGTGATCGCCTCGATTGTTGTTGGCATCTTGATGGGAGCTTATCGATGGATCGAAGCACCGCTCAGTCCTGTGGTTATGTTTCTCGCTAAAATCCCACCGACCGCCATGATGCCAATCTACTTTGCGGTTGTTGGGACAGATCAAAAGATGTTCACTTCGATGGTGGCTCTCGGCATCTTTTTTTCGATGACGCAGTCGATTTACCAAGCCGTGAGGCAGGACGTTAGCGATGAGGCGATCAACAAAGCTTATACGCTCGGTGCATCCGAAATGGAAATCATCTACGAAGTCATCTGGAAGCAAATTCTACCGAAGATTATCGATAGCGTTCGATTGCAGATTGGACCTGCGATGGTCTTTTTGTTAGCTGCGGAAATGGTGGTTGGCAGCGCTGGGTTGGGCTACCAGATCCGGATGCAGTCTCGCATCTTGAATATGAGTGTTGTCTATGTTTACTTGGCGATCTTGGCCATCGTTGGATTGATTGCAGAGTGGGGGCTTGCGACACTTCGCCGGAAACTTTGCCCTTGGTACGTTGACTAGTCTTCGATAGGAAACTTGCGTGAGCGAATTCGCACTAGAAATTAAATCATTGAGTCACGTTTTCGGTTCGTATCGAGTTCTTGACAACATCAATTTGCAGGTACTTCCCGGCCAAATCGTGGCTGTGGTAGGACCGAGTGGATGCGGCAAAAGCACGCTTCTCAAAGCCATCTTGGGAACGCATCCACCAACCCAAGGCGAGATACTTACAGATGGGATGCCTGTTCGTGGGCCAAATCGCAACGTTGGCATCGTCTATCAAAACTATGCCCTTTACGATTTCATGACCGCCGAAAAAAACGTAAGTTTTGGGTTGAAGCTGGACGAGACATCGTTGCCGATGCGCTTTTTGGGTCCCCGCAAGTACTTCGCAAAGCGACGACAGCACTTTGAAAAGTCACGCGCGTTTCTACATCAAGTAGGACTCTCAGACGCTTGCGGCAAGTACCCTAATGAGATGTCAGGCGGAATGAAACAGCGAGTGGCGGTGGCTCAAGCGTTCATCATGCGTCCCAAAATCGTCTTGCTCGATGAGCCGTTTGGAGCGCTGGACGAAGCCATGCGCGAGGACTTGCAAATCATGTTGCTTCGCTTTTATCAAGAGAACTTGATCGCAAAGCGGGAGGGGAGACGCCCAGAGTACACGATCCTTATGGTGACCCATGAATTGAACGAAGCCATCTATGTCGCCGATCGAGTGATTGGCCTATCTCGTTTTCACACTCAAGGTGAAAACGGAGCTGCAATCGTTTACGATCGGCCCTGCCCTGTCTTTCGCCCGGACGATCCACGTGACTTCTCCAAGTTCGTTGAGCAACGAGAAGAGCTTCGTAAAGCGGTTTTTGATGAAACGTTTATCAAGGACCGAAACGACTATGTGACGTTTTGGAGGGAGCTTGGCAATCTAGCCGACAGCGTGGCTTCGATCAAAAAATGAGCTGCTGGCGCTAATGCAGGAAGTCTTAAGTTCCTTTCGCTTTTTAATCCAACTTAACCTCGTTCCAGGTCTCTGCCAGCAGAGACCTGGAACGAAGAACAACCGACTTAAGTCTCTTTTTTTGCCGAAAAAACGAAAGAAGGCGAAAGAAAATCGAATCGATGCTCGTTAAGCCTCTATTACCGTTGGTCGTCAGGCTATTGAGTTGCGTCGAGCCTTTGACCAAAGCGAACCCATTTGCTCCAACGCCTCTTTTTTTCGGATCTTTTCGTTTATTCGGCTCAATAGCCCAATCAAAAACCTGTAGGAACGTCAGGTTTTTAGCACTAGCCGCGACGATTATGTTTACCTCGTCCCCAGGCTCCGCCTAGGCTGAGCGACAAATGGAATTTGGTAATTTGTTTTGTTGCGAGTTTTGTTCCAGATGAGAGCTGGATTCGTTTTCCTAATCTTGCTATTCCACGGTGAATGTCTTACCATTTGAGGTCCACTGGCTTCAGAAATCGTGCCCAAATACAAAGGATTCTAGAATGCGTCTTCGCTTCCTTTCCGCCAAAACGTTTTTGTTAGCGACTCTCCTCACTTGGGGATTGGTCTCATCCATGGCGGCAGTCTATGCAGCCAATAACGAAGCGACTCACAAGCAGGCTCGAAGCATTGCTCCGATGGTCGAAGGTCGGCCAGTCAAATTGGAGACTTTTTGCGTCGGTCCCGACAACAATCTTTGGATGTGTTGCGCCGGGACAGGAGCCGATAAAGGCTTGGTGATGGTATACAGCGGAGAGGGTGAAATGCTTCACTCGTTCCCACTGAAATTTATTCCACAAGCTTTGAACTTCTCGCCGGATGGAAAGCTCTTTGTGGCCGGCTCGGGCAAGGTTGCAAAGATGACTTCGGAAGGCAGAGTTGAGATCGAAATCGACGCGCCAAACATAGGCAATCAAGAAGAAGCTCTCGCGGCACTGAAGAAGGAAAACGAAAGGCGAGTCAAGGAACAGACGAAAGCAGCTAAAGCGCAGCTCGATCGTTTGGAAGAGCAGATTGCCAAGCTAGAAATTGTTCCTGACGACGAAGAGGAAAAGGCAAAGTCACGTCGCGAACGTCGACTGAAATTGCTCAATGTTTCCAAAAAGCAATTTGAAGACGCCGCGTCCAACATGGCACAGGCAGTCGATCCATCGGGCTCCATGGCCAGATGGGCCAATGCGACTGGTCTAGCCGCCACGGAAGATGACGTCTTTGTTTCTTGCCCGATGTTGACCGGATTTGGTTACGCAATTTGGCGACTCGATCATAACTTGGAAAACGCCAAGTCGATAATGGATGGAGTTGGAGGTTGTTGCGGGCAATTGGACATTCAGACCGATGGTGAGAATCTCCTTGTTGCTGAGAACACCAAATTTCAGGTTGGCTTCTACGATCGTGATGGCAAGCGACTCAATAGCTGGGGAAAACGCTCTCGCAATGACGACGAAGGATTTGGCTCCTGCTGCAACCCGATGAATGTTCGATGCTGCAGCAACGGCGAAATTTTGACCGCTGAATCCAGCATCGGTCACATCAAACGTTTCAGTCAAGCGGGTGAGTATCTCGGATTTGTAGGAACGGCCAAGGTTGCTGGCGGATGCAAGCACGTTGCCATCGGTTTCGATCCGACTCGGAATTGGCACTACATGATGAACGAAGACCGTTCGCACGTTGCCGTATTGGTGCCACGTAAAGATGCACCAGCTGAGTCGGAAGATGAAAAACTGTCCCGTGAAGCGCTGGCATTGTTGGGCAAAAACATCTATGGAACTTGGGAAATCACGTCAGAAAAAGTTGACACCAAGGACCAGGATCTAGGATCGATGGCCAACTACATTCAAAGCGGCTTCGCTCACATGGAATTTGCTCCAGACGGTAAGCTTGTCAAAGGATCCAAGGGAGCGAAGTCAGCCAAGGCCGGGGGCGAAGTTCAATCCGATAAAGGCTTGTTCGGTGCCGTTCTATCTGCTGTAACTGGTAGTGATGAGCAAGCGGCACAGATGATCGCAAGTGGCTCTTCGAAATGGCAAGCCATCCAAGCACATGATGGCAAGCTAGATTTGGTTACGATTGACGAAGGCGTACAAGGGTTCGGCGCGACGGTCGAGTTCTTGAAAGATGACACTGCTAAGTTTGTGTTCTTTTATGGAGAACCTTCCGCTCCCATTGGCGGAACGTTTGTGTTCAAGCGAATCGCGTTGGAAGCTTGCGGACAAGACTGCAAATCAGCTTGTGGCGACGGAGCTTGTGACAAAGAGAAAGAACCAGCTGCCAAAGAACTAGCTGCCAAAGAATAGTTTTTTGGGATAGTGTTTTTGCTAGGCCGAGGTTGGGAGTATGCCTTCTGACCCCGGCCTTTTTCGTTGCGAAGCACATCCTCATTTATTTTCTTATCAATTAGCCGATGGGCGATAGCCCCGGTTCTCGACGAATGTCGAGCAAATGGAAAACCGGGGCTAGCGCCCAACGGCTATTGGTTTAGCTTACTCGGGAGGAGGAACCTCCGATGCAATGCGTTCCCAGCCGGAGCCTGGGAACGAGTTATTGCACAAGCATTTAGCATTTAGCATTTAGTCGCACGCTGTACTTGGGCGGTGCAGTATGTGGTATTCGTTGTCCGCTCACTGGTGTTAGCAGTCCCACATCGTTCCAGGGTTCGATTGCTCGCCGTATCGATTCGATATTGCTTTCTTCGCTCTGGCTCATTAGTTGTTGGTAAGACAGCCTTGCTTTTTCCTTCATCGGATTGATTTCACAGGACAGATAGCCATTGCTCCAGAGGCTCGGATCGCGGGCCATTGCCCTTTCAAACTGGATTGCCGCGACGAAATACCAGGCGGCAAAAGCGCAGAACGTAGGGAAAGAGGGAAGTGAGCGATAGCAACCGCCCACGAGTAAATCGATCCATTCGATTTCGCGTCGCAGCTGGTCGTCATAGGCCACCCATCTCGCGGACTGGCTGGAGTCAACGGTACCTTCGGCGACCAGTAGCTCTGCAATCCGGAGTACTCCGCTCAAGGCATGAGCGATGCCTGTGCTGTGAAGAGGATCGACGAAACCATATGCGGTCGGTAGCTGCAACCATCCGTCCCCGACAGCACGCCGTCGACATCGACTCAATCGGTCGCTCCATCGCAATGCGCCTTCGCCAGCTTCCAAGGGGTGCGCATTTGACAACAGTTCCTTTATCGATGGATACTGTTCGATCCAACGGTTCCATACTTGTAACCCTTCACTCACCGTCCCGATGGTTTTCCAAAATTGGGTTGGCTGGACGATACCGACGCTTGTCACACCCGAATCAAATCGCAACATCCACATCCACCCGTTCGCAGCGACGTGGTGTTGAGCGGAATCGTCCGCACAGAACCCGGATACTGGATCGATCGGCGAGGTTGGATTTAACTGATCAGCGAAGCCCTTTACTCCAGTGAAATGCCCAAAAAACGAAGCGGTTTGCGTCTTCATCCAATCGTCGTCGCGTTGATTACCAAGCCATCTCTGTGAAAAATCGCCACCACCACCAGCATCGATCAGCCAACGTGCCTTCAAGTTTCGCGTGTTTTTTTCGCTACCGCGATCCATGATTCGAACGCGCCAAATGGAGTCATCGCGGCAAACATCTTCGATCCCAACATTTTCAAACAGTTCGCAACCGCTGGCAACGGATTGACGGGCGAAGAACGTATCGACATCGCTTCGAAGCCACTGCGTATCGCTCCAATAGTCCGTTTGCGATGCGGCCACCATCAGCGAAGTGGAGTGATCAGGGCAATTGCGAAAGGTGCGATCTGGCGAATGAGCGAAATACGTGAAGCCTCGCTTCTTTCCACAGGTTATTTCCGGATACGTTTCTTTCCATGTCCCCCAAGCTGCCAATGGCCGCAGTTCAGGCATTTGCCATCGATCGGCTAAGTACGCTAACAGAAAATCAGCAGTTGGAGTCGACGACTCGCCTATCGCGAAACGAGGATGGCTTGCCCTGTCAACAACCGCGACGCGCCAGCCGTTCTTGGCAAGAATTTTTCCTAGGATGGAGCCAGCGAAGCTTGAGCCAACGATTACGGCGTCAAACAGTGCATTCACAGCGGATTTCCGTTTCACCTAGCGAAAGAATTCTTAGTTCGCGATTGCATCGCGCGATATGCTTGCCGAGCGATTCACGGCACTGAGGGCAGCCACCCTGCCAGTTTTCAAAATCCCAAAGATCGAACTCAACGGTGGTGTTCCCTGGGGAAGCAACTCCAGCCGAACCAATTTCACTTCGGCTGAAGGATTGATATAGCTCTCGAATCATCGCCACGGTTGGCAGTTGGTACTCTTCCGATTTGATCATTCGATCGATCCAACCATTGCCTGCTCTCAAAGGAATAATGCTAATATGTCGAACTTGCCGTTCCATCGCGTAAGCGACCGTTTTCCAAGTCCAATCAACCGATTCTTTTCGATCGACCCCAGGTGGATGGAGCAAGACAAAGACACGAACGTCAATATTCAGGCTTTGGCATTTTGCGACAGCTCGATCAAAGTCGGCGAGACTCATCCCCTTGTTCATGATTTCGATCGCATTGGGATGGATCGTCTCAAGTCCCATCGCAACCTCAAGCTGACCGGGAATGGCCTTCGAAAACGAAGCCATTCGATCGTCACAAAAACGTGGATGGTTCTCGACGATTACACGTTCAAATGGAGAGCAGTGTTCTGCGATCGACTTCAAGTCCTCGGTCGGAATCGATCGGGAATCGAAAAAGTTACTTGCGTTGTAGAGTTTGAGCCAGCGTCTGCCATTCGAACGCTCCTGCTTTAACACTTGGTCCAATTGAAAGGGAATGGCACCGACCGGTGTGTTGCCCGGGGAAGTGTATTGCCATAGGTCGCACATCGAACAGCGGAACGGGCACTCTGCGCCGGTCAAAAAGACGGTAGTTGTGTCAACATCGCCACCAAGTCCGTCCGGTTCTAGAGCGCGAAGGACTTTTGGAATCGACCATGCGGTAGGGCGCTTGATTTCGGGCCGGAGCAATTCGATTGCTAATTTGTCAGGTTTCATGGCTCCCACTACCGCGTAGGCTGATAGGCGCTCAAAAACTCGAATCGGTATTCGGCTTCGTCCTTAGGAAACAGTTCCGCGAATCTAGCCTTGTCAATCGCACCGTGCTGGAATCGTCTCTTCTCGAAGATAGGCATTTCGATGTTGCACACCGATTGAATACCGCGACGAATGACTTCCCCTTTCAGATCGTATAGTTTGCGATGATCCCAATCCGTCAATTCGATAAACGGAATGGCTTCGGCCACTTCGATCACACGTGGCAGGGCAAAGGGGCTGAATCCGGAGAAACCAAAATGAGCTGCTGGAGCGCTGGTTCGGATGTGGCCACGGCTTTGGCCGCCGCTGTAGGTCAACGAATGCTTGATTGCATGCACGCCCCAACCTTCTTGGTACAGCATGAGGTTGTTGAGTACGCTTCGAATGGTCAGTTCCGGATTCTCTTCGATTGGGTAGTCCTTGAGGTTTTCGTCGCCACCGTCGCCGTCGGCGAGATGTTTCCACTCTGGATACCGATTTCGAATCTCGCGGCAAAGAGCCATCGCCATCGTCCCGCTTTGGACATCGAGGGGCTTGTAGTCTTCAAGTACATGAACTGTTTCTCGCCAGTTCAATGCTTCGCTTTTGCAGTCAACGATTTCAAGCAATTCTTCCATACGACATTTGCGAACAAACTCCAGCGCCTGAGCGGCATCACCTTCGGAGTGGTCGATTCGCAGCGTAAATGCTTTGAGTCTGGCGGGCGACTCGCCACGTTTGAGTAGTCGGTCATAGATTGCGACCAGAACCGCACCTGAGTCGATGCCACCGGAGAACAGTACTCCAATGGGTTCCATGGCGGGGATCGTATCGAGCCATCGATCGCACTCTTGCGAAAGTCTTGCAACATATTGCTCCCCGATCAAACTCAAGTCGGCTGGCAATGAGTTGCGTTGAGGTTCAAAGAATCGCACATATTTCGGGTTAGGGTCAGGGCATCCGAGCAGTTCGATTTGAACCACATGGTGGGCAGGGACCATTCGCGTGTAGGAAGGATGGAATTGATCTGAAATTCCCATTTCGGTTAGTCGAGCAACTATTTCATCCATGCGCTCGGCTACGATCAAACAAGGACCATCGACGAGTTTTGCCAAAAAATAGCGGAGAGGACGTCCGATGGACCGGGCCATACGAACCGTTTTCCCGCTGGCAACCATGATGGCAAATTGGCCGTCAATTTCGTCAACTCGCTTGGCATCGCCCGAAAGGACTCGCTGTTCAGCCTCAGCATAGCTCATGTTCAAGAGAATGTTTCCAGCTGGGTCGAGCAGGTTTTCGATTCGGGAAAGGTACTGGTGCGTCATGAGCGTAGCGGGTTCGAGTTTGATCAATTTGGTTTGGGGACAAGACTTAGCAGTGGAGTTCTCTTTAAGCCTAGAGTCGGTGTACGTAATATTTGATATAGTCAGTATATCGTATTTTGGATTTGAGTTAACGGATCTAGCCCCTCTCTGTAAGTCCATTCGTAACAACGCGTCCCGAACGAGGAACCCCAAAGTGACACGCTCCATTCTCAACTTTCATTTTCGTCTTTCTTGGTTGCTGATTATCGGCCTGCTTGCGACTCAAAACTCCAAAGCGCAGGATGCATCTGCCAAGAGTTCTGGGATATCCGCCAAGAGTTCTGGGATAACCGTGACCGTTTCTCAGCCAGTGAAAATCACTGCAAGCAAGCTTCGCCTGTTGCTCCCAATTCGGGTCGAAACTCGCGATGGAGCGAGTGTCCTGAAAACGTTGAAGAACCACCAAGAAGCTGTAATAAAGGAGCTAAAGACGTTTGGAGTAGACGATTCTTTCATCGATTTTTCCTCGCCGCTGGTGACTGCTGGAATTCCCGGTGTCGAAGATCCCGATGCTTCCAGAAAGGCAGCGCGAAATCAGGTAATTCAAATGCGAAATATGAATCCACAGTTGAAAGCCCAGTATCCGGTGCCGAGTTTGGAGGACGAAGACGACTCAGAACTGCCTGTTGTCTATGCTGCCGACGCAAACCTCGTTGTCGACTGGAAACTCGAAAAGCAATCGGATGAGGCAGCGATTCTTTTGCCGTCGAAGGTTAAGAGGTTTTACGAACAAAAAGATCTCACGGGTAAAAAGCTACGAGTGGAATTGACGGACGTAGAGCAGAGTCTCGTCGAACCACTTTTAAGTAGCACAAATTACATTTCCTATCCCGTCCAGGCATCTGGAAACAACCGGCTCTACTATGTGGGGGAAATGTCGCCTGAACAGGAAAAGGCCGCTTATGCTGAAGCGGTAAAAAAGGCAAAAGGACAAGCGGAGTTGATTGCCCTGTCCTCCGGGCTTCGACTTGGAAAAATTCGGTCTATTCAGACATCGACTGTTGGTGATTTCACTTCCCTGCAAGCGAACCTGTATATGGCGATGCGATCAGATACCACGGACGGTAAGCTTAGGGAAAAGAATGATCGCGAAGTTTTGGGTACCGATCTGGACGGTTTGAAAACACAAATCCATTTGGTGGTGGTATTCGATTTTGAGTAACGCAGGCAAAAAAAGAAAGTGGCTCCTAATCACGAGCGCTTTCCTCTTTGCCGCGATAGTGATTTTACTGCGCTTGCTCAGACCATCGGGGATCGAGCCTCTGGAGGACTCGCAGGTTGAGCTCAAAAACACGATTGACGGTACAACTTACGTTTTGACATCTGACGGACGCTTGTTCCGAGTCGATGATCGCAATCGAAATTGGTATTACTTAGACAAAGTGTATTACCCAGTGGAAATGGCGAAAGCGTATCAACAGGATGGCGGCGTGACATATCGCATCTCGGAAGAGACTGGGGAAAGGATCGCCATTCGACGAGAATTCAGCGAGTCGTTTGAAGGAATGAGTCTTGGAGTCGTTGGCCTACGGGAGTTGATTGGCGAGGCGCGAGGTTGGGGCGCGTTGACCTTGCAATCGCCGAGAGTTCGCGAAGTGGCTGATTACGTGAAATTGAGAAGCCGGATTTTGAAGGAAGGACAAGGGTTTTTGGATGCTTCGGTTGCTCCAGATGACCAGCATGTGCATTCAGGAGATCGGGCGTTGTTATGTGTAGCGCCGGCCAAGCCCAGTGGCATGGCGACCTGCAAAGCTTCGATTTCCTCGCCGCTTGTTTACTTCGCCCACGGTGATGATTTCTGGTATCAAGCTTATTACTATGCGGAAGATTCGCTTCCGTTTACTTTGATGGATCTTGAATGCGAATGGATCAAGCAGCATGCAGGGATACGGCTTTGCATCACCGAGAGCGGTCATTTGGAGGCGGAGCTCAAGTCGCTAGACAAACCGAGGTTTCGGCAGTCTGCGGATGCAGCAGTTGTTTTTCCGATGCGACAATGGGTCAAAGTGCAAACACAAATCCATTTGTCTCATGACAACGAGGGGCACGTCAAAATTTGGCAAGACGACAAATTTATTGTTGATGCCAAAGGTGTAACTCTGCCTCTACGTTCTGCCATCTACAGTTCGCTTGAGATTGGAATTTCCGCTCACAGTTATGGGAGCAAACAGGCAAAACTATGGGTCGACGACATTCGGGTATCGGACAAACCGTTTTAGCGCGGAATGGTGATGCGGAATGGTGATGCGGAATGGTGATGCGGAATGGTGATGGAGTGCGGTCAATTCTAGGTAGGCCCACCACTCGAAACATCTTCGCAATGCAAAGCAGTAGTAGACACCGTCGCCAGACGGTGGGGCCAATAACTTTCCTCTGGTTGCTAAATCCCTTACACAAAATTTGGGGGGAGCGAGGCTCCTGCCGAGCGGTCTACGCCAAGGTCTGCATGTGTTAGCAGTAGTTTGGGATCATTGTCCCGAACTAGTTGAATGGACGGGACAATGGTCCCATCCTACATTGGCAGGAGCCTCTCCCCACCGCTATAAACATCTTTGCAAAGTCAATTCCATTGAAAACCTTAGGGAGGGCGCGGCTCCTGCCGAGCCAAAGGTGCAAAGGTTCGGCAGGAGCCTCACCCTCCCGAGCAATGAATGACTTAGGTAAACTCGTTGGAAACATGTTTACAGCGGTGGCCTCAACCTCCCTAGTAACGAATTCGTTGGGCAAACTTGCGAGAACCTTGTTTCCAGCAGTGGGGTAGAACAACCTCCCGCCCGAAAATGCCAACTATGGACGACTTTTTTTGCTCTAAGAACGATCAGAGGTTTGCAGCGAACAGGTAGATGATCATAATTGCCAAAACGCCCAACCCCACCTTTTTCACTTGGAGTCCTGCCCCATGCGTTGGTTTTCCTCTCTGGTTGTGATCGCGATTTCGACATGTGCATTTGCCGCCGACGGCCCTGTCAATGCAACTGCAGAATCGGGTATGCAATCGATTTTTAATGGCAAGGACTTGGACGGCTGGGACGGTGATCCCAAGCTTTGGAGTGTTCGAGATGGAGTGATTCATGGCGAAACGACTTCGGAAAATGTTGCCAATGGAAATACTTTTTTGATCTGGAAGAAGGGGACCACAAAGGACTTTGAGTTGCGTTTGTCCTTTCGTTGTAACGCGACGAACAATTCCGGAATTCAATATCGATCCAAACACATCACCGACGGCTCAGTAAAAAACGCGTGGGTCGTTCGAGGGTACCAGCACGAACTGCGCAATGAAGTCACTTTTCCGAATGTGTCTAGTTTTATCTACGACGAAGGAGGCAAACGCAATCGTCTGTGCCTCGTGGGGGAGAAAGCCTCTTGGTCCGCTGATGGTAAAAAGGTAGAATCAAGCACGCTCATCGATCAAGATGCCTTTTCGAAATTGATGAGGCTAGATGACTGGAACGACGTCGTGATTATTGGCAAAGGAGCCAACATCCAGCACTATTTGAACAATCGATTGGTGCTCGATTTCACCGACAACGAACCGAGCCTTGCCTTAACCGACGGCGTAATGGCTTTGCAACTTCACGCAGGTAAGCCCATGTGGGCTGAGTTTAAGAATATTCGGATCAAGTCGATCAAGTAGTTGCCTTGTTTTCTCGCCCTAGCAACCATTGATCTCGTAAACCCGCCTCACAACCCATCCCTCCTCGAACCAACCTCAAAGGAATCTTTCGTGCTTACATTTCGCACAGTTCGCTTCATTGGTGTTCTTTTTCTCGCTGTCCTGATTGGCAGCTCTGCAAGTGCACAACAACCAGCAAAACGGCAGATCGATTTTCAGTCCAAGCCGGTATGGGTTTGGGTTGGCAACTCGAGCGACGAGGCAAAAATCGTATTGCGCAAAACGTTTACTTTGGAGGGAAAAATCGACAAGGCGATGGTTGCAGCAACTGCCGATAATCATTGCGAAGTCTTTATCAATGAAAAGAAAGCGTCGAGTTCGGATGAGTGGTCGCAACTCGAAGGTACCGACGTTACTTCGCTGCTCGTTTCGGGCAAGAATGTAATCAGTATTAAAGCGAAGAACGATGGCGGACCGGCGGGAGTTTTGGCCGCCTTGTACGTGCAGGTGGGAAATAAGTCGATGGAGATTGTGTCCAACACGTCCTGGAAAGGGAGCAAAGATACGGGCGGAGACGCTTGGCAAAAGGCGTCATTCGACGATTCGGCCTGGACCGCGGTGACGGCGATTGGAGAGATTGGTGACAGTAAGCTACCGTGGACGACCAGTATTTCCAAAGACTCGGTCACGACTGCTTTCGGCTCCAACTCGGGCGGGGAATTTTATCCTGTGGTAGCCAAGGATGCGACCGTTCCTGCCGGATTCAAAATCGAAAAAGTCTATCAAGTTCCTCGTTCCCAAGGGTCTTGGGTATCGTTGACCACAGGTCCTAATGGCTGTCTTTTCGCGAGCGATCAAGATGGTTCAGGCATTTTCAAAATCACTCCAGGTGACTCTGCGAGCCCAACTAAAATTGAAAAGCTTCCTGTGGCAATTAGTGGAGCGCAGGGACTTTTATGGGCATTTGATTCGTTGTACGCCGTGGTCAATGGACCCGGTTCTGGTTTGCATCGATTGCGAGATACCAACGGCGATGGGCTTGTCGATAGCGATGAGTTTTGCATGCCTCTGCCAGGCGGTGGTGAGCATGGACCACACGCTGTTGTCTTGAGTCCAGATAAAAAGTCGTTGTTTGTCATTGCGGGCAATCACACGAAGCTGCCAAGCAAAGTTGCTGGGAGTCGCATCCCGCAAAATTGGAACGAAGATCATTTGTTACCTCGTCGGTGGGACGCCAACGGCCACGCAGCGGGCATTCTTGCGCCTGGCGGTTGGATTTGCAATGTCGACCCCTCGGGTAAGGAGTGGAATGTTTATAGCATGGGCTATCGCAATCAATATGACATTGCGTTCAACCCGGACGGAGACCTTTTTACCTATGACGCGGATATGGAATGGGATTTTGGTTCCCCATGGTATCGACCTACACGTGTTTGCCATGCGACCAGCGGTAGCGAATTTGGATGGCGGAGCGGCACTGGCAAGTGGCCGGCATATTACGAAGATTCCCTACCTGCCGCGGTAGATATTGGCCCCGGTTCACCCACCGGCATTGTCTTTGGGACAGGCGCAAAGTTCCCAGCAAACTACCAACGAGCGCTATTCATTCTCGATTGGACTTACAGCACAATTTATTCGATCGATTTGACCCCAGAGGGCTCTAGCTACACCGGCAAGAAGTCGGATTTCGTTACTGGCTCACCACTGCCGGTTACCGATGCAGTCGTTGGGCAAGATGGTTCTCTTTACTTTACAGCAGGCGGTCGTGGTACTCAGTCCGCTCTCTACCGTGTCAGCTACGAAGGCAAAGAGTCGACAGCGCCGGTTACAGGTGTGGATACCAAGGGGGCCGAGGCCCGGGCCTTGCGTCGTAAGCTCGAATCTTTCCATGGAAAGACCGATGGCGATTTGAACCTGATCTTAGCAAACCTGGGGCACGAAGATCGATTCATTCGTTACGCAGCACGTGTCGCACTTGAAAGCCAACCCTTCGCCTCATGGCGAGACATGGCGTTTGCGACGAAAGGTAACAAAGCTGTCCTCAACGCCATGATGGCCGTCGCTCATCAGGGGTCTGCAAAGGATATCGGACCTCTCATCGAGAAGTTAGCGACGCTCAATCGAGATGGTTTTGACGAAGTGGAAAAACTGTTTGGACTTCGCACGTTGCAAATCGCGTTTGCTCGTCATGGTGAGCCGTCCGAAGAATGGCGTGAAAAGTTAGTCAAGGAATTGGATTCAGCCTATCCAAGCAAATCGTATCCAATGAATGCGGAGCTCGTGCAATTGCTTGTTTATTTGCGATCACCTAGTGTCGTAGCAAAGACGCTTGCGTTGATGGACAATCTAGGACCAGAACCGATTCCGGATTGGGGATATTTGGTAACTCGAAACGCAGGTTACGGCGGCACCGTGGGAAGCATGTTGGCGAACATGCCGCCATCGCGCGCAATCCACTTCGCCTTTATGTTGCGAAACGTCAAGTCGGGATGGACGGTCCCCCAACGCGAAAAGTATTTGCAATTCTTTATAGATGCTGCGAAAAAGCCAGGCGGGAATAGCTATGCAAAATTCTTGATGCAGTTCAGAGAAGACTCACTAGCAAGTTGCACGCCAGCCGAACTGATTGTGCTAGAGCCACTCGCTGGAGTATCGCTCATTGCAGCTCCGATCAAGTCGACGCCGCCTGTTGGGCCGGGCCGCAAATGGACAACTGCTGAAGCGTTAACGGCACTGGGAGACGGAGCGAAGCGAAACTTCGAATCAGGCAAAAATCTCTTTAACGCGACATCATGCTCCAAGTGCCATCGGCTTGGCGGAGAAGGCGGCGGGATTGGCCCTGATTTGTCGACGGCTGGCAAGAAGTTCTCTGCAGAGGACATGCTCAATGCGATTGTCGAGCCAAGCAAAGTTATTTCGGACCAATATGGCTCGCAGCAATTGCTGACTAGCGAAGGCAAGGTGCTGGTCGGACGTGCGGTTGAGATTGGTGACGAATATTACGTTTACACGATCAATGCCGATGCTAAACCGATCGTGGTCAAGAAGTCAGACGTGGAGAGCATTGTGTCGTCCAAAACCTCACAAATGCCGGAAGGCCTCATCGATGGACTCAGCCCAGCCGAACTAAGGGACCTCATGGCCTACTTGATGGCAGCTGGTGATAAGAAGGGATTTAAAGAATAATTCACCGATGCTTGATCACGAAAAACTGAATCGCATTTGGTCGGACTTTCAGGACGGCCAACTCTCTGCCATCGAATTGGGGCAGCGAATTCTTGAATCGGCGGTTCAGTCGCAAGGCTCAACGATGCCCGATCTGGATCGGAAGAGGCGTTGTGGATATCCAGAAGTCATCTATGGTTCCGGCAAATCGCCCGACTCCATTCGAACGGTAGCAAACGCATTGCTTGTCGAAAGTGCAGAGGTGCTTGTGACGCGGGTCACGCCTGAGCAGGTTCGCCCCCTGACCGAAATGTTCACGTACACGCGATGGAACCATGTCGGGCGGACGCTTCGAATCGGGCAGCAAGCCACCCCTTTCGCTCCAGAACAAGTCCTTCAGACCAGGGATGGAAAGCCAAGAAGTGTTGCGGTGGTGAGCGCCGGTACGACTGATGAGCCGATTGCGCTTGAGGCTTTAGAAACGCTAGCGTGGATGGGGGTGCCTACACGACTTGTCCAGGATGTGGGGGTTGCGGGTCCCTATCGATTGATGTCACAGGTTCCTTTGCTGCAGTCGGCAAATGCTATCGTTTGCGTGGCGGGGATGGAGGGGGCGCTGCCAAGCGTCTTGGCCGGTCACGTTCGTTGTCCTGTCATTGCTGTGCCGACAAGCGTCGGGTACGGAGCGAACTTTGCTGGCCTGTCTGCGCTGCTTAGCATGCTAAACAGCTGTGCGTCCAATGTCGCGGTCGTGAACATCGACGCAGGTTTTAAGGGTGGCTACATGGCTGGGTTGATTGCGAATGGGAATGGGGTGTAGGCTTTAGGCTAAACCTCCACAGGGTTGCCAGCAAAGCTACCCCGCTTTGAGTTCGTGATTTTGCTGCTATTCTTAGATGGTTGCTATTGCGTTTTGTGGCAAACACTTAGTATTCTGCGAGCAGGCAGAGTTCGCGCTAACAATAGACTCTGCCGAAAAGCCAAACCATGCATGTTCGATCATCCGGATATTGCTCATTTTCCAAGGATGGAAAACGAAAATGAACCAGAATTTAGCAAGAAACAAGTTCGTAGCAGGCTTCACGTTCGTCCGCGGATGGCTGGTTTTGCCGATCCTTTCCGTTGGCATGCTATGCACACCTGTTGAAGTTAGAGCGCAGGCCAAAACCAGTACCAAGACGGCAGTTCCTCCGTCGCCAACGGCAAAAACCGATCGTGAATGGATTTGGATTGCTGGTTCTCAGGGCGAATCGCGAAGTGGCGACGCGTACTTCCGAAGGGTTATGGAGCTACCGGAAACGGAGAAATCGTTTATCGAATTCGAGGCGGATGAAACGTGCGAAGTGTACATCAATGGGCGGAGAGTTGGGACGAGTAAGGCGCCGCGTACCGTTGAGCGCGTGGATGTTTCGTCCGCGGTTCGGCCAGGAAAAAACGTGATTGCAGTACGAGCTAGCAACCGTCAAAGCGATGGAGCGGGTCTGAAAGTAGGGTTCATGTTCAAACCCAAGGACGCAAAATGGCGAATCGTAGTCAGCGATGCAGAATGGATTGCGAGCAAGACTGCGCAGCAAAGTTGGCAGTTGCTTCGATTCGACGACGCGAAATGGACTCCAGCAGTCTCGATCGACAAAGACAATCGGGCAGTGGTTAAAACCGAAGAACCCAAGCCGAAAACAACTCCAGTTGTTGTATCGCTGGGCGATTACGACTCCAAAAAGGGTCCCCCGCCTCCGGAGCGATTCACGACGAAGCCTGGTTTTGTTGTCGATGAAGTTATCGATCACGCATCGATTGGCTCTGTGATTGCGATGGCATTCAATGAGTTTGGTCACATTGTCGCTTCGCAGGAGGGTGGTCCTTTGCTGCTCATTTATGATGCTGATAAAGACGGAACGCCGGAGAAGTCGCGAATCTATTGCGAGTTGATTAAGAACATCCAGGGGATATTGCCACTCAATGGGGACGTTTATGTCACAGGCGATGGTCCTGAAGGCTCGGGGCTCTATAAGTTAGTGGATGAGGACCGCAACGGGGAGCTTGAAGCATCCGAGTTGCTGCTTAAGTTTCAGGGGGTCCCAGGAGAGCATGGACCTCACCAAATCGCTTTTGGTCCGGATGGTTGTATCTACGTGGCGGTCGGCAATCACTCGCGGCTCAATACGCCGATCGACGAAGGAAGTTCCTATCGTTTGACCTATGAAGGTGATCTTATTCAGCCTCGTTTCGAAGATCCGGGTGGGCACGCTGAAGGGGTAAAGGCTCCTGGCGGAACCGTTGTGAGATTTGAGTTGGCCACTAAGAACGTTCAGGTTGTCGCAGGCGGGCTTCGCAATGCATATGACTTAGCGTTTCATCCGAATGGTTCACTGTTTGTTCATGATAGTGACATGGAAGCAGATGTTGGAGCGATTTGGCACCGAGCTACGGGGCTGTTTCGTATTGCCGAAGGTGGCGAGTACGGATGGCGAAGCGGTTGGGCGAATTGGCCTGAGTACTATTTGGATCGGCTGCCATCGCTGGCGACATCCGGCCGGGGGTCTCCTACAGGGGTGACAGTTTATTCGCACGTAAAGTTTCCAGCCAAGTATCATCGTAATTTGTTTTTGGCGGATTGGTCGGAGGGGCGTATTCTGTCCATGAATGTCGAATCGACCGACAAAGCCAATAAAATGGAGGAGTTCGTTTCTGGTACCCCGATGAATGTTACAGATCTTGAGGTAGGTCCAGATGGTTGGCTTTACTTCAGCACCGGTGGTCGAGGAACAGACGGCGGCATCTATCGCGTACGTTGGGTTGGTGAGATTCCGGCTCAAGCGACCGAGCTGGGAACTGGCATTGCGAGGGTGATACGTCAACCACAAATCTACTCAGCTTACGGCCGTCAGGCGGCTGCAATCCTCAAGAAAGAGCTAGGCTCTGAATGGGCGGAGCAAATCGCAGGTGTGGCCTACAGCAACGAGAACCCTGGTCGATATCGTATGCAAGCCCTTGACTTGATGCAATTGTTGGGGCCGATTCCAACCGTCGAGATGTTAGTTGAGCTCAGCAATAGTTCGAGCGAGCAAGTGCAAATCAAATGCGCCCGGATGCTTGCATTGCATAGCGATGCAAAAGATGCAGGGCTTCAGTTGCGGAAGCTGCTGAGAGATGACGATCTTACAGTTCGCATTGCTGCATGCGAGTCGATATTGCGGCTTGGCGTTGTCTGCGAGCCAGCTGAACTCAAAGCGCTCTTGCAAGGGCATTCGCGTGAAGAACGATTTGCAGCAAGGCGCGCACTTGCGTTGGTCCCTTGCAACGAATGGCGAGAGAGTTTTCTGAACGACTCGTCGAACCGTTTAGTCATCAACGCCGGTTTGGCGCTGATTGCAACTGAACCAAGCCTTTCCAACGCCGAGCTTGTGATTGAAAACCTCATGCGTTTGTCTCAAGGCTTTGTAAGCGATGCAGACTTTGTTGATCTACTAAGAGTTCTCCAGGTTTCACTTCACCTGAACGCGATTGAGCCATCAAGTTTGCCAACACTCAAGGCAATGGTTGAAAAAGAGTTTCCAGCTGGCAATTCGGCCATCAACTGCGAACTCGTTCGCCTGGGAGCTTATTTGCAATGCGACATTGTTCCACAAGCGATCCGGTTTTTGCAGACGGATGTCGCTATGCCGGAGCGCATGTTAATTGCCATGCACTTGCCCTTGATACGGCATGATTGGACATCCGTCGAGCGAATGACGGTTTTGCAGTTCTTAGAAACTGCGAGGAAAGCCAAGAGTGGTAGCTCTTATCAACTCTATGTCATGAAAACCTCGCAATCTCTCGCAGGATACTTAACCGAGTCGGAAGCCATTCGCATTCTAGAGCTTGGCGAGCAGTACCCAAACGCTGCTTTGACGGCCCTCTTTAAGGCACCGGAACAAATGTCCGCGGATCAGATCCAGATCCTTGTGCGATTGGACAATGCCATCGACAAGGGCGGATTGGAAGAAGACGTTTACAAGCGACTGAAAACGGGGATCACAGCCGTGTTGGCCAATCAACAGGATGATTCTGCGATCGAGCACCTTCGTGAACGTTGGCGAAAGAGTCCCGACCGCAGAGCGACCATCGCATTAGCTTTTGCTCAGCGGCCCGATGAAGCCAATTGGGATTATTTGGTCCGTTCCATTGCGTTGCTTGATTCGTTTGCGGTTGCCGATGTGTGTGACTGTTTGCGAAAAATCGATGTTGCGACTGAGGATCCTGAAGCCTTGCGACAGACTATTTTGCAAGGATGCAAGCTGTTTGAAGCAGGTCAGGATCCCAAGCCAACCATCCAGCTCATGGAGTACTGGACTGGTGAAACGATGGAGAAGCCGATTGAGAAAAAGCAGTCGCCAATGACGGCTTGGCAGAAATGGTATGAAGTTCGATTTCCGGATCTTCCTCCAGCTGTTCTGGCGACCGCCATGGAGCAGCCTCGCTGGTCGCTTGGCTTTTTGGAGCAGTTTTTGTCGGGGGATCAGGGAAAATATGGCGAAATTGCCAACGGTTCCAAGATGTTCACCAAGGCACAATGCAGTTCTTGCCATAAAATGGATGCGTTGGGAAATGGGTTTGGGCCGGATCTCACGAGCGTCACACGACGTTTCACCAGGTCGGAATTCCTTGAGTCTGTGCTGTTTCCATCGCACGTCATCAGCGACCAATATGCATCGAAACGCGTTCTTACCACGAACGGGCAAGTATTCACAGGCATAACGGTCAAGACCAAGCAAGGATTAACGATTCGGACGCAGGAGAACAAGGAAATCCGGGTACCGCAAGACGAAATTGACGAGGTCCTTCCGAGCAAAGCTTCCGCGATGCCAGCTGGCTTATTGGATACGTTGACGCCATCCGAGATTCGAGACTTGCTCTGCTTTATTGGGTATCTTCCACAGGAGAATCTTGCAGAGACAAAACCATCAACGATTCGACGATAGTACGGTGTACGAGCCGTCGAACTCTCATTCATTCGAAGCGGATGCTGGGCCATTCTGGTACAATCGCGAATCGAGCGACTGAACGTTAGGTTGCTCCCATTTCGAATAGTGAGATACTTTGGAGTTTTGGATGCGGTTCATTTTGCGACATGCCATTGCTGTTGTCGTTTCTATTCCTCTTATGGTCGCAGGAAGCTGTTTGGGCGACGATTGGACACAGTGGCGTGGGGCGAATCGGGATGGTCGTTGGAACGAATCCGGGATTCGAGACGATCTACCAGAGGGGCAAATACCGCTGGATTGGTCTGTCGAGATCGGTCCGGGTTATTCTGGCCCAACAGTGGCGAACGGACGGGTCTACGTGATGGATCGCCAAGCAGACGGCCGAGTTGCGAACGAGAGAATTCTGTGTTTTGATTCTGCCAACGGCAAACCGATCTGGAATCATACTTATCCAGCGGACTATCGAATCAGTTATAGCGCTGGACCGCGGGGGAGCGTTACGATTCATGACGGTAGGGCTTATGCCGTGGGTGCAATGGGACATTTCCATTGCTTGGATGCCAAATCAGGGGATGTTCTTTGGAGCCGCGATTTGCAGACCGAATACAATATCAAGATGCCGATTTGGGGGATCGCTTGCTCCCCCTTGATCTACGAAGACTTCGTTATTCAGCAAGTATCGGGCGAGGGAGCGTGTATGGTCGCGTTGAATCGATTGAACGGCAACGAGGTTTGGCGATCGCTTTCGGATCGAGCCGGATATGCGTCCCCGATCGTGATCAGGCAGGCAGGCAAAGATGTTCTTGTATGTTGGACGGGTGATAGTTTGTCTGGGCTCGACCCACTTACGGGAAACGTTTTTTGGGGGCATCCGTTTCCACCCAAGAACATGCCGATAGGGGTTGGCGACCCGATCCTGGATGGAGAAAAGCTCTTTGTGTCGTCTTTCTACGATGGCTCACTTATGGTGAGCGTCCCCAAGGACAGATTGGAATCGACGGTGATTTGGAAGGAAGTTGGCAAGGACGAGCAGCACACACAGTCGCTGCATGCCATGATTGGAACATGCATCATGCAGGATGGGCTTGTTTACGGAGCGGATAGTTATGGTGAGTTGCGCTGTCTCGATGCAGGAACCGGAGAACGCCTTTGGGAGGACTTGACTGCGGTTCCGAAAGCGCGATGGGCGACCATTCACATGGTCCGACAAGCGGATCGAGTTTGGATGTTCAACGAACGGGGGGAGTTGTTAATTGCCAAGTTATCGCGACAGGGATTGAGCATCATTGACCGATGCCAATTGATCGAGCCTACGAAGGTACAGTTAGGGCAACGCGGCGGTGTCTGTTGGTCCCACCCTGCCTATGCCGAGAAAAGCGTATTTGCGAGAAATGACAGGCAACTCGTCCGCGCTTCTTTAGCGAAACCCTAGCACGAAGCGCAAGCTAGTGAAATGGATGCTAAGCAGATCCGCATTTGTTATTCGTATTCATTCGCCGATGGGCGCTAGTAGTCCCGGTTCTCGACAATTCTCGAGTGAAAAACCGGGGCGAGCGTCCGACGGCTAAAGGTTGGTTTCACTTGAAGACACATGCCGAAGTGCTTAGTTTCGCTGGCTGGCGTTTCGAGCTAGTTCGATCGGAACCCGCCGCCGGGCGTCGTAAAGCGAGCAGGTCTTGATTACAATAACGCAGCCGTTTTGCGGTTTCATCTTTGTTCTTCCTGGCCATTGCCACACCTTATTAGGACCCTTTTTCGATGACTTCTGGACCATTACCAACGGATCGCACCCCCAATCGTCGAGGTTTTTTGGGGACGGGCGCTGTTGCGGCCGTAGCCATTTCGGTGGCCTCCTCGTCTTCAGTGACTGCTGCGACCGAATTGCCAAAATTAGTGGTTCCACCAGTAGGCAAGCGAATTTTCATTTCCTGCAAACTTTCGATGATTGCCAACGAGGAATCGGGCAAAAAGCTGAGCTTAGTCGAACGTCTTAAGATGGCAGGAGAAGCGGGGTTCGATGGCGTTGATTTCGACGAAGCCGGCGGCTTCACGGTCGATCAAGCACGTGCTGCTGTCCAGGAATCGGGCGTGTTTGCGCACAATGCAATCAACCATGATCATTGGAATAGCCGTTTGACTAGCCCCGACGAAGCCGTTCGCGCAAAGGGAGTAGCAAACATTGAACATTGCTTAAGAGTCTCACACGCAATTGGTGGCAGCGCAGTCCTCATTGTTATCGGGCGTGGGGTCGATGGTCCGGCGGATGTGATCGATGACCGCGCACGCGAAGAGATTAAAAAACTGATTCCTCTTGCTGCGTCTCTTGGCCAGTCCATTTTGTTTGAGAACGTTTGGAATCAAATGCACTACGACCACAGTGCACCACCAGAGCAAACTCCAGATCGATTCATTCGATTCGTCGACAGTTTCAATAGCCCCTGGGTTGGAATGTACTACGACATCGGCAACCATTGGAAATATGGTCAACCGCGCGTTTGGCTGAATGCGTTTGGTCGTCGCGCAGTGAAGCTCGATATCAAAGGCTTTAGCAGAGCCAAGGACAAGTTTGTTGACATTACGTCGGCCGACGATGATCTTCCTTGGACTGAAGTTCAGCAGGGGCTAAAAGAGATCGGATTCACTGGCTGGACGACAGCAGAAGTCGGTGGCGGAGGACTGGAGCGATTGACAACGGTGCGTAAGCAGATGCAGAAGGCGCTTGGCCTGTCGTAAGCGCCAGCCACTTGGCGATGTGTTTATTCGATTTCCTGTATCAGGATCGCGTACCAGCCGGTTGCATACGTTTCGAAGCCTGGGGACTTTGCGCACGCGATGCAAACTTTTTTGTTGTCCAACTCATCAAGAATGTACCCCTTGCTTTCCTTGAGCAAGCCTTCGAGTTTCTGGGTTGGAAGAGTGAAGTTATGTGGTAGAGGTCGTGAGCTGGCTAGCACATTGGAATCGCTATCGACGATCAATCGCAACGTGCGCTGCGACTCAGCAGGATTGAGGCTTGCATTGGATAGCACCGCACTCGAGAGCGCTTCCCAATCAAAAATAACGCCAAGCACTCCTTGGATAGGTTTGTCTGCCTCTCCATCGCGTCGAACTGTTGCCGAGTAGATCAGGACGGATTGGTCGCCGACCATTGAAGATTTATGGGCCGATTGAAAGGCAAAGTCATTTCCGCTGCTAGTCGACATAGCTCGGGTGAACCACGACGCCTTGGATTCATTTTTACCGACGCAATGAAATTGGTTGGGCCGACCATTTGCGATAATCCGGCCGCTTGTGTCGCATAGCACCAAATCATGATAGACGGTGTATGCATTGAGGATAACTCCCATACGTTTCGAAGCATGGGCAACCGAGCTGTCAGATGGACTTTGAACGGCGTCTACGAGCGAACTATAGGTAGCCCACCATCGGACATCGCAAGTTCGTTCGTACAAATTGCGATCAATTAAATCAACGCTGTTGAGAGCGATATCGGCAAGCCGCGAGCCGCGAACGTTGCCTCCGATAATGGTTATCAAGTCGGATATAGATTCTTGCGTTTTGTTTGCCATATCGTCAGCGACACTGGCGGTCTTGGTTGACAACCCCTGCATCTCTTGTGCCACCACACCGAATGCGGCTCCGCTCGAACCTGCTCTCGCAGCTTCGATTCTCGCATTGAGCGATAGCAACTTGGCATTTTCGTTGATTTCACGAATTTCATTGATCGCAGTATGCATCGCACCGGCAAGTTGTTCCACAATACGGACAACCAAGTCGGTGGGACCGACTGCGGCGGAATCGTCTTTGCTTTTCTTTAGAGTTGGCGATTCGCTTCTAGATTTCGGGTTGACGTTGACGTTTGCAGTGAGGTTGGCCATTGGACTCGGCAGGTTGGAATATTGGGTAACGGTGAGTGGAACCAATACCGCCGTCTTGATTCCTCTCGTGAAATGGTAGGGCGAAAGGCAGAGCAGAATAGATCAGAGTGGTGGGATTGGATCATTGCCCCGTCCGCATTTTGGTTGGAGACAATCGTTCCAAACCTCATTTGGTATTTCTCAGATTATCACTTGCCTTGGAATTTGTATCGACGACGTAGGCATTGCACATGACGGAGGTTTGGGGAATTTCCGTGCAAAATAACCGCGGCTGCATGGAAATTCCGTTTTTGAGGGCGATGCGAAGGGTGCTACGTTATCCGTTCGATGAATCGTCGTCTTCTAATTGTTTTATCTTTTGTTGCAAGCTTTGCCTGTGCATTCCTAATCTTCTGGCGGCCGCACTAATGTTGTTGGATTCAGTCTTCAACGCGTGCCCGATAGCAGCCCGCTCGAACCGACCAATTAGAAGCGTCTTAGCCTCGTTAAGTGGCAAGTCAAAGTATTCGGCGAAGGCCTCGGGGGCAAAATCAGGTACTGGCGATGCTAGGCCCAAGTCCGTCGCACAGAGAATTTCGGAATCACCAAGAGCTGCTGCGGCTTGTACTCGCTGCTTTAATTCTCGAACGTTTCCAGGCCACTTGCAGTTGAGCAGAGCAGAAATTGCATCTGCAGAAAAGCTCATACCCTCATTCAAGAAATGGTTTGCCAGCAAAGCGATGTCCTCCTGACGGTGGCGCAATGGTGGCACGAGAAGCTCAATTCCCTTCAGGCGATAGTAAAGATCTTGTCGGAAGAGTTTATCGGCGATGGACTGTTCCAACTCTTGATGCGTTGCGCTTACGATACGAACATCAACGGAGTAAGCTTTCTCAGAGCCAACTGGTTGTACGATACCTTCTTGCAGCACCCTCAAGAGTCGAGTTTGAATGGGAGCTGGCATATCGCCGATTTCGTCCAGGAAAAGAGTGCCTTTGTCTGCTAATCGGAAGACACCTTCGCGGTCTCGGTCGGCACCGGTAAACGCACCTTTGATATGTCCAAATAATTCGCATTCGATAAGCGAAGCGGCGATTGCGGCGGTGTTGATGGCAATAAAAGGTCCTTTGGCTCTCGGGCTTCTTGCATGGATACTCCTGGCAATCAGTTCCTTGCCGGTGCCACTTTCGCCGCGAATGAGCACGGGGAGCGTTGTGACCGCAGACTTTGCAATCTTTGCAAAGAGCTGTTGCATGCCACGACTGATTCCAATCATCCCATCGAAGGAATTGCCTCCGCTTTGCGTTTCCAGTTGGAGTTGCATTTCGTTCAAGCGTTCTTGCAATGCCACGCGATTCTGGGCCCTTAAGGCGATCGCCCTCATGCGTTCGAGCTCAAACGGCTTAGTCACAAAGTCCGTTGCGCCCAAGCGGATGCACTCGACTGCATCAGAAACCGTGTCGTTGGCAGTGACGACTATTATCTCGGGTGACTGCAGAGCTCTCCTCTCTTGGAGCCCAAGCAAGACAGATTTACCGTCCATGACTGGCATATTCAAATCGAGAAAAACCAGATCGGGCAAGAAGTCAAAGATCGCGTCCAAGGTTTGTTTGCCATCAGACGCTTCCTGAATCGATCGATTGCTTCCCTGGAGCAATTTTTTCAACGCGTACCTCGCAGAGGCGTCGTCATCGGCAATCAGGATTTTCATTGAGGCATTGGGTTAAGGGCGGATTTCGATTCGATAGTTTAAGACGCGATTGGTACCGATTTGCTCGCATCGAAGCCAGACGGTCTTTCCAATGAGATCCGACGCGTCGACTAACGTGATGGTTTTTGAAACCTGATCTCTCAGTCCCGAAATTTGAGTTCGTTCTCGCGGGCGATCAGGAACCAACACGATACAATCAAAGCTTAGTGGAGCTGATTTATGATTGGTTGCGTCGATTGTAAGTCGGAGCAAATTACTGTTAGTGATTTCATATCTCGTTTCAATAGTAAAATCGCTGGTTCCGACTTGGATCTCTTGGTCAACGACAAAAGTTGAGTTCACGTCGCCCTGAACAGAAAATTTCAATTGAATTGCGGCGGCCGCGGTATTTGCGTCAGGCTTCACTCGAACAGGGACCGTGATAACATTGTTTGACTTTCCCTCAACTTCAAAATGGGCGGTTGCGTCCTCCAGCAGAATCGACTTAGCCATAATGGTGACTTGTCCAGCAATGCGACTTCCAAATGGGTTTTCAAAGAGAACTTTTAATTCCTGAGTTTGTCCTACGAGAGGATCGATACGCGGATCTTCTAATCTGATCCCCATTCGCCATCTGGCAGCGCGAGCATCGATGTTTTCAATGATGACTGGCCAGTTGTCGATCACTAGTCGCTGTTCGGGACCGTTCTTAGTCGTTCGCTGCTCGACTTTTACGCTGCGCCCCCACACATCGTAAGCCGTTACATTGTCACCGAGATAGAGTTGAGCGGTAGTTGGTCTTGTTGACCATGCGATGATTTTTGCTTGATCTCCACTTACGATTAGGTGGTTGACTCCGAGCGAAGGGATTGGCAAGGAGCCGATTTGTCGCATTCCAGCCAATGCTCTCGACATCGATCGAAATGGTAGAAACATTTCGCGAGGTCCACCGTCAACATCCAAGATACCGACTTGCGGGTCCGAGGGGTTTGATACCCAAGCGGTTGATTGTTCCAGCAATGGTTCACTTGAGACCTGTAACATTCTGGCGGCGAGATCCTGAACTCGAACGGCCAGCGAATAGTCTGTCGCATTGATTGGGGTCAGGCTGAGCCATGGATTTTGAATTCCAATCCCTGCCCCTTGCCTCTTCTCATTTGCGTTTCCAATTTCTGCAGCGGTGAACGGTTTGGTCGAATGGAGCTGCCATCGATCGATTTGAGCCACGTCCACTTGCGGAGCAGTTGGATTTTTTGCTGCGATGAGTTGAGCATCTTGGCCGTAACGACTTGAGAGGTTTTTGATGGATTCCAACGATGGCCGAAGTCTAGGATTGGCAACCAGTTCCGTTTCGTAATCCCAACCGATCTGGAAGTCCGAAATACGAACGCACATTTCACGCATGACCGGCTCCAATAAAGTTTGAACCGTAAGCGAATCTTCTAGATCGGAGCCAGATTCATCTGGTTGGTGGCGTGGAAAGTGTTTCAACAGCGACATGGGCGGCGATGCGATGACACCCACGCAGCCAATACCAGCCATATGCAATCGATCGATTCGATCTCGAGCGGACTTGCTTGCAACTGGGTCCTCGAAATCATACCAAATCGGCAGTTTAACTTTCCCGACATGCCCAAGTCGAAGTATCTCTAGCAATCGACTCGTGCTCATGCCATTCAAATTGTTTTTTCTAGGCGACAGGGTCCAGCCAAAACGTGGATCCGAGGCCTTTAACGATTCATTGGGTAGAACCACAAACTGTTCTTCCAAGTCAAAGCCTCCGACTTTCCCCTTGCCGAGCTTAGTTGTAATTTCATAATATCCGGGCGCAAGGTTTTCAATGGTCCACTCGACGCTTCCGTCCCAGTGAGTTTTGCTTTTGGATGCCGGATTGGGGTCGCGACTGGAAATCAGTATTGGTGGCTGTGGGGGGTCGGGCTTTAAGAGTATGTTCGCCGAGTCCACGATGTTTGCCGTGTGGTCCACGAGAACAAATTCAATGAATGGCTGCTCGCTCGCCATTCCATTGGCCGTGCATCGAAGAACGATCTTCTCGCCAGTCAGATAAAAAGGGAGCGGCTTGTTTACCGAAAGGCTCAGTCGCGGAGTACGAAAGATTCGGATCGCATCGAATCCAAACTCGCCGCGATACGCCTTAATGTTTTTGGGTTGGACTTGTGCCACAACTTGAACTTTAGCGATATCTTTTCGATAGGGATATTGGGAATCCGTCGAGACGGATTTCCAGCCAGTTTTTCCCGAACAGAATTTGGTAGGCATCTCAAAGAGGGTTTTGCCCATTTCATCCATAAATCGAAGTTTGAGGTTCGCTTCGTAATCCGTTGAGTCGCTGTGAATCCTTGCTGTCATGAAGTAGACCGAACGAACATCGGCGGGAATGATCTCGGACGAGACTTCAACCATACCGCCATTCATTTGGACTCGCAAATATGGATTCAATACAGTCCGTTCAAGGAACTGGTCTATGGCTGTAGGCACTTTCTCAGGGATGACTTTCCAGGGCCATTTTTTTTGTTCCCAGGCGAGATAACACTGGGATGAAAACCTACGGAAGTTCTCGATATCTTTGAGCGCTTCTGGGGTAATGGCGTTCTGGTGAATCGCGATCGGAATGAATTTTGGAAAATCTCGCCCCGTTCGCCGAGTCCATTTGTCGGGCCAACCGTCGGGTTCCTTATCCACTTTTGATCCAAAATCCCATTCAGCAACGATCTCCGTGGTGGAGTTGTCGCCAGGGTGCGTAGACGCAAAGCCCCATCCGTATAGAATGAGGACCAGAAAGAAAGCTGTGCCCTTCGGGTTTCGGCGAAACGCATTTAATAGAGGTCGCATTTTGCCTGGTCTACGTGTTGGGGTTCAACTCACCGGATTGAGGTTGCCATTTAAGGAAGCTTTGCACGCAGCGGCGCGAATGGGTGCCGATGCAATCGAAATTGATGCTCGCTACGAGATAAAGCCTTCCGATCTTGTCGGCACAGCACTTCGTCAAGTTCGGAAATTACTTGAAGATCTGAATTTGCGAGTTGCAGCGGTAAGGTACCCCACGCGCCGGGGTTATGAATGCGAAGATGAGTTGGAGCGTCGTATCGAAGGTACCAAACAAGCCATGAAGATGGCCCATGACCTTGGTGCCAACGTGGTTGTTAACCAAGTCGGAGCGATTCCAGAATCCACCGACGATCCTTCGTTTCAGCTGATGCGGACTGTGCTGAGCGATCTCGGAGCATATAGCCATCGGGTTGGTGCTTTTTTGGGTTGTGAAACCGGAGCAGAGCCTCTCTCAAGGTTAGCAATGCTCCTCGACTCGTTGCCTGATGGATGCCTTGGCATAACCCTCAATCCAGGAAATCTCCTCGTAAACGGATTTGATCTCGAAAACCTGCAGGCGATTGCAAAGCACGTCATGTTGGTACACGCCAAGGATGGGGTAAAGGACAAAGCCCGCGGACGAGGCACGGAGGTGCCCTTGGGGCGCGGAATGGCAGAGTTTCCTGAGATCGTTGCAATCCTCGAAGAATTTCACTTCCCGGGATATTTTGTTGTCGAAAGAGACAACGCACAGAATCCGTTGGAAGAAATTGCGATAGCGGTTCAGTTTCTCAAGAACATTTAAATCTACTTGACCAGAGGAAGTAAATGATGACCAAACACATTCGACTTGTCGCAGGATTCCTTTTAGTTGGTTTCGTTTTTTGCAGGCCGGCTTATTTGGGTACTGGAGTGGCCCAAGACCCGGCCCCTTCCGTAAAACCACCCATTGATGATTTTGCGAAATACCTTTCGGGCACGGTACTTACCGGCGTTTTCACCGTTGATGGTAAGCCGCTCGACAAGTTGACTGAGGAACGTTACGAGATCAAGAGCGCAAAGAAAGTAGAGGGCTATGAGTCACTCTGGGAAATCGTGACTCGAATCAAGTATGGGGACAAAGATATATCGTTGCCAGTGGAGATCAATGTGGAGTGGGCGGGCAAAACACCTGTGATGGTGATGGATTCTGTTGCATTACCTGGTTTGGGAACGTTTTCCGCCCGCGTCGTTTTTCATGACAAGAAGTACGCTGGAACTTGGAAACACGATGACGTGGGTGGTCATTTGTTTGGGCGAGTCGATCGAGCACCAGAAAAACCAGCCAAATAGCAATTTGAGGGTACGATCGGTTTTAGACTGCGGGAGCTTGGATTAGAATGCGGCCTTTTCATTTCAAGACTCGTGTTTGAAACAGTTGGCATGGTTGCAGCTTCTCGCAAAAAAATCGTTATCGTTGGTGGCGGTATCATCGGTCTTTCGACTGCTTATGCGGTTCTCAAGGAAGGTGCCTCGGTCACCATCGTGGATCGAATTTCGGACCACGGCGACAATTGCTCGATCGGGAACGCCGGAATGATTGTGCCCAGTCACTTCATTCCACTCGCGGCACCTGGTGCATTTTCAAATGCGATTAAATGGATGCTGGACCCAGAGTCGCCATTTCATGTCCAA
The DNA here is from genome assembly GCA_026692905.1 of Planctomycetota bacterium. Taxonomy (GTDB): domain Bacteria; phylum Planctomycetota; class Planctomycetia; order Pirellulales; family Pirellulaceae; genus JBKCUI01. The sequence goes on from JAPLNL010000100.1 coordinate 51,149, forward strand.
CCTCGCATGAGTTGGGACTTGATGAAATGGGGATTGCGTTTCTATCTAGCAGCCACCGAAAAGCAGGTTGAGCAAGCGGCTCCGCTTCTCCGCGACTTGAGTTTTGCGTCTCGAGATTTGTATATCCAGTGGAGCGAATCAGGTATAGATTGCTCGCTCGCCAAAAAGGGTTTGTTAATGCTCTGCAAAACCGAGCACGCAATGACCGACGAGGCCGACGTTGCTCGTCGCGCACGCGATCTAGGTGTCCCGGCTCAAACCCTGTCTGCCGCAGAAACAAGCGCCTTGGATCCCAATGTTACGATGGACATCTTGGGAAGTGTTTACTATCCGAAAGACTGCCATCTGGACCCGTCGCAGCTGTTGACTTCACTCAAAGAAAAGATTGTTGCACTCGGTGGAAAGATCCTAACGGACTGCTTGGTTACGGGGTGGAAAACCAAAGGGCAATCGCTTTATGCTTTGGAAACCAACCAGGGTGAAATCGAGGCGGATGAGTTCGTACTCAGCGCTGGTGTGTATTCGGACGGGTTGGTGAGGACGTTGAAGCTGCAACTGCCATTGCAGCCAGGCAAGGGATATTCGCTAACCCTGCCAAACCCGATTGAGCAACCCAATGTTTGCTCGATATTGTGTGAAGCCAAAGTCGCCGTGACACCGATCGGAACCGGACTACGGTTTGGTGGTACCATGCAAATCGGCGAACTCAATCAGTCGATCGATCCAAGACGAATTCATGGCATCCTCAAAAACATCCCTGAGTACATGCCGAGGTTCCGCGTTCAGCACTTTGATGGGATCCAACCATGGTGTGGCTTGCGGCCAGTTTCACCAGATGGTTTGCCCTATATCGGTCGAACCAAAGCATGGAAAAACCTAACCATAGCGACAGGCCACGCCATGATGGGACTGAGTTTAGGTCCAGTGACTGGTGAACTCGTGAATCAAGTGTTGCACGGAAAGCCGACCAAGATCAATATCGAGCGTCTTTCTCCAGATCGGTACGGGAGTTAGTTTTTGAAAGCGATCGAATAGAGCATGATCATCTAGTCAAGTGTTTTCCCGGTCCATTAGCCATTCGGCGCCACGTTTGCGAACAAGCGGCCGAATTCTTTAATCTGTAGCAGCCAGAACTCCTGATCTAATTTCAGTCGCTCGAATATCGGTGTGACATCGGCGGGTGTGTAACCGGACTTGTCCGGCCGGATCATTCGGCCACTGGCGTCCAACAACTCCAAGTAGTCGGCTAACCTCCGTGAAAGAATGCTCAAGAACAAGAGTCACAACCGAAATTGAAACAGATGAAATACTAAAAAACAACTACCCAATCCCAAAAAGGGTGTGTCCCCAATTCTCCAATTCTCCCCTCGTCCACAACCGGTCTACCAGTCGCAAACTGAGTGAACCAAGCGGGCATCCATTTGATATCATTTGGGTGAAGACGGGATTTGTTCAATCGGTCAAGAAAGAGCACGAGACTCATGATTCACTCCATTTCCTCAACTAAAC
>JAPLNL010000101.1 GCA_026692905.1 Planctomycetota bacterium
CCGCAAATTCACTAGCTTGCGCTTCGTGCTAGGTGTCGCAATTCACTAGCTTGCGCTTCGTGCTAGGTGTCGCAATCCACTAGCTTGCGCGTCGTGCTAGGTAGATTGACCACCGCTTCTCGCATAAACCTAGTCGACTAGCAAGCAATGCTGGTTTGCCATCGAAATCCCGCTGACGATGGCCCCGACGATTCCAACGAACCCTTGATCGGTACCGCAGAGGAATAGGTTTCCCAATCGAGTTGTTCCATCGAGTTGCTTTTGCGGTGCACCATAAACGGCACCGTTATCGTGCGAAGTGAAACGACGGATGGTTTTTGGAGTAAAGATATCGGTATCGATGACATGCCGTCGAAAGTCTGGCATGAAGCGAACGGCCGCAGCCACGGATTCGTCGTACCATCGAAGCTTTTCGGCGGTGTAGTGATTTTCTGGAATTGCAGACCAACGATTATGGTCCGCGATGGTCGTGAGTCGGACAAAGCCCGCTTCCAACTCCCCTTCGCTGCTCGCATAAGCGTAATTGTTAGGTGAACAGATGACGCCGGTTCGAAGATCGCAAAGATCTTTGACTGGCTTGCCCCAATGAAATTTTTCAGAGTCATTGTAGAAGACAATCGTCTTATCGAAGCCGAAGGCCTTCGGTTGGCATTCAAGAACGGAGATGGATTCGATAAACGACATTTCTCCCGCCAAGTAAACTTCGGATACAGAGCCGTCGTCGCAAAGACGCATTGTCTCCACGATGCCGGCGCTGGAAAGGATTCTTTTGGCGGTCAGGATCGTACCATTTTCCAGCTCCACTCCGACAGCTCGGTTGCCGTCGACGCGGATTCTGGAGACGCCACTTCGCAGTTTCAAATCGCCGCCAAGCTCCCGAAAACGACGAACCAAATGCTTGAGAATGAGTCGAACACCTTTGAAGGGACGAGCGAACCCTTCTAGAAAAATGCTCCGAAACATGATGCAAAACTGCCCCCAGTCCATGTCGTGCTCGCGTGCGTTTCCGTACCACATGAGGGGGCAAAGAATCATTTCGATGAGCAAAGGGTCCGTAAAAATCTCGCCTAAAATTTTTCTGGTGGAAAGTTGGAAGTCTTCTTGAGCGAGATCGTCGTATTCCACGAGTCGACTCAGTAGAAGCTGAAAGGCGTCTTTTTGGTGGGGAAATTTAGCGTTTACTTCCGCCTCAAGCATCTGAATATCATTGTTAAAATCCAAATGGACGCCAGGGAAGGCGATTCGCGATCCTTTTTGTTCGGCCAATTGAAGGTCATCCCAACGGAAACGCAACTGTTTTAGCAATCTAGCCAAAGGGCCCTTTTTTGCACCTTTTTCCGTGAAATTGGTCATCGCATGGAGGCCAACGTCGTAGTTTCGACCGTTGACCCGATAGAACGAATTGAGCCCACCGATGGTCCAGTGTTTTTCTAAAACGCAGACGCGCTGATCGTAATGGGCTAGTCGAATGCCAGCAGCTAAGCCGCTCATTCCTGCGCCGATAATAATGGTGTCGTAATCGTTAGACGGGTTCATGTCGGCATTATCAGGATCAAACAAGTTGCGCCCAGGGGCGTAAGTTCAATTGGCGGTTGACATTTCAACCAAAGGGCGATAGCTTCTCCGGTTGTTGCGCAAGACACGGGGGTCGTGGAAACGGGGATCTGAATTCACCACCCCCTACCCAAACTACCTACCCAACAGATAACAACGGAATGAATCCACAAGAATTGCTCCGAATTGTAGATTCGTTGCATCGAGAAAAGCAAATTGACCCAGAGTTGGTCATTTTGGCGATCGAGTCTGCTTTAGTCACCGCCGCCAAGCGACAATTCGGAGAAGAATCCGATGTCTTGGTGAAAATTGCGCGCGACGGTGGAGCCATTCTCGCGACTGTTAACGGTCGAAATTTGAGCGAGGACGAAATTGGTCGGATCGGCGCTCAAACGGCAAAACAAGTTATCATTCAGAAACTGAAGGAAGCCGAGCGGGATGCTCGGATGGACGAGTTTTACACCCAGATCGGGCAGCTCGTCACGGGCATCGTTCAGCGAACTGAGCGGGGCGTTACGATCGTGCAGCTTGGAAACGTCGAGGCGATTCTGCCTCGAAGCGAGCAGATACCCGGCGAAAGTTACCACAACGGCTCTCGTGTTCGAGCGGTGATCTATGAAGTCAAAGCGGCTGGGAATCGGGTTAAAATCATCTTGTCCCGAACGAAAACGACTTTGATTCAACGTTTGTTCGAACAGGAGATTCCGGAAATCGCCGAAGGTGTGATCCGGATCAACGCAATCAGTCGTGAGCCAGGCTATCGCAGCAAAGTGGCTGTGAGCAGCAGCGATCAACGTATTGACTGCGTTGGTGCCTGTGTTGGAATGCGTGGCAACCGAATCAAAAATGTAACGGGCGAACTGGCTGGCGAACGAATTGATATCGTGCGTTGGAGCGATGACCCGATGGTCTTGATTCCAAACGCTTTGCAGCCTGCTGAAGTGGAGCAAGTGCTCCTTTGCGATATGATAGGTAGAGCGATTGCGTTGGTCAGTGATGAACATTTGTCTCAAGCGATTGGTCGTTATGGACAAAACGTGAGACTTGCTAGCAAGCTGTGCAGCTGGGATATTGAAATCATGACAGCTCCAGAATTGGAGCGTCAAATCGAACGAGCCATGGAGGGATTCATGGAAATTGAGGGAATGAACGAGTCTGTTGCGCAGCAACTGGTTGAGCAAGGCTATCTTTCCTACGACGACTTGTCCGTCATTGAGCCCGATGCGTTGATGGAGATGGGGGGATGGACTGAGGATGAGGTGGATGCGATTGTCTCTCAAGCCGACACCAAAGCGATGGAGCAGGAAACTGCGGAAGAAGATCGCAAGCATCAGGAAAAGTTGGATAGAGAGCGAAAGGCCACAGAGGAGCTTGACCGTAAGGAGGGGGTAGTAACAACGCCACCGCCTAGGGTTCAGGCTTCTGACGAATCGACTTCGGAGGAGCCATTGGGGGATTCGATACTTCCTGTTGAGCAGCCCAAAGAAGGTACTGGCGAGCAAGCTGGCGGAAACGCCTAACGCAAGAATGATTTATGCATTACCATCATAGGCAGCATAAGTTTGACTCTTCGAAGCACTTTGTGCTTTGGGGGATACGGAATCGTTCGACATGTGTCGTGTCGAATCGGGTGGGTGACCCGCTAAAACAGCGTGGGGGCAACCTAATGAAATAACTTTACGCAGAGACAGGTGAGCAACTAACGCCGAATGATCGGCCGACTTGCCTCGTTTCACAGGGCCTACGCCCAAGGAATTTTGCTCAGTGGCAGTACGAATTTATTCGCTGGCTAAAGATCTAGGACTGGACAGCAAGGAGCTGGTCGACCTGTGTACCCGTTTGGGAATTCAGGGCAAAGGAAGCGCGCTCGCGAGTCTCGAAGACGAAGAAATTGCGAGAATCAAAAAGCACATCGAAGAGAAGAAGGCGCCACCTGAGGCATCTGCTCCTCCATCCGCCCCGACCAAGTCAACGCGGGAAGCTGTCAAGGATACTCCGATTCGGGATCTAAGCGGTCGAATTGGCGGTGCGAAGCGAGACCTTTCGTCCGTTCGTAAGCCGATGACTTCTGTGACGGAACCGGCGACTTTGAAAGAATCGTCCACGGCGGCGGAGGAGTCTCAGTCTAGCGTTGTCCCTCCAACGCTCGAACCTATTGCGGCGACGGAACCAGAGTCGAAAGTAGATTCAGAGATTCCAGGCGAGCAAGAGACGAAGCCGATTGCGGCAGGTTCTTTGGATTCATCAGAATTTTTGTCTTCCGAAACTTCAGAGGCTCCAGCACAGGATGGCAAGCCTGAACGACCATCGGACTCGCCTCGACGAGATTTTTACTCGCCTGCCAACACGAGTGGAAAAGTCCGGGTGATTGGTAGTCCTCGACCACCATCGGATGCAAAACCGGGTGCAGAAAAACCGAGGAAGACTCGCGAGGCCGTTCTCAATATCAAGCTCGCAGGGATTCCGAAATCCGGAACGCAGCAACCTGCTCCAAAGCCTCAAGAGCAAGCGACGCAAAAACCGATTGTCAAGTTGACCCCGGATGTAATACGAGGGGTGAGTAAGGGGATGGAAAAGCCAGCGGAAAAACCCGCAGCACCTGCTAAGCCTGGTGCACCGGCAATGGGCGGTGGTCGTGCCGCGACTCCGAGCCAGACGCAGCATTCCGGTTTGGCTGATTTCAAGGCCAACGCCGAGAACAAGCTAAACCTGAAAGCCAAGAAGCCTATCGTTGAGGAAGAAGCGCCAGTAAAAAAGAAGGGTCTTGCCGGGCTTGAATCCAGTAGGAAGGACCGAGGGCCGCGTATTCAAACGACTCGTGATTTGGCTTCGCTCGAAGACGATGATCGTGGAGGATACAAAAAGAATCGCGGGCATCGCAAAGCAACGCCGACGGCAGCTCGTAAGGAAAAAGTCATTCTTGCAATGCCTTGCACGATTCGAAGCTTCTCCGAAGCTGCTGGCGTTACGGCGGCAAGAATCTTGCGTTCGCTCATGACGATGGGAACGATGCAAAACATCAATTCCTATCTCAACCAAGAACAGGCGGAATTGATCGCGGCAGACCTAGGAGTCGAGCTCGAGTTCCGGCAAGCGGAAACGCTCGAGACGAGCTTGATCGGCAAGATGGATGACATCGAGGATGATGCTGAGGATCTGGTCACTCGCCCACCAATCGTTACGTTTCTTGGTCACGTTGACCACGGCAAGACTTCTCTGCTCGATTATTTGATCGGTACCAAAATTGTTTCTGGCGAAGCCGGTGGTATTACCCAGCAGATTCGTGCCTATCAAGTTAAAAAAGATGGCCGGGCGATATCGTTCGTCGATACACCTGGTCACGAAGCGTTCACGGAAATGAGGGCACGAGGTGCCAACGTCACCGACATTGCCATTTTGGTTATCGCGGCGGACGACGGCATCATGCCTCAAACAGAAGAAGCCATCTCGCACGCTAAGGCAGCCGGCGTACCCATTGTGGTCGCAGCCAATAAGTGCGATTTGCCTGGCGCCGATATCAATCGCATCATGACGCAGATGACCGAGTATGGTCTGACTCCCAGCGCTTGGGGTGGTGACGTAGAAGTTGTGCCGACGAGCGCGATTACCGGCGAAGGCATGGACGAGCTATTGGAGACCGTTTTGACGGTGGCCGAAATGCACGAATATAAAGCCAATCCAAAACGCGCGGCCATGGGGGTTTGTTTGGAAAGCGAGCAAGCTTCCGACCGAGGAGTCATCGCCAAAGTGATGGTCCAGAGCGGCACGTTGCGTGTTGGCGATATCGTAGTTTGCGGTTCGAGTTTTGGACGCGTCAAAGCATTGTATGACACGATGAAGCGAAAGAAGCAAATGACCGAAGCAGGTCCATCGATGCCGATCAATATCACGGGCTTGGACAAGGCCCCAGAGGCAGGCGAACGTTTCTATGTGTTGGATGACATCGGCCAAGCGCGTCAGATCGCAGCGAGCCGCGAAGTGATCGTTCGATCGCAGTCGTTGTCGGGGACATCGCCGAAGGTTTCGTTCGAGACTTTCCAAGAGTTGCTCCAGTCCGGCAAGCTTGGTGTAAAGGAAGACAAGGTTGTTCTGAATTTGATCATTCGAGCCGATGCGCGTGGATCGCTTGAAGCCATCGAAAAAGAATTGACCAAACTGGACCATCCCGAAGTCGAGATCAAGATCCTTCAGAAATCGGTTGGTGGTATTTCGGCAGCCGACGTGACTCTTGCGAGTGCCTCACAAGCTGTCATCGTTGGCTTTAACGTGATTCCGGACGAGCCAGCTCGCCTTCTCGCTGATGTTCGCAACGTCGAAATTCGGCGTTATGACATCATTTACAATTTGGCACTCGACATCAAGGCATTGATCGAAGGTCGGTTGAAACCAGAAGAGCGAGTGGTTGAACTCGGTCGTGCATTGGTTAAGCAAGTATTTACTGTGTCGCGAGTTGGAACGATTGCCGGCTGCTATGTTGCTCAAGGAGTCATCGAGCGCGGTTGCCGAATTCGGGTGAATCGCGAGGGACGCCGAATCGGAGATTATGCATTGGATACTCTCAAGCGAGTGAAAGACGATGCAAAAGAGGTCCAACGCGGACTCGAATGCGGTATTCGACTCGCTGGCTTTAACGACATCAAGGTTGATGACGTATTGGAAGCATATCGAATCGAAGAAGTCGCGAGAGTGCTCGAGTTGTCGAGATAATAGACGTCATTAGTTAGCGGGTTGCTTGCCTCGCGAATCGTGGGGCTGGCAACCCATCCTATTGGCGAGTTCAGATTGGGCTCGCTGAATCAGTTTGGTCTTCGCATCCGGTACGATCTAGCAGTTTTATGAGTGCACGCAGGTTATTAAAAGCAGGGGAAGCAATTCGAGAGGTCGTCGCTATGGCGATTTTGACCGAGATCCGCGACCCTCGCGTCAAGAATATTACCGTTATCGGAGTGGAAGTCGCTCCGGACATGCGTGAAGCAAAAGTGCTGATCAGCATAATGGGTAGCGAAAGCCAGCAAGCGACCAGTTTGCGCGGTCTGCAAAATTCAGCAGGCTTTTTGCAAGCGAAAATTGCAGAGCGTATCGACACCCGTTATACGCCAAAACTGACTTTCGTAGCCGACGAAGGTGTCAAGAAGTCGCTCGCGGTCGCGCAAATCCTCGACCAAATTGCCCTTGAAAAACAGAAGAGCGAATCGGCCGCCAAGCCTACCGAAGACACCGTTCATTCCGACGAGGACTTGACGGTGGATGACCAACTGTCATCCGAAAAAGAATAGTTTTTAAAGCGTACCCCGCCTTTGCCCCAAGCAACATAAGACCCACATAATCGACAACATGAGCAATCGAGCCGCGAAATACGAGCAACTCCACAAGTCCTTGAAAAAGCACTTCAAACCCCAATCGGAGCCGGGCGAGCGCAGCGTTTTAGAGCACTTGATCTACGCATGCTGTCTCGAGGACGCCAGAAACGAGCAGGCCGATGAAGCTTTTGCGAAACTGCAACAGGCTTACTTCGACTGGAACGAAGTTCGCGTCACTACAGTGATCGAATTGGGCGAGGCGCTGAGCAGTTTGCCAAACGCGAGCCAAGCGGGGCATCGCATCAAGCGATGTCTTCAGTCTCTCTTCGAGACTCGCTATGAATACAATTTAGACGACATGAAGAAAGCGAACCTCAGTAAAGCGACCGATGAACTAACCGCTTTGAAGGGAGTCACTCCATTTGTTTTGAATTACGTTTCGCAGAATGCACTGGGTGGCCATGCTATTCCCGTCGATTTGCGTGCGTTAGAAATCATGGTTCAATGCGAAATCATCACAGCCGCGGAAGCTGAAAAAAGAAGTCTTCCTGGCGTTGAGCGAGCTATTCCGAAGAACAAAGGATTTGAATTTGGATCGCTTCTGCACCAGTTTGCTGTCGAGTTTCAGCAGAACCCTAAAAATACAGATGTTTTAGCTGTGTTTAAGGATATGGGTGTTTCGCCCAAGGCCAAGGAAGTAGAAAAAGCGGCTCCGAAAAAGGAAGCAAAGAAAGCGGAAGTCGCCACTCCCGCTCCAGGCAAGACAAAGCCGGACACGGAGTCCTCGAAGTCGGACATTGGCACATCAGCGAAGAAAGCAGACAAGCCAGCGGTAGTAGCCAAAGAGTCTGCAGGCAAGTCGGATGCGAATAAGGTTGTCGACTCAAGGAAGAAAGTGGAAGCGAAAGCCGAGGAGACGAAGAAACCTGAGCCCAAGAAAACCGAAGCCGCTAAACCTGAAGTGAAGAAGCCCGAGACAAAGAAGCCCGAGACAAAGAAGCCCGAGACAAAGAAGCCCGAGGCAAAGAAGCCCGAGACGAGAAAGACCGAGGCAAAAAAGACCGACGTAAAAAAGTCCGAAGCGAAGACTCCAAGCAGTAAAGTCGACGCGAAACCAGGAGCAAAGAAGCCAGACGTTAAGCCTGCACCAAAAGCATCTGACAAAAAAGAAACACCTGCGAAAGCATCGAAGCCTTTACCCGCCGCCAAGAAGAGCGTCCCTGTAAAAAAACCGGTTGAGACCAAACTCGGGTTAACAAAGAAAAAGCCTCGTTGATTGAACGAAGTTAGACTTCCACAATACAGAACACAGAACACTGAACCAAGACTCGTGACTTCTCCTTTTCAGGAGCAAACGCATGGCCGGACATTCACAGTACTCAAATATCAAACACCGCAAAGCGCTGGTCGATAGCAAGAGAAGCAAACTCTGGAGCAAATTATCGAAAGCCATTATCGTCGCGGCCAAACTTGGAGGTGGTGACCCGAGCGGAAATGTTCGGCTTCGCACTGCGATCCAAGACGCAAAAGCCGTATCCTTGCCTCGCGAAAACATTGAGCGAGCCATCAAAAAAGGAACGGGTGAGCTTGAAGGTGGTGATGTCGAAGAAATTCTGTATGAAGGTTATGGACCAGGTGGAGTTGCGGTTCTTTGTGATATTATGACCGACAATCGCAATCGAACCGCGCCTGAGATGAGAAAGCTTTTTGAAAATCACGGCGGCAAGCTGGGATCGACCAATTGTGTTGCTTATCTCTTTGAACGCAAAGGGCTGATTGCGGTAAAACAGTCCGCGGCCGACTTGGAGATTCTCATGGAGATTGCATTAGAAAACGGTGCAGATGACGTGACCGAGGTGGGCGAACTTTACGAGATCACATGCACTCCAGACATGTATACCACGGTCGTCGACGCCATCGAAGCCCAGAGTATCGAGATTGAACTCAAACAAGTGACTCGAATACCCAGCAACACGGTCGAAGTGGACTCAGAGACAGCGATTCAAGTAATGAGACTCCTCGAACTGCTCGAGGATCATGATGACATCCAGTCCGTAGCCTCCAATGTGAATTTTTCGGAAGAGCAACTGGCATCCTTCGGTTGATCCAATAAACTCAATGAATTCTAATTCGCTTCGCATCGAGCGACTCGATGCCAGTCGTGCCAATTTTTCTGGGGACATTGCAAAGCTTCGAAGGAAGTTAAGTCCGGATGGTTCGGTTGTTTCGGAACGCGGTCGACAGCTAACTTTGAGCGTATTCGGAGAAGCCCTCTCGCCTCAGAGCGTTGTCGAGCGAATTTGCAATGACGTCCGAGACCGTGGGACATCGGCGGTCTTGCAGTATGCCAGAGCGTTGGACAACAAAGAGACAACGTCCGATACGTTACGAGTTCCTGCGAAGTTGCTTGAGCAAGCTCATGCTAACGCTTCACCGGAATTTCTAAATACGATCCGCCGGATTCGTGCCAACATTGTCGGCTTCCAGTCAGCTATTTTGCACAAAAATACGGTGACGAGACCAAGCCCCGGAGTGGTTTTGGAACAGCGTTATACGCCTCTACACCGTGTTGGAATTTGCGTGCCTGGTGGCGCCGCAGCCTATCCGTCGACGGTCTTGATGACCGCGATTCCGGCGCAATGTGCTGGGGTAGAACAAATAGCCATCGTGGCGCCACCAACATCGCTTGGTGCCTACAACCCAGATGTTTTGGCAGTTTGCTGCGAGCTGGGCATCCAAGAGATATATGCTGTGGGAGGCGCCCAAGCTGTCGCAGCCATGGCCTATGGAATCCCTGAAATTCCAGGTGTTGACAAGATTGTTGGGCCAGGAAATCTTTTTGTGGCTCTGGCGAAACGATTTGTTTATGGGACCGTCGATATCGATTCAATCGCTGGTCCGAGTGAAGTTGTTGTCATAGCAGATGAGACCACCAACGCGGATTTCGCAGCCTCCGATATGCTAGCTCAAGCAGAGCACTCACCGGGCGCGAGTATCGTTGTGAGCTGGGACAATCGCGTTCTAGATCGTGTAGAACATGCCATGGCCAGACAACTGATGGGGCTGGAGCGAGCAGAGCTTACGCTGGCATCGCTGAACGATTTCGGAGCTATGATTCTTTGCAGGGACGAAGCGGAAGCTTGTGAAGTAACGAGCCTCATTGCACCGGAGCATCTTCAGATTGCAGTGGAAGATCCTCGACGCTTGTTGGCAAAAATTCGCAACGCAGGTGCAACATTTTTGGGCCATTATTCGCCCGTTGCACTGGGCGACTACGCAGCAGGTCCATCGCACGTGTTGCCAACGGGTGGCACAGCCCGCTGGGCAGCAGGATTGTCTTCCAATCACTTCCTCCGTTCGAGTAGCGTGATCGAATTCGACCAAGTTGCGTTGCAAGGCATCGCGTCGGACATCGCTCTATTGGCCGACAAGGAAGGGCTAACTGCACATAAGAACAGTGTGGTGATGAGGCTTAAGGAGTAAGCCGAACTTGATGGCGAGGCTGTGACGTATCTAGAGCTGCTTGAAACAGGCTTTTGTGTATCGAAAGTCGTCAAGACTTTCGGTTGAATCGCCTGATCGACAAAAACGCTTTACGAGTTTCGCTACAAAATGCTTACAGTGTTGTCTGGCAGGGTTGGAGTCACGGCAACATTGTCGCTCGCGTTATCATTCTTCGTTTTCCAATATTCGATTCCGGCTCGACAATTCAGAAATGAACAACTCCAAACGCTTGCATGTTTTTTCGGAGCCGCACATTTCGACGGCGATTTGGTTGACGCAGTTGCGTTGGATCGCGGTCGCAGGTCAGTTACTCGTGATCGGGTACGTCTGGTTTGTCTTGCAAGTTCCGTTGCCGATTCTTGAATTATTGGTGCTAGTGACTGGCACTGCGATTAGCAACACCGTGCTTTGGCTCTGGGCGAGGAAATTAAGGCGAGTTAGCGATGTTGCAGACACCCAAGGGAACGGCGATGACACGATCGGTAGTCGCGCTATTGGCTTGTTGATTGGAATGGACGTCTTGACGTTAACTGCGCTTATCTATTTTTCTGGGGGTGCTGCCAATCCGTTTATTTCGTTTTATTTTGCCAACGTGGCGATTGCGGGGATGATCTTGCCGCGAATGTGGGCTTGGTGCATTTCGCTTGCTTCTGTATTTGGAGGAATGTTCTTACTGAATCGAGCATACACCTTAGAAGTTTTTGAAAGTTCTCCGCTAGCGCACGACGCGTTTTGGGGAGTGACGAAGTATGCCTTTTTGATCGCATTTTCGACTTGTTGTTGTGTTATCACCTACTTTGTTTCCATGTTGGCAATGGAGTTGCGGCAACGCGAGGTCCAGTTGGCAGTAGTTGAAAAAGAGCGAGAGCGATCGCAGCGTCTCGAAGCGCTCGCGACGTTGGCAGCCGGGGCTGGACATGAGTTGGCATCTCCATTGTCAACGATTGCGGTTGTTGCCAAGGAGCTTTCACGAAACTTGGATAAGACAGATGCGTCTCCATCGGTCCGTCGCGATGTCGAGTTGATCCGAGAAGAGCTCAATCGTTGTAAAGAAATTCTTCATCGTATGAAAAGCGGGGCTGGCGAGGCGGCTGCGGAGAATTTGCGCCCCGTAGCATTGAACGAGATCTTGCGTGAGACGGTGCAAGCGATGCGTGAGCCGCAGCGAGTCAGAATCCACATGTCCAACAGAGTAGGGGAATCGCTTGGGATTTTGCCCAAACAAGCCTTGTCCCAAGCGCTGAGGAATTTGCTGCAAAATGGACTCGATGCGTCAACTCCGGATCAATCAATCGATATGCTGGCAGAGGTTGAGCAGAAAGCCGGTTCGAAGAAGACTTCCGAAGTTTGGAGACTGACCATTACCGACAGGGGGACTGGGATGACCGAAGAAGTTCATCGGCGGATTGGCGAGCCTTTTTTCACGACAAAGGAGGTTGGGCAGGGCATGGGTCTTGGCGTTTTTTTGACACGGAACGTGATTCGCGGCCTTGGTGGGGAAATTAGCTTTGAACCCGCTACCGGCGGTGGGACGATTTGCCGAGTCACACTGCCGGTTTAGACATCAACTGGTCATACGCCTCCAAATCGTCTTCGTAGTTGATTTCGTGAGAAATCGGCCATTAAGAACAGCTTGATTCCATCCCGTTTTCTCTAATAGCCTTCTTTGCGTCGATGCGTTTGGAATCGTCGGATAACGTAGACGAAAAACGATCTCTTCCGGTGCGATTATTTCAGCGTCGCTAAAAAGGCGTAAAGATCTGCGATGTCTGCGGGGGTTTTTTCACTGAGGAGGCCTGTCGGCATCAAGGACTCCGTCGAAAATCCCTGGTCCTCGATGTTGTCTTTATTGACTCTGACGATCTCGCCGGTGGCGGTTTGGAGAGTCGTACCATCTGCGGCTGTGTAAACGATCATGCCTGTAAAAATTTCGCCGTCGGTCGTCAAGATACGCAAGGAACGGTATCGATCCGGGATGGTCTTACTCGGTTCAAAAATCGCAATGGAAAGATCGTCTCGAGAAAATCGTTTTGCCACCCCAGACAAACTTGGTCCCAGCGAACTTTGACCGCCATGACACAAGGCGCATTTATCTTGATAGACCAATTGCCCTCGTTTTGTATCTCCTGGAACGGCGTTCGCGGCCGTTAACAACGATCGCCAGTCAAAACTGGATTGCAGCAGCGGTAACTTTGCAAAGAATTCTGGTTCAAGTGTATTTTGATAATATGCTTCCCAATCTTTCCACAGATCACCCGCAGGAGGAACGTTGAGTTTCAATTTCCCTGCAACGCTTCTCGCTCGCGCTAAGGTTGGTGCGCGCGGTATTAGGCCAGTTGTATTGATCGAAACAGATACAATCGGGGCTAGCGCATGCCATTCTCGCTTGGCATCTTCAATGGAAAGGCCACTCAACCCGCGCCAAGCTGATGGCCAGAGATTTCGGTCGTTGCTTTCAAGCTCCGACAAAAAGAGATCATAATCCTTTTTAATTGGATTGGCCGAAAGTAGATCAACCGCAGTTGTGCGAAGACGAGCGACAGCGGTCGAATCACGAATTACGTTGGCAAACTCGTTATCAATGCCGTCTTGCGAGGCAAAACGCAATACGGGAGCCGACCATTCGGACGGCTGTGAAGCCAAAAGATGCTGGCGTATTTTCTTCCTGGCTGCACTTTGAACATCGCTTGGAAAGGCCGAGACCAACGTCAAGTCCTCGTCATTGCACGGGATCGGTAGTTCCACAAAAGCAGTTCCCAGGTTCGAATCGCGTCTCAACAGCGCGGCCACCAATTGCTGAAGTCGTATTGGCCATTGGTTATCGGTATAAAGTCCCCGTGCCTTAACCTTCCGAACAATACCAGACAGTGCGATTGCCGTTTTTGTCGTCATCTCGTTGGTTCTGGCGAACTGGCAATTTGCAACGCAACACAATGTGTGAAAATCCGATGTAGGATGGCTGTCTTCCTTGATTTGATTTAAGCAGTAAGCGAGCGAGTCTTGATCTTTGGGCTCGAGCATGGCAAGGGTACGCATCGCTTCCGAATGGACCAAATGTCGATCTGAGTCAGCAGCTTGTTTTGCCAAGAAGATCGCCCATCCGATCCACGCAGTCCGAACATTTGGTGGTAGTTTGGATGAGCTTAGTCCTTGAAAACCGTCAAGCACATCGGGGTGAGGAGGCTCTTGCTGTTGTGGCAATGAAAGACGGCGTTCCCCTAACGCCGTTTGCAGAACGGTTAGGAATTCTAAAATGTCGCGAGTCTTCCATTGAGGCTGATTCTTAGGCACCCAACTGGCAAGCGCGTCGAGGAGTGGTGTATCAATCGTCGACAGCGACGTGTTGTAAAGCTGTTTGGCGATCAAATAATCAAGATTGTTGTCGTCGGTTTTCTTAGCAAGTGGCTTGTCAGAGCGTGCCAACGCCCAAAGCCATGTGCGACGCAAGGAATTGCCAGCTTCGCTGTCGTCTACATGAAGACTCGTTGCGGAACTGCACGAAAGCTTTCGCACCCCAAACGCTTCCCAACGCAATCGTTCATCGGCCCTTCCGACATGCAGTTCCCAATTGGATTGGTCATTGGCGTCCGAATTGAGCGGGGCTGACACGAAATCCAGCGCGGACAAACGTTCCAATAGTTTATTGTCTGATGCGGTGATCGCTACTTTGCCCCTGCCTGCCAGCCACCAAGCAGCGGCTCGCGTGGATCGCGATGCGGAACTGAGAGCATTTTGAATCTGGGGCAACGCAACAGGAGTATTGAGTCGAGAGAGAACTTGCGCGCATCGCATTTTTGCATCCGCAATGATTTCAGGCTCGGCGGAAATCGGAATTGCTCCCGACATAACTTCCAGGATTGCTTTCGAACCAACTTTCGCAACTTCGGGCAACCATCTTGCTTCGGACCAGCTATCGAAAGGCCTGTTTGCTGAGAGGATGTTCACGAGAGCTTCTGATTGCTCAGTATTCAACTGCCCTTTTGCAACCGAATCGGCAAACCAATTTTTTGATTCAAACACTGGCAAAGTAGTATTGGCGACAACGCGATAGATGGCCCCTGTTGTACCTCGACCACCGACACACACCAACAAACTTCCGTCCGTTCCGACGCAAATATCGGTCGGGGCAAAACCTGCGGTGCCGGTTGGCTGCATGAACACCTCGGCAGGGACTTTGTTCGGAATGCGTTTGTCCTCATCGATGTTACGCGAGGGATAAACAGCAATCACTCGCCCAAAAGTCCAATCCAAAACGAACACAGCGTCATGGTACTTCTTCGGGAAGACTCGATGCTGATAAACAGTCACACCTGTCGGAGACCCTCTGCCTAATTGAGCCAAAACCAGTGGCATCGTGATCCGGTGATCTTCGTCCTTCCACGATTGCCCGCACCAACCTGCATCGGAGCCGGGTCCCATGACCATCACGCGAGTTGGACGATACCACGGCAACGTCGCTTCCCGCTCGCAGTCACTATCAAACGTGACAATCTGTCCATCGGGCATAAAGTCGAAATCATAGCAGTTACGCATGCCATGTGCCCACACACCCCGTTTCGAGAAGTCAGGGCTCATTCTCCAAATGGTTCCGCTCCGCGAACGCGTTACTGGGCTGACAGGGTCATTTTGCAATTTGGAAATGTCCTTTGCAAAGTTGCCAGCTATCAAATACCAATAGCCATCTGGCCCTCGTCGGATTGCGTGCGCATAGTGCTCTTCACCGGTTGGAAGGTCCAAAACTTTTTTAGGATTGGGATCGGCGATCAAATCACCATCGTTATCTTCGCTCAGCCAAAGGCCACCCTCACCAACATAATAAAGTTTGCGACCTTCCGACCATAATCCTTGCGCCCCTTGCTTGGGATTCGACCACTGAAAGCTTCGGTCGTATTGGCCATCATTATTGTCATCCACTAAGGTTCGGATGTAACCTGGCCCCGAAACGACCGGTCGGCCAAGTCCATCGAGCGTCATGCAAAAACAGTCGTGAACCATAGAATCGTCGGCCACCCGGGCCACCGAAAATCCCTCTGGAACCGAAAAAGGGAGTGTTTCGTCTGCTTGAATAGGTTGGCTGATTCCGGGCGACGAAACCAACATCCATACAACACCCAAGCAACAGGTTTTCCACAACCTCGAATTCCACACAGAACAACTCCCAAAACCGGCGTACAAGTAAGAAAATCTTGAGGAAGCAATTGAGAGACTCCCAACGTCTATAATATCAACGCTTTTCCTTGCTTGAAAAGGCTGAATCCCCTCACCTGCCTAGAAATGGCGGTCATCCTCATGGCTTTTGTGCGTTTGCTCATGCACTGGAGACCGATAGTCGTTTTGAATCGCTGGAATCGTCGTCTAAACTGAATATTGAGGTACAATACACTCTGGTTGGCATGGTAAACCACATTCCTAATTCGCTCGAGGCTAAGCTTTGTCTGACGCAAATTCTCAAATGCTCTCTTTTGCGTGTCCAAAGTGCCAGAAGAAACTAAAAGCCCCATCGAATCTAGCGGGCCAAAAATTGTCTTGCCCAAAATGTAGTTCTCCCATTCGAGTTCCAGGAGTCGTTGAGTCCAAGAATGACGACGATGATTGGTTGGCACTAAATAGCCAGCTTGAATCGCCCCCGCCTCGTGAAGCAAAGAAACCGGTAGATGAAAAGAGCAAGCCTTTTCAGCCTAAGTCACCGATTGCCACGCTTCCTCAAAACGAGTCGGCTAAAATTCCTGAGTTGTCCGACCTGGACGAGCTTCGACTAGCACCACCCCAAGAGTCGTCTTCGAACCATTCCTCGTCCGCAAAAACGTCGTCTGGCAAGAGTTTATTCGATGACGATCTGCCTGATTTACAGCCGTTTGATGATCCATCGTCGACAGCAAGCGAGAAACCGTTCGAGCCAAAATCGCCAACCACCGCAGCCAAAAGTACTCCCGCAAAGCCATCTCTGGATTTGCCAGACATCGCTTTACCAGATCTCGATTTAAGTGATATTCCGCTTGCACCGTTAGAGCCACCGAAGCCAAAAAAGAACAGTTCCAAGGATAGAAGATCGCCGATCTTGTCCGGTTCGTTAGAGGAATTGTCGTTGGAAAGCTCAGCGTTGATCGGTCCATTGGATTCAATCGGCGACGAAGAGTTTAGCTTCCCATGCAAACTCTGCGGTAGCCTGCTTTGCTCAACTCGCTCGCGGGTCGGTCATCAAATACGTTGTCCAGACTGCTATTCTGAATTCAGCGTTCCTGGCCCCCCTCAGAAAAAGAAAAAAGCGGAAGTCAACATCGATGCTGAGGTCGCGAAGGTCAGCTTTGCCCCGATCGATTCACTCAGTGTTCACGGCACGAACAGTTCAAGCGAAAAGACCAAGGAAATACTCGATCGTGCCGAACAGACCTTAGAATCCGAGCGAGAAGAGTATCAAGACGTAAGTGGGACGTTCGATACCAAACGTTGGATGGGCTTCTTGTTTGGTTTTCTCAGGGACCCTCTGGTCATTGCCGCAGCCATTGGACTTGGATTTGTATGCGGCGTCTGGCTATTTTCGATGGCTGCAATAGGGACTTGGAGCAATCTTGAGGGAGCTCAAGTGCTCATCGCTCAGTTGGCGATCTTGTGTGTGTTTGGCGTACCCATTTTTGGAGCCATCTGCATGTGCGGAATCGCAATTCTGACAATGGCCGCCAACCGAGCAAGTCGAGTTTCTGAATGGCCATTCATGAGGATGTCAGAATCGATTGGAGAATGCGTAATGGTCCTAGCCGCTGTCATCGCATCTAGTATCCCAGGCGGAATGCTCGGCGCCGTTTTCCGTTCTTTGAATGCGCACCCCATGATCTCCTTTGCCTTTCTCATGCTAGGGATTTGGGCTCTCACACCCATCTTGCTCCTCTGCATGATTGATACCAGTTCGATTTTTCAACCCTATTCCAAAGCCGTCTTTCAATCAATAAAAAGTCGGGCGGAAGCCTGGGGGGCAATGTATATGCAAACCGGGATGGCGTTTGCCGCCTTCTTTATGTTGATGTTATTAACTGGGACGGCACCACCTATGGGTGACTTTGTCTTGGGGTTCGCGCTGCCGCTCATCTGCTTCTTCCTGTTCAATCAATATGGCGTTTTGGCTGGTAGAATTAGCGATGTCACCGAGATGGGATTTGAAGGTGATTTTTCGGCAGACTAATCACAGGTTGGCTTTGATCTCTTTGAGCAAAGCCGCGTCGGGAGTACGCTTGTAGTATTCATCAAGCGGGTAGCAACCGGAAGCAAGACCATTCCTTGGGGCTGTCGTGCAATCCGAGAAAGTCCGACAAACCAACTTCCGTTCACTCTTGCCGTAATGAATGGCATCCATCAACTGCTTGGGGTAGGACAAAACCATTCGTCCCAAGCCGATGAAATCAATCTTTCCCGTTCGCACTTGGTGTTGGCCGACCCCCGGCAAAAACTCCTGCAAATACGAGTATCCTGAACCGACCATCAATGTGTTGGGAAACTGAGACTTCAACTGACCTGCTGCGTTCAATTGTCTCGCAACCGAAATCAACGGATCTTCATGTGGCTGGTAACCATCCGACGGTGGATAGGCTGCAGGCCGGAGGATATGCGGTGTGTAGTAGGGACTGCCCGCCGATAGATTGAGCAAGTTCACTCCAAGCGAAGCAAGTGATTCAATCAAAAGCCCCACTTCGGATAAGTCATGCTTCAGCGGATCATTCGTATCGATTCCGAATCCCCATTCGTATGGGATCAGTTTCGAAAAATCAATCGGCATTCCTTGGCCCTGCTTTCCGGCTTCGGCCGTCGATTGGTCTGGTAGGAACGGCACGGAATCAAATGCGCTGATACGAACGCCGATCCCTAACCCAGGCGCCGCTTGCTGAACCGCCTTGATAATGGAAAACAGCAATCGCGACCTGTTTTCAAGGGACCCTCCGTAAATTCCCGATCGCGTTCTTGCACCCAAAAACTCGTGTAAAAGATACCCATGACAGCACTTGATGTCGACAAAATCAGCGCCGACCTGCTGTGCGATCGACGCCGCTTTGGCATAGTCACCAATCAGCTCATCCAGTTGCGTGTCCGTCCAAACCATGTCGTCGCTATCGACTGAAAACTTCTTGTCCAAAATCGGATGGCGATACGCAACTCGCGGCTCCCAACGCTTCTTGTCGTTTGGCCGACAAAAGCGGCCTGAATGCGTTAGTTGAAATCCAATCACCAAGTCGTCGACTTTGCCGTAATGTTCTCGGTGGCTCTCGACAAGTTTACCGCGGAGTCTCTCGATGTCTGCTTGGTTCTCTTTGAGCAATAACAATTGATTTGGGTTGGCACGGCCGTCAGGCCGAACAGCCATTGCCTCTCCTCCCCAAATCAACTTAGCACCGCTTTCGCCGAATCGTCCCCAGCGTCGTACTGTCGCTTCCGAAGCACCACCGGTTTGAGTCGCATCCCAACCTTCCATCGGTTGAATCGCAATGCGATTGCCTATCGTCTTATTGCCCCAAGGCACAGCCGACAAGATAGGTGAGGCATCGCCTTGGATGAGAGGATCGTCTATCTGTAGATCAATTCCAAGACGTCCTGTGTGCATGCGAAAATCCGATGCGGACTTGAGTGACGTTAGCTTGGTGAGTGTATATGGCATTGCAAATTGGGATTTAGAATAGGAAAAAAAGAAAGATGCCAGCGGGTGCTCCGTCCTGCGTGGACGATTTTAGCCTGAATCTAATTTCAAAGCGAACGGGGGGCTTTAACGAGGAGTTTAGCGTGCGATGGCTTCCGTGCTAATGCGAGCGTCAAGATGAAATCGACCTTAGCACGACGCGCAAGCGAGCAAGCTAGTGAATTTACTTCCCAATTCACTAGCTTGCGCGTCGTGCTAGGTTATTGGAAACCGCTCGCCTAATGCGACATTGCGTACGTTAGTACATTGATGGCCAAGGCATAGGCATCGATCGAAAAGCGTTGAAAGAACTCTTCGTTGTCCCCTTCGCGTTCCCAACCGTCAGCGATGTCGGTATTGTGAGTGGCAACAGCAACCAATCGCCCTTGATCATCGTTCAGTCCTCGAAAATGAACCTGCGACAGGTCGGCGTCACCACCGTTCGGAGACTTGTGAATCCAAGCTGGATCGTAACTGACACCGTTGCGTCGATAGAATTGAATGGCGGTTATCTGAGGGCATTTTTTCAACGGGTAGACCGAAGACATGATCGGATGATCAGCAGGAATTTCAAACCAATTCCAATTCGGTGCGACTTCTTTCATGTTGCCTTCGAAGTTTTCCCACTCCGCTTGCCCCCAGAAGTCATCGACCCATAGGAAACCTCCATTGTCGAGAAATTTTTTCATGCCTATTTTTTCTTCCCGACTAAGAGCCTGCCAACCTGGGTCACTCATGAATGCAAAGGGATGGTCTCGAAGCTTTGGATCGGACAACCTGAGCAGCAAAGTCCCTTGGTTTGCTTTGATGGTGGTCAGTTGATTGAGACGAAAGGTTAAGTTCTTGGCGCCGATGGGATGATCCGTTGCCCAGCGCGGCGTCCAACCCTGATCGCCTCGATAATAGGCCTCATTTCTTCCACCAACGCTGTCGTAGACAATGCGAACAAAGGTAAAGTAGTCCGAGCGATACGTGGATAAGTCCAGATCCGATTCCTGTGCGTGAAGGTTGGTGAGCAAGTGCACGCTGACCAGGAAAAATAGATGGAGTTTCGCAAGCATGAGTTCAACGGAAATCTAGGGAGGGTGAGGCTCCTACCGAACCGTGACGTCGCAAGCTCGGCAGCAGCCTCGCTCTCCCGAATGTCTTAATTGGGCTAGGCAGTTCAAAGATGTTTACAGGGGTGGCCTTGCCCTACCGTAGATTCCCAACGATTGGAAATTGCAATCAGGCAATCGTGAACTTAACGTTGAGACAAGCCACTTGCTAGTAGCGGGACTCTTTTTCCTGATTGATTCGGCGAATTACGTTGGATTTTGATATTTCGTCCATCTCATATGCCAACATCAGGCCTTGGATGGTTGTCTTCAATCGTAGTCCTTGGCTCATGACCGGGGCGAATCGTCGATCGCGACTTCGCATTGGTTGAATTTCGAGATTTAGCAAGGTACAAATATGGATTTCGTGTTCACTTAGGCCTGTTCTCATTTCAACTTCGACTACCTCTACGACCACCTTGAACTTGCCAAGCCTCTCGTTTTTGGTCGAGGGAATAGGGGCTTTTTTGCAATCGATTTCGAAGGTGACACGATCGTTTTCGATGTGGCTCACTGTTGCTTGGAATTCATTGACAATTCCTTTTAGTTTCTCGAGTGCGACATTTCGAGGGACATTGGTTATCAGTTCAAATTTCTGGGTCAGTTCGGACTTGGGGCGTAGCCAGGACCACCAAGAAGCGTTCCCCGAGGCTTTGTTGTCCGAGTTGGGCGGCGAGAACTTGTCAAGTGAATCGAGACCAAGCCCGATGACACGGTTTCGGCCACTTCCCTTAGCAATGATCAATCCTTGATCGGCACGCTCCAAAACCGACTCGCCCGTATCGCCCGGCAGAACGGCACTGACGCCGAAGCTGGCAGTGATACAAGCGTTGCGAAGAGCAGCGATCGGGGTTTGTTGCAATCGTTTCCTTATGGATTCGGCCCACTCTTTGGCTTCTGAGAAATCGCATTCGCCGCAGAGAAGCACAAACTCCTCGCCACCGAATCGAGCGACGAAGTCGGTTTCGCGGCACGAGTCCTTCAAGACTTGAGCAAAGACGATCAACGCTTCGTCACCAACCTGGTGTGAAAAGTTGTCGTTGATTCGCTTGAAGTTGTCGATGTCGCACATGATAACACTGCCCGGCCGGTTCGTGCGTAGATGATACGCGACGAAGTCAGGAAGCTGGCGATTCAGTTCGCCACGATTCGGAACCTTGGTCAGTTGATCTTGGCAAGCTCGTTCGCGTAGATGAACGATTTTTTGCTCAAGAACGGCAGTTTCGCTTATGTCTTCTAAGATCAATGCGCCGCCGCAAAGGTGACCGCCATTATTGAATACAGGTACAACATCAAGCTGAATGTGAATAACTGGAACCCCCTCCCGACGAATGGAGAGCCGTTCGCTGACTTTTTCGCTGGTCTGCATTAGTTTCGCAAAAGGGCATTGCGATGTTTCAAGCGGGAAGCCTTCCGTATTACAAAGGTGCGCAAACGCGGTATTCCAGGTTTGTTGGTGGACGGAGGCCGCTGAATTGCCAGTCATCCGTTCCGCGGTTGCATTCCAATCCAGAACGCGAAACTCGGAATCGATGAAGATGACGCCGTCCTGCACATGGTCCATCATGTGTCGATAAAACGTGTCATTGAGTTTGTGAACGAGAGCGCTGCCAGCTCGTTCCGAAGGACGCGAGGTTGTTGGACAATCAACTCGATCCAACTCGAAAAACGGACGTTGATCTTTCAGGTCAAGCGATTTGAGCCAGCGCTTGCTCACAATTTCCGTCACGTCGGATTTTGGATTGAGAACCACGTCGGCGAAGGATTGGACCAGTTTTGGATCAAATTGCAGTCCGCTTTGCCGAAAGATCTCCGCCAATGCCGCTTCGCTAGACAATGGATCCCGATAGACCTGTTGCATTGTCATCGAATCGAATGCGTCGATGATGTTGATGAGCCGGCTGGCGACAGGCGCGATTTCAGTCGATCCACAATGGTTCGAAGAACTAAAGCTGGTGCCAATCCCAGCGATAGCCATCAGCAGATCATTCGACGCACCGGCAGCCCGAAGAATCTCCAATCCGACCTGGGGATGCAAGTCCATCATGAATTGCTCATTTTCAGAAAGCTTGTCCGGTTTCTGAAGCACTCGATCGGGGATGCCGATTTTGCCGATCTCATGCAAAAGCCCCGCAATCTCGAAGAGCTGAAGATTCTCCTCGTCCAGTTGGCAGCTTACACCCCATGCCGATGTCCATAGGGCTACGCGAAGGGAATGGGATGCCGCAGGACCGTGTTTCGCACGAAGAGACACATAGAGACTCGCCACAACTCCGAGCCGAGCGTGTACCATGTCGTACTCCATCCGGCTCAACGACTCCAAGCCGAGCGAATTATTCGATCGGGGGTAAACGAACGACCATGGGTTCCGATGCGAAGAATTGTCAGAATTGGGTTGGAAAGACTTGGTTGCGTTCATCGCTCAGGCTAATGAAGGGCTGACTATCGTTGTATGCGAGTTCCAAAAACGGCATTGAGTAACGTTATGTCAGAAAGACAGCTAGAGCAAATACCACTCGAGGATTCAGAAAGAGGTGCCTGCTAAACTGTAGAAACGTTCCATTTGTAGCGATTATTCCAAATCGCCGATCACAGCGAACCAGACCGCCACTTTACCGCTAGCGATCAGAGCGACTATGATGGATGAGTGTTTGCACAGGGGGAAGAAGTTTCGTTGTCGTGAGGCTAGGAATCGTATGAAATTATTGTGGTGGGTAGAAAGTACCAGTTTTTGCATAGCGTTTTTGTTGGCGAATTTCCTAGAACCATCCGCCGTCTTCGCACAGTTGCCCACGGGATGGAAAGCTCACGATTGGGATCGAGAACGCCCGCAAGTGATCACGCCAGGCGCCTCGAACTTACCTCTCCCGGCCCCATCCGATGCCGTCGTTCTTTTCAACGGAAAGAACTTGGACGAATGGCGATCGGCTGACGGAAGCCCTGCCAAGTGGATTGTTAAAGACGAAGTGATGGAATCGGTACCAGGAAGCGGGTACATTTTTTCAGCCAAGTCGTTTGGCGACTGCCAACTGCACGTCGAGTGGGCTTCTCCGGAGAAAGTACAAGGGAAAAGTCAAGGACGCGGTAACAGCGGCGTTTTTTTGCAAGGATTGTTCGAGGTTCAAGTTTTAGATTCCTTCGACAACAAAACGTACGCCGATGGTCAAGCGGCCTCGGTTTATGGCCAGTATCCTCCGTTGGTCAATGCCAGTCGAAAGCCAGGCGAATGGCAATCCTATGACATCATTTTTCGCCGTCCAAGTTTTCAGGATGGGAAATTGGCACAACCCGCTCGCATTACCGTTTTGCATAATGGCGTTCTCGTCCAGGACAACGTCCGACCGCTTGGCCCAACATCCTGGCTTCAGCACAAACCGTACGAAGCGGCCTCGGAGAAACTACCGCTCTCCTTCCAAGATCACGGAAACCCCGTGCGTTATCGAAACGTCTGGCTCCGCGAACTCTCACCAGAGATTATTGTTCAACCTGAAAAACCATATGACCCCGTCATTGTCGCGCTTACGCCAGAACAACAGACCAGAATTGCCGGTAAATACGTCCGAGGTGACGGTGGCTTATGGGAAATCACTCTTCGCGACGGGAAACTCTACTTTTCCGTTTCTGGTACGCCACTTGAGCTGATCGCGCACAGCCCCGAGGAGTTTGGGTTAAAATACACAGCGGGCAAGGTCACGATCGCGTACGATACAGCAGGTACTCCAACCGATTTGCAGTTTTTCATGGGTGGCGACGTCTCAAAAGCGACCCGCTCGAAATAACTTTTTTGACTTGATGCCCTAGGCTCCCCTTTCACTCCCTAGCTAGAAAAAACGCTTCCATTATGGATCCCGTCCTCATAACGATTTCACTCGTTTTCGGATTGTTCGTTTTTGTTTTCGCATTGGTCATTCTCGCGATTTTTTCGCGCTACTTTTGGCTATGGATTCAGTCGGTCATGACAGGAGCTAAGGTCTCTGTTGTCGACCTGCTCGGAATGATGTTCCGCCGGGTCGATGCCAAGACCATCGTCCGGGGAAAGATTATGGCGGTTCAGGCTGGCATTCGCGACGAAGATCTCACGACCAAAGCGCTCGAAGCTCATTATCTTGCTCGCGGAAATGTGCCTCAAGTCATTCGCGCTCTCGTTGCGGCTCGAAAGAGCAAGCAGATTACGTTGTCGTTTCGTGAGGCCGCAGCGATCGATTTGGCGGGACGAAACGTACTCGACGCCGTCCAAACCAGCGTTTATCCCAAGGTGATCGATTGCCCTCCCAAGGGTAGCGCAGTCGCCTTCTTGGATGCGATTGCCAAGGACGGCATTCAGCTCAAAGTGAAAGCGAGAGTCACGGTGCGTGCCAATCTTCAACGCCTTATTGGTGGTGCAACAGAAGAGACCATTATCGCGAGAGTTGGACAAGGCATCGTCAGTGCCATTGGATCATCCGAGAGCCACAAAATCGTTCTAGAAAATCCCGACGTCATTTCGAAAGCAGTTCTAGCAAGCCGGCTCGACGATCAGACAGCTTTTGAAATCGTTTCCATCGATATCGCTGACATCGACGTTGGCGAAAACATCGGTGCACGACTTCAAGCAGACCGCGCCGAGGCTGACACGCGCGT
Source organism: Planctomycetota bacterium (assembly GCA_026692905.1). Lineage (GTDB taxonomy): Bacteria > Planctomycetota > Planctomycetia > Pirellulales > Pirellulaceae > JBKCUI01. Next base: position 24,735 of record JAPLNL010000101.1, read on the forward strand.
CGCTCGGGCAAAAGCAGAGAGCCGACGCGCCGAAGCCGTCGCAACCGAACAGGAAATGATTGCGAAAATAGAAGAAAGCCGAGCGGAAGTGGTTTCGGCAGAAGCTGAAGTCCCCAAAGCAATCGCTGACTCGCTTTTAAGTGGCCGCCTTAGCATCATGGACTACTACAAACTGCGAAACATTACGGCTGACACTGAGATGCGACAAAGTATCGCTGGAACCAGTACGACCGGGCCGTCGAATCCTGCCCGGTCCAATTGAGGTTCTCGAACTCGCAATGTTTATTCGTCTTGTGGCAGGGATTTGATTATGGCAGATGACCTCGACGATTTTCTCAAGCAAGCAGCGCAGCGTCGTCAGCAAAGGCAACAGCAGCGCTCGAATCGCCCGCCCGTCGTCCAGCCAGATCCCGTGCGCCAAACGCCAACGCCTCGCCTGCAACAACAGGATCCTATCCCTGTTGCTCCTGTCGTCGAATACTCGAAACCGTACGAACCCACGGTCGGCAATCTTTCAACAAGTCTGCCCTCTGCCACTCGAAAAAACGATTTGGAACAAACCGATGAGAGGTTGCAGGCACACGTTCAGCAAGTCTTTCAGCATGAACTGAGTAGTCTTCGACAAACAGAAAACAAGCCAAAGAAGAAACAAAAGAAGGAACAGCAACTCACGGAAACTCCGGCTACCGTCGTGGAAGCGCAACCGACGGCCAAAGTTTCGTCTGCTTCTCTGGCCGCCCAACTTCGCGACCCCCAGTCCTTGCGTATGGCGATTATTGCTCACGAGATCATGAAGCGACCTTGGCAATGAACGTTCCGAATTTTGCGAAAGGGATCGATGGGCTGCTTCCAGCTATTGCCCAAGATGCCATATCCAAACAAGTCCTCATGTTCGCTTGGATGAATACAGCAGCCTACCAAGAGTCCCTAAAAACGGGCTTTGCAACGTACTTTAGCCGATCGCGAAATCGGTTGTGGCGCAAGGGTGAGGAAAGCGGTCACCGTCAAAGGATCGTCGAGATTCGCGTAGACTGCGATGCCGATTGCATCTTGATGCTGGTCGAACAAAGCGGAGCGGCTTGTCACGAAGGCTACGCGAGTTGCTTCTTTCGAAAGCATTCGAACGAAGAGTTTGTTGTCGATCAAGTACGTATCGTGGATCCAGGTTCGGTTTATCAAAAAGCAGAGGGATAGTTTATGCCAGAACTACCCGAAGTGGAAACCATGCGTCGCGGTTTGTTCCCGACCATCGGTGGCATCATTACCGCGGTCAACGAACCTGACATTCCGTATCGCCCGATCAAGATCGACCCATCGATCAAGGAGTTTCGAGAGCGTGTTCTTGGCGAGGAAATTATAGCCGTGAACCGCATCGCAAAACGGGTCTTAGTGAAAATGAGGTCCGGAGACTCGATCGTCATGCAACCCAAGATGGCCGGGATTGCGATGGTTTCTGTGCCACCGAGCGAACAGCACACTCGCATGGTATTTGACTTGAGCGGTGCCGCAGTTCCGAGATTTCTTTATTGGGATCGTCGTGGGCTTGGGACGGTTTCGCTGTGGACGGAGGCTCAGATTGAGGAGCAACTCGGACCTAATAAGCTAGGCCCTGATGCTTCCATCGTAGATCAAAAGACATTTGCGGAGCGGTTTAGGGCGACCGATCGGGAAGTCAAAGTGGCGATGCTCGACCAACGTGTGGTGTGTGGCATCGGCAACTTGTATGCTGCAGAAATATTGCATGCAGCAAGAGTCCATCCAAGCATTCGTTGCAGCGATCTCAGTCGATCGAGATGGAACAGGATTCATCGCGAAACGATACGGATTTTGAAGGAAGCCATCGAAAAGGAAGGCTCCACTTTAAGTGATGGCACCTACCGCAATGCGATCAATGGCGAAGGGAGTTACCAAAACCAATACTTGGTGTACGACCGCGAGGACGAAAAATGTTTGACCTGCAAAAAGGAAAGGATTCAAAGAATGATCCAAGCTCAGCGAAGTACGTTTTTTTGCCCAAAGTGTCAGGGGTAGGTGTGGAGTTCTTTGTTCTTTGTTCGTAGCCTTTAGCCTTTAGCCTCCCCAACATGCTCAAATCCTGTCACTGCTGCGGGCTTATTCACCAGGTCCCGCCATTGGGCCATAACGAGCGAGCGCAATGCACACGATGCGATAGTGTTATCGATCAGCCGAAAAATCGGAAACGTTCGCAAGCCCGAGCGGCAGCGGCAGCGGTCGCAGCGATGGTGTTGTTTCCCGCCGCTGTGATGTTGCCGATTCTCGAGGTCGAACAACTTGGTCACCACCATAAAAGCAGTATCTTAGGAGGCATCATGGAACTGTACAAAACCGGTAGCATCCTGGTCGCCACAGTCATTTTGTTGTTTTCCGTAGTTTTTCCCCTCTTCAAGATTTTGGCGTTGGTCGAACTGAGTTGGCTCTGTTTAATGCGGCAGCGACATCGCACTTGGACGTATCGCTTCATGGAGCAAATCGGGAAATGGAGCATGATGGATGTCATGCTTTTGGCTTTGCTTGTTATGTTGATCAAGTTGAGTGGCATTGTTCAGTTCCATTTTGGCCCAGCTTTGATCGCGTTCGTTCTGTGCGTGTCTATGAGTATGATTTCTGCCATTTGTTTCGATCCTCATGCGATTTGGGAAACGCCATGAACGCCTCAACGCCAGGTGTCAATTCATCAAACGAAGGTTCCTTGTCCCCTATGGAATCGAAAGAGGTCTTTCCGATTGCGTCTGTCAAGAATTTGTCGGAGGTGTCGGCCCATTTCCGAACGAGGCTGTGGTGGTTAACCTTGTTTAGTGCGCTCGTTAGCTTGGGATTGTTTTGGTATTCCAGGCAAGGAAGTGGCGAGTTGATCGCGATCGATTTCAATGACAGCTATGGGCTCAAGCCTGAGGATCGACTCAAGTTTCACGGCGTTGAGATCGGGACGGTAGAAAAGATCGAGCTCAATCCTGAAAGCGATGGAGTTGTTGTCCATGTTCGCATGACGCCGCAGACTCGCTCGCTGGCCTCGGAGGGGGCTCGTTTTTGGATCGTGCGCCCTTTGGTTTCGTTCGATTCGATCCAAGGTCTCGATACGATTTTGGGCGCGAAGTATCTGGCGATCGATCCATCGCCGACTGGTGGAAAGCCGGCGTTACGGTTTCAAGGACTCGATACTGCGCCGATCGTACCACCAAGTGAGGGATCGCTTGAGATTACGCTCGACGCCGACTCGCGGGGAGGCCTTGAAAGCAATGCTCCCATTTTGTACCGAGGCTTTCGTATTGGCAGGGTAGTTCAAGTGGGTTTTGCAAGCGATGCAAGGTCGGTGCAAGCGCGTTGCGCGATCGATCCGGAGTATCGCGATTTAGTACGAAGGAATAGCAAGTTTTGGAACCGAAGCGGGTGGCGATTGGACGTTGGTTTGTCTGGAATTCAATTGGACGCAGATACCTTGGCTCAGATGTTGACCGGTGGGATCGAGGTTGCAACACCGACTGAGCCGGAAAAAAATGTAGGGACGGGACATCGGTTTAAGCTTTACGATAAACCTGACAAGGAATGGACTCTATGGAGACCATCGCTTGCTCATGGCGAAGCGATGAATCGCATCGCATCCAAAATGCCTCAGCCGATTCGGCTGGCAATGCGTTGGCAGGAGAGATCATTCGGATTTCGAAAGAATCAGCAAAGGGCGGGCTGGTGCCTCCCCTTGGATGACGGTCGTGTACTTTGCTTGTTTGAGCAAATTAGTGCACCGAGCTCGGCGATTCCGGACTCCATACAGTTTGAGCTCGCAGGCTTGACTCTCAGCGCGGATCAGTTGAGACAACCCTCGGGACCATTGCCTCCGGAATCGATTGCTAGCGCGACGACACGATTTTCGATTGGAGAATCATGGCCTGTCGATACGATACGATGGCCCGTCAATATGGTAAGCTCGAAATTACCAGACCAAATCTGCGATGTATTTCTTGCTCATCCGGATACGGCAAGTGTACTTGCGATCGATGCGGCGCGATTAAGCGTTCGCGATTCGGTTTGGATGGTCGAAGACATGGTTACCATTGGCAGAGATTACCATGGGCTTCCAGTCGTCTCAGCTGCCACATCTCATGTTATAGGATTCCTTTCAATCCAGAAGAATACACGGATGATCTTGGCTCCTTGATTTTGGTAACCCGTGGCAGTACGCCTACGGAGACGGTTGAACGTCGGGTGCTTAAAACTCAGCTTGTTTCTTTTCTGGTACCATCCTTTGGTTTTTTACTCCAACGAAAAACGATGTCGAAAATGAAAGCGGCCTACATTCGAACGACTGGCTCACCTGATGTCATCGTGTATGGTGATTTGCCCGAACCCGTTTGCGGTTTGGAGCAAGCGATTGTGCAGGTTGGGGCGGTGTCGGTGAACTCGATCGATACCTACATTCGAAACGGCGCTAACTACTGGCCTCTTCCCAATCCGTACATTCCTGGTTGCGATTTGGCAGGAGTCATTGTCGCTGTTGGCGCTAACGTCAAACACTTGTCCGTAGGGCAGCGCGTTTGGGGGAGCAATCAAGGGTTGATGGGCAAGCAGGGGACGTTCGCAGAGTTGTGTGCGGTCGACGCTCAATGGCTCTATCCTTCACCGGATTGTGCAGATGATACGGAATTGGCCTCTGTCGCGTTGGTTGGCATCACGGCCCATTTGGGATTGTTTCAGCATGCGATGTTGAAACCGGGCGAAACGATTTTTGTTCGAGGCGGAACAGGTGGCGTAGGTGCGATGGTCGTGCAAATGGCCAAAGCTATCGGTGCAAAAGTGATCACGACAGGCGGTAGTGCAGCCAAGATTGCAAAATGCCTGGAACTCGGCGCAGACTTCGCGTTCGACTACAACAGCTCAAACCTTGCTGACGAAATTCGAAAGGCAGCCCCGAACGGTGTAAACGTTTTTTGGGAAACGCTGCGAGAACCAGATTTCGATCTCGCGGTGGGTGCGATGAGCGAGAGAGGTCGAATGATCTTGATGGCAGGTCGGGATGCACGTCCCCAGTTTCCAGTCGGCCCTTTTTACGTCAAAGGATGTTCGCTGCATGGGTTTGCCATGTTCAAGGCTTCTGCAACGCAACAACAGGTCTGCGCCTCAGATATCAATCATTGGATGACCTCGGATGTTCTCAAAGCACAAATCGATAGGGTTTTACCGCTGAGTGATGCCGCTCAAGCGCAGCGACTCCAAGAATCGAATACGGTTCAGAAGAAGAGTGTTTTGTCAGGGAAAATCGTGTTGAAAGTGGGAAGTTAGCTTACGCCGCGGTCAACATGGCTTCGTAGAGTTAGGCCATTAGATTGTAGAGTTACGCCATTAGATTGGGGAGGGCGAGGCTCCTGCTGATGTAGGATGGGACCATTGTCCCGTCTAATAAACCAGTTTGTCCCGTCTAATAAACCAGTTTGTCCCGTCTAATAAACCAGTTTGTCCCGTCTAATAAACCAGTTCGGGACAATGGTCCCAAACTACGCTCATGCGAAATCGCTAGCAATCAGACTTCTATGGCATCGCTCGACGAATATTCGTAAGATCGGGTCATGTCGAATCCAATCAAGAGCCTTGAAATCGAACAACTGACGGAAGTGAAGACTGCCGTATTGAAATCCAGCAAGCATTGGATTCGGAATTTCTTTCCCAATCTTCGGGACGCTGGGATTCGCTGGAGCGAGGACGATGCGAGCTCTCTCGCTGCTTCGGTAGCGTATTATTTGGCATTGTCGATGTTCCCGTTGATGCTGTTGCTAACATCCGGCTTCGGGATCTTTTTGCAATTTTCTAAAACGGGGAAGAAGGCAGAGGAGCAGATCCTGGTCATGGTTGAGACACATGCGTCTCCCATCATTAAGAAGCAAATTGAGCAAGTGCTGACCCAACTACAAAATCAGTCGCTTGTAAGTGGGCCGTTCGGGTTTATGGCTGCGACTTTGGCTGCGATTGGGATCTTTGCTCAAATCGATCGCGGTTTTGACCGAATTTTTCGGATCCCAGCCCAAAAGGACTCGGATGTTCGGCGGACGATTTATCGAGTGATGAAAAGCCGATTCCTTGCATTCATGATGCTGGCGAGTTTAGGAGGTGCAATTTTAGTGATGTTTGCTGCTGGGCTGGTGATGGCGCAGTTTCAATCGATAACAAGCTCGGCGGTTCCGAGCATGCGTTACCTGCTTCCGCTCGCCGAACTGGCTTCCAATGTTGTTGGAAACGGATTGCTTTTTTCTTTGGTCTATCGATGGTTGCCCAAAAAATATGTGTGTTGGAAAGATGCGTTTCGTGGCGGGTTGCTTGCTGCCTGCATTTGGGAGCTGGGGCGATTTGTGCTTGGAGCATTCTTGATCGGAATGCGATACTCGAGTGCCTATGGTGCCGTGGGATCATTTATCGCCATCCTGCTTTGGTGTTACTACGGGATATCCATTTTGTTTTTTGGGGCTGAGTATGTTCAAGTGCTGCAGCTTCGACGGCAAGGAAGCCCAACCACAGGCCATGCAACGGAAGGCGCAAAGAACGAAGTGCCGATGGTCGCCATTGTTCCAACCGAACAAGTCCCGTCTGAATCGAATGCGGGTAATGAAGTTGGAGAGTTAGAAGAGACAACGCGTAGGCGACTTCCGTTGCCATCCGAGTTGGACCGACAGACCCCTCGGCGAGCGATGGAAAAATCGAACCCGTAGCACGCGCAATCTAGTAAATCGACGATCCAATTCACGAGCTTGCGCGACGTGCTAGTCATATTGGCCCACGCTATTTTCGGTAGCTGACTAGCTTTTGCATGGACATCTTCAAGATATCGCCATATTCATAGTGATCAACGTCCTCACCCAACAGTTCCACTTCGTAGAAGCCCTCATAACCATACTGTTCGATAGTTGACACCAAGCTAGCCAAGGGGACATTTCCCTCTCCCAACAAGCAGCGATTTTGTTCGCCCATCGGAGCCCGTTTCGAGTCGCCAAGTTGAACCAATCGAATGAACGGAACGATCGAAGGTAGCCAGTCAATAACATTGGGGTCCTGTGCCATGTGATAGCAATCAAATACGATTCCACAATTGCTGTTCCCAATCCCAGAGATCACATCCAAGGTATCTGGAACACTGGTCAAGAATGTAAACTCATGGGCACATCCAACGTGCATCGGTTCCACAGCCAATTGGATTCCGACAGCTTGGGCCGCTTCCGCTAAAATTTTCAACGCTTGAGCGAGCAGTCGCTTCGCATGATTGCGAGTGTGCCCTGACCTACTACCGGCCAGAACAACCAAACAGTCGGCTTCTAATTGTGCAGCAATATCAATTGCATCTAGCGCATCATGGAGCGATTCTTTGAAGGTCCTACCATCGCTGCCAGTAAAGCCCCCAGCCCAGTTGAGCGAGGAGACTTTCATCTGCTGATCCAAAAGCAACTCGCGCCCTTTGGATTCGCCACAATCCGAAAGCTTTGGACGCCACACCCCAATCGCATTAAAACCATGCTCCTTGTACCTAAGAACATCTTCTTCAAAGCTCCAACGGTAAGTGGATAGCTCGGAAACAGCCATTCGGGACATCCAAGAAATTGGCATCAAATCTCCTGCGAGTGGGGGCAATCGATCCGTTCCAATCGAAACAACGACCGATTCGATTGTGTCGCAAGTATCTACGTCGTCCATCGCCTGTAAAGAAGGGCTCGAGCGATTCCATCCATTTTCGTGATCCGGGCGGGGACGCGAGCCAATCGATCCATTCAAAACCACTAAATTTACCCAAATCACCCACACTCCCTGCCTGCAAAAATCTCCATGTTTTATGAGGCTTGATGCGACATGCCTTTTTATTGAGCACCAAGCATGCTCCTTTCATGTGCATCCGTACTTGGCCTCGGCTCCGATTTTTCGCAAGTCATCACCTCCCGTTATTTTTTGGTTTTATTTTGAGGAAACAAATACACCATTCCAGCTTCTAAACGGTTGCATTAGCTCCTTTTATCGACTCAAAGACGAAAGCGAATGCCGTCATTCAGGAATTGGGTTTACTGATTGGTACGCAAGCTGCATTCGAATTGAAACATCGGAAGACTGATTTTGGGCGTGTGTGTGTAAAAAGTTCAATTTTAATTCAACCGAAACAATGGCATCGCGATTTGCTCGAGGCTGGCTGGAGGAGGGAGAGGACCTTCAGTTGATCTTGATCTTGTCGCGGTGCCTTTTTCGTTTTTAGGGCACAAAAGTGCAAAACGATTGTCCTCAATCGTTTCGGCGCTGCCAGAAACAAAAAAGAATCGAAGTCAGATTCGATCGGAATTCGCTCCAAAGACGCCTGGCTAGAAAGAGCCTAAAGTGCCCGCCAAGCGATTGAGACAATCGCTTTACTCTTTCTTCGCTCCAAAGATGCCTGGCTAGAAAGGGCCTAAAGTGCCCGCCAAGCGATTGAGACAATCGCTTTACTCTTTCTTCGCTCCAAAGATGCCTGGCTAGAAAGGGCCTAAAGTGCCCGCCAAGCGATTGAGATAGAAAGAGCCTAAAGTGCCCGCCAAGCGATTGAGACAATCGCTTTACTCTCAAAGCCTACAGGTCTTCGGTATCGGATGAGACAGGTTCCATGACTTTGGTGTTGCGCTCTACAGCGATGACGACAGTTTGTTCATCGACTCCGTCTCGGCTTTTCGCGGTCGCCGGCAAAACTTGGCGTCGATCTGGAAGTGGTAGCCGGATGGAAAAGCTACCATCGGAACGAACTTTGACGGGTTCCGTGCCGACAGAAACATGGGCTTCCGGATGGGTTGAGCCGAATACAACTAGCTCAGCGTTCACATCGAAGTGGAACTGCTTGTGGCGTTTGAGTGAGCCCTCTGCGCCGCTGCCGAACTGAGAAAGGACATCGGCATCCATCGTGCGTTTTAGTCTTTCCTCAAAGAGCTCGGTGAGATCGCCTGTTTGAGTATCGTCGCCGTAGCCACCACTCATCGAATAGATATGTTCAGCGTCTGTGGCGATATCAGCCCAATGGTCGTCCGTTGCTTCTTTGCCACCTGGCGCTGGGGTCGTTACGATATTGCTGCGTGTAAGTTCGTAGAAACGGCCGTTTGCACAGAGGTAACCCATCAGCATCTTGAAGCGGCTCGGTGGCGCGTCGACATCAATGTACCAATTTCGGACTCCACCATGAATCTCGATGTCTCGGTGAATCACTTCGGAGTTGCTGGTCGTGCCTGAATCATCGAGTTTGAGTAGTCGCAGGGTAGGTTTGACCGTGTGCCAGTTTTCAGCCAGGGCGGCCTTTGCACGATCGACAGAGTGTCGCATGATGTCCCAATGGGCGTGGATCCAATACGGATCGCGAACCATCAGAATTAGGCGGTCTTTGCCCTTCACGATTTGGGGGATTGGATTTAGCGGAGTCAGTGAAGTCTTTGGAGCGGGTTGAGCCAAGTCCTTTCGAAGTTCCTTTTCCGCCTGAGCGCTGCGGATTTTCGCAACGATCGCAGGGTTTGTGTTCGAAGGTGGCGGAACCGGCTCATGCTTGATGGCTGCTGGTTTGACCGTCTTTGATTCTGTTTTCCCCGACGCCTCCGCGTGAGGTTCGAATGTTTTCGCCTTCACTTGAGATTTGGCCGCCAGTGGCTGTTTTGCCTTTTCAAGCTTTGCAGGCGGAGTTTTGGTCGAAATCACAGGATTCGCAACAGGTTTTCCTGCTGCGATTTTCGTTGCTTTACCAACCTTTTCCTTCGCGAGTTTCCCTGAATTCGGTTTGGAAGCGGGCGAAAGCTTGGCCGGCTTAAGATTGGCATTTGCCTTTGCGGCAGGGGCTTTGGTGATGGGTGCCTTTACGGCGACCTTAGATTTAGGGGAAGCAGCAACAGCGGTCTTTTTTAGGGAAACCGCGGGTTTCGCTGCTTTTTTGCTAGTGGCTATTGCTGCTGGCTTGGCTTTTGAATCCAATTTTTTGGACGCCGCACTGGGCTTGCCGCTAATCGGTTTTGTCACCTTGGCTTGTGGTTTTCCGCCCTTCTCCACCTTTGCATTTGTCTTTTTAACAGGCATTTTGGCGGCAGTTTTCTTCTTTTTTGAGGCGTTCACAGGAAGCTCCTAGGGGGGGCCGTGAAAAGGATCGTTACCTTCCATGGCTGCGTACCGAGTTGCGTTGCATCTCCAGTACTGTTTCGGGTGCGGATAAACGGACAAAAACTCAGGGCGAGCCCACGAATTTAGAAATCTAGTATGCTTGGAGATTAGCTGGATTTCCAGTAATAAGACGGCGGAATGATGTTGCGAGACAGTGCTTCTTGGTTCGTTTGTCAATAAAAAGCAACATGTGTCGCCCAAGAATGGAGAGAAAATGAGCAATTACCAAGGTGGCGAACCCGATTCTGGACAAAGCTCTTTCTCAGCGTCCGGCAGGAAATCGGAGGAAAACGAGGCGGAGCGCATCGAATCCCAGGCAAACACAAATGCCGTTTCGCGGGCTATTGCAGTAATGATTCTGATGCTGCTGCCGGGGGTTGGAGGGAGCTACCTGGACGGCTGGCTTGGTACGCAGTTTTTTGTTTTGATCGGATTTGGGTTGGGAATTGCTATTGCGATTTTTGGACTGCTTTATGTTGCAAAGATCGCAGATGTAGCGGCAAAACGCAGTCGCCAGCTGAAGGAAAAAGAAACCGCCAATCCGAGGAAGGTTTTGTAGCGAAACTCGTCAAGAGTTTCGGCGCGGCCATACAAGCAACCAAAAGTCTTGACGACTTTCGCTACGATAGCCTACCCCGGGATGTGAACCTCATGACAAAAGATCATTTGAAAATCAAATCGAAAATCCTTTTGCTGATTCCGGAAGCGATGTCTTATTGCGCTCTTGGTGGTGTTTGCCTCCTGGTAACGTGGATGTTGACCTTGGATGGCGCGATTCCCGACTACGCATATCTTGCCCTTTCGGTGTGTCTTGCTACTGGGTTAGGTCCGTTGGCCTGGCAACTCTCCGGCAAAGCTCTCGTTCGGGATGAATTATCGATTTTGCTAACGATGGGATTTCGCGTTTCAGTGCTGCTGGGATCAATCGATCCAACATCCTCCCCAGAGTTAGCCTGAGCAATGGCTTCAGATATTCTCCACATAAAAGATGGTTACTTCTTCGAAGTCCCGAAGGTTCTTTGGAGGAGCAATCTTCAAAAGTCTTCGGATTTCCCATCTTGGTTTGTTCGGCTCGATTCGGACTATCAGTCTTTCGAGGCGGATACTGTTATTGCTGGTCTTACCGAAATCGGCGTTGATTCGGGGACGCTGACGGGTCTCAAGAGCGTTTGGCAAGAATGGCAACATCAGGGCGCGAAGACCGCGGGATGGCCGATTGATGCTTATCTTGAGCAGCAAGCCTCGCTTGCAGTCGCCAAAGCGGGTGATTGGTCAACGTCAAATGCGCCGAAGGCCTCAGACGCTTATCAAGCTTATCTTGGTTCGAATGCACGACCGGCGATCGACTGGTTTGTTCAATTACAAAAATCGCCTGAAAAGCTTGCGAAGTGGACTGAGCTCAAGGCCAAAGTCAACAGTGACTCGTTTTTGCAGTCGTATCTGAAAGATTCACCAACCGCGGAATGGTCCAAAGAAAAGCTCTCGCAGTACAATAGTACATTAGACGGGAAAATTCTGATTCCCCAGCCATTTGGGACACCCAGAAATGCGTATGAGGCAGATTCGGGCTTTTGTGTTTCTCGCTATATGATCATTGAGTTGGTCGTGGCGATCCTTGCTCTGGTAATATTCAGTTGGTTGGCGAAGCGTGTTTCGACCGGTCAGCCCCCGCAAGGCAAGCGATGGAATTTGCTTGAATCGATGGTTCAGTGGGTTCGGAGCGACGTGGCTGTGCCTGCTATGGGCGAACACGATGCGGATAAATTCATGCCGCTGTTATGGACATTTTTCTTTTTCATTCTCGGCTGCAACTTGATGGGGATGGTTCCTTGGGTTGGTTCTCCAACGGCAGCGTTTGGGACGACGGCTGCGCTCGCTGCGATTGTCTTTGTTGTTGGCGTGGTAATGGGTCTAAAGACTTTTGGGCCTGTTGGCTTTTTGAAGAACATCTGTCCTGAGTTGGGGTTGCCTTGGTATTTGTCGTTTTGGATCGTGCCCATGTTGTGGGTGATTGAGTTTGCTTCACTTCTGATAAAGCACTTGGTTTTGTCGGTCCGGTTGTTGATGAATATGGGTGCTGGGCACTTGGTTTTGCTTGGGATTCTCGGAATCGGCATTAGCGTTCCAGCGGCAATGATGAGCACGCCTGCTTGGGGTGCGGTCGCGACCATATCGGTTCTTGGGACGACCGCACTGAGTGTGTTAGAGCTATTGGTGGCCTTTTTGCAGGCCTACTTGTTTACATTCCTGGCAGCGATGTTCATCGGTAGTTCGATGCATCACCACTAGGTTAGTTGTTGGTGCGAAGCCAGGGTGTGTTTCGCAATGTTTTTGCTTCCATGCTTAATTGTAGCGTTTAAGAAATAGCTAGGAGATTTTGAAAGTGATGAAATCAGTTCGAAGTGGTTTGTATGCTCTGGGTGCACTTGCTTTGATGGCTATGCCTGCTGGTGCAGCCGACGGTGCAATGCCTGGCGCGATCGGTGGTGGTTTGGCAGTTATCGGAGCAGCTCTCGGCATCGGGATGCTTGGCAAGGGTGCGGTTGAGTCGATTGCTCGTCAGCCGGAGCAAGCTGGTACGATTCGTATTACGATGATTATCGCTGCCGCTCTGATCGAAGGCGTTGCTTTCTACGCGGTATTCGTTGGTTCGCAACAGTTTAAGTAGTCAAATCAACTGGATGGCAACGACCATGCTCAATGGACTAATTTTATTTAGATGGCTGACATGTCTGGCTTTGTGTGCTGTTTTGGCATGCGGTTCAATGGCAAGCGACGATCACGGCCCAGATCCAACTTCGGCGCATGCTGGAGAAAATTTAGATTCTTTGATCGACATCAAGTCTGACAAAGCGATTTGGTCGGTTGTTGTGTTTGGGTTGCTGTTCGGCGGTCTCTACGTGTTGGCGTGGAAGCCGATTTCCGAGGGGCTTGCTACTCGGGAGAGAACGATTGCAACTCAAATTTCGGAGGCCAAACTGGCTGCTGATGAAGCGATGGCAAAGCTGAAGGAATACGATGCGAAATTACAAACTGCTCATGCACAGTCGGCTGACCTGATCACTCAGGCTCGGAAGGATGCGGAATCTGCAGGACAGAGAATCATCGCCGAATCGCAAGCGGAAGCGAGCAGGCAGCGCGATCGCGCGTTGGCTGATATCGAGTCTGCAAAGCAAGGTGCTCTATCGGATATCGCTGGAAAGAGTACGGACATTGCTTTCTCGCTCGCTCGACGTGTTGTCGGTCGAGAATTGAAAGCGGACGATCACAGGCAACTGATTGCTGATTCCTTGACGAAGATGCCAAGCCAAAACTAGTCTACCAATCGAAGAAGTACGATGTCGGAAACCATAAAAAACGATTCAGTCTTCGACGATGAATCGATGCATGTCGGCCCCTTGTACGCGAAAGCGTTATTGGCGGCTGTCGGGGCATCGGGCAACGTTGATGCTGTGATGGAACAGTTTCATTCCTTGATCCATGATGTGTTTGACAAGCAGCCGGCATTGGAGATGGCCTTGGCCAACCCCAAAGTTCCGTCGGACGAGAAAGTCCGAGTGCTCGACAAAGCTTTCGCTGGAAAGATGGATGCAACGTTGCTGAAGTTCCTGAAGGTGGTTTCGAGACGTGGGAGACTGAACACGCTTCGAGGGATCTATCACTCGGCGTCAGCTCTTCGCGATGAAGCTGTCGGGCGGGTAAGAGTGCTGGTTACGACAGCGCAATCGCTCGACGCGGCTGCACTTAATTCATTGAAGGAAAAACTAGAGAAACTGTTCAAGAAAGACGTTGCGATTACCTCCAAGGTGGATGCGACGGTTCTTGGCGGATTGATCGTGCGAGTAGGCGACATGGTTTTCGACGGCAGCGTCGATGGCCAGCTGAAACTGCTCAAGAAGGCAACGTTAGCCAAGGCTGAAATTGCTATTCGAGAGAAGCTGAGCAGCTTAGCTTCCTAAGGAAATTTGAACGAATAACCCACGTCGCTCTCACGCGAATAACCAAACCTTTTGATCCATTGTAAGTCGTTGATCAACAAACCATGAAATTCAATTCGGACGAAATCGCATCGGTCATTCAGGCCGAAATTCAGCAGTACGGCAGCACGATCGATGTGCGCGAGGTAGGCACAGTCCTCGAAGTTGGAGACGGTATCGCTCGCGTGTACGGCCTCTCCAACGTCATGTCCGGGGAAATGGTCGAGTTTCCTAGCGGTGTGACTGGACTGGCGTTCAATCTCGAAGAAAAGAGCGTCGGGGTCATCATCCTTGGTGATTACCTGAGCATCAAAGAAGGGGACGAAGTTCGTGCTCTTGGCAAGTTGCTTTCGGTACCGGCTGGAGATGCCGTTATCGGCCGCGTTCTCGATCCCCTCGGAAATCCTCTCGATGGCAAGGGACCTGTCAATGCTACGATCACTCGCCCTGTTGAGTTGATTGCAACGGGTGTAGCCGAGCGACAGCCTGTTCACGAGCCGATGCAGACAGGTATCAAAGCGATCGATGCGATGACGCCGATCGGACGCGGACAACGCGAACTGATCATCGGTGACAGAAAGACTGGCAAGACCGCTGTTGCGATCGACGCGATCGTGAACCAAAAAGGTAAAGGCGTAAAATGCTTCTATGTTGCTATCGGTCAAAAGGATTCGTCCGTAGCGTTGGTGATCGATGCTCTCGAGAAGAACGGCGCCATGGAGTTTACGACGGTAATCGTCGCCGGTGCGAGCGCTCCTGCCCCGCTCCAATACGTCGCTCCTTACGCGGGAACGGCGATGGCAGAGCACTTTATGTACAATGGCGGTCACGCATTGATCGTTTACGATGACTTGAGCAAACAAGCTGTCGCTTATCGCCAGCTTAGTCTTTTGATGCGTCGTCCACCGGGTCGTGAAGCGTTTCCAGGGGACGTTTTCTATTGCCATAGCCGCTTGCTCGAACGGTCTGCAAAACTATCCAAAGAGTTAGGTGGTGGCTCGATTACGAGCTTGCCAATTATCGAGACTCTCGAAGGTGAAGTTTCCGCGTACATTCCAACCAACGTGATCTCGATCACCGACGGACAGATTTACTTGCAGCCTGACTTGTTCTTTGCTGGTATTCGTCCTGCGATGAACGTCGGAATCTCAGTTTCTCGAGTGGGTGGCAATGCCCAGATTAAGGCGATGAAGAAGGTTGCTGGCGGACTTCGTCTTGACTTGGCATCCTTCCGCGAGTTGGAAGCGTTCGCTCAGTTGGGTACGGAACTCGATCCGGCAACACAATCGAAATTGGACCGCGGTTATCGAATGGTAGAGTTGCTCAAGCAAGCGCAGTACCAACCGATGGACGTAGCTGAGCAAATCATCAGTATCTACGCTGGTACACGTGGTCACCTCGATGAAGTTGCAGTAGATCGCGTTCGCGATTTCGAGATCGGTTTGTTGAGCTATGTTCGTGATCGCAAGCCAGACTTGTTGGTCAAGATTCGAGAAGTCGCAGACCTTACTCCTGAAATCGAAGAAGCGATTAAGTCTGCGATCTCAACTTTCAAGGCTTCGTTCCGCTAAGCGTTTGGTGAAGGGGTTCGTAAGCTATGGCCAATATTCGTCAGCTCGATAAACGACGCAAGTCGGTTAAAAACGTTCGCAAGATTACACGGACGATGGAATTGATCGCCACCGCGCGATTCAAGAAGGCGATGGACCGCGCGGCCGCTGCGACGGACTACACCAAGCGGATAACCTCGATCGTTCAGGACATTGCGAATAGCGGAACTGACGTCTCGCACGCATTGCTAACGGCCCATGATTCTGTGGACGCGATGGACATGTTGGTTTTGACGGCCAATCGGGGACTTTGCGGCGGTTACAACGGCTCGGTCGTACGAGCAGCAACCGTACGACGAAATGAAATCAAGAAAGAGATTGAAGCTGGTCAAACGCGAGTCAGCGGAAAGCGTGGTATCTCGGCGCTTCGGTTTGCTGGTGTTCCGATCGAAAAAACCTACACTGAGTTTGACGATCAGCCTTCGTTCGCTGCGGTTGCTAAGATCGCCGACGAATTGATCGAGCGTTACATTTCGGGCAAGATTGATCGAGTTGACATTGCTTACACGAAGTTCATATCGATCTCGAAGCAAACGGTGGTCGTTGAGACCTTGCTCCCCTTCGCAAGTCTTGCTCCTGCCGCGAGTGTCGGCGGGTCGGCGGAACCAGCGAAGGCCTCTGGCACTCGTGATATTTACGAGTTCCTACCATCGGCTAGCGGTATCTTGGAGGAAGTTGTTCCAGCGAGTTTTCGAGCTCGGTTGTTCAAGTGCTTCTTAGACGCTGCCGTAAGCGAGCAGATCGCTCGAATGATTGCGATGAAGAGTGCGACGGAAAATGCTGGGGACATCATTAAGTCTCTATCGCGTACCTACAACCGCGCCCGTCAAAGCAAAATCACTCAAGAAATCATGGAAATCATCGGCGGCGTGGAAGCCCTCGGATAGTTATCTTAAAACCAATTCACAAATCACAAATCTGGCCCTCCAGCGTCCGAAGTTTCAAGACTCAGGACGGTATTACATTAAGAAGAGAGCAATTTTATGAGCGTCGGTACTGCAAAAAACATCGGACGAGTTAGTCAAGTGATTGGCTCGACGTTTGACGCAGAGTTTTCGGAAGGCAATTTGCCCGCGATTTACAACGCGGTCAAAATCGAGAGCGAGAAAAAGGGCGTTAAGATCAATCTGACAGCGGAAGTGCAACAGCACTTGGGAGGCGGTCGAGTGCGATGCATCGCTCTGGGAAGCACCGACGGCCTCATGCGCGGTCTCGATTGCGTAGACTTGGGCAAACCGGTTACGGTTCCCGTTGGCATCGGAACGTTGGGGCGCGTGTTTAACGTTTTGGGTGAGCCGATCGATCAGCGTGGGCCAGTCAAGGCTGACGATCACTGGGCCATTCACCGACAAGCTCCAAAGGTTTCCGAGCTCTCGACCAATACAGAAGTTTTCGAAACCGGTATCAAGGTTATCGACTTGCTCACTCCGTTCGTTCGGGGTGGTAAAGCAGGTTTGTTCGGCGGTGCTGGACTTGGCAAGACGGTTATTCTTCAAGAATTGATTGCTCGTGTTGCTAGCACGCACGGTGGTTATTCGGTGTTTGCGGGGGTGGGTGAACGAACTCGCGAAGGAACCGACTTGTGGTTGGAAATGCAAGAGACCGAAATTGGCCAAACGGGCCGCAAGGTTATTGAACAGACATGCATGGTGTTCGGACAGATGAATGAGCCGCCAGGGGCTCGTCTCCGAGTGGCTCTATCCGCGTTGACCATGGCTGAATATTTCCGCGATTCGACAGGAAAGGACACGTTGTTGTTCGTCGACAACATTTTCCGATTTTCGCAAGCGGGTTCGGAAGTTTCCGCATTGCTTGGACGTATGCCATCGGCGGTAGGTTACCAGCCAACCCTCGCGACAGAAATGGGTGCTCTGCAGGAGCGAATCACTTCGACAAAGCGAGGTGCTATTACTTCCGTGCAAGCGGTTTATGTTCCTGCAGACGATCCGACTGACCCCGCACCAGCAACAGCATTCGGACAGCTCGATGCGTTCATTTATCTCGAGCGTTCGATTTCCGAGAAGGGTATTTATCCAGCCATCGATCCATTGGCTTCTAACTCCCGAATCCTTGACCCTGCGATCGTGGGTGAACGCCATTACGCGATTGCTCGACGGGTTCAGAAGACGCTTCAACGGTACCGAGAACTTCAAGACATCATCGCTATTCTTGGTGTGGACGAATTGAGCGAAGTTGACAAGACCGTTGTGAAACGAGCTCGTCGTATTGAACGATTCCTTTCGCAGCCGTTCTTGGTCGCAGAAGTGTTCACGGGCAAGAAGGGTGAAATCACTACTTTGGCAGAGACCATTCGGAGCTTCGAAGAAATTTGCGACGGCAAGTGGGATCATCTACCAGAAGCTGCCTTCATGTACGTCGGCGGTATCGATCAAGTGGAAGCTCAAGCGAAGCGAATGGCCGAACAAGGTAAGAAGTAAGCATGAGCACCGACAACAAAGTACACTGCATCGTTGTAACTCCGGAAAAGACGGAGTTGGATACCACTTGCGACTCAATCGTTGTTCCGATGTTCGATGGAGAACTTGGGATTCAATTCGGCCGTGCCCCGATGGTGGGTCGGTTGGGTTTCGGTCTCATGAAGATCAAATCGAATAGCGGTGTGGCGGAATGGTTTGTCGACGGTGGCTTCGTGCAAGTGACACGCGAAGGTGTCTATGTGCTCACAGACCGATTAATAAAGCCAGATCAAATCGACCGCAAAGAAGCGGAAGCAGATTTGGACAAAGCCATGATGATGGTATCGAATTCACCTGAGTCTGCTGCATTTAAGGAGCGAACTCTGACTCAGGCTCGAGCGAGGGTACGTCTGGCGAAGTAGGGTGACTTGAAGATTAGGTCGAGCCTTTCACGTTGCGAGTCAGCATAGACGTTAGAAAGATGGCGAGGAAACTGAGAGGTATGGTGACGATGCCGGGCTGATTAAGTGGCATCCACGCTCCCTTAGGATCGAGTTTGTAGATATTGGTAAACATATCGGGTGTTACGAAAACCCATAGCAAAGAAGTGACCAAACCTACCAAAACGCCGGCAATGATTCCTTGTCTGGTAGTTCCCTTCCAGTACAACAGCATCAGTAACGCGGGCAAATTTGCCGACGCGGCAATTGCAAACGCCCAGCCTACCAAATAGGTGACGTTCATTCCCTCGAATTTCAGTCCAAGAGCAATAGCTAACACACCGATCACAATCGACGCCCCCTTGGCCACAGCAATCGTCTGATGATCTGTTAACTTCCAGCCAAAGAATCCGCTGACGATGTCGTGAGCCACGCTGCCTCCCGCGGCGATAATGAGTCCACTCACGGTTCCTAGCACGGTGGTGAATGCGATGGCAGAAACGGCCGCAAAAAGCAGGTTGCTGAAACTTTTAGCGAGCAGTGGTGCTGCCATGTTGCTATCGGTTGGGTCAAGCGTCCCGCTGACCATAGCGCCCAGCCCAATATACAACGTCAAGATGTAAAAGAATCCAATTGATGCGATACCCACGATCGTGCTCTTTCTCGCGGACGCTTGGTCTTTGACCGTATAGTATCGGATCAAAATGTGGGGAAGCGATGCGGTACCGGCGAACAACGCCAACATCAAAGAAACGAAATCGATTTTGGCAATGATGCTTTCGGAGCGAATCCCTTTGAAAGTAGGCAGATTTCCAGGTGAAAGCATGTCTTTGCCATTGACGATTTTTGGGACGTAGCTCGTCTTACCGTCCGTGCCGGGTACCTTGGAGGTTATCTCGATTTTGGACTGAGAGATGGTGCTGATAAAGGAAAGAGGGTTTAGCGGGCCGGTACTGGTTTTTCCATCGGGCAGCTCAGCGAGTTTGCCGACAGGTTGTACGTTCGTTTCACCTTGGCCGAATCCGATCGGCACTCCGTTGACAAATCGCTTTCCCTCTTTGACTTCGATGACTTGCGTCTTTCCAAGTTCGTTTTCAGGCGTTGTGTTTAGGCCTCGATAAAGAATCAGGACAGTCAGCATCAAGGAGAAGATCACCAACAGTCCGCCTTTGAGAAACTGGACGTATGTCGTACTGACCATGCCTGCGGTTACCACGATGAAAACCACTACGGCACCGACAAGAACTACTCCGTGCCAATATTGGAGCCCCAATAGCGGCTTGACCAAAACGCCAGCCCCGACCATTTGTGGAATCAAATAGAACAGGCTAACGACCAAGGTGCTAAGCCCAGCAGCTGCCTTGATTCCTCGCGATTGGTACTTGCTATCCAGTGCATCGGCAAAGGTGTATCGCCCAAGTCGTTTGAGAGGTTCTGCGATGACCAATAATGCAACGATCCAGCCGGCCAAGTATCCTATGGAATAGAGAAATCCATCGAATCCATAGAAGCCAATCATTCCGCAGATGCCGAGGAACGATGCAGCGGAAAGGTAGTCACCAGCGAAGGCAATTCCGTTCACGAACCAGGGAATCGAACCGCCTGCCGCGAAGTAGCCTTGGCTCGATTTCGCTTTGGCTCCCAGATAAAAACTGAATGCTAAGACGCCGAGAACAAGAGCTGAGAAGACGGCAATTGCCAGCGGGTTCGCTTCGTAGATCATTGGAAAGTTAGTTCAAAGTCAGTCGAGGAAACCAAGGTGAATTGGTGGGGGATTACAAACTTTTGAACATCTTAACTTCAATCAATCGTCCGTGTGCAAAGACCGATGGAAAATCGTTCGGTATTGTGCTTTGCAAGTCGGCACGAGGCAAGAAACCGGTTTTCACACCCTCCAGCTGGCCGGCCAATAAGGCTCAACGGCTAATTGAGCGGCAAAGCGGGGGAGTCTTTTTCAGCGGATTCTTTTTCGGCCACGGCCATTCTGGCTGGTTTGTACACTCGTAGATCCCAGTCGGCTTGGGTCGGCAAAAACTCTGTAGGTGTTGACTCCTCAAGTTCTACGGCGAACAACGAACCAGGAGGGGCGGCGTTCCACCAGCGTTCGAGCATGGCCAGCAATTGTTTGCCGTTAGTTTCCCAGAGCGAGTAGGGTGGGCAGCAATAAACGACCCAGATTTCGTCCGCGTTCTTGCTAAATCGAGTGCAATTTCCAGGTAGGCCTTTGGACCAATCCAAAACGTCCGTTTGAATGACCTCCATCGAGTCGGAAATTCCGAGCGATTTTGCATTGGTTTGGATTTCTCGGGCTGCCGACTTTAGAATTTCAAACACGATGCCTTTCGAGGCACCGCGCGAGACGGTTTCGAAGGCCAAAACCCCGGTTCCGCCAAATAAATCGAACGCAATTGCATTAGGAAACGTACCACCGAGCAAGCTCATAACAGCCTCGCGGGTCCGGTCCTTCATGGGTCTGGTTCTGGGATCCACCGCAAATTGAATCTTGCGAGTTCGCAAGTTGCCAGCGATGATCCTCAGTGTGGTCGTTTCCAATGTGTGTTTTGTCCTAATGAAGTTGTGAATCACGCTGAAATACTCCTGCCGGAGCAGCTTTGATTGTTACAGAGTATGCCAATATGCCAATCAAAACAAACCGTATACCGTTCTTTTTCTCTATTCTGTTCGCGACTTTCAGCTTCTTTTGTGACGTAGGGCAAGTAGCGATTGGCCAAGAGGGGCGTTCGCTGAAGTCGAAACTGGGCGCGGCCAAGGCTGCCAGTAAGCAGACTCCAGAAGAACGTGCGGCCGAGCAACAAAAGAAGCTCGAACTTCAAAATGAAGTCGCAAGGAATCGATTGAATTCTTTTGGGATATTGCCCACTGGGGACGAATCCGAGGCGGGGAAAAAATACCAAGCTGCCTTCAACGCCTTTCGACTTGCTGCGATTGATTTGAATCAAGTTCAAGTCGAATTCCACTTGACTACTCAGTTTACGGAAGAGTTTCGACAAAAGATCAACAACGATTGGAAAGATGCGATCCACAAGAGCTTCGTTGCCAAAACCAATTGGATTACAGTGGCTGGAGAAACCTTTGCAAGCGATCCAGAGAAATACCTAGGGATTGGAGCGACTCTTTGCGAGATGATGATAGCCGATGTTGAACTGGACCGAACCGACGGTTGGCTCAATGCCGCCAAAGCGATTACTCTTTCGCGCAAGTTTGAAAGCGAAGAAGTCCTTCGGGCCGCCTGCTTGATCGCGTATGCCAACGCAGACTTCGATTTCACGGAGCAGTGTCTTCATTTTCAAAAAGAAATGGGTTCATCGAACAAGTTTCTTGGTGAGATTTCTACGGTGCGTGAGAAGTGGCAACGGGAGTTGGAAATCCGAAAGTTAGAAGCGGAAAAGAACGACAATCCACGTGTTGAATTCCTGACGACAAAAGGTAAGTTGGTCATCGAACTGTATGAAGATGCAGCCCCTGAAACGGTCAAGAGTTTTATGTACTTGGTTGAACGCGGATATTACAAACGCAAGTCTTTCTTTCGAGTTGAGAAGCACCTCTGTGCTCAAACGGGCTGCGAAAAAGGGGATGGGACAGGCGATGCGGGATACACCATACCTGGAGAAGCGGACTTGCCAGGTCACCGCGATCACTTTCGGGGAACACTGGCGATTGCTCTCGGTTCCGATGAAAAGACGGGCAAAGTGCTATCCGATACTGGCAGTTCCCAGTTCTATATCTCTTTCCTCCCGGCCCCCAACCTCGACGGGAGGTACACGGTATTTGGACGTGTCATCGAAGGTATCGAGACCATGAGCTTTTTCCGAGTGATGAATTTGGGCGAAGAAGCTCAGCGAAAAGAAGAAAAGCAACCGGACATCGTGCTCGACTGCAAGGTCATTCGGAAACGGAGCACTGAGTACAAGCCCAAGATCGTCGCCGGAAAACTGCCCAGGTAACGCGAATGGTAGATTCCAATACACTTAGCACGACGCGCAAGCTAGTGAATTTACTTTATACTTAGCACGACGCGCAAGCTAGTGAATTTACCTTATACTTAGCACGGCGCGCAAGCTAGTGAATTTACCTTATACTTAGCACGACGCGCAAGCTAGTGAATTTACCTTATACTTAGCACGACGCGCAAGCTAGTGAATTTACCTTATACTTAGCACGGCGCGCAAGCTAGTGAATTTACCTTATACTTAGCACGGCGCGCAAGCTAGTGAATTTACCTTATACTTAGCACGACGCGCAAGCTAGTGAATTTACGTTCGAATTCACTAGCTTGCGCGTCGTGTGACGGTAATTTTCGTTCCGCCGCTCGCCAAGTAAAGCAAACTAGACACCGCACATGTCATTGGAAAAAAGCGAAGCCATCGTTTTGAGGGCGGTTCCATGGAGCGAAACCAGCATGGTGGTTACGCTCTTCACTCGTGACTTTGGAAAAGTTTCGGCGATAGCAAAGGGAGCACGACGTCTAAGAAGCCCCTTCGAATGCTCGTTGGATTTGCTCGCAAAATCCCAGATCGTTTTTATTCAGAAGAGTGGTGACACGCTCGATCTGCTGACGGAATCGAAATTGATTCGAAGATTTCGATCAGGGCAGTTGGCTTTGCTGCCTCTCTATTGCGGATATTACGTTGCCGAACTTTTGTTGGGGCTGACTGAGGATAACGAAAAAGCTAGCGAACTATATCAAGTAAGCGATCAGACGCTGGTCGACCTTGATCGAGGGCAAAGCGAACCCGAGACCATTTTGAGGTTCGAAATGCAGGTTCTGAAGCTGCTGGGGCATTTGCCAACTTTTCGTCTATGCGCGAGTTGTGGGAATCCTGTACAGTCCGAACGAAATGGTCCAGGAGCTTTGCTCGGCATTGCTGCTGGAGGAATTTTGTGTGCCAATTGCATTGCTGGCCAACAGCAGGTAGTTCGCGTTCGATTTCCAACCCTTGATTGTTTGATGGCATACGCATCGGAAGAGTGGAATAGCAACCCTTTGCCGATTCGCACCGAACTTCGCGGCGAAGTGCGATTCGTGATGGAACGATTTGTTTCTCACTTGGCAGATCGCCGCTTGCGACTTACGGATTTTTTAGAGGAATTGAAGTGTTGACCACGATGGGCAACCTGAAAAACAATCGGCAAACCAAATCCGAGGGAACTGGAATGGATGGCCTCCAGATAAAAGTCCAAACAAAAAATCAAACAGGGGTATTTGCGTCTCCGTTCGCAGTATCTCTACGTATTGCGATACCATTGGCTCTTGCATTCCAAACTGGATGCGCTTCGTTGAACCTCTTTAAAAAGGAAGACGACGAATACAAACGAGCTCGCAACGCCATCGAAGGATACGAAGACAAAGACGGTAATTGGATTCGTCCAGAAGGAATTCGGGCGGACAAATCCAGGAACAGCAATGTTCCAAAAGCGTTTCACTTCATTCCAGGGTTGGGGCCTCCTACGGTCAATAAGGAGGTCGCGAAGTCGAACTATTTAGAAGCAGACGAAATCTTCAAGAAAGCAACGAAACTGCCCGCAGGAAAAGAGCGTCAAGCTACGTTCCGCGAAGCCGCGAAGAAGTATAACCAAGCTGGTAAAAACTGGGTCAGCAGCGCTCTTGAGCAAGACGCCTTTTTCATGACGGCTGAGAGTTACTTTTTTGCAGAGGACTACCCTAAGGCCGAAGACTTCTTCGTGAAATTGTTAAAGGAATATCCGAGAACTCGCTACCAAGATTTGGTCGACAAACGCCGAATGGAGATCGGATTATTTTGGCTGCAATTCAACGACGAGTTCTATCACCTCAATGTCTCCGACAATCGCAAGCCGTGGAATGATACTCGCAAACACGGGGTTCGCGTTTTGGAAAAGATGCGACTCGACAATCCCATTGGACGATTGGCAGACGACGTCACGATGGAGCTTGCCAACACATCGTTTAAGAAGAAAAATTGGAATGATGCTTTGGATACGTACAGCGATTTGATCTCAACGTATCCTGACAGCCCACACCAGTTCGACGCACACCTGCTCGGCGTTAAGGCGGCGTTAATGTCCTATCAAGGAGCGGACTACTCCGATGATCCGCTTGAGAAAGCGGAAAAGATGTTGAAGCAGCTTCCTCGACAGTTCCGCGAAAAAGCGGAAGGAGAACGAGAGCAGATCGAGACCGCGATGAAAGAAGTTCATTATCGTCGTGCCGAACGCGAATACTCAACCGCTTTGTATCGGTTTAACAAATCCGAATCACGAGCAGCTCAATTGCACTCCGTGAAGATTATCGAAAAGTATAGCGATACGCCATTCTACGAAAAAGCGGTTGCAATCATGCAAAAGACAGGTGGAATGCCGCCGGAGCCTAAGCAGCAATTGAGCTGGTTGGCGGATTGGTTTCCCAATCGGGACAAAATCACGCCTCTGACGAAGCCAACGCCGAATGTCGATGAGCTCGACAAGGAGCTTCGCGACAAGTACGAGCGAACATCAACGAAGCAGGGCGCGGGGGCCACGCCCGCGAGTCCCGATGGAACCATTCGACGATGAGAGGCCGCATGTTGCTCATCGCGATCGCTTTGGCGACAGTGCTTGGTTGTGCAGGGTACAAGATCGGGACACGATCGCTTTATCGCGCCGATATAAAGACGATTCACGTTCCAATCATCAAGAGCGAGTCGTTTCGTCCTGAGCTGGGCGTCATGCTGACGGAGACCGTTCAGAAAGAAATCGAACGTCGGACTTCTTTCAAGCTTTCCAACATTGAGACTGCGGACTCTGTGATGAAGTGCACGCTAACTGCAGACGCAAAACGAGTCGTGAGTGAAACCAACCTCGACGAACCCCGACTGTTGCAATCCATCATGACGGTTGAAGTCGCGTGGTTTGATCGTCGGGGGATGCCGCTCATTGAGACTCGCTTTTTGCCTCCAGGTGAAACCACTTTTTACTTTTCGGAAAATGTAGATTTTGTACCCGAGGCGGGGCAATCGATTTCGACCGCAAATCAAAGAGTGGTTGAGCGTCTAGCCAACCATATTGTCGATCAAATGGAAGCGCGTTGGTGAAGTAGGATTCGTTTCCAACCTAACGCAACCATTGGGAGAGCGAGGCTCCTGCCGAGCTGGGGACGCCACGGTTCGGCAGGAGCCTCACCCTCCCGAGCTGAACATAGGTAGCTGGTTTCGTGAGAAACCAGCTGAATGACTATCTCTTAAGAGACTATCTTTCAATAATCGTTGGCTGAAATAACGTCCGGCCCCTTGCCGGCTCGTTTTTCGTACATGCCATCCCCCATTTTGACGTACTTAGTGAATCCTTTTGCGTCCAAATTTTTGTCGCTTAGATTGGCATTGGTTTTCATGTCGGTCCACATTCCCGCAGCCGAGGGTAACGAAATGCATCTACGCACGGGTTGTCCGGTCATCGGGTGCTTGGTCAACGGTGCTTCGTTCATCCCCTGGAGCATCTCAAATGTTTCGCCGTCTTTGCCATCGGCTTCAATGATTTCGTAAACGTAGATTGGCATTGCGATTCATGACCCTTTACGACTTGCAATTTGGAATTGCTTACTTCCTTAAACGACAACACAACGATTCTAGACGAAATGCTTTTGAAAAACCAATCGGCTAAAGCCCGCTAGCGTCCAAAGGCTCTCACTTTCGATGGGTGGACTGGCAAATTACTGAGCGGCAAGCGCTTGTCGCGTAATGCTTTCCGTAGCAAACGTGGTTATTCCGGCTGGTGAGCCCGCGGCTTGATTTGAGTAAAGTGAGTGCCATTTGGCTATCGCCCACATCCCAAGGGGGTCAGAACCCGAGGCGAGATCGAAGCCAGCCGATCGGGGAGAGGGAGCGATGTGTGGATTCATCGAATTCCCGCATCAACCGCACGATCCGGCGCCGTTCCTCAAGGGATGGATCGCTATTGGATTTTTCGGCGGAGAGATTTCCCTCAGCCGCCTCTGGTTCCTCGTCTGCCGGCAAATTCCCTTCTATCGCTTCATCGATCACGGGTTGCCCCATGAGCTTGACCATCGATTTCGTCTGCCGACGAGACATTGCAGGGACCTGGACCATTTGATCCACGAGTTTTCCGACAGAGGGGGTCGAGTATTCAGCATCCTCACGGTCGATTGGATAGCACAATTGGACACGCTCGTAGACGTCTGCTCGTTCGCGCGGGTCTAGCAATCGATAAGCCGCCAGCGCGATCCTGGCTCGTTGGACATCATCCGCAGAATGTTTCCCTTGGTCACCAGCACTGCCATTGTAGCTAAGCGCAGAGGAGAGCGATTGTGCTGCAGAACGAATAACGTTCGTGCGACATTCACCTCGCTTTAGCCCTAACAGCCGGTAATGGCCCACGAAAGCTTCGTTCTTGGATTTGTGGTGTTTGCGATTGAATTTCATAATTACCCTAACCCGACCATCCGTAATTCGTTTCGATAGCCTCGTGCCACTCGTATCGGCAGCATGACAGTCGCTGCCATACTGTCTTACCCGGAAATTGATTGATGCATTTGACGAACCAAAGGCAGAGAAAGTTCACTAGATTTCCTCGCGGGTAATTCTGCTCCCTCAGTCTTCCAGCAATGCCCGAGATCGCACCCAAGTGTGTTCGAGAAATTTCCCCTTAGCTTGATACAAATATTCCGGCTTGGCATTTTTTTCTCATTTTGGCAGTGGAGTGGATGAATTTTGTGCAATGTGGATAAAAAAATCTGATCCAATGCAACAGGAAGTCATTTCCCGTGTATGTTGGTCGTTCGTCGGGTTGCTGTTGTCGCAGCGCCCGTTTCGATCGATCGTCAACCAAGAGCTATTCGTAGGTTGTTGCATGGTCCTTTCAGGCGAAGAAATCCGAGCACGGCAAGGCAAAGACATCCACATCACTCCATTTTGTGAGGAATGTCTCAATCCAAACAGCTACAATCTCACATTACACGATGAGATCTTGGTTTACGAAGAAGTTGTTTTGGATGTCAAACATCCGAATCGTTTTCGACGAATCACCATTCCCGAGGAGGGGATGATACTCAGTCCTGGGCAGATATTTTTGGGGCGGACTGTCGAACACACCGAGACGCACAACTTAGTTCCGATGATTGAGGGGCGCAGTTCTATTGCTCGTCTTGGTCTGTTTGTTCACTGTTCCTCAGGATTCGGCGATGTCGGTTTTCGGGGGCATTGGACGATCGAAATGTTTGCTGTGCAACCTATTCGCATTTATGCAGGTATTCGCATTTGCCAAATCTTTTATCATGAACTTGTGGGCGATGTTCGCGAATACGCGAGTGAAAAGTATCAGAACAATCGTGATGTTCAGCCTGGTATGCTCTACAAAGAGTTTGCTGGTTGCCGCGAGTACGACCAATTGGAGCTCAATTTTGGCTCAGTCTCAGCCAAGCGTCGAGATGATCCTAGTCGCGATGATTCTAACGATCGGGTTCACTCGGTTTTGGACGGTACAACGCACGAAACAATGGTCTGAGGCGTCTCACGTTTAGCAGTCAGCCGAGGGCGTACTATCGCGGCGATCGATTTCGATGCCCTTAGCGACCCGGCGCGCACGAGTGGCTCATAGCAACCCGACGCGTAAGCCAGGATTTGATTTTAACTCCTCGCTCACGCGTGTTATGAATCCGCTTCTTCTTACCGACCAACGGGTTACCGTTACAATCGCTGCTTGCGTTGTTGACGCTCATTCGTACGATAGGAGTCTCAATTTGAATCCCGTATTAAGCCAGTGACTTCCATTATGACCGTTGCCAATCTAGAACAAATTCAAAACCTGATTCCGCACCGAAAACCCATGTTGCTCGTGGATGAAGTGATCGAGCAGACGGAAAAGCGAATCGTTTGCAAGAAGACTTTTTCTGCCGAGGACTTTTTCCTGCAAGGCCACTTTCCTGGTTTCCCCTTGGTTCCAGGTGTCATTTTATGCGAATGTTGTTTGCAAAGTGGAGCCATCTTGCTAAGCCAATTTACACCCAATGATGGCTCGGTGCCCGTTGCGACTCGGATCGATGGTGCTAAGTTCAAGCGCATGGTTCGCCCTGGTGAGACAATTGAAATTGATGTGACCTTAAACGAAGTTGTCTCCACGGCCTATTTCATGACAGGCAAGGTAACTGTGGACGGCAAGCTCGCAGCCAGACTCGACTTCGCTTGCAGTGTGGCCAAGCCAACGTCATAACTTCACCGCATCTCCTAATATCCTTCTGTTAGCCGATTGGAATTAAGCATGGCTTCTCCCGCTAAATCGATTCTTTGCTGGCAGCTTCGCCAATCTGTCTCTGCAGATTCCTTTGTCGGTGGCGAAGAGAACCGGCAGCCAGCGGTCAACATTCCAGAGAAGCTAACCGCAGGTACGGGACGCTTCGAAATCCGCTATCAAGAGCTTGAATCTGGGCGTTCCGCGGGGCTTTCGTGTTTGACCATTAACACGGGCAGTGTCACCGCCACTATTTTGCCCGACCGCGGGATGGGCCTATGGAAATGCTGGAGTGATGATTTGGAATTTGGGTGGCAGAGTCCTGTCTCAGGGCCTGTGCATCCAAGTTTGGTGCCGATCCACGATGCGAGTGGGATTGGTTGGTTAGAGGGGTTTGATGAGTTGCTGGTGCGATGCGGTTTGCAAAGCAACGGCGCTCCTGAGTTTTCCGAGACCGGAACGCTTCGATATCCGTTGCACGGGCGTATCGCCAATTTGCCCGCCTCGCGACTAGACATTCAAGTGGACATCGAAAATGGAATTTTGGATGTGGTCGGGGTCGTGACGGAATCGCGATTCTTGATTTATTCCTTGGAGTTGCAGACTCGCTATCGGTTCCGGGTTGGTAGTCCAGTGATCGAGATCATTGACACCGTCACGAACCGATCGAGTCAATGTGGTTCTATGCAATTGCTCTACCATATCAATGTTGGACAACCCGTTTTGCAATCGGGCTCCTCTGTGCATGCAGCTTACCGAAGTCTTGCTCCGCGCGACGAGCGGGCGTCGGAATCCGTAGACCAATGGAATCAATGCGACGGCCCCGCCAGCGGGTACCGGGAACAAGTCTACTTTTTAGATCCGGTCGGCGATGAAAGCAGTTGGTCCGAGGCTATGTTGGCGTCCGCCGATGGTACCTTTGGTTTCGCTGTGCACTTCGACACTCGAACGCTGCCCTACATGACACTCTGGAAGAATACCGCCTCGGTCGAAGATGGATATGTTGTTGGTTTAGAGCCAGGTACGGGCTTCCCCAACCCCAGATCCTTTGAAGAAAAAAACGGTCGTGTTGTTGCGTTGCAAGGAGGAGAATCGAGAACATTTCGGTTGAAACTGCAGCCTTTGACCAGTCCAAATGCGGTCACGCAATCTCGCAGCCGGATCGAGGCTCTTCAGAGTTTTCCGGGCAGCAAGAAAGCAGCCCCACAACCGGGCCAAAGCTCTGCAGCCAATTAGCATGATGCGCGGGTGCGCGAGATGGTGTTTTGCACCAAGCATTTCCTCAAAGTTTGAGTTATCATGGCTGTCATGATCGCCTCAAAACAATCCTTGACGTTTTCCACTGAGCCTTGGCTTGTGGTACTTTCCCTCGCCTTGTGCGCGGTGACTTTCGCCCTTTCGTACTTAGCATGGCGAAGGAGCGGGTTTTTGAAATCCGTTCTTTGGCTAGAGCTACTTCGATGCGGGATCGTGGTCGTTGGCGCTGTCCTGCTCAATCAACCCGAGTGGGTCCAAGAGTTCCGATCCGATGAGAAGCCTGCCCTACTCGTGCTCTCGGATAGTTCACAGAGCATGCAGACGAAAGACGTTCTTGTCAAAAACGAATCGGGGCAATCCGAAGCACAGTCGAGAGCAATCGCGATCGAATCTCTCTTGAGCGAAGAAGCTTGGGGCGCATTCGCCTCGCGGATGGATGTACGAGTTAACTCGTTCCCGGCAGATGGCAAAGCGGACGGCACCGACCTCAACTCAGCGCTCAATCAAGCCATCGAATCGACATCGAGAGTACTCGGCGTAGTACTTATTTCAGACGGAGATTGGAACGCCGGTCAATCCCCCATGAATGCGGCCATGCGTTATCGTGCCCAGGGTGTACCTATTCTATCGATTCCAGTCGGCTCGCCGACACGACTGCCCGACATCGAACTGCTCAGTGTCGACACTCCGACGTTTGGGATTACAAACAAAGCGGTCCGAATTCCTTTTTCCATTGAATCTTCGTTGCCTCGAGACCATGTGGCCACCGTCGTAATGACGGCTTCCGACGGGGAGAAGGTTACTAAGGAAGTGCGTATCACTGCCATGTCACGCACTACCGATACCGTTTTGTGGACACCGAAAACGGAGGGGGACTATACCTTAACGGTTGAGGTACCTCAGCATCCAGACGAAGTGATTGCAACCAACAATTCGCTATCCACTCCGATCGCCATTCGCCAAGAGAAGCTCAAAGTGCTGGTCATCGATAGTTACCCGAGATGGGAGTATCGCTATCTTCGCAATGCGCTCTCGCGTGACCCGGGCGTTGATGTGGCTTGTTTGCTTTTCCATCCAGGATTGGGCAAAGTCGGTGGCGGAAACAAAGACTATATCAAGGAGTTCCCAAACGGCATGGATGAGCTCTCCAAGTTCGATGTGGTTTTCCTTGGTGACATTGGGCTCGAACAAGGTCACTTGAGCGAAGAGCAGTGCAAATTGTTGCGAGGCCTTGTTGAATTTCAGGCGAGCGGCTTGGTCTTCATGCCGGGCTGGCAAGGTCATGAGCACACGTTGGTTGATAGTGCATTGGAACCATTGTTACCAGTGACATTGGACACCGCGCAGCCTTATGGTTTCGGATCTAAATCACCGATGCGATTCGAGTTGACCGAGGCTGGCCGTCGAAGCTTATTGACGAAGTTAGCCGATACGCAAGAAGAGAACTTGGACGCATGGAGCACGCTTCCAGGATTCCAGTGGTATGCACCGGTGATTCGTGCGAAAGCTGGAAGCGAAGTTTTGAGTGTGCATCAGGAGATGAGCAACGAATTTGGCCGCATTCCACTCTTGGTAACGAAGACATTCGGAGCAGGCAAGGTCTTGTTCATGGGGACCGATGGTGCATGGCGATGGCGGCGGGGAGTCGAGGATAAGTACCACTATCGCTTTTGGGGTCAAGTCGTCCGCTGGATGGCTTATCAACGCAATATGGCCAAAGGGGAATCGATGCGATTCTACTTTTCGCCGGACCAACCCATGATTGGCCAAACGCTGGCCCTGCACGCGAATGTTATGGAAACGAACGGCGAGCCGTTGTCATCGGGCGACGTAACGGTTCGCATCGAAGCCCCATCGGGAAAGTTTCAAGTCATTCGATTGAACAGCGGAGGTGTCGATAGTTGGGGATCGTTTGAAGGACGTTATGAAGTAGCTGAGCCAGGTCCGCACAAGGTGGTTCTGACCTGCAAGCAGACAGGCGCAGCGCTCGAAACATCTTTCTTCGTCCAGGGTGCGACGCGAGAAAGAATTGGTTTGGCGGCTCGCCCCAAAGTGCTCGAAGAATTGTCGAAGGTAACCAATGGCAAGGTGTTTTCTCTGAGTGACCGAGAAAAACTTCTGACCGCGATCGGCAGTATTCCCGATCCACCTTCAACATTGCGTCGTTTGCAGCCTTGGGCTCACTGGATCACGGTTGCGTCGATGGTCACTGCGCTTGCGGCATTTTGGATTGGCCGCAAATGGGTTGGATTGATTTAGAAGTGTCGGAATCTATTTCGTTTGCGGAACACTTGCATCCGAAGGATGCCCTTTCCATGCGATCCGGGGGGAGAAATTTAGGGCAGAAAGATGAAATACAGATATTTTTCTGCGTTTGAAAAGTCTGCCATTACGCTTTGGCGTCAACAATTCATTCGAAACGAATGATGAAGAAAGCAATTGCTATTCGAACTTGTCTGTGTCTACGACCATCTTCTCGATTTTGTGAACCAAATCTGCGGCCTCAAGCAGTGACGTCATCATCCGTTTGAAAATGGGTTCGACATCTCCAAGACTCTGGCTGTAAAAACTCTTGGATGTTTCATCGTTCCAAGACACTTCGATGATGCTCGTTGCTTCACCCCATTTGCTCAATGTGCTTTGCAGTCGACTGCGACAGCCTACCAAGTCGTTGCGGCATTTTGTGTCCATGGTGAGTGCTTTCCTGGCATCGGTATTTAGCAGTTAGCCGAAGGCATATTCGACACTATCCTATGAAAAGACTCTTCGGAGAGCGATTAGTATACCAACTGTCTACGCGTTCGCGACGTTGATCGGTATTCTCGCCCATTTTTGCCAGCCTCTACTCTCGACTTCGCATAGCAGGATCTTCTGATTCTGTTAAGAGCAATTAGCTCATTTAGCAACTTCTTTTGCCCTGTATTTTCATTGCTAGAAGCGACAATTTCGCCTTGCCAAAGAATGCCTAGATCGACGAAACTAGTGGACTTGGCTTTTGCGGATCTACAACACTGGATGGAACAAAACGGCATGACGAACCTGGCACAACTGGACCCTCCCAAGGCGACCGGATTGATTGTCCATATACTCGAAGCAATTGCTCTTTTAGAAAAGAAGATCCGTCCTCAGCAGCTCTTAATGGCTCGCTATTACACGGCGCAAGATCAGCCTCGACTCAAAAAAGGCGAAACAAGCCTTCAATGGGATTTCGAATTGCAGGGGGTAGCACCCGTGCGCGGTCAATTCAACACCAGCATTTTGTTTGAATTAGACCCAAAGCAACTTGGAAATCTCATGGACCCAAACGGGGGCCGTGTGATCCGTCAGCTCAATGCTCAATGCAGCTGCGTTGAAACAATAAAACCTTGTGTACACCAAATTCATTGCTTGCATTACATTCGCAGACAGTTGAGTGGCAAATCCGCAGAGGACGCGATCCAGTGGATGCAAAGCTGCGTGACCGACGGACGCCATGCCGGCCGGAAACTGATCGAATCGCTGAGTTATCTTAAGGACGCGCCAGCAGCTCCGGACACACCTCCGGAAGAGATGGAGCGCGATCGACTGATGCGCATCCAATGGCGGCTGTCGTTTTCGAATAGCACCGTCAAAGTGAATGCTTATCTGCAAACGATGCGAAAGAAAGGGGGCTGGAACAAAGGCCGCCATCTTCGCGATGGCCTGGATACGGTCGAAGAAGCTGCGTTGGTACACCCTTCGGACCGCATGCTTATCCTGTTGCTGCAATCGGCAGAGGAATCGTATCGAGGGCAAACGCCTCGAATCGTGCGCGAGTGCCTCAATCTGCTCAAAGACCATCCGCATTTAACGCTGGATGACGAATTGCAAACTCCGATTCGCATCAAGGAATGCCCGATCGAAGTTCGCATCGATGAAATGGAAGACATCTACAAACCGAGCATCTATCAAGGCGAGGTGCAGATCGTTTCATTGCGAGATAACCCCGATTACTTCATGGGGACTATCAACAACCAAGAAACGATGATGCTCAGATTGGATCGCGATCAGCGATGCATCTGGGTCAGCAGTATCGACAATCGAATGAAGCGGTTGATCGAGGATTTGCACGCTGCCGAGCGTCGCGAGGCGGTTTTGGACCAAGAGACGGCCGAACAGTTCGCGGACTTGGTCGCGGCAGCAGCCGATCCGAAGTGGATTCAAATCAATTTGCCCGAACGATTGGCAGGCCCAGAGCAACCTCTCGAGCCAAACATCGAAGTCCACTTGTCTCCATTCGGCAAGGAAAGTTTGTTGGTTGGCCTGCGAGTCGCTTGCGATGTCGTTGCCGAACAGCCCGTACCTGGCATGGAACCCGATCGATTGCGAGTGGCGACCCCGGCCGGTCGATTCCAACTGCTTCGGGCACTTGAGGAAGAGTCCATTCGCGCAGATGAGATTGCAGGTGCGCTTGAGCTTGGACAACTGCTCTATGAAAGCCCTTATACGTGGATCGCGGAAAATCCTGACTTGGCCCTCGATTTGTTAACACGAATCCAAGCGTTGGGCGAAAACGCGCCGACAGTCTGTTGGCCCAAGAGTCAGCCGATGAAAATCATTGGCGAAATCACGCCACAGCGTTTGCAAGTTCGATTGACCAGCCAACGCGATTGGTTTGGCGTCGAAGGGGTCGCACGATTGGAGGGTCTCGAGATTCCGTTGGCGGAATTGCTAACCGCTCTTCGTGGTGGACGAAGATTCGTTCCACTGGGAGACGGTCAGTTCGCCATGATCTCCGACCAATTGCGTCAACGTTTGAACAGCATACAAGATGTCTCGCAAAGCGATTCTGGGGCCATTCGCGTTTCCAGAGCAGCTACAGCCGTTGTCGAAGAAGCGCTCGGCAGCGACATCAGCTACGAATCGGATATGTCATGGCGCGATGCGCTAGACCGGTTGGCTGGTGCGAAAACGCTCAAGCCAGTTGTTCCATCAAACCTAAACGCCGACTTACGCGATTATCAAAAAACCGGTTACGCATGGCTGGCGAAGCTCGCGCATTGGGGCATCGGTGGCTGTTTGGCTGACGACATGGGTCTGGGTAAAACCGTGCAAGCGCTCGGCGTGCTACTCGATCGAGCAAGCAAAGGGGCCGCGCTCATTATCGCCCCTACGAGCGTTGGTGTGAATTGGCAGCGAGAAACGGAAAAGTTTGCCCCTTCCCTCAAGGCGAAACTGTATCGCGAACACGACCGACAGACGCTTGTCGATTCGGCCGGACCTGGCGATTTGATCATTACCAGCTATCAATTGCTTCAACGTGACGTTGATCGATTTACGGCCCGTTCGTGGCATACGCTGGTATTGGATGAAGCCCAATTCATCAAGAACTTCCAAACCAAGACGGCCCAAGCTGTACGACAATTGGATGCAGACTGGCGGATCGCCCTTTCGGGTACGCCTCTCGAAAATCATTTAGGCGAACTCTGGAGCTTGATGCGAACGGTTAGCCCTGGATTGCTCGGCTCGTGGGATCGGTTCCGAAAGAGTTTTGCAGAACCGATTGAACGTCAAGGAGACAAAGACCGATTGCTCGCGCTCGGACGCGTAGTTCGACCGTTCATCCTCCGGAGAACGAAAAAAGAAGTTCTTTCGGAGTTGCCGGACCGCACCGAAATCGTGCGATTGGCTGAGCTGTCCGAGGAAGAACGACAAAAATACGATGCAGCTCGAATGGCTGCTTTGGCGGAAATCACGAAACCAGGCGAAGGGGAACACGAATCGCAAATGCGTATTCGAGTACTTGCTTGGCTTACCCGATTGCGTCAGTTGGCTTGCCACCCAGGCTTGGTCGACAAGCGATGGGACAAATCGTCCGCCAAACTCGATCTCTTTATGGAAATCGTAGGCGAGTTGCGAGAAGGTGAGCACCGAGCATTGGTTTTTAGCCAGTTCGTTCAGCACCTGTTACTCATTCGCGGTGCGCTCGACAAACTCGGAATCAAGTATCAATATCTTGACGGGTCGACTCCTGCGGCCAAACGCCAAGAGGCAGTCGATCGATTCCAAGCAGGCGAAGGCGAGTTGTTCTTGATCTCGCTCAAGGCGGGGGGGACGGGGCTCAATTTGACCGCGGCTGACTATGTGATCCACATGGATCCATGGTGGAATCCCGCCGTGGAAGATCAAGCGACCGACCGAGCTCACCGAATCGGACAGGAACGCGCCGTTACCGTTTACCGCATCGTTGCCAAGGATACGATTGAACAGCAGATCCTGGCATTGCACGCGGACAAACGCGAGCTGATCAGCGGTGTGCTGGATGGAGCTGACCGTGCAGGTCGCATGAGCACCGACGAACTAGTGTCATTGATCAAGTTGAGCCAAGCGGAAAGCTAAAGGAAGGTGGATGCGCATAGTAATTCCAAAACGATTTAGCTTACGAATTTTCTTGATAGCGTCAGTAGTTGCTGGATTGTTCCTGGGGTTCTTGCTTCCGGAAATACATCGTAGATTTTTGATCGCTAAAATTGAGCAACACGGTGGAGTTGTTCAGTATGATGCCAGTATTCAAGGATACTGGAAATCGAATAAGGTTACGAAAATTATGAATCCGTCGTTGGGTAACCAATTGGAATCGAGCGATCTCTTTGCGTTTCCTCATCTGCAAGAGATCGGAGGAAATGTCACCTCCGACCTCGGGATGACCGGAGAGTTTGTAATGGATGTTGATGCTTACCAAAATGCATTGCTCCACACAGCGAGCAAGGACGAACGATGATCAGTACGTTGCAACATTGTGGTGTCTCCGTTACACGGCTCTTGCATTCGATATAGGAATGTGTCTGCGGGGCAAGGGACTTTTTGATTTAGTCATTTAACAGTCAGCCGAAGGCGTACTGTACCGCTTCGACAGTACGCCTACGGCTGACTGTTAAGCGAAGTGCAATTGAACAAGTGTTAAATCAACAAGCCCCGAGCCCGGGGCGAGCCCCGCAGCTACGAACTGTCGCCGTTATGCGCAACGCTGTTTCGCATTTTGTAGCGAAACTCGTCAAGAGTTTCGGTGGTTTATGCAATGCAGCCGAAAGTCTTGACGACTTTCGCTACAGAAGAGCCCAATTTACATTGAGGCGTTGATCTAGTTCTTTGCGTTTTCAACTAGCAACGTGGCAATTTCTTCGGCTGACAAGGCTCGGTCGAAGATCATCAGATCGTCTAGATCGCCGATGTAGTCTAGGCCCAGCATGATCGCTGCCTTGTTTAGGTCCCAGGTGAATTTTGTCGGCTGCTTCAACGAACCGATTGTTTTGCCATCGACAAAGAGCGTTGAGGTTGCAGGCTTGCCATCTGCAGAGTTGATCCCTTCAAACGTAAATGCAACGTGCTTCCAAGCTTCGCGAGAGAACCCCGGTTTCTTTAGCGTGACCATTGGGCGTTTTTCGATGGGCAATTTTTCCCACGCGACATTCTCAGGATTCCAAAACCGCAAATCGGAGAAGACTCCCAAGCGAAAGTCGCGAGGAAGGTCTTTGTCAAAGTCGACGAACAACGCTGCGTCGTTCCAAGCTTTATCCGTAATTTGAATTGGGTCGCAGTGACCGGGCTCGAGATCCTTGTCGGGATCCAATCGCATCCAGAAGCCAACGGTACCGGACCAATCCTTCGATTGATATGGCATAACTTCCCCTTTGTAGCAAATGATCTGCGGAGACTTTTTGCCGAACCGAAGACAATCGCCAAATTTACCCCCGCCCTTAACGATCGAGACATCTGGCCGTGCGATTCCTGCTGTCCATTGTTTTCTCGCCATGGATTCGACCGTGTAGAGTTTGCCATCACCGTTAGCGACAATCGCATCGCCAGTTCCGTCAAAACTAGCGTGGAAGCGCAACGACTTCATCGCATTGGCTCGCAGTGCATCTTGTCCATGCGAGGTCGTTGGACTCAGATGCGTTAAAAGCACCACGACAACGAATACGAGGTAATTCGAGAACAGAATTGGCTTAGGCATTTAGGTGGGTACTTTCGGCTAGGCGAGGGGGCTGTTGATTTAGTCGTTTAGCAGTCAGCCGTAGGCGTACTTAACTTCTTTGACAGTACGCCTTCGGCTGACTGTTAAACGAAATTCAATAGTGCAAGTATTGAGGCGGGTTAGTCTTTGTCGGAGCGTAGCACGGACACGAAGGCTTTCTGCGGGATATTGACGCTGCCGAATTGTTTCATTTTGGCTTTACCCTTTTTCTGCTTCTCGAGCAGCTTGTTTTTGCGGGTCACATCGCCACCGTAGAGCTTGGCGGTAACGTCTTTCCGGAACGGTTGGATGGTCGATCGGGCGATGATTTCTCCGCCGATTGCACCTTGAATGGGGATTTTGAACTGATGGCGAGGAATCGCTTCGGCCAATTGTTCGCAATAGTGAAGAGCTCGTGTTCGAGATTTGTCGCGATGGACAAGATACGAGAGAGCGTCGATAGGTTCTTTGTTGACCAGGATATCAACCTTCACCACGTCGGTCTTGCGGTATTCGATCGGTTCGTAATCAAAGGAGCCGTAGCCTCGGGTGAGCATCTTGAGTTTTCCGTAGAAGTCAAAGAGGACTTCACCGAGCGGCATTTCACTTTTGACTTCGACCCGGCCTGCCGACAAATAGTTCATGGTCTGACTGTCCGAGCGATGCTCGCGGCATAGCTCCATCACTGGACCGACGTACTCCTCAGGGATGAGGATCGATGCCTTGATGTAGGGTTCGGTTGTCGACTCGATCGACATTGGGTCGGGCCAGTAGCTCGGATTATCGACGTCGATCGTCGTACCGTTCTTCAGTTCCAATTTGTACTTCACCGATGGAGCCGAAATAACAAGGCCCAGGTCGAACTCCCGTTGCAATCGTTCTTGAATGACGTCCAAGTGGAGAAGTCCGAGGAAGCCGCAGCGAAATCCGAAGCCCAAGGCCGCCGAACTGTCTTTCTCAAAGGTCAGCGCCGCATCATTGATCGCTAGTTTTTCGAGGGCTTTCGTCAAGTCCTGGTATTCGTCGGTGCTCATCGGGTAGATGGATGAGAACACAACTTGCTTGGCTTTCTTGTAGCCTGGAATAGGATCGGTAGCTTGTCGATGGAGATGAGTCAGTGTATCGCCAATTTCGATATCTTGAACGCTTTTGACCCCTGCAACAACGTAGCCAACCTCACCGACGCTCAATTGTTTTTTCGGAGTGAGCTTAAGTTGGTTGTAGCCAAGTTCGTCAACTTTGTAATCGCGACCGGCGTGCATAAAGTGGATGGTCTCGCCCGTTTTGAGTGTTCCTTCCACCACGCGGATTTGGAGAATGACACCTCGGTATGTATCGAAGTGAGCATCGAAGACTAGAGCCTTTAAGGGTGCGTCGGGATCTCCTTTGGGGCACGGGAGTTTCGCAACGATACCCTCAAGGACGTCGGTGATTCCGACGCCGGTCTTGGCTGAAACCGGGATCGCCTCGAATGGATCGAGTCCCAGGTCCGCGTCGATTTCTTCGCGGACTTTTTCGACGTTGGCCGCGGGGAGGTCGATCTTGTTGATTACGGGCAGCAACGCGAGGTTGTACTCCAACGCCAGGTAGAGGTTTGCAACCGTTTGAGCTTCGACACCTTGGGAAGCATCAACGACGATCAAGGCTCCGTCGCAAGCCATGAGAGACCGGCGAACTTCGTGCGAGAAATCGACGTGGCCTGGCGTATCGATCAAATTCAGCAGGTAGTCTTGGCCGTCAGCAGCTCGATAGGAAAGTGAAATGGAATTGCTCTTAATCGTGATTCCGCGTTCTCGCTCGATATCCATCGAATCCAGGATTTGGTCGTGGAATTCGCGTTGAGTCACACCTCCACACGCTTGGATCAATCGATCAGCCAACGTCGATTTGCCGTG
This sequence comes from Planctomycetota bacterium, assembly GCA_026692905.1. Classification (GTDB taxonomy): domain Bacteria; phylum Planctomycetota; class Planctomycetia; order Pirellulales; family Pirellulaceae; genus JBKCUI01. The sequence goes on from JAPLNL010000101.1 coordinate 64,661, forward strand.
ATCGATATGGGCGATAATGCAAAAGTTCCGAATGTGTTTCATATCTTCGCGTTCGAAATAGGGTGGATTTGGCTATTGCCAGCTTGGTGATCAATACGACCTTAGTCCTCGTTTTATCGTCAGCCGAACAAGCACTCGTTACCATTGGTGTACGTGTGCGGCTGTGGTTGAAACGAGATCCCTTGTTACGGAGATTCGCTGATCGGAATTGAAAATACGATCATAGAGCAAGATTCGCGCATGCAACAGTCGATCGGAAACCTATGGCATCCTTTCCTGTCTCGGTTAGAATCCTTTTCCGACCAAAATCTCTAAGCACTCTGTACTGAGAAAATCGCAATGGGTAGAAGTTTCGAAGTTCGCAAGGCGTCCATGGCCAAAACGGCTGGCCAAAAGACCAAAGTCTATTCCAAGTATGGCAAGATGCTGTATGTACTTGCCAAAAACACGGGAGCAGATCCCTCTGTAAACCCGACCTTGCGAAGTTTGATCGAAAAGGCGAAGCGAGAACAAGTACCGGCGCACGTTATTGAAAAAGCACTGGAAAAAGCGGCTGGAGGAAGTGGCGAGGACTTTGTTCACGCTCGCTACGAAGGGTTTGGACCAGGCGGTTGCTCGGTCATAATCGATTGTTTGACGGACAACAACAATCGGACAATTACGGACGTCCGAAACTGCTTTACCAAAACGAACTCCAAAATGGGAGCTCAAGGCTCGGTATCCCACTTGTTTGATCATTTGGCTGTCTTTTCATTCAAACGGGACAGTGGCGACGAAGTCCTGGAGGCGATGTTGACAGCGGAAGTCGACGTGACGGACGTTGAATGCGAGAAGGGGCAGGTGACGTTGTTCGCTCCGGCGACCGAGTTTTTCAAGGCAAAAAACGCGTTGATGGAAGCATTGCCGGGTGTTGAACTAGAGGTTGAGGAAATTACCTTTGTCCCGCAGACTTCTGCGGACATCAGTCCTGAAGATTTGCCGGTATTCGAAAAATTCATGACCATGCTTAATGATTGCGATGACGTTCAGGACATTTATCACAACGCGGTCCTGCCCAGCTAATTTGCAAATAGTTCTCCACGAAACTGGCTTTTGGGGGCTTTGGTCGGCATTAATGCTCAGATACAATTTGGCGTTGACTCCTTCCAGTCCTTATATAGCGATGCAAATCATGAAGAGCCTCCATTCATTTCGTTTCCATCCCATTCCTGTTTGTATTGCGTGGTGTGTAGCCATCGCATCTTTCCTCTTTTCGTGCGGCAACGCATTCACCAACGAAGTCAAAATGAAGATTGAATCCGCACCTTATGGCAAAGCGACCGACGGCCAGAGTGTCACTCTTTACACGTTGACCAACGCCAACGGAAACACCGTTCAAATGATTGATTACGGTGCGATCGTGGTGTCGATCAATGTTCCGGATCGAAGTGGGAAAAGGACCAACGTAACCGCTGGCTTTTCCTCAATCGACGGCTACTTGAAGCGTCATCCCTATTTCGGAGCAACGGTCGGTCGGTTTTGCAATCGCATCGCAAAGGGTAGCTTCTCGCTAGATGGAAAATCGTATTCTTTGGCGGTAAACAACGGTCCGAACCATCTTCACGGCGGACTTGTTGGTTTCGACAAGCTAATTTGGAAAGCAGCCGAAGTGAAGACGGATACGAGCGTTGGACTGAAGTTCTCTTTGGTGAGTCCGGATGGACAAGAGGGATACCCTGGCAAGTTAACGGTTTCGGCCGAATACCTGTGGGATAATGACAACAAGTTGTCCATCAAATTTAATGCCAGCACGGACAAGGCAACCCACGTCAATCTTACCAATCATGCTTATTTCAACCTATCCGGTGCCAACAGTGGTACTGTTTATCAGCATGAGTTGACTCTCCCTTGCAGCAAATATTTGCAGGTAAATGCGGACATGATCCCTTTGGGACAGCTATCGAATGTGGCGAACACACCGCTTGATTTCACGGCAAAACACAAGATTGGCGAGCGGATTGCTGATCTAAAGGAGACAAATGGATACGACCATTGTTTCGTGGTGGACGGTGCACCAGGAAAGCTCCGGCCTGCGGCCAGTGTCGTTGACCCGGCAAGCGGCCGAACCATGGAGGTGATGACGACCCAGCCAGGGATACAATTGTATTCAGGCAATTTCTTGGATGGCACTGCCGACAATGCAGGCTTCAAGCGACATGAAGCGTTTTGCTTGGAAACACAGCACTTCCCTGATACTCCAAATCAACCTTCGTTTCCAACAACCTTATTGAAGCCGGGGCAAGCGTTTGAGGAAACCACAACCTACAAGTTTGGGGTGACGAAGTAGCAATGAAATTTCGCGAATATCTTGCGGAAACTGTGTACTCACGTCGCGTGTTTGGATAGATTAATACACTACACACACTCGCAGGTTTTCGACAGTTCCCTGGAAGACGCACTTTTCGGGAACTCCTTTCTTTCGTTGTACCGAAAACGATGAGTTGGTCCTATGACTCGTTCCAAACCGCAAAAATCGAACCCAAACGCCACCCAAAAATTGCGTTCGAGACAGCTCCGTTTTGATATTTTGGAAGACAGACGGTTACTCGCTGGCATCGATGTTTTCGTGTTCGATGACACCGATGGTTCTAGGTCTTTCAATCTTTCGAAGGATGGCTCACTGTCTGACCGGGCGGTGTACATTGACATTAACAATGATGGCAAGCTGAACGGTTCTGAACCGTGGACCACCAGCGATAGCGCGGGCCATGCCAGATTCTCCAATCTTGAGCCGGGCAGTTACTCGGTGCGCATGGTTGGCACCAACAGGTCCATCGTTCAAACCTTCCCGACTCGCTCGGCCGACCAAGGCAGCTTGTCAGACTTAGCCGCTGTAAGCAAGGTTCTTCAAGTCGAAGCGGATGGTACCGTTTGGGGGATTTCCGGAAATGCGCTGTCGAGAATTGACGTTGGGCAAAACAAAATAAGTCAATCGATCTCGTTTGATTCCGCCATAATCGTGGACGCTGCCCTCATCCGATCAGCAAACGGTGACTTAAACGGGTTTGCATTGACGCAAAACAGAGATCAGTCGCAATCGCTTTGGAAAGTTTCGACGGAAGGAACCGGCGCCAAGCAACTTACTGGTGTCGATGTGTCCTTGACGACTCAGCTTGTGGCGGTAGACAACAGAGTACTAGCGGTGAGTGGAGGAAGCTCAAAAGAAGTTTCTCTCGTTGACATGGAAACGCCAAGTCTTGTTATTTTCAAGGATATTGGACTCGCAGGTCTCGCTGCAAACGCAACCCTTTCTTCTTGCGGCAAGAGCAGTTTTTTAGTGTCTGAGTCGGGTGCTGGCTCCAACCGATTGTCGCTGTACGGACTAAATGGAAACGACAACCAACTGATAGGGCGACGCTCGTTTGCGTCGAACATACTATCCGCAAACCTTTCGAGCGATGGTGCTTTCATTGCGGTATCTACCGTTGATGATTTCTGGATTCTGAGTCCAGATATTGGTTTACCAACGAAAGCAATCTTGCCTGACGTTGTTGGTCCTATGGTGTTCGATCCTTTGAGAAGCTTGTTGTACGCAGGGTCAAAGACATCTCCGTCAAACCTTACTGCTTGGAGCACAACGAATTGGCTTGAGCACCATTCGATTTTGATTGCGAATGGGGGGGCAATGACCGATGCGCGATTGCAGTTGGATAGTACAGGTTCGCAATTGTACTTATCACAAAATGGTACGATTTACACTCAAGGTGTTGCCCTTGCAGCCGCTGCGATTGCTACGGTTTCGGGAAGCCAAGTAACTCAATTGGAGATTGGGCTACGTTCTATTGGTAGCAATCGAAAGCCAGTGCTGAATGGATTGGACTCTAGTGCAGTCGACGAAGACGGCAACCTAAACTTGGATCCAACTAGAATACGATCTAACGCGTCGGATCCAGACGGAGATTCTTTGGTTTTCTTGGTGCGAGAGAACCCTGCGTATGGTCTGCTCAGCATGAATCAAGACGCTACGGGAACCTACACACCGTTTGCGAATGCGAATGGGAAAGACTATATCTCCATCCAGGCATATGATGGTCGTGATTGGTCGGCGACACGAGTGATGCCGATTCTTATCAATCCGGTAAACGATGCTCCGTCAGGCATTGCATTTTCGGTTGACTCGATTTCCGAAAACCCAACCTTCCAAACGGCTTTGGCAACGATTCAGACAATGGATCCTGACTCGGATGCGAACTACCAGTACCAGGTAGACGATTCGAGATTTAGCGTAGCAGATGGGGTGCTTCGACTTGTTCAAGGCACGATTAATTTTGAAGACGAACCAATCCTTGTTTTGGCCATCACGGGTGTCGATCGACAGCACCCCAACGATTCGATTTCTCGCAAGATCACCTTGAGCATTCGCGATGTTAACGAAGTTCCCACTGGAGTATCGACGCCAACCAATTTGAGCCAGCCCGAACTGACCAAGAACTTGGTTTTAGGACGAGTCTTTGCAATTGACCAAGACAGGAACGACCAATATACCTGGGCGGTAAGTGACCCACGGTTTGAAGTTGTCAATGGCATGCTCAAGCTATCAGAAGGTAGCATGCTGGATTTTGAGAGTGAGTCTTCGATTCGACTCGTTATTCGAGGAACGGATAGCCAGGGTCAGTATTCGATCGAAAAAACCATAACGGTTTCGGTAACCGATCAAGACGATGACCCGACAGGAATCACGTTTGTCGGCACAACCAGGATTCAAGAAAATGAACATGGCAAAGCCCTAGGAAATGCAATAGTTTCCGATCCTGACAAAGGTGAGGCGTACTCCTTTAGCGTGAATGACAATCGATTTGAAGTAGTTCGAGGTGTTCTCCGATTGAAGCCAGGAACTGGTGTGGGGTACAACGAGCCAGGTTACCTCGACTTGATGATCACGGCCACGTCGCTTCGGAGCGGGGTTCGAATTAGTCAAAGTCTTCGCGTCGATGTTTTAAAGGACCCTACGCCTCACCACAACGATGCAAACCCATATGATGTGGATGGCGATGGCGTATTGACGCCGCTGGATCCACTCGTCGTCATCAATCATATAAACGACAACGGAATAGGGCCAATCGAAGAGCCAGGTGAAGGCGAAGGAGCCTTGCCTGATTTGGATGTTGACGGAGACGGCGAAGTAACTCCTTTGGATATCCTCATCCTCATCAACAAACTGAATCAACAAAACGAAGATGATGAAGAGTCGGGAACTGGCGAAGGGGCAGAAGGGGAAGCGGATCAGTTTGTCGTTCAGGAACCGCTCGTTCAGGTACCGCTCGTTCAGGTACCGCTCGTTCAGGTACCTGTTGTGCAATCGCCTGTGGCACCGCCTAGTCTTTTCGATGCATCCCTTGCAAGTTATTTGTCCGACCTGTTCAATGAAGTAGGACCACTTAAATTACGTCGCCGATAGCGATTTTTTTCGAATACGATTCGCATTCGAAGGACGCCGATTGAAGATTACCGTCGTGGAGCGGGATTGTTTCTTTCGACAATCTGTGCCGTGCTGCTTCCTGGCAATTGTTCTTGTGTTGTGAATTCAGCCCAGATAGGCAAATGGTCCGAAATACGAAGTGCTTCATCGACCTTGATGCCGAACATATCGCACACATCGAGGACGCCACTTCGACCGGTGTATTCGTTTGTAAGACCACGATCGAATATCATATTGTCATAGATACTTTTGCGAATCGTGTTGGTGGCTTCGCTGTCGATGATCCAATAGATGCCTGGAATTTGTGCTAAAGGGCCAAATTGCTTTGGACCGGCATTTAGATCCCCCAACAAAATCACGTCATCTTCGTGAGCGGAGAGATATTCAAACTCTCGAATCCCTTTCAAGACGGTATGCATTACAGGCAACTCCGTTTTCACTTCGTCGGGATCGGTATGGATATTCACTAAGGAAAAAGAGAATGGTCGAATGCCTTGCGGGACGCGTGTGACAAACCGAGCAACAAGCGGCTCACGGTGCAATAGGTCGGCGTTGTCCTCAATGGTGTAGATCGCATCAGGACTTGAGACAACGCTCGCCGTGTCGTAGATAAATGCGTACTGCTCTTTGGACGCCGTGCGTCCAAGTCGAGGGCCGAGCAAGTAATCGTAATTAGCACCGTTTGAGTTGATAAGCTTTATGAGTCTTGGAATCGTCGTTTGGTCTTCAGCTCGGACTTCTTGGACTGCAACGACATCGAATTGACGAATGATCGCTACAATCTTTTCGATCACCCAAGGGTCCTCGAGCTTTTTCTTTCCAAAAGTTTGGATGTTAAAGCTGGAGATTAAGATGGTTTGCGGAGTGCGAACGGGCAAACCTTGCAGTCGCGTCGCCGGACTACGCGTCGATACCAATTGCCCCGACTTACTTGTGTTTTGGGCAGTGGGGTTGTTGGCAAATTCAGCGCCAGGCTCACAACCCGTGAGTCCGACGATTGCTGCTAGTGACAGCCATATGGTTATTGCATGACGATTCATTCGCCCTCGCCTCCTTGCTCGGGTTTTATCGTGTTCGGCTTTTGGAGATTGCGAATCCATCTGCGTCGCAATCCTTGCAACGCAATTCGACGGAGGATGCGACTCAGTTAGCCAGTGCGGTTTCCAATAATCTCTTTAATCTAGCCGGCGCTTTCTCGACGATCTTTTCCAGAATTACCCGACAATCGCGGTCGATAGGCTTCGTTTCGCCAATTGCCCAAGCGGCTCGTTCTCGAGCGGAAAGCTCGAGATTTTCGTCTTGTAAGACGCCACAAAGATCGGTGTGCAATCGGCTTCGATCGAGCGTTTCGACTGAGCCAAGTCGGCCTAGCAGAGTGCTTGACCAATACACGCGTGGAGCGAGTCCGGACTTGAGCTGCGCACAAAGGAAGGGGATTTGGGTTAGTGCTGGAGCGCCACAATTTTCCAATAGATCGGAAACACAGCCTTGCTCCGTTTCGTCGTCACTGTCCAAAAGTGGCAATAATTGTTCTAGATTTCGCAAAGCCAACTCTGGGTTCTTTGCGTATTCAATAAGTTGTTTGCTATCGATCATCCGTTGCCTCCAAAACGAACCCATTTGTGCGCTGTCGGCTCTAATTACAGATTTCCCCGCTTCGACACAACCTGGTTTTTGTGTTTTAGGGGGTTAGCAGCCCGAAATGCTTCACGGCGTTGCCCATCGGGGCGGGCTGAAAACTCGGAAAAACAGAACGATTTTGCAAAAGTGCATTGCCTTTCTGTCGATAATACGCTAGAAAAGACGCGACATAAATGTCGCGACACTAGTCGCGTGTTACGGTGAATGGAATTTTAGGAGGGAATAGAAATGCCTACACCGCAGTTTTCTGAAGTAGCGGATACGGGCGATCGCTTGGCCGGAATACAGCCGACGCTAACACGTCGAGGAATTCTGGGTGCTGGGATCGCACTTTCGCTGAACGCAACGGGAGCGGGTGGCACAAGTCCCCGTTTGGACAACGAGCTGACACCGAATTCCACCCCGGATGAGGTCCTGTCCTTTTTGTACGCAGGAAATGAGCGGTTCGCCAAAGGAGAACCCTTGGCGAGGAACCGCAACATTGAGCGTGTTCGACAGGTAGCCAAAGAGCAAAAGCCTTTCGCTGCATTCTTAGGCTGCGCGGACTCTCGCGTTCCAATTGAAATCCTTTTCGACCAGGGCTTTGGAGACCTCTTTGTCACGCGCATCGCTGGCAATGTGGCATCGAGCGAAAATGTCGGCAGTCTCGAGTTCGGAACTTTGGTCTTGGGCGCAAAGGTTCTCTTTGTGTTGGGGCATACAAACTGTGGAGCTGTTGCTGCAACCATTCAAGCGAAAGAGGTGCCTGGTCTGATTAGTGGGCTTTTTCAGTATATTCGACCCGCCGCTAAAGAAGCAAAAGGGGATCTCGCGAAAGCCGTCGAATTGAATGTTCGAAATCAAGCGATAGCACTAGCGGAATCTTCGCCCGTAATCGCTCAGTTGATTCGCGAAAAACGACTTGTCATCGCGGGTGGCGTTTATGACCTCAGCACGGGGAAAGTAGTTCCGATCGATCTGACCGTCGAAAGCCATTGACCTCTTACTTTACATCGCAGGTTGCACATGACACTATTACAAATGTTTCAGTCCAATATCTGTTCGCCCATGGTGCTGGCGTTCGCATTTGGAATTATTTGTCGACTCATTAAGAGCGAAATGGCGATACCGCGTGATCTCTACACATCGCTTTCGATTTATCTTTTGTTTGCATTGGGGCTCAAAGGAGGAGTTGAATTATCGCATTGCGAATGGCGGCAGATCTTGTTGCCTGGGATAGCTACGATCGCGATCGGTTGCATAACACCGGTGAGTTCCTATCTTACGCTTCGTTATCTCGGTCGATTTTCCATAGCAGACGCGGCCGGAATAGCCGCGCACTACGGCTCCGTTTCAGCGGTAACTTTCATTGCGGCAGAGAAATTTGTGATAAGTCAACTTGGTGAGGGTGCGGTCGTTCCCTTTATGCCAACGCTCCTAACGCTTCTTGAGATTCCAGGAATTCAGGTCGCCCTGGCTATTGGCGTAATCGGATTGGCAAAGTCAAAACCCGGCGGCAGTGATGGAGCAACAGCGAAAAGTACTTCGATGAAGACGGTTTGGCATGAGCTGTTGACGGCACGATCGATGGTCCTACTCGTCGGCGGAATGGTTATCGGATTCATTGTGAAGTATGAAGGTTACGCAGCCGTCAAACCGTTTTTCGACAAAGGGGATTGGATGTTCAAAGGAGCACTCACTCTGTTTCTGCTCGAGATGGGGCTTGTAGCGGGTTCGCGACTTGCCGACCTGAAGCATGCGGGAGCATTCTTGATGCTTTTCGGTGTAACAGCGCCGGTCATTCACGGCGCTTTGGGGGTCTACCTGGGTGGGCTAGCTGGACTAGATGTTGGCAGTTGCACTGTTCTGGGCGCCATGGCGGCCAGTGCCAGTTACATCGCGGCTCCCCCTGCCGTTAGAATGACTCTCCCCGAAGCCAACCCGACCTTCTATTTAACTGCGGCACTAGCCATAACGTTTCCTTTTAACCTGCTGGTCGGAATTCCTTTGTACTTTCGAATGGCACAAGTCCTAGTTGGGCAAAGCTAGATATGAATACTCATCCGATGATCTTACTGACCCTCGTTGCGGAATCCATCTTAAAGGATCGATTGATTCACGAGATTCGCAGCGCCGGGGCGAAAGGATTTACGATTACTGATGTGTCCGGCGAAGGTTCGCGTCAACGCCGCGTAAGCGAACTGCTTGGCGACAATGTAAAAATAGAAGTTGTTGCCAAACGCGAGGTGGCGGACAAAGTGCTGGAGGTACTTCAAAAAGAGTACTTCTCTCGTTACGCAGTCATTGCGTACATGAGCGAAATCCAGGTCGTCCGGGAAGAAAAATACTTTTGAATGCTTGAGGGAATCCCGCGGAAACGGTTTACTGCTTAGCCACAATCGTTGCGATCAAGTCGCCAATGGTGCGATGCGATTCGATCGGATGTCGCAATGGTCGTTTGGTCAGGATTCGATAATGATTCTTCCGCCCTATCCGTTCGCGTTCGATGAAACCATCATGTTCCAGATCGGCGATGATTCTTTGAACAGCCCGTTCCGTGATGCCAACTTGGACCGCGACCTCGCGCAAGACTTTGGAGGCGTCTTGAGACAACAAGATCAAGACGTGCGCGTGATTGGTAAGAAACGTCCAACCCGACTTCGCGTCTTCTTGCTTGGTCTTGATGTTGGGTTTCGACTTTGTTGCTGTAGTTGGTGTAGCCAATGGCTGCCTCGTAAACGAAAAGCGTAGAAAATCCCTGCGCTTACGCTTCGGGTTCCTGGTCGCAATGGGATAACCCACCTGGATTGAGTCATCGCACAACGCTCTAGTATATTGACCTGCTTACGACACGGCAATCGCGACAGATTTTTACTATATCTTTCGCCGATCCGTCGTACATCGGCAGAAGTCAAAGGAGTTGGTACATTCCATGTGCCGTGCACCAGGAATCATTGTTCATGCACTCCAGCGGAGGTTACGACGGAGCGTGCCTACTACTTTTGTCGCCCCGTGGACAGTTTCTTTCCATCGCGTGGCGACTTTCTTTTCACCACAGCCTAAGCAAAGCTGAATTGGAGGTCAATTCCTCAAAACGCAAGGATAATGATTGTTGCCTGGAAATCGGCACGCATAATGCTTGCTAGGATGCATCCCTTTGAGGTAGTTGACTCCATCGTTACGCGACACAATCCAATGTCCGAAAAATCAGTACAGACGAAAAAATCCCTACTGCAGTCATTCACCAAGGCCATTCCAACCCTCTTTGCGCTTTCCGTAATGGCTAGCGGTTGGTTGCTCGTTCATCGAATCAACGAAGCTGGACAAGCGTCGCACGAGCCCGATGCGAAACAGGAGGCGGCTTCCATTCCAGATTCATTAACACTCCCCAGTGGCAAGCTGGAAGCGGGACGATTCGAAGCGGTTCCTGCCCAGTCTCAGCCAGTTCAGCACGTCCACAATTTGCCTGGTCGGATTCGGTATGACGAGGCAAAACATATCGATGTGAAAGCCCCTATGGATGGTATTCTAGCCGAGGTACTGGTCATGCCAGGACAGCAGGTTGAAGCAGGGCAATTACTGGCGGTGCTGCGCAGTGCTGAAATCGGTCAAGCTCGTGCGGAGATTCTCAAGCGACAGCAACAACTCGAGATTGCCAGGCAAATGCTCGAGCGAGAAACGACCCTCGCGAAAAACTTGAAATCGCTATCTGGAATGTTAGATGAGGGTAAGCCGATCGATGCAATCGAATCCGAAATTAATGACCAAGCGCTTGGGAGCTATCGTCAAGAGCTCCTATCGTCCTACTCAAAAATGCGACTCGCTGCAGAGCTTCTGGCAAAAATCGAACCGTTGGCCAATTCCGGCTCCGTTGCGGGGCGTGTTCTACGAGAGCGCGAATCGGAGCGGCAGGTTGCCGAGACTGCTTTTCGAACGGCTCGAGACCAAGCCACTTTTGCAGCGACGCAATCGAAACTAAAGGCAGAAGCCGAAGTGGACGAATGCGATCGGCAGTGCAATCTTGCCTGGCAAGCCGTCGAAAATTTAGTCGGCTACAAGGAAGATCGCGGCAAAGTCAACTTAAGCACAGAAGACGCGTTATCCCGACTCGAAATTCGAGCTCCAATCGCGGGCACCGTCGAATCTCGTGGCTTTGCAACCAATGAACGCGTGACGCGAGGTAGCTCATTAATCGCATTGGCCAACACGGATTCGCTCTACGTTGCGGCCAGCATCCGCGAAAATGACTGGGCGGCGGTCGGCTTGAAGCCCGGAACCATCTTGTCCGTGACGGTTCCCGCGCTGAAGGATAGAGTCTTTGAGGCAAGTATCCGATATGTAGGCCGTGAAGTACAAGCGGATACCAATTCGATCCCTTTGGTCGCGACCATCGACAACAGCGAGGGGCTTCTACGCCCCGGCATGTTTGTACGGGTCACTATTCCCATCGGTCCGCCTCGTCAAGCTTTGTCGATCAAGCCAGAGTCCATTGTTCAACATGAGAATCAACAATTCGTTTTTGTCGACATGTCCGGCGGTACTTTCAAACGCGTCGATGTAGCCACTGGAGAGGCGTCGGAGGATTGGGTCGAGGTAACCAAGGGGCTCACTGCAGGAGAACTGGTCGTGACCAAAGGCGCGTTTCTTCTCAAATCTGAATTGCTCTTAATGGGTGAAAGCGAATAACGACCATCAGGCTCTGACCCAACCCATACTTCGCCTTCGTCCTACACCATGCTTACCAAAATCATAGAACTATCGCTCGTCAATCGCGGGCTCGTCATTATCTTGACTTTGCTGATGGCCAGCGCCGGGCTTTACTCGGCACTGAAACTGCCGATCGATGCCGTACCGGACATGACCAATGTCCAAGTTCAAGTCGTAACGAATGCCGGCTCCCTTTCACCCGTTGAGGTGGAGCGTTACGTGACGTATCCCGTCGAAGCAACGATGAGCGGATTGCCGAAGGTGCAGGAGCTGAGGAGTGTTTCCAAATTTGGAATCTCCGTGGTCACCATCGTGTTTCACGAGGGGACGGATATCTATCGAGCACGACAGTTGGTTGCGGAACGTTTGCCTGATGCAGCGAGCAAGATTCCGCCCGGCTATGGCACGCCAGCCGTTGGACCGCTTACGACTGCACTCGGTGAGATTTTGCAGTTCGAGGTTCGCAGCGATAGGCATTCTCCGATGGAGCTAAGAACCATGCTGGAGTGGGAGATTTCGCCCAAGCTTCGGCAAGTTCGCGGCGTAACGGAAATCAATACTCACGGCGGTTACTACAAGACGTATGAGGTGCAGCCAGACCCGGATCGCATGACGAGCTACGGCGTATCGATGGAACAGCTCTTTCAACGACTACAAAACAACAATGCCACGTCCGGTGGCGGATACGTAATTCACCATGGAGAGCAACGCTTTATCCGAGGCGTTTCGCTATTGAAAAGTGAGAGAGACATCGAAGCAGTGGTGGTTCGACGAGAGATAGATGGCACGACGATCCTCGTTCGCGATCTCGCCTCGGTTTGTATTGCCCCGATGACTCGTCAAGGAGCCGTGACGCGCGATGGACGTGGCGAAATCGTGACTGGATTAGTAATGATGTTGGTCGGGGAAAACTCTCGCGAGGTGGTGACGGCAGCGAAAGCACGGCTTTCCGAAATTGAGTCGATTCTTCCCAAAGGAGTTCGGCTTGACGTGACCTACGAGCGAGCCGCGTTGATTGGACGGACGCTTAAGACAGTTCTGACCAATTTAACGGAGGGTGGCATGCTGGTTGTCCTCGTTCTCTTGTTGATGCTTGGGAATCTACGTGCCGGCGTCATTGTCGCGCTGGCGATCCCGCTTTCGATGTTGTTTGCAACCAACGTGATGTTGACGACGGGCGTGACCGCTAGCCTCATGAGCTTAGGCGCGATCGACTTTGGATTGATCGTCGATAGTTCGGTCATCATGGTTGAGAACTGCATTCGCAAGCTGTCGCATGAAAATGGGGATATCAAACACGAGAAGATAATCCTAGACGCGGCCGTCGAAGTGCGTAAGCCGACGATGTTCGGTGAGTTGATCATCGCAGTGGTCTTCCTACCCATTTTGTTGCTTGAGGGTACTGAGGGAAAGCTTTTCCGACCGATGGCTCTGACCGTCCTCTTTGCCTTGGGCGGTTCGCTCATCCTATCGCTGACATTCATGCCGGCCATGGCCTCACTATTGCTTCCAAAGAAAATGGACGAAAAAGATGTGTTTCTCGTTCGGATCGTGAAGTGGTTTTATGTGCCAGCGGTTACGCGAACGATCAAGCATCCTTTTGTCACGGTTACAACGGCACTGACGGTATTCATAATGAGTCTTCCCATGGCCTATTATCTCGGCGCTGAATTCATGCCAAGGTTGGAAGAAGGGGATATGTTGGTTGAGGCGGTAAGGCTGCCAAGCGCCACCTTGGAAGGCTCTATCGAAATGTCGACGCAGATCGAAAAGCTGCTGAAGGAATTTCCAGAGGTTCGAACGGTATTCAGCAAGACGGGCCGTCCTGAAATTGCAAACGACGTCATGGGCGTTCATCAAACGGACGTTTGGGTTCTGCTGCACCCTGTTCACGATTGGCCCAATCCGAAAACGCGAGACGAGTTGATCAAGGAAATGTCGGCGATGTTGACGTCAAGCGTCCCAGGGGTCGCATTTGGTTTTACACAACCCATAGAAATGCGAGTCGATGAACTTGTAGCAGGGGTAAAAGCAGATGTGGCCGTCCTGCTATATGGAGACGACATGAACTTGCTCGGCCAAAAAGGAAAGGAAATTGAGGCGGTCTTGCGAACGATCCCAGGAGCTGTTGATGTGAAAGCGGACTTCCAGGCCAACCTCGAGACGTTGACAGTCGAGACCAAGCCGGAGGCGCTTGCGCAATATGGTGTGGATGCACAGACAGTATTGGACGTTGTTGCGTCCCTCGGTGGACATCAAGTCGGCCAAGTGTTTGAGGGGCGAGCCAGATATCCGATCATGGTTCGCATTCCCAAGGGTTGGCGGGAGAAAATGTCGCTGCTTGAACAAATCCCGGTAACGGATTTGGCAGGGCAAACGATCCCTCTCAAGGAACTGGCAGATATTCGGTTAGAGGAAACCCCTCCAAGTATTGAGCACGAAGGGAACCGAAGACGCACGTTCATCTCCGCCAACGTGCGAGGCCGGGACATCGCGTCTTTTGTCAGCGAGGCCCAGAAAGTAGTTCCCGAGAAAGTCGCGTTGCCGGCGGGCTACGAAATTCGATGGGGCGGGGACTTTGAGAATTTGCAGTCAGCGAGTCTTCGATTGGCGATTATCACTCCGATCGTTTTGTTAATTATCTTATTGCTGTTGCATACGAGTCTTGGCTCGATGCGACTTGCGCTATTGATTTTCTTGGCGGTACCGATGGCCGCATCGGGCGGAGTGATTGCGTTGTATTTAAGAGAAATGCCTTTTAGCATTTCGGCAGGCGTTGGATTCATCGCATTGTTCGGCGTCGCTGTGCTCAATGGTCTCGTCTGGGTTAGCGCTGCCGAGGGTTTAAGAAATACGGGCATGGCATTGGATGCGGTTTGCAATGAAACGGCTCTCATTCGATTGCGACCTGTTTTGATGACGGCGCTCGTCGCAAGTTTGGGCTTTTTGCCGATGGCGCTGTCCACCAGCGACGGAGCCGAAATGCAGCGACCATTGGCAACGGTAGTCATTGGCGGGCTTATTACTTCGACGCTGTTGACTTCGTTGGTGATCCCGTGCATCTATCCATGGTTCGCCCGCGGGCTGAAGTTGGCGAAAGAATAGGGACCGCTGCGATTCGTTCCAATTGCGAAAGAGTCGCGACTCTGAGTTCGCAAGCTGCGATTGAATCGCGAATGCGATGACACTTGATAGCCTGGGGTAAGTTCGCAACGCGAACGTAACCCATGGTATGCTGTCCCCAATTATGAAGAGCTCTGAAGGAGCGGCACTGGCCTTTCTTCATGCACCGAAAAGCTGGGATCAGGGTCATGGGGGATTTCGTTCTGCAGCTTGAGTCTCGAGCCCCGTCGCCGAGACGGCCTACATAATCCTTTAGCACACCGAGCATGTTGCGAACTTGGGCGCGCGGCCCGAATTTGCTTTCTGGGCACTTACTCGTCGCTTGCTGCTGCCGATGCACCGATGTCTAACTTCTTCCATTTCTTGGTGGAAAGCTTCTTGAGCCCCGCTTCCGTCACGCTACCGTTTTCTTTGAAGGTTAAGGATTCTAGCTTGGGCATGGCAAGCAACTTCGCAGTGGCTGCATCCGTGACGGCCGTTGAACGAATGGTTAGCTCCTTGAGATTAGGCAACGTCGCAATGACATCGAGAGTGGCGTCGGTCATTTGTGGAATGCTCCAAATGTCGAGCAACTCAAGAGCTTGGAGCGAGGCCAAATTCTTTAAGCCGCGGTCGCTGATGCCGCTAATTTCATGAAGATAAAATCGGCGAAGCTTGGGCAGTTCTTTCAATACCTCCAAAGCTTGGTCGTCGACGATTGGCAAATCTCGTAACGTTAGCCTTTGAAGATTGAGTCCCTTTAACGCCAATACTCCTTCGCTACCAAAACCTTGGCAACGGAAAATTTCCAGTTGAGTAAGTTTCTGCAACTTGGCTAAGTGCTCACCCGTCTGATTGGTGATGTTAAAATCTTGGATGAGGAGATTTTCAAGGGTGCTGTTGCTGGCAAGATAAGCCATACCGCTGTCAGAAACAGCGGTGCTTCGATGCTTGAGAGCCTTTAGTTTTGGCAGCGCGGCCACGACTTCGAGCGTCATGTCGCCGGCTTCCATGTTTCCTCGAAGATCCAAAACTCGCAAGTCTTGCAGCTTGGATAGGCGGCGTGTGCTCAATTCGTTGAATCGATTTTGGACGAGAATCAACTGCTGCAATCCCTTGAGCTCTGCGATCATCTTTAAGACTTGGCTCGACATGTTGGCATTCGAGGACAGATCCAAAACCGTCAGTTTTGGAAACGACTTCACGATCGTCTCAACGGCCGCGTCATCGATCACGGTGTTGGTCAAGGCCAGAGCCGTTAATTCCTTGAGCCCATCCAAATGCGAGACCATCTCGGAGTTGAGTGTACGGCAATTGTAAATTTGTAGCTTGGTCAGGTCGCTCAATCGGCCGAACAAGGCGAGGTCATCTGCAGTCAGAATCGAGCCATCCTGAATCACGATTTCGGTGAGCTTGGCGCCATCCATGTTGACTTTTGCTGACGAGCCTAACGCCTCCAGCCTTTTCTTAGCAGCAGCCACATCCTCTGCTTTGGCTGTACTGGGTGTTTCCGTTTTTTGCGCGAGGCAGACAGTCGGAAGCGAAATGGCGAATCCAGTTGAGAAGGCGAAACCGACCAAACACTTCCCGACAAACAAACTCACTCGGCGACAACGCATCACTTTAATCCTTGGCTCTTAATATGAAAAAGCAGGGGAGTAGCGAACTACTCCCCTGTTGATTGACGTTACGATATTCTCTTGGACAGCAAAGAAGGTGTGCAGTTAAGGCTATTCGTAAGAGGACGTGTTATTTTCACTTCCAGGCCACACCCGGCAGGTGTGCCCCCACCGAGATGTCTTCCGAATCTTTCGCGCACAACGACTTTGGAGGTTAGTCCAACTTGTATCCATCACGATACTTCGGTTTGATCAGATCGGCAACGCGTGGCGTCTTGAGAGAAGCCAAATTGGTGACCACCAGATTCTTGGCATCCCACTCGACCTTCTCACCCCACTCACCCATTTCGCCATCTTTGCCACCCTTGGAAGCGGCCCAAACAGCGAGGTTACCTAGCAAAATCGTTTCGGTCAGAGGACCAGCGCGATCGATGAAGTTCGATTTGCAAATCTTAGGATCGTTTGCCATCTTCGCTCGGAACAATTCGTACATGTTGTTCGTGTCGTTGTCCCCTTTGTTTTCGGCTTTCTCATAGTCGACGTTAACTTTGTCAACGCCCTTGAGTTCGTACTTGCCGCAGTAATCGTCTGAGCTGTAGAACGCGCCCTTTTCGCCAACGATCAAAACGCCGCTGTCAGCCACCTTATTGATGCCCCACTTTTCGAAGACTTCGGCTGGTGGCTTATTGCCTTTGCGGTCATACCACCAGAATGGGATGGCAGGTCGCTCTTTGGTTTCTGGGAATTCGAACTTGATCACCGAGCTAGCTGGGAAGCTGTCGAAATCGTGCCCACTTGTTTTTGCGACGACCGAAATTGGGTCTCGGAGACCGCAAGCCGCAAATGGAACGGTTAGCTGGTGGCAGGCCATGTCGCCCAATGCACCAGTACCGAAATCCCACCAGCCACGGAATTGGAAGCTGTGGTACAAACCAGGCCAGTATTCACGATCTTCAGCGACACCAATCCAACTCTTCCAGTCCAAACGCTCGAGAGTCTTCAGGATTTCCTTGTGCTTGGAGCCGATTAGCTTGGCACCTGCGGCGGGATCTTCTTTCATTGCTTCGGTAGCAAATTTCTCCATGTTCATCCGTCGTCCTGGCCCTTGAGCCCAGACCGGACGATTCGACCAAGCATAAACTTCCTTGAGTGTGCCAAGGACGCCTGAGCTCAATTGAGCGATTGCTTCGCGTGAGGAGTCGAGGGCGGTCCCTTGATTACCCATTTGGGTGCAGACGCCGGTTTCTTTGGCGACTTTGGCGAGAAGTCGAGCTTCGTAAATGGTGCGAGTAAGTGGCTTTTGTGTGTAGCAGCTTGCGCCCAATCGCATGGCTTCTAAGGTTACAGGACCGTGCATGTGGTCAGGGCAGCTGACCGTAACGATGTCGATGTTCTTTCCATACTTGGCAAAGAGTTCACGGTAGTCAGTAAACTTTTCGGCGCTGGAGAACTCTGGTGACTTTGCCTTGCCGTCCATGGTATTTCGGTCGACGTCGCAAATGGCAATCACGTTTCCGAATTTGGCTGCATTACTTGAGTCGCTGCCTCCTTTGCCACCGACTCCGATGCAAGCAACATTTAGCTTCTCATTGGCGGATCGGCTGAGAGCCGAAGTAGCGCCTGCTGATACAAAATATCCAGCAGCACTAACAGTAGATGTGTTTTGAATAAACTGACGGCGAGTGGTTCTCGACATGGGGTGTTCCGATCATTGGAGTGATAAAAGCAAGTAAGTCTTGGCGGTTTGGGAAGCAAATCTAGCCCAATTGAACTGGGGCTTCTGCGACTCAACGAGAGTATGGTGGGCGATGCAAGGTGATTCAACAAAAACCACCATTACAGAACGATTGTGCCAAATTACGCACCGTACATCCTGGCCGACTAGTATACTCGCATCCCGAGAGTCGGGCAATAAGTTGCTGCGAGGGTAGGCTTTTCCGTTTTTTCTGATTTCTCGAGTGGCAACTGAAACATGAGGAGCAGCACTGATAAATCTTCCGGAAAGTCGATTCGCATTCCGATTTAGGAGGGGATTTTGCCGAAAGGATATCTTGCGGAGTAGCGCGGGCATAGGCGCGCTTTTTTGATCGTGACTCATTTAGGCGTCGAATCTTGATTCGTCCGAATACCATGTGGCGAGCTTTTTTTTGTGGAGTTGGAATCGTCCTGATCATTATGGGCATTGAGTGCCTTATGATCGATAGTGCCGTTTTGGTGGCTGGCGTTTTGGACGATCCAAGCGGTCAAGTTCCTCAGCAATCAGGCGGTTTTTTCTCGGCTCCTGCTCAAAATTCGGTAGACCGAGTGTTTAAACCCTCTGAATGGTTCCCATGGTCCTTGCTTGCGACGGGCTCGATCGTTTTGCTCTACTCCATTTCGTTACGCAAAAACGCGGAATAGTAAAAGAAACGGTAAGAACTTCGGGAGAGCGAGGCTCCTGCGGAGCTTGCGATAAAACGGTTCGGCAGGAGCCTCACCCTCCCGCTGTAAACATCTTTGCAAAGTCAATTCCATTGAAAACCTTAGGGAGGGCGAGGCTCCTGCCGAGCCAACGGTGCAAAGGTTCGGCAGGAGCCTCACCCTCCCGAGCAATGAATGACTTAGGTAAACTCGTTGGAAAC